>CAZPYA010000108.1:0-11760 GCA_964590255.1 uncultured bacterium
ACCGCACTTTGTGGGTCACGATGAGCCTAGCAGGAGAGGGGAGTGATCTCGTGTGGGAGCGACTGCAGCGGTGGGTGAAACGGCAATCATTCGTTAAAAGCATAAACGGCTGGCTAGATTCTGCCGTCCGTACCGGACTGGCGGGTGGGTTATGGGTTGTCAGGGCGCGTGATCGCCCTCTCACTCCTGTTCGACAGGCTCACAGTCTTCGACCTGTCCCCCTCTCCCCGAGGAGAGGGGGTTGGCATCTTTTTCATCGCTTTTAGGGGTGTTGGACGCCACTCCGCGGTGCTGCGTGGCTGACTACGAGCCCGACAGGGCGATTCGCTTTCCTACTCTCGGCCGCGCTCCAAGCTGGCGGCAGTATAGCAGATTTAGCGGTTTTTGTCAAACGTATGTTAGCAATGCGGAAGTTAGGGATGAACATCGAGAGGTGTGCGCCTCGTTTAGCCCGTCGCCAACAGTGGCAATGGTCTGGCAGTGCGTCGCGGCTATTGCACCTGTTGCTTCCACCAGGCGCGCCAGGCTTTCGCGTCTTCGCGGAAATCCTGTCCGGTGATCGTACGCAACGCATCGGTGGCGGCAGCGGTGATGCGGGTGCCTGGCTCGGCCAGCGCGGCGATGAGCGGCTCAAGTGCCGCATTCGCCTTCAGCATCCCCAGGGCGTGGATGGCTTTCACGCGCACGCGCGTGGTATCGTCGCGCAGGGCGCGCAATAGCGCCGGGATGGCGCGGGCGTCGCCGACGGTCGCCAGTTGCGCGGCTGCCGCTTCCCGCATCCCCAGGGTTCCGTCCTCCAGCACGCTGATCAGTGCATCCACCACCTTGTCGCCGCGATACGGCGCCAATAGCTGCAGTGCATTGTTGTTATCTAAGCGCCGGTCCAGCACTGTCGTTATGAGCGCCTCGAGGGCACGGGGATCGCGTCGCTCCGCCAATGGCTGCAGCAGCGATAGTCGCAGTCCCGGATACATCTCCTTATTGGCCGCTTCCAACAGCACCGGGACCATGCGCTCGTAGGCCTTCTCGTCAGGATTCACCGCACACCAGCGTTGCAGGGCATCCGCCACCGGGTAGCGCATCTGCACTTCTGCTTGGCCAAGCTCGCGCAACAACATCTCCAGCGCCTGGGGTGCCCCCGACTCCCCCAGCGCCCGAACGGCGGCATCGTATGTATTAATATCGTCGGCATCGAGCGGCTGCAGCAGGAAGGCCAGCGCGTCGGCATCGCCGCGGCGCGCCAGGGCGCCGGCGACGGCGTAGCGGATCTGTGCATCCTCGACGTCGCGCAGTTCTTGTAAAAATGCCGTAACGCGCGGATCGTCGAGCTCAGCCAACTCGATCAACCGGTGCGCGGCAAATTGCCCATGGGGCTGCTGTCTTTGCATGCGAAGATAGGTGATGACCATATCGACGGCACGCGGGTCGCGCAACCGCAGCAGCATCTCGGCAACATACCATCCGCCGTCCTTAGATCGTCGGTTCTGATAATGTGTCAAAATGGCATCGGCGGTTCCCGGCGCGTTCAGCAACACCAGCGCCTCCATGACGTGCTGTTCGTAGCCGTGGGTGTCGGTTTCACGCATGAGATAGGCCTTGAGGATGTCGACCAGCCGGGGGTGACGCGCCTGCAGTGCCTGCAATGATTCTTTCGTCGGCCCATACCGTCCGAAGATTGGGGCGATCACCGCCCAGTCCTCCGTGCGCATGCCGCGCGGCGTGAAGGCTTCCAGTGGCGCGCCCAGTCTCGCCAGCGCGGCGGCCGTGCAGCCGCGATCCCGCTGGTCACCGACGTTTTTGATCGCCAGCAGCGCGGGGATCGCGCGCGTGTCGCCGATGTCCCCCAGTTCAACTTTTGCCGCGCTGCGCGCCCACTCGACCTTGTCGCGAATCGCCCGCATCAGCGGTTCCACCACGCGGTCGTCGCCAATCCGGCCGAGGGCGCGCGCCGCCCACTCGCGCACTTCGGGAGAAGCATCATGCCGCAGGCAATCAATGAGCGCATCGATGGTCTGTGGATCGCCGAATTGGCCCAGTGTATTGAGCGCCTCCTGGCGCAGACTCGCATCGGGGTCTTTCAGCAGGCCGGTGTGTGCCGTGCAGATGCGCTGCCGGTCCTCCCGGCTGCCGATCCGGTATTGACTCGCCAACCCCCACATGGCACCGCGCCGCACAGTGGCATCCCGGTCCTGTGCCGCCTGGAGGAACAAGCCCAACACCGTTGTATCGTCCTGCAGACACTGCAGCACCATCACGCGCACCTGCCCCGGTCTTTCGCCAGGAGCAGGAGCGCCGGCTTTACGCGGATATCCGCGCGGCCAGCGAGCGCGCCAGCGGCCGCCGCCCGCACCACGGCCATCGGATCGTTGAGCGCCGGCAGCAGCGCGTCGGTAGTGGCGTGCTCCGGGCTGCGATGCAGCGCGCCGGCGGCGGCCTGGCGTATGTCAGGATCGGGGTCTTTCAGTGCCGCGATGAGCGCCGGGACAGCGGCCTGGTGATAATTTTGCCCCAGCAACCAGGCGAGTTTGGCACGCAGTTTGGGGTCGGTCTCGCGGGTGAACTCATCAGCAAAGAAAGCGCCCATGCCAGAACTGCGCTGCTGCATGAAGTAGTTCAGCAGGGCGAGGCGCTGCTCGGGGGTTTTCGCCTGGCGGTAGGCATCAATGATAAGAAGTTGCGCACGTTTCTCCATGCGTCGCAGTGCTTCCATCGCTGGGTAGCTCACCTCGTCATCGCCGGATTGGATGAGTGCCAGCAGCGCCGGCACCGCCCGGGTGTCGCCCAGCCGTTCCAGTGCCTCCACGGCATCGCGGCGCGTCGCCGATTCCGGATGCTGCAGCAGGTCGATGAGGGCGGGAACGGCCGATCGATCGCGCAAGCGCGAAAGCGCGCGAATGGCCAGGCCACGCGTCGCGGCTTGTTTCTCTGCCAACCGCTCGATGAGTGGCGGCACCGCCGTGCGGAGCACCTCGGTGATGGGCCGGTTTTCCAGCACCTGGTTGATGGCGGTCAGCGCGCTTCCGCGGACATGCTCGCTCGGATCGCGCACGGCCTCGATCAGGCGCGTTTCCGCCTCCGGCGTGGCTACATACCGCAGCGCATACACCGCGGCGGCGCGCACCTGTGGGTCGGTATCGCGTGATGCCGCCAGCAGCAGGGGCGGGATGCGCGGGTCGTCGCGCTCCTCCAGCGCCATGATGGCGGATATCCGAACGAGCGGTTCTTGTTCCGCCAATACCGCCAGCAAGACATCGGTCACGCGGGGATAGCTGTCGCGGCGCAGCGCCTGCACCACCCCGGGACGGATCTCCGGCCGCCCGGTTTTCAACAGCACCAGCAGCGGTTCGCGAATGGTCGTGACATCGGTCCAACTCAGGGCTGCGGCGGCGACGCTCCGCACCCGCTCGCTGGGATCCGCCAGTGCCATCAGCAGCAGCGGGAGGGATTTCGGATCGCATCGGGCAGCGAGACGCTGCACGTATTCCAGGCGCGCCGACTCCTGCCCGTCAACGGGCGGTTGTTCCAACAGCTCCGGTTGCGCGTAGGCAACTTCGCCGAGCGACATGACGAGGATCAACAGCCATCCCAGTGCCTTCATTGGCGGCTCCTCCTGTTACTACTTCATGAGCGCAGTGAATTTGTTATCGTTGCGCGCTCCCTCACCCCCCAGCCCCCTCTCCCACTACTGGGAGAGGGGGAGGTATAGTGCGTTTTTTATTGTGCTTAATCGGCCCCCATCCCCCGGCCCCCCGCGTAGCTGAGCAAGGGACGGGGAGAAACCTGCTGTCATGCTACGTGCGAGTATATCCGCCTGATAGGCGAATAACCGGTATTCACGGCCGATGGGAAAACCATTCGGGATCGAGGGCGGTTTGCGCTTTCGACTTCTTGCCCGAGAGCGCCAACCGGACGGCCTCCTGCTTGAATTCATTGCTATAATGTTTGTTCTGCTTGGCCATGAGACACCTTTCTGGGATTGTACATCCCTCAAAGTTCGGTGTCCATCAAAGCCGGGACAGGTCAGTAACACTCTCACTCCACTTTCACGAGAGACTGCTCCTCTCCCGGGCCAATCATTTCACCGCCACCACCACCCGTACCATCCCCGCCGGCACGGTCAGCCGCCAGCCGGTGTCCGTGCGGACGCATTTCACGCCTTTCGGAGCCGACAGCGTGCCGGGGGTGCGCAGGTCGACCGACTGCACCGGATGGTCTGCCGGCAAGTCCAGCACGATCTGTGTGCGGCTGAAGCGCACGCTGACGGCGGCAGCCGACTGTATGCCCAGCGCATCGGCGCGCACCAGGCCGTCCGTGCCCAGCGCGAGCAACGTCTCGCCAGCCCGCGCCTGCGCGGATGCGCTGGTGCCGCTGAACGTGATGCCGTCGGCCGTCACCGTGGACGGGTCGGCGGCGAGGAAGCCGTAATCGGTGCCGAAGTCGCCCGCCACCTTGATGACCGTGCCGTTGCCCAGCGTGGTGAACGCCGGCGCCGCCGTGCCGCGCATGCGCGGGTAGAAGGCGACGTAGTAGACGCCGTCACCGGGCAGGCGCAGGTGCAGCAGGTCCTGGTATTCGCCCAAACCTTCCAGAATGCCGTTGTGGCCGTTATTCAGCCGCACGCCCCAGCGCATGGTGTGGCGCGGGCTGTCCGCCGGGCTGGCGATGAAATACTCCATATCGACATCGAACTGCCCCAGCGCGGTATAGCGGTCGCTCATGGGCAGCGCGCGGGTGGGCTGGATGGTGCTGCTCGGCTTCGTCGCCAGCGCCTGCGCGGGGTTTGCCATCTCGGCGGGCGTACCCAGTGTCTCGGACAGCGTCCACATCGTCCATTCGCTGGGCTGTTTGCCGGTCACGGTGTCGCGGAAGAGGTAGTAGGCCGGGTCTCGCGGGCTATCGCCTTTCAGGAAGAGCACCTGCCGTGTCCAGCTCAGCGATCCCGCCGCCAGCACGGGCGACTGCGGCCAGGCCGGCAAGTTCTTCGCCAGCGAGAAGCGCGCGTTGGTCGGCGCGATGATGGTGTTTGTCCAGCGCGCGTAGTCCTGCCGCGGCAGGCAGGCGCCGTCGCTCACGACCGAGTCACACCGGTCGTAGGTCAGGTTGTCGGTCTCGGTGGCCCCGGCGGCGTTGCGCACGCCCCACGCGCGCGCGGCCAATACGCGCGATTGTAGCGGCGATTCGCGTGCCATCGGGTCGCCATAACAGATGCCGAAGAGCACCGATAGCGGCTTGCCGTAGCCGTACAGCGCGTTGAGGCAGCCGGCTTCCGCGCCCCAGATCATCCCGTTGCTGTTGGCGGGCGCGAAGAAGCAGTGCTCGGCCGGCGTGTTGAAGCCGTGGCTGAATTTCACGTAGTTGCGGTTTCGCACCGAGCCCCAGCCGGCAGGCGCCGTCGCCGTCCGCCGCGGGTCGAGGATGATGTCCTCAAATCCCAGGATGGTGCCGTTGCCGACATTCGTCGACTCGCCGGAAACCATCCAGAGCCACTGCTGCTGGGCGGCGAAAGCGGGATCGGATTTTTGCAGCGCGAACGCCATCATGCCGGGAGACGCCCAGCGCTCGCCCGCGGTGTTGGAGGGCGGGGTGGTGCGCTGGTTGCTGTAGCGCGGGTCGGGCGGCAGGTACCATTGCGCGTTGAACAGCGCCATCCGCTTCAGCGGCGCGCTGTCGACGAAATTGGTATAGCCGGCGTTCTTCGCCGCAAGCGCATATGACAGCATCGTCATGAAGGTGACATTCATGTAGTGCGGGCCTTCCGTCCATTCGCCCGCCGGGCCGACGTCCTCCGTCAGCCAGCGCTGCATTTTCGCCGCCGCCGGGGCGCTCCACGCCGCCGCGCGCGGATGCTCGGGCAACAGGCAGCCCACCATCCCCAGATTGAGGATGTAGGAGACGCTCATGTTCGGGTTGGCCGAGCAAAACCCGCGCTCGACCGACCAGACGCGCGGGTCGGCGAGGATATAGCCGACATAGGCCATGCGCGCGCGGGTCAGCCGCTGTTCCGCGGGGGTGAGCAAGCCGGAATCGATGAGGATGTCATACAGATTCGTCAACACGGTGACGCTGCGCATGAAGTCAAAGCCGTTTTCCCGCGCGGCCCGATCCAGGAGAATGCGATAGCGCTTAGTGATTTGCGTCCGCTCGACGACCTCGGGCGTGGGGCTGAGGACGTAGGCGCGCGCGGCATACTGCAGGGCGTGGAGATTGTTGCCTTCCTCCGGCGTCCACTGGTTGCACAGGGTGATCAATCGATCGAGCTGCTTCGGGTCGACGGGATGGCTGGCGCGGTAGGCGGCGATCTCCCTGCGCGACACGAACAGGCGCGGGTGTGCCGCCTGGGCCGGCTGCGCCCAATCAAGCGTGTAGTCTTTCACCACATTCAGGCGGTGGCCGACGCCCGCGCCCGGCGTGCCCAGCGCCCACTTGCGCCAGCCGTCGGTGTTGTTGACGCGCAGCGCGACAGATCCGTCCGCCTCGCGCACCAGTGGGATCATCTTGCGCTGCCAGCGCTCCCAGCCGTCCTGCGTGCCCGGCGCCAGCGGCGTCACCCAGTCGCCGGGATTGACGCTGGCCATCGTCAGCACCGGGCCACGCGCCGGGGTCGCAAAGGTCCACTCGGTCTGCGTCTGCCCGTCCCACCAGTCATGCCAGGGCTGCAGGCTGGTGATGACGCCGGTCGGCTCTTGCTGCAGCTCGATGGCGGTAACTTCGTTGAGCTTGTTCCATTTGTTATTGAAGAACTCGCCTGTCAGCGGCAGGCGCACCCTGTCCAGGCCGGCGGAGACGCAGAGTTGCCAGCCGTCCTGCGGGGCGTCGGCCGACGAAAAGCTGCTCCACTGCGCCTGCGCTTCACCGGCGGCCAGTTGCACGGTGATCTCCAGCGTCTGCCCGCCTTCGTAGGTATAGCGCACCACCACCCGCGCGAACACCGGGCCGTTTTCAACGAGCTGTGCCGTATACCCGGTGATCTTGCGCGCGCCATACAGCCGGCTGCTGCCGACCCAGGCGCCGTCGGCCAACCGCAGGCCGCGCACCGGCCCGGGCACCTCCGTCGCCGGAGCGGGGGGATGATAGGTCTTCTCGCCATCCAGCAGCCGTAGGCCGAACGTGCTGGTCGCGAGTGTCACCTGGTCGGCCTGCCGTTCCACCTGCAGATCGGTGGCCGCGCCGGGCGCGGCGGGCGTCGTGCCGTAGTAAAGCGCATACGTGTCGGTTGCCAGCGGCACCAGGTCGGCGATGAACGCCACCCGTGCGGTTTTCACCCACCGCGTGCCCGGCCAGTAGACCACCTCCGACATCTGCGCCGGCACCGCGCCATGTGGGCCGGTCAGCGAGACGCCATCCGCGGCACAAATGCCGGATTTGGCGGAGAAGGGGAAGGTGACCAGCTCGCGCGTCCAGGCGAAGCCCAGCGATTCACGCAGCACGAGCGGCTGCTGCAGCGCCCACGCCGAAACGAGGCTTGCCGCCAGCACGACGAACAACCCAGAAACTCGCATGATAACCTCTGTGACCGGCAACGATGACGCGCTCTATTGTAGCACGCCAGTCCGGCATGCGGCGATGGGGGGACAGGTCACTCCGCCGCCGGCAGCGTCACCGTGAAGACGCTGCCCTCGCCCGGCGTGCTCTCGGCGCGGATGGCGCCGCCGTGGGCTTCCACCAGCAGGCGGGAGATATACAGGCCCAGGCCGATGCCGTCAGCCTTGCGGCCGTCAGGGGCACGGTAGAACCGCTCGAAGAGATGCGGCAGGGCGTGAGGGGGGATGCCGGGTCCCCGGTCGATGACGGCGATGACGATTCGCGTGTCTGTGTGCTCGGCGCGTATGATGATGAAGGCGCCGGGCTCTGAGTATTTCTGCGCGTTGGTGAGCAGATTGAGGAGGATGCGCTCCAGCCGGTCGACATCGGCCAGCACGGGGGGCAGCGCGGGCGACACGTCGACGGTGATGCGGTCACGCTCCAGCGAGGCGGCGGCGCGCTCCAGCAGCTCGGTCAGGAAGGCGTCCAGCGCCACCGGCTGCGGGGCCAGGTGGAGTTGGCCCCCTTCCAGCCGCGCGGCCTCCACCAGGTCCTCAATCATCACGTTCATGCGGTGGGCGGCGCGATCGATGGTGTCCAGGCTGTGCAGCGCCTTCTCCTGGCAGTTCGGCGCCAGCGCCCGCTGCAGCAGCTCGCGATGGCCGAGAATGACGGTGAGCGGCACGCGCAAATCGTGCGTCACCATGTGCAGGAAGGTGCGCTGCTGCTCCTGTGCCGCGTGCTGGGCGGTAATATCGGTGAGGGTCACCACCGCGCCGTGCAGATCGCCGTCTCCCGTGCGGATGGGCGTGGCGCCCACCGACAGCCACAGCGTGCGGTCGGGGTACTGGTGCGCCTGCACGAAGCCGCGCACCGCTTCGCCGTGCAGCGCGCGCAGGGTGGGCGCCTGCTCCGGGGGCAGCGGGTGGCCATCCGGGGTGATCACCCGCAGCGCCGCCAGGCGCTGCGCCACGCTCATGGCGCGCAACTCGGGGGTGTAGTCGAGCATCTGCTCGGCCGCGTCATTCATTAGTGTAATTTCGCCGGCGCAGTTGTAGACGAGTACGCTATCCGTCATGGCGGTGAAGACGGCATCCAGTTCCGCGGCGTGGCGCTCGATTTGCTGCAACAGGTATTCGCGCTCTTCATCCGCCTGCTTCCAGTCGGTGAGATCGCGAAGGGTCACCACCACATACGCCACGCGGCCGTCGATCTCCACCGGACAGTAGCGGCACTGCAGGAAATGGCTGCCGTCCGGGGCGTCGAACCAGTATTCGTCTTCGACCAACTCGCCGGCCAGGGCCCGTGCGTCCTGCGCCTGCGCCAGGCACGCGGAAACATCCGGACTGAGGAACTCGGTCGCCGTGCGTCCGATCACCGTGTCCACCGACATGCCGGTCATGCGCAGGAAGCGGCCGTTCACCGTCACGATCCGACCGCCGGCATCCACCACCAGCATGGGATCGGGGTAATACTCCAGCAGCGGGGGCAGCGTCTCGACGGCATGCTCGGAGACAGACGGGGTGGAGGCGGCAGGCTCCGCGCGCGGCATCACGTCCGCCAACTGCGCGGCACAGTGGAAATAGCGCTGCTGCAGCACCGAAAACGCTCGGTGCATGTGGCGCGCTTCTGCCCGCAAGGCGGCAATCTCCGCCTGCCAGGATGTCGCATCATTGCTGCTCACGTCCGCGGCCTCATGTCATACAGGATCGCAGACGCGCATGGGGAAATACGCCCCGATCCTTACCCTCATCCAGGCGAGGGATAGGGTTGTATTCCGTATTCATCGTAGAATTCCTATTAATTTATTGCAGATTATTTTTATTTATACTAACTTTTATTAGTGGGTTACTCAGCTACCCACCGGCAGGAAGATACGGAACGTGCTGCCCTGGCCGGGGGTGCTCTCGACATCCAGCGTGCCGCCATGCGCCTCCACCAGCAGCCGGGTGATATACAGGCCCAGGCCCAACCCTTCCGCTTTGCGCGGGGCATTCACCCGGTAAAAGCGGTCGAAGAGATGGGGTATCGCCTCCGGGGGGATGCCCATGCCCTGGTCAATCACCGCGATGGTGACGCCGCCATCGCCGGCGGTCGCCCGCAGCAGCACCGGCGCGTCCGGCGGCGAATATTTCAAGGCATTGCTGAGCAGGTTCACCAGAATGCGCTCCAGCCGGTCGGCGTCGACGGAAACGACGGGCAGCGTCTCCGACGCCTCCAGCGTCACACGCCCCAGCGCCAGCGTGCCGGTCAACCGCTGGTACAGCTCGGGCAGGTAGCGCTGCAGCGCCAGCGCGTCGCGCTGCAGCACGAGTTGATGCCCCTCGATCCGCGCCAGGTCGACCAGATCCTGGATCATCACGTTCATGCGCCGGGCGCTGTGCTGGATGGCGCGGGTGCATACCCGCGCGCGGTCGTGGTCCAGGACGTCGTTCAGCCCGTGCTCCAGCACCTGCGCGTGCCCCTGGATCACCGTCAGCGGGATGCGCAGGTCATGCGAGACCATGTGCAGGAACTCCTCCTGGCACTCCTGCTGCCGGTGCTGCGCGGTAATATCGGCGATGGTCGCCACCGCACCGAGCACCGCGCCATCCGACGCGCGAATCGGTGCGGCACTGACCGAAGTCCAGATCGTCTGCCCGTCGCGACAGGTAAACGATAGAATCATATTCCGGATCGTCTCGCCGCGCAGCGCGCGCATGGCCGGCGTCTCGGCCGGCGCCAGCGGCGTGCCGTCTGCCGCGCGCATTCGCAAGGCCGCTGTCCGGTCGTCAATCGACTGCGCGATGTCCTCGGTGGAATACCGCGTCATCGCGCGACCGGCGTCATTGATGCGCAACAATTCACCCTGCGGACTATAGATGAGCACGGCGTCAGCGATGGCGCCGATGGTGGTATCCAGCTCGGCCGCCCGCTGCTCCACCCCGGTCAGCAGGCGCTGCATGGCGTCTTCAGCCTGCTTGCGCTCGGTGATGTCAATTGCGGTTAAGAGCACGCGCTCATCATCGCGCGTCGAACCAGGCAGTTGAAACACGCGCAGCAGCAAGGTGCGCGACTCCCCGCGCAGCGTGCGGTGGGTGATCTCCTGCTCGAAAGACGTGGCGCCGGTCTCAAACGCGAATATGCCCTCCAGAAACACCGTCTGGTTATCCGGTGTCATGAAGCGCAGCAGGCTGCCGACTGTGACGTCTTCCGGCATGTCGGCCTGCAGCAGGTGCATGGCAGCGTCATTGGCAGCGCAGATAGTCACCAGATTCGCGAGATTCGCCAGGATGTCAGACGCGCGAGCCAGATAGGTCTTCAGGTCGGCGATGCCGCTGGCCGTCAGCGTGTCCAGCGCGCGGTTCACCTGGCCGAAATTGACTTCCATCATCGGGATGGGCGAGTCATCGAAGAGTCGCCGGTAGCGCTCTTCGCTCTGCATCAATGCGGCGTCCGCGGCTTTGCGCTCGGTGATGTCGCTGACGCTGGAGATGATTGCCGGTGCTCCGCGATATAACACCACGCGGGGTGTAAAGTCCGCCCAGCGGCGTGCGCCGTCGCGGGTCAGGTATTCGACCTCATAGTGTTCCGGCGCTGGCTGGCCTGCCAGCCGCGCGCGGGCATACCCCCGCATCATCTCGACATATTCTTCCGGCACCAGCGCTTCCAGCGACATGGCCAGCAACTGCTCACACGGATATCCTGTCATGGCAGCGGCAGCATCATTGGCATATACATAGCGCCCATGTTGCCAGACGAAGATTGCCGCAGGACAAGCTGAGGTTACCAGGCGAAACTGCTCTTCGCTCTCGCGCAGTGCCGTGTTGGTCACTTCCAGTTCCGCCGTCCGCGTCGCCACCCGCGCTTCCAACTCATCGAGCAGATGGTGCTGTGCCGTCACGTCGCGAAAATTCACCACCACCGCGCCGACCGCCGGATCCGCCAACCGGTTGCACGCGATGACATCGACCCACAACCAGGCGCCGTCCGCGTGCTGCAACCGGCACTCCGCGCGCAGCGGCACGTCGGGATCGTTCAGCAGTTTGCCGAATGCGGCCATCACCGTCGGCAGATCGTCGGGATGGATGATGCTGAAGGCATCTTGCCCCGCAAACGTCTCCAGCGGATACCCGTTGATACGCGCGGCGGCGGGACTGACATAGAGAAATTGGCCGTGACCATCGAGGAGCGCGATCGCCTCGGTGGCGTGCTCGACCAGCGTCAAGCTCGACGGAGACACGACGCCCGGCGCCGCGC
>CAZPYA010000108.1:11770-18108 GCA_964590255.1 uncultured bacterium
GAGGTGTCCGCGCTATGCGCCCAGACCGCCGCTAACTCGTGCATACGCGCCGCCACGGTGGCACTCTCCACCGATGTGGGGCAGGTGTAGCGGGCTGCCAGTTCATCCAGCAGCGCGCGCGTGGCTGCAATCAGTGTTGTGACGTCTACTGTGCCGCCGACCATGCGACACTCCATCTCTGCTGACAGCGAATCCAAACGGCATCATGCCACGAACGAAGAAGATACCGCACGGCTGCGCACAAGGCAACCGACGGGTTGATGGAGCAAGTTAAGCGTATTTGTTCGGGCTCATTATATATGAAGTATTCTTACGCCTTGTCGTAAGAATACGACAAATGCCGGTAACACGCTACCGCGGGGCAGGGAAAACTGCCCCTGCCCCGCGGTAAAACACGCGCGATTAATACGCGCTTTCAAACTGGCGGTAGTACAGCTTCACGAACCCCTGCGGGATGCCCGGCGTAACGACGCCCTTGAACGTCGGGTCAGGCCAGATGCCCGGTGCGGTCAGGTCGTCCTTCTGGAAGGATGGCATCAGTCCGCGAATATCGCTGATTTGCGCCACTTTCGCCATGTCCAGCGTGCGCACGGTGTGGTCGCCGAAGATGCTGTCGGTGGAGACGGTGGAGCTGCAGGCGATGGAAAGGGCGGTGCTGTAGTAATCCAGCCGGAAGAGCATCTTCTTCGTCGCCGCGTTTGTCACGTCCAGGAACGCGGTGTCGCCGGTGCTGTGCCCCTGCAGGTCGGCGCCTTCCGACGCTTTATCGCAAGCCTGACGCAGGTAATTGATGAATTGCGCCAGGTAGGTGCCGTTGGATTTCTCCAGGAACGGATAGCCGATGAGATATTCGTTCGCCTCCAGCAGGCCGTTGTTGTTGCTGTCCACCGGCAGCGGGCGCACCGGCGTGCCGCCGGTCATTTCCAGGTTGTACGCCACCGACAGGTGCAACAGCGCGGCGGTCAGCCGGGCGAAGGCGCTCACCAGCTTCAGGTCGTTGATGGATAGCGCCACCGTGCGGATGCGCCCGCCGAAATAGAGTCGCAGCGACAGGTCGCCCCCGCCGTTGACCGCGGTTTCCAGTTGATCATAGTAGACCAGCACGTTCTTCGCGTTGCCCAGCGTGCGGCTGGCGATACGCAACTGCACCTCGCGCACGGTGGCGCGGCTGTCCGTGCGCAGCGCGTGTTCCGCCAGCGTCAACACCGTGCTCAACGGCGTCTCCGCCTCCCCGCGGGTGCGCGAGGCGGTGATGGCGTTCACCACCATCGTCTTCATCGATTTCGGCAGCACGCTGGACAGGTCGAAAAACCCCTCCATCGTGTTCGACAGCGCATAACCGAACTTCGCCTGGGCGTTGTTCGGGTCGGATTGCAGCACGGTGGAGAAGTTGCGCGACGCGCTGCGCAAAATGGTGGTGGCGGTATCCGGATTCAGGCTCAGATTCGTCGTCACGCTTTCCAGTTCGCTCTGCGCGGTGGACAGCACCTGCCGCGGCGTCGCCGCCCCCGACGCGCCGCCGCCGGTCGAACAGCCGCAGATCCAGAACAATAACGCCAGCAACGCGGCCAGCGCAATAAGACTTCGCTTCATCGTATTCCCCCTCCACCTGCGTGAATCGTGGTCAGGCCTCCGCGAATGCGGGAAGCAAGCGCCATGCCTGCCACCTGCCTATCACTATCCAACTCGGGCCCTGTCCGGCGTGTCGGCCGACCGGCACAGCGGCGGATGAATGAGGGGAGATTGTCACAAAACGGCGAAGATACCCCCTGTCGCCGGCAACTGATTGCCGACCGCCGACCGCCGGTGGTATCATGAAGCGCACGGAGATAAAGGAGGCGGGGATGCCGCGGACATTCGAAGTGGTGACGCCCGAACATGTGGCGATTCGCTATGAGCTGGCGGGCTTCGGCTCGCGGGCGGTGGCAGCGCTCATCGACACCTGCCTGCAACTGCTCGCTATCTTCACCGTCGCCGGGCTGGTGCTGGCGCTGGGGTGGCTGCACGTCATCCCCTACATCGGCGACTGGAGCCAGTCGCTGCTCATCGGCGTGGCGCTCATCGTCTTCTTCCTCATCTTCTGGGGCTACTACATCCTCTTCGAGTCACTGTGGAACGGCGAGACGCCGGGCAAGCGCCGGCTGGGTCTGCGCGTCATCAAGGACGGCGGCTACCCGGTCGATTTCCGCGCCGTGGTCATCCGCAACCTGCTGCGCCCGGTGGATACGCTGCCGTCGCTGGGCGTCCTCCCGTCCTACGGGCTGGCCTTCCTCTGCACGCTGTTTAACCCGCACGGCAAGCGGCTGGGCGACCTGGCCGCCGGCACGCTGGTGGTGCGCCACGGCGTCGAGGACGAGGCGCTGCCGCTGCCCGGTATCGGCGAAACGGTGGTGTACCGCCTGCTGGACGCCAACGTGCTGGCGCAGATCAGCCGCATGGACCGCGAGGAATACCGCATGGCGCGGCTCTTTCTCGATCGCCGGCGAGAACTGCCCGCCGCCCAGCGCGGCGAATTCGCCCGCCGCCTGGCCGAGCCGCTCATCGCGAAATTCAATTACACCCCGCCCGCGCTGGGCATGGACTACGAACGCTGGCTGGACGAGCTGGAGCTGGCCTACCGCAGCCGCGCCCTGGGCAGCCTCACCACCGCCGCCGCGGTGGCGACGCCAACCGCCGCGCCCCCGCCGCCCGCCCCCACCGTCACCCCCGTCCCCCTGCCGGACGAATCGGACGAGCCGGCGGACGGGCGGAAGTGGTGAAATGGGAAATACAAAATGCAAAATGCAAATTGATAAATGTTAATTAACATGACCTGATCCCTATTCGACGAAGACTCGAAAGGTGACCGACCGCACCGCACAGGCAACGGATTTCGACAATTTACAATTGTCAATTTGCATTTTGCAATTTGCAATAAACGTATGCACATCCCCCTCTTAATCATCGTCGGGCCCACCGGATCGGGCAAAACGGATACCGCGGTGCTGACGGCGCAGGCCATCGGCGGCGAGGTGATCACGGCCGACTCCATGCAGGTATACCGCGGCATGGACATCGGCACCGCCAAGCCCACGGCCGAGGAACGCCGCGGGGTGCCGCACCACCTCATCGACGTGGCCAATCCCGACGAGGACTATTCCGTGGCGCGCTACGTGGCGCAGGCCGACGCCGTCATCGCCGGCATCGTCGCCCGCGGGCGCGTGCCCATCGTCGCCGGGGGCACCGGCTTTTACATCAACGCGCTGGTCGACCGCTGGGAGTTTCCGCCGCGGCCCGCTGACCACGACTACCGCCGCCTGCTGGCCGCGCAGGCGGCCGCCGAGGGCGCCGAGGGCCTGCATCGGCAACTGCAACAGCTTGACCCCGCCACCGCCGAGCGCCTGCACCCCAACGACGTGAAGCGCATCATCCGCGCGCTGGAGGTGCACCACCTCACCGGCAAGCCGCTCTCCGCCTTCGAGTACCGCCCCGGCGCCGGAGAACAGCGCGGTCCCTACCGCCCGCTGTGCTACGGCCTCACCCTGCCGCGCGAGATCTTGTATGAGCGGCTGGAGCGCCGCGTGTATGTCCAGCTCGAGGCCGGGCTGCTGGAGGAAGTGCGGCGGCTGCATGAGGCCGGCTACGGCCCCGAGCTGTCGGCGATGAAAGGCATCACCTACCGCCAGCTTCTCGGCTACCTGCGCGGCGAATACGATTTCCAGACCGCCATCGACCTGATGGTGCGCGACAACCGCCGCTACGCCAAGCGCCAATACACCTGGTTCAAGGCCGACCCTCGCATTCGCTGGATCGACATCCTCGACGCCGGCGGCGCGGAGGGCGCGGCGGCGCAGGTGACGGCGGGCTGGCGGGCGTTTCTGGCAGGGGAATAATCGCCGCGCGCCGAACTACCTTCCCCATGCTACCGCCGTCGCTACGCGCATTGCTGGCCGATCCCATGGGCGCCTCTCCCGTCTTTGTGCGGGAGTTCCGCTCGCGGATGCGCCATCCCTGGGCGTACTGGCTGCTGGTGGCCTACCTGGCGGTCATTACCCCGGCGGGGTTGTACTTCCTCTATCAGTTCAATGCCCTCTTCGCCCGCGGTAACGGGGTCGAGGAGGTGCTGCGCAACAGCCAGCAGGTGGGGGTCATCTTCGCGCTGGCGCTCTTTTCGGTCCAGTTCGTGCTGGTCACGCTGCTGGTGCCGGGGCTCACCTGCGCCGGCTTCACCACCGAGCGCGCCAAGCGCCAGTTGCTCTTCGTGCTGCTCACCCCGCTGCCGTCGCGCGGCATCGTCATCGGCAAGCTGCTCGCCAGCCTCTTCTACGTCATGCTGCTGCTGCTCGCCACCGTGCCGCTGTGCGCGCTCTCCAGCCAGTTCGGCGGCCTCAGCCCACTCGACCTTATCACCGGCTACGCGGCGCTCTTCGCCTACACCTACATGGTGGCGGCCTTCGGCCTCTTCGTCTCCGCCCGAGACCGCAGCGGCCTGCGCGCCGCGCTGTTCACCTACCTGGGGGTGTTGGCCGCCCCGGTGCTCTTCCCCTGCCTGCTGGGGCCGGTCAGCGGCCTCTACGCGCTGCTCGCTCAGCAGGATACCGTGCTTATCACCCACGTCGCCGCCAACGTCTCCATCCCCGCCGTCGCCGCCCCCTTCTCGCTGCTTTTCTGGCTGGCCGCCCAATGGTTCATCGCCGACACCGCCGCCGCCCTCGACGCCGAACGCCGCCTGTGGGGCACCTACGCCCCGCCCCTGCCCATCCAGGAGGACGAACCCGCGCCCGAACCGCCGCCCGTGGTGCCACCTTCGACTCCGCCGGAACCCCGACGGTGGTGACAGCCTCCGCTTTTCGCTAAAGAGATGTCGTCATCCCGTCAATGAGGGCACCATTCCTGTTCATGGCATATAGGAATCGCGCTGAACACACCGCATCAAGTCCCCTTCCAGGGGACGTCGCTCGGTAGCCCGACCATTTATGGCCGGGCGGGGGAATTCTGCCATTACCTCCGGAGGCTGCCACCTGTTTCTTGCCCATGCGATTGACTGCAAAGCAAGCGTGTTCAGGTGCGAGGTATTTTCCGCCGGGCGTGGAAAGAACACTCTATTCCATCTGTTCACGGGGGAAATGTCATGCTGCGTCTCGGCGTAGTCGGCTTTGGCTGGCGCATCAGCGGGGTCATCAATCACATCCTGCGCACACTGGAACCCGACGCGCGGGTGGTGGGCATCGTCGACCCGGACGAACCGGGAGCGCGGGTGAAGCTGGCCGACGGCGATAAAGACGACGTCGTCTTTTACCCCTCGGTGGCCGAACTGGTGGGCAAGGGCAAGCTGGACGCGCTGCTGGTGGGCACGCGCTGCAACCTGCACGCGCCGTATGCTTGCGAGATTGCCCAATACGACCTGCCGCTGTACCTGGAAAAGCCGGTGGCGATCAGCATGGAGCAGGCGACGGCGCTGGAAGCGGCGTTCGAGGGGTCGCGCTGCCCGGTGGTGGTCAGCTTCCCGCTGCGCGTCTCGCCGCTGTGCGTATTGGCGCGGCAACTCCTCGCCGATGGCGCGGTGGGTCGGCCCGAGCATATCCTCGGCGTCAACTATGTGCCGTACGGCACCTGCTACTGGGACGCCGGCTACCGCGATTTTGCCATAACCCAGGGGTTGTTCCTGCAGAAGGCCACCCACGACTTCGACTACATGATGTACCTGATGGACAGTCCCATCGTGAAGGTGGCGGCGATGGCCCAGTGGGGGCGCATCTTCGGCGGCAACAAGCCCGCCGGCCTCACCTGCGACACATGTGACGACGTCTTCACCTGCCCGGAAAGCCCGGCGAATCGCAAGCGCACCTGCAGCGGCGGCGACCTGAACCCGCACCCCTGCACCTTCGGCGAAGACTGCGGCGCGCCGGAGACGGGCACCAACGAGGACGCCTCCAGCGCGCTCATCGAGTTCGCCAACGGCGCCATGGGCGTCTATACGCAAGTCTTCTACACCCGCCGCGACGCCGGCACTCGCGGCGCCACGGTGAGCGGCTACGAGGGCACCGTCGGCTTCGACTGGTACACCGGCAACCTGAAGCGCGTGCGCCACTTCAACCCGTATAGCGATACGTCGAAAGGCGCCGAGGGCATGAGCCACTTCGGCGGCGACGACGAACTCTGCCGCGACTTTTTGAACCTTATCCACGGCCGCGGCCCCAGCCGCACCCCCATCGAAACCGGCCTCCAGAGCGTCTACGCCTGCCTCGCCGCCAAGGAATCGGCGGAGACCGAGCGCTACGTGACCGTGCGGCAGGTGGGGCAGACGGCGGTGCGGTAACCTCTCCCCCCGGCCCCCTCCCCTACATGGGGAGGGGAAG
>CAZPYA010000109.1:0-18052 GCA_964590255.1 uncultured bacterium
TCTTGCCGGTGTATTTCGGCGCGCTGCCGTGGATCGGCTCGAACATCGACACGCCCTTCGGGTTGATGTTGCCACTGGCGGCGATGCCCATGCCACCCTGGGTCATTGCGCCCAGGTCGGTGATGATGTCGCCGAACATGTTCGTCGTCACGATCACGTCGAACCACTCCGGATTCTTCACCATCCACATGCAGCAGGCGTCGACGTAGGCGTGTTCCTGCTTGATCGCCGGGAACTCGGCGCCGACCTGCTTGAAGACGCGCTGCCACAGGTCATGGCCGTAGGTGAGCACGTTGGACTTGTCGACGAGGGTGAGGGTTTTGCGCGGGCGGGTCATCGCCAACTCGTAGGCGTAGCGCACGCAGCGCTCGACGCCAGCGTAGGTGTAGTTCGCCACCTGGGTGGCGACTTCCATCGGCGTGCCCTTGTGGGTGAAGCCGCCGGTGCCAACATACATGTCCTCGGTGTTCTCGCGGACGACGATGTAATCGATGTCCTCGGGGCCTTTATCCTTCAGCGGGGTGTCCACGTTCGGGTAGAGCTTCACCGGGCGCAGGTTGATATACTGGTCCAACCCGAAGCGCAGACCGAGCAGCAACTGGTGCTCGATGATACCCGGCTTCACGTCCGGATGGCCCACCGCGCCCAGATAAATCGCGTCAAAACCTTGCATGATCTGCACGGCATCGGCGGGCATCACGCCGGCGCCCGCCAGGTAGCGGTCGCCGCCCCAGTCAAACGTCTCGTAGTCGAAGCTGATGCCGTGCTTTTTGCCGACGGTGTTCAGCACTTTGATGCCTTCACGGATGACTTCCGGGCCGATCCCGTCGCCCGGGATCACTGCAATCTTATACGTCACGAATGTTACCTCCACCAGGTTGAGAATGGGGTCATTGTACAGAGAAATTGGTTATTAAGCAATAAAATACCAGCGATATATGCCGGCATACGCCACCCGGTGTCCGCGCAGTGCGTCTGATCACAGTCATAAACCTGCCTACAGCTTGTCAACCAATTCATCGCATGCTACAGTTATGTTCGGCGTCACTGTTATGTCTGTCATATTGACCGATGCGCATCATCAAGTCAGGGAGACCATCATGCGTTTACCGTTCGTCTCGGCATGCTTCACCGTGCTGCTGTTGTGTTGTTTGTTGTTGTGCCCGGCGCTGTCGGCTTACGCGAATACCGGCATGCCGGATTTGCGTGGTAACTGGAGCGCAACATGCAACGGCCATCAGCTTTCGCTCGATATCGCCAGTCAGCAAGATGCGGTCTTTTCGGGTACCAGCACGAACTCGCGCATCGTCGATGGGAAGATTGCCGGTGCCACCATAACCTTTACCCGCGTCATTGGCGCTATTCGACAGGTGTATTCCGGCACGCTCACGGTTGCCGCGGATGGGACGGCAACCATCACCGGCACATTTACCCAGGATGGCGGCGGATTGTATCAATGGTCCGCGGTGAAGCGCGAGAAAATGAAACTCATCGGCACGACGGCTCAACCGAATCCCGTCAATGCCAACCCCATTCAGAAATTTGTATGGCTTGGCAAAATTGCCGATAAAGTCGGTCCCAACGCGATGACGAAAGCGGATACCGCGCCGGACCTGTGTTTTCAAGCCGTGCTCTCCTTCCCCACCCCCACTGTCATCGACTCGATCTCAGTCTTTCTGTGCACCGAGCAAGGAACGGGTCTCGGGGAATACTGGGTTTCGCGCGGGTATGGCCAGCTCTGGATTCTCGGCGTGTTTACGAATGGCGAGTTGGTGAACACGCGACCCGACATCACCCTTGGCACCCATTCCGGCCCGGTGCTCTTTAATCTCTACGCAACAGACTCCGGTCGCATTCCACCGAATAGTTACTTCCGTCTCGATGTTACCATCGCCGGTAAAACGCATACGACCATCATCAAGGCTGACGCGCCCTCACCGGCACTCACGGCAGCAGACATCATGCCCAAACCCGATACGACCCCCAAGCCTGATATCACTCCCAAACCGGATACAACCCCAAAGCCGCCGACTCCGCCGGATGGCACGACACCGGCGTCAGCGCTGCGCGTGAGCATGATGACGCCGCCGCTGCTGACGGTGCGCCACGAGATCGGCGACGCGCGCGTGGCCGGACCCGAGTCAATGAAGGCGGTCGTCGAGCGCACTACCATACAGGCCGTGACCGCCGCGGAACTCCCTGATGCGCTGCGCGCGGCCCATGCCGCCGCCATCGCGAGCGGGCAGGTGCGGCTGGCGCAGCGGGTATATCGCGTCTCGGCTGGCGGGCAGGACGGCTGGCTGGGTGGCACGGTCGTCATCGAGTTGCCGATTCCAGCGGAGATGGAAGCCCAGGCAACCAGCACCAATGCCGGCGCACTGTGCCTGACGCCGGACGGCGCTATCTTTGTGCGCGGCGTGCTGGTGCGCAAACGCGGCGTAGTGCAAGTAGCGACGAACCATTTCAGCACCTGGTGCTTCGGCCTGTTCGGCGGCAAGAGCGAACTGGACCAATTCATCGCCGACGAAGCCGCCCGCCGGGTCGGCATGCGCAAGGCCGGCTTTGATCAACGCATTATTGACTTAAGCGCGCGCTATCTGGAATCGCTGGACGGCATCAGCGACGAATCGCGCGCGAAAATCATGAAGCAACTGCTGGCCAGCCGCGACGATATCAACAATATCGCCACCTCCGCCGGCGCTGACGACACCGCGAAACTGGCGAAAAGCTGCGGCGACCTCATCGGGAAACTCATCATCGATAATCTTGACGAGACCACCCTCGCAACGGTGCTGAAAGGCGTTGTCGGCAACCTCGACTTGTTGAAAGTGACCGTCAATGAATTGAATGCCGCGCAGCAGGAAGAAACGTATGATGTCGCGATCAGCAACATCGCCGAGCACTTCCTGCGCAACCAGCCGGTCGCCAAAGCGGCGCAACTCGCTGCCGATACCGTGAGCCTTGGGTGCGAGGCATTACAGGAAACGATCTGGCAGGATGCTTATACCACGTATCGCGACGGTACCAAACGCATCCTCATCGTTGGCGGCGGCCAGGTGGAAGCGGGCGACTGGGAGACGATCAAGGAACGCTACAGCCGTCCGATGGTGCATTACCTGCGCCAGAAACAACCGTCGCTGACCGAAGACGAAGCGCTGACCATGGCGAAAAAGATGATGGATGCCCGCAAGGCGCAGGAAGAGGCGATTAGCAAAGAAGAAGAGAGTTTGCGCACGTTACATGAAACCTTTGTCAATTACTCGCAGCGCGCCGAACTCAAGCAACGCACCGGGCTAACCGACGAAATGGCACAATTCCGCGATTTCACCCAGCGCGTGCGCCGCATCGAAGTCGACCTGGCGGCGTATGGCATCGACGGACCGGTATTCGGCGCTCGCGGCTTGCGTTCTGATGCCATGCGCCTGATGCACGGTTTCGCGCTGAATGGCGAAGCGGGATACCGCAAGGCACTCCAGGAAATCCGCGCCACCGTGTCACGCAAGCTCCGCCTGCCCGGCGGCGAGGAGATCAACCTGGCCAAGCTGGCCTGGAACGTCGAGGATTGGCATGATGCCGCAAAGATGCAACCACGTACCCGTGTCGCCACCACGACCGGCTTACGGATCACAGAGAAATTCTTTTCTACGGGCGTCCTCGAGCGACGATACATCGACACCCGGCGTGGCGATCCCATCGAGATCATCTACTGGTATTACGCCAACGGCTGCCTGCGCAGTTGCTCGCAACGCCATGCCAATAAAGGCCCATTCGGCACCACCACGACATTTCATGAAAACGGCATGTTGAAGCGCGAAACGGTGTATGCCACCTACCAGCGCCCACTGGCGGAGCGGTCATACTATGACAATGGCGCCCGGCAAAACGAAATCACCTGGGACGCCAACGGCAATAGCACCGACAAATATTACCTGCTCGATGGACGCCTGCGCCTGACCCGCTACACGGACAAGGACCATCGCACCCGCGAAGTCATGCACATCGCGGACGAGGATTTATAACCGTGAAGTGCATCGCGGTCTCTCTCACGCATCGCGACGCCGATTGGCGTCGCGATGCGTCCAGAGCGGCTTGAGCCAACCCCACACCCCCAGGCAGACGGCCAGGCAGCCGAAGATGATGAACAGCCAGGCGAGGATGTATGCCAGGCCATTCTGCGTTGATTGCGGCAACAGGCGCACGATGCGCTGCGCGAGCGTCACGGCGATGGATGACGAGGAGCCTGTCGGCGCGGTCCGTGTCGCCCATCCAATGACCATGCCAATGCCGATACTGACGATGCCGAAGCCCACCCCATACCAGAAGGCTTCGGCATCAACGCGTTTCGGCGTATTCCGTGGTGTTCGCGGCATGTCGGTTCCTCGCGATTTCCGATTGTGCTGTTCCTCGCCTGTTCCGGACGCACATTACCCGCGCTGCGCCATCACCCATGCTTCATACGCCTTCACGTCATCGAGCCAGGCCATGCCGACGGGGACGTCCTGGCGGGTGCAATACATATCCCACACGGCGCCGGCGGGGAGAGTTTTCAGTTCTTCCAGCAGGGCGAGACGGGCGGTGAAGTCGCCGGCGGCTTCGTATCCCTGCAGCGTGGCGGTGGGTTCGAGGAGGGCGAAGAGCAGCGCCTTTTCCATGCCGCGGGCGCCGATGGCCCAAGCGGCGACGCGGTTAATGCTGGCGTCGAAGAAGTCGAGGCCAATATGCGTACGGCTAAGGAAGTCGCCGCGAACCAGCTCTTCGGCGATGGCGCGCAGGTCGTCAGAGAGAATGACCGCGTGGTCGCTGTCCCAGCGGACGCCGCGGCTGACGTGCAGCAGGATATCGTCCAGATAGAGCAGCACGCTGGAGATTTTATCGGCGATGGTCTCGGTCGGGTGGAAGTGGCCGGAGTCGAGGCAGAGCAGCTTGCCGCGGGAGACAGCGTAGCCGAGGTAGAACTCGTGCGAGCCGACGACGTAACTTTCCGAACCGATGCCGAAGAGCTTGCCTTCCACCGCGTCGAGCAGATAGCGCTTGTCGATGTCCTCCGCGAAGACGGCGTCCAGCGACTCTTGCAGTAGCCGCCGATGCTCCAGGCGGTTGACCGGCATATCTTTATAGCCGTCGGGAATCCACACATTGGTCACGGCCGCGGTACCGAGCTCTTTCCCAAAATGCGCGCCTATGCGCCGGCAGGCGATGCAGTGGTCGATCCAGAAGCGGCGGATGCCCTCGTCGAGGTGCGCGAGGGTGAAACCGTCGGCGGCCTTCGGGTGGGCGAAGCAGGTGGGGTTGAAGTCCAGGCCGAGGTTGTTAACCTTCGCCCATCCCAGCCAATTGGCGAAATGCTCCGGCGCGAGCGCGTCGCGATCGGCCTTTTTCCCGCCCATCTCGGCGTAGATGGCGTGGAGGTTCAGCCGATGAACGCCCGGGATGACGCGGAAGGCCTGTTCCAGGTCGCCGCGTAACTCGTCAGCGGTGCGCGCCTTGCCGGGATAATTGCCCGTGGCGGCCAGCCCGCTGCCGGCCAGGTCGTCGGCGTGCTCGAAGCCGCCCACATCGTCGCCCTGCCAGCAGTGCAGCGAAATGGCGACGGCGCCCAGCCGCTCCATCGCGCGCTCGGTATCCACCCCCAGCGCCGCATACTGCTCGCGGGCGAGGGCATAGGCCTGTTCGATACGGGTGGTTGTGGTCATGGGTAACTCCGGTTCGTGATGTCGTGTTGATGTAACTTTCAACGCTTACACAGGAAATCCTTGTGGCCGGGAAGGTCGAATGGGACGGATAGGCGGATATTCGTTATTTCATGAATCGCGTTACATGCCTGATTTTACTTGCCAACGCTCGCGGTGCCCGGTATCATTGGCGTACGAGGAGAGTGTGCATCTATGACTGAGCCTGACCTGCGCGCTGCCCCGCCGCCCGTGCATCTCACCGTCCCCGCTGCCGCCCGTATCGCCGCGCTGCGCGAGAAGGCGCTGGCCTTGCAACACACCAAAAACGGCTGGCCGAACTCGTTCGCGTTGGAGCGAGTGACGCTGCGCGCGGAAGCACTGCGCCGGACGGACGGCATCACCCCGTTGAACCTGCGCCTCGCCGAAGTCATGCGGGATGTCCTCGGCCATCTTACCCCGGTTATTCGCGATAACGAGCTCATTGCCGGCTTGCCGGTCTATGCCGATACAGACGCCGACCGGCAGGCGTTGGCGGCGGCGCAGGAGGAACTCGGACGGCTGTGTCCCTTCCCCGGCGGCATGACTGGGCACATGACCATCGACGAGGAGGCGCTGCTGTCGCTGGGCGTCAACGGCCTGCTGTGCAGGGTGGATAGCCTCGCCGCCGACCTTGCTGCCGACGACCCACGGCAGGATTTTTATCGTGCAAGTCGCGTGGCTCTCGAGGGCGTGCTTCTCGCCGCCGACCGCTACCGAGTCCGTGCCGAGGAGTTGGGCGACCACGAGTTGGCCGCTGTGCTGGCGCGCGTGCCCGCCGAACCGGCGCGCACCTTCCGCGAGGCGCTGCAGAGCCACTATTTCATCATCTTCTGCCTCAATCAAGAATCCTTCGGCCAATTGTATGGCCGCGTCGACCGTTGGGCCTACCCCTATTACCTGGCCAGCCGTGCCGCCGGGATGACCGACGACGAGATGCTGGAACTGCTCTGCGCCTATTACATCAAAATCAACGAATTGCACGGCACCTGGCCGACGGCGGTGCTGCTGGGCGGGCAGGACGCCGACGGCCACGACGTGACCAACGCGCTCACCTGGCTGTGCCTGGACGCCATGGACGCGTTGAAGCTAGTGAACCCCTCGGTGGCGCTGTCCTGCCATCCTGGTACACCGGACGCGCTGCTGCGGCGGGGATGCGAACTGCTGCTGAACGGCCACGCCCGGCCGGCGTTATTCAACGACCGCGTCATCGTGCCGGGGATGATGGCTGCCGGCTGTTCTCGCGGGGAAGCGGTCCATTACGTCCGCAGCTCCGGCGGCGAGATGTCGCCGGGCGGCTGCAGCAACGTGTGGGTGGCCAGCCCCTATCTGAGTCTCTTGCTGCCGCTGGAATGGGTGCTGAACCAGGGCGAATCAGCGCTGACCGAAAGCCGCCACATCAGCCTGGACCTGGGACCGCTAGAGCAGTTCACCACCTTCGAGTCATTCTTCAACGCATATCAAACGCAGTTGGCGGCGTATATCCGCCATGAAACCGAGGGCCAGATCGCCGCGCGGCGCGGGCGCTTTGAGCGCAACGCCTACCCGTTGCTCTCCTGCTTCGTGCGCGACTGCCTGGCACGCGGTCTGGATATGGACCAGGGCGGTGCACGGCACAACTGGGTGCTGCCCAGCCACGTAGGATTGGCCAACGCGGTGGATTCGCTGGCGGTGATCCGCGAGCTGGTCTACCGGCGCAAGACGCACACGCTGGCGGATATCCGCGACCTGCTGCACGACCCCGTGCGCGCCGCTGAACGGCAGTTGCTGGCGCGGTCGATCACCCCCTACGGCAACGACTGTGCCGCCACCGACGACCTGGCGAAGCAGGTCACCGATTTCATTACCGAGACCTACCGGACGCTGCGTGAGCCGGTGCTGGACAGCACCTTCCACCCCGGCTATTTCTGCTGGATCATGCACGAACGGATGGGCAGCATCACCGGTGCCAGCCCCGACGGCCGCCCGGCCGGGGCGGTGCTGGCGGACGGCTCTGGCGCGGCGCAGGGACGCGACCGTGTCGGCCCCACGGCGGCCATCAACAGCGCCACCAGTTGGGAGCACAGCCCCTGCCTCGGCGGCATTGCCGTGAACCTGAAATTCGCCCCCGACACGTTGCGCGGCGACGCCGGCACTGACGCGCTGCTGGCGCTGGTGCAATCGTTCCTCGCCCAGGGGGGCTTTGAATTGCAAGTCAACGTTGTTGACTCCGACATCCTGCGCAACGCGCAGGCACACCCCGAGCACTATCGCGACCTTGTCGTCCGCGTGGCGGGCTTCAGCGAATATTTCACGCTGCTATCGCCGGCCACGCAGGACGAAGTTATTTCGAGAACCGCACATGAATGTTAACGGCTGGGTCTTCAATATTCAACGCTTTTCGCTGCACGACGGCCCGGGCATCCGCACCACCGTCTTCATGAAAGGCTGTCCGCTGCGCTGCCTGTGGTGCCATAATCCCGAGGGGCTGGAGCAGGACCCGCAGGTGCGGGTGACCTTCAACCTGTGCGGGCGCTGCGGGCGCTGCGTGACGGTGTGCCACCTGGGTGGGCACGAGGTGACCGCGGAGGCGCACGCGCTGCACCTGGACCCATGCGACCGCTGCGGCGCCTGCGTGGAGGCCTGCCCGGCGGGCGCCATCGAGATGGTCGGCAAGCAGATGTCCGCGGAAGACGTGCTGGCGGTGGTGCGGCGGGACATCCCGTTTTACCAGAACTCCGGCGGCGGCATGACGCTCTCGGGCGGCGAGCCGCTGCAGCAGTACCGCTTCAGTCGCGCGCTGCTGGAGACGGCGAAGGCGGAGGGGATGCACACCGCTATCGAGACCACCGCGCTCTTCCCGTGGGAGCGACTGGCGGCGCTGGCGCCGGCGGTCGATCTCTGGCTGGTCGACCTGAAGCACACCGACAATGCCCGCCACAAGGCGCTGACCGGCGTGCCGAACCGGCGCATCCTCGCCAATATCCGCCGCATGGTGGAGGCGGGTTGGCCCATCGTGCTGCGCATCCCCTGGGTGCCGACGATGAACGCCGAGCCGCTCTTCCTCGACGGCCTGGCGGCATTCCTCGCCACCTTCCCGGCGCCGCCGCCGGTGGAATTTCTCCCCTACCACCGCCTGGGCATCGGCAAGTGGTCGTCGCTGGGCGGGTGTTCGCCGATTGAGGCAGAAATTCCCGCGGCGGAGAAGGCGGAGATTGAGCCGTGGGCCGAGCGATTGCGCGCCGCCGGCGTTGACGTAAAGATAGGCTAACCATGAAGACTCCACTGCAACATGCCCGCATCTGTGCCGTCGTCCTCGCCGGCGGCGGCGTGCCGAAGAAGCTGGCCGGCATGTGCGAATACCGCGCGCTGCTGCCGCTGGCGGGCCGGCCGATGCTCGACTACGTGTTGGCGGCGCTGCGCGAGACGACGCTGGTGCGGGCGTCGGCGGTGGTGGCGGCGCCGGCGGTGCTGGATGTCTTTACGGACATCCCGGAGGTGAAAGTGCCTGCAGCGGCGTCCATCGTGGAGAACATGTGCAACGGCGCGGCGGCGCTGGCCGAGCATCAGCCCACCCACCTGCTCTTCCTCACCGGCGACCTGCCGCTCATCACCCCGCATGCGCTGGACGGCTACCTGACCGCCAGCCTGGCGGCGAACGCCGCGCTCACCTACCCCATCATCCCGAAGGCGGCCAGCGAAGAGCGTTTTCCGGGAGCGAAGCGGACATATGTGCGAATTAAGGACGGCACCTTCACCGGCGGCAACGCCATCTTCGCCACCGCCGACCTGCTCACCGACAAGGGCGCGCTGATCCAGAGCCTCTACGACGCCCGCAAGGAACCGCTGAAACTAGCGGGCATCCTCGGCTGGGGCACGGTGTGGGGCCTGCTGGGCGGCACGCTGACCATCCCCGCGCTGGAAGCCGTCGCCGCGCGCATTATGGGCGCGCCGGTGAAGGCGATTATTACCCCGTATCCGGAGATCGGCTTTGATGTGGACAAGCCGGCGGATGCGGAAGCGGTGGAGTTGGCTCTCACCAATACGAAAACACGTTCGCGCACGCAGGGGGGTAAGATGTTACCATTCGAAGGCGACTTATTACAGAAGAATATTGATTTCTGGAAGCAGATTAAGAAAAATATGCCTGAGATCCATGCGTATCGAGGCGTGCCAACCGCGGAGAATGCACACCTGGAAGGCGCAGGCCCACTGACACATTATGGTTTCATGTTTTATGGTATTGGCGATCCGGCAACGGCACAGATATATTTTGCACTAGCGCAACATGCCGCGATTAACGAATTACAGGAACAAGGCGTTGCCGTCATACTCAATGGCGATCAGACATACACCATCTCCAGGATCGACTGCAATACGTTCATTACGCCAAACATCGTTTATCGTGGGTTAAATGATCTCTTTGAGGCTACCTGGCTGGCAACCGGCATCATGCCGCCACAGTCGTGGAGCGCGGCAATTCTCCCGCAGATCCTCAATGACCTCAATGGCGAAACTTATTACATAAATGATATCGATGTATTGCTTGACCTTGCCATACATGGCAAAGCCGAAGAAGCGCGAGCCATCATGGCGTTTCATGTTGATTACTTTGATATTCTGGCGCGAGAGTATCCTGCCGCATGTATTGATACGATCATCGAGAAAATCCTTCAAAATGGTTTTGCGCCTGATCCGGTGCTGGCGGAAGGATTACGCTTCTGGTCAACCTACTCGAAACTGTTCGAAGGTAACACATCCGTCGAATTCTGGATGGATGCAACGGACTATAGCTGGATGGATGATGTCCCGCACGTGCCACAGCTTCAGCAATTATTCTGGTCTTATCTCGACCTCCGGTATCGCAACCATGGGGTCGAACCGAGCCTCGATGCCATCATCGACAATATTCGCGGCTTCAGTCTCGATTTGTTGTAACAGCGCAGCTTGTCGCTGATGCCGTTCGGCATCGATTAACGAGAGGGATAATATGAGCACCATCTCCCGCACCAATTGGGCCGTGCAACCGTGGATGCTGCCGAACCGCGGCGACCTGGCGGTCGAACGCGAGCAGTGCCTGGACGAGGGGAAAGACCTTTCATCCATCGAGGCGGAATTCGACGCGCTGGCGGCAATGGACGAGTCGCATCCCGAGTTCCTGGTGCGGGCGGAGGCGCTGCTGGATGCCACCGTCGCGCTGCCGGTGCGGACGGATTTTCCGCATCGCGAGCCGTCGGACCTGGCGGGGATTCAGGCGGAACGACCGGCGGCGGTGGCGCTGCCGACCGCGATGCCGACTGACGACGTGCTGCGCAACAAGGCGCTGGGCGGCTGGCAGGGGCGCGCGGCCGGCTGCCTGCTGGGCAAGCCGGCAGAGGGACGGCGGCGCTGGCAGATCGAGAAGCTGCTGACAGCACAGGGGCGCTGGCCGCTGGACCGCTACTTTTCAAAAACCGCGCCAGAAAAATTATTGCAGGAGTGCGGCTTCACCCACCGTGGCCTTGAGTTATTCGAAGAAGGCATCACCTGCATGGTGGAGGACGACGACACCAATTACACCGTCACCGGGTTGGCGATTGTGAAGGGCAGCGGCGCCGACTTCACACCGGTTGACTTGGCGCGGTTCTGGCTGGCGAACATCCCGCTCTTCCACGTCTGCACCGCCGAGCGCGTGGCGTATATCAATCTGGCGGCGGGCATCGCCCCACCCCACTCCGCGAGCCATCGCAACGTCTACCGTGAATGGATCGGCGCGCAGATTCGCGCCGACTTCTTCGGCTATGTGAACCCCGCTGATCCCGCCCGCGCCGCGGAATACGCCTGGCGCGACGCGGCGATCAGCCACGTAAAGAACGGCATCTATGGCGAGATGTGGGTGGCGGCCATGCTGGCGGCCGCCTATGTCTGCGACGACGTGGAGACCGTCATCCGCGCCGGGCTGGCGCAAATCCCCGCCACCAGCCGGCTGACGGCGGCCATCGAGCACGTCATCGCCGACTACCACGCCGGGAAAACATACTGGCAGATGGTCGATGACCTGCACGCGCGCTGGGACGAGAATTCCGGGCATCACTGGTGCCACACCATCAGCAACGCGGAGATTGTCGCCATCGCGCTGCTGTGGGGCGAGAAGGATTTCGAACGAACGATCTGCGGCGCGGTGATGCCGGCGCTGGACACCGACTGCAACGGCGCCACCGCCGGCAGTGTGCTGGGCGTCATGCTCGGCGCCGAGGCCCTTCCCGCGAAGTGGATTGCGCCGATGCAGGACACGCTGCTCACCGGTGTGGCGGGGTACTACTCGGTGTCACTGTCGCAAATGGCTGAAGAGACGATGGCGCTGATTCACCGGTTGCGGGAGAACGTTGCGCTCTGACCGCAGCCAGATCGATGAAGTCTACAACAAGACGCATAGGGAACAATATCTGCGCCAGCGCCGTCTAATGGAATAGCGCCGTTAGCGCCGTAATAATCGTGGTATACTGGAAGTAGTCCGCTTCGGAGGATGGAGCGATGTCGTCATTTGTCGAGGACCTTCATGGATTGTTGGCGCCGTTTCAGGCGCGCATTCGCCGTTTGCTCGTTGAGCGCTACGCCTGCTTTGGCGCCGCGGTGGCGGGCGGCGTGGCGGTATTGCTCGTTATCTTAGATCAGCTTCTCCCCACATGGTACATCGACGAGGTGAGCCTGCTGTCGCTCCTTGTGATCGGCGCGCTGGCCGGCGGCATCTACGGCGGCACGCGGCCATTGAGCGATTTCGCGGTGGCGCGCACCATCGAGCGCCGGCGCAACCTGAAAGAGCGCGCCAGCACCGCGGTGGCGATGGACGCCAACCCCGACAGCCCCGCCGAACTGCGCGATCTCATCACCGCCGATGCCGTCAGACACCTGACCGAAGTGTCGGCGCCCGCGCTCTTCCCGCGCCGTTTCACCATGCGCCAGAAACTGCCGCTCATCCTCTGGGGCGCGGCGGTGCTCCTCTTCCTGTTGCCGTCTATCCCATGGTTGCAAACGCCGGACACGCGCAAGGAGCGCGAGACGCTGCGCCAGACGGGCATCAACATCAAGGAAGCGGCGAAGGAACTGTTGCAGAACCCGGACGTGCAGCACAGCAAAACGGCGAAGGCGCTGGCGAAAAAGCTTCTCAAGCTGGGCGTGGAAATGGAAAAGCTGCGCATCCCGAAGAAAGAGGCGATGATCCGCCTGAACCGGCTGCAGGAGGAGATGCGCAAGGCGGAACAACAAATCGGCAAGGAACTGGCCGCGCGCGATAAAGCGGCGATGGCCAAAGCTGCAGACGCGCTAAAAAATAGCCTATCGAAACGCACGGAGGAGGAAAAACGCGCGGCGGAAGCGGCAAAAGCGAAGATGGCGGCCGGCACCCCGCGCGAGAAGCTGTCGCAATCCGAGCGTGGCGCGCTGGAGCGCGAAGAGCGCATGAAGGCGCTGGCGAACAGCCTGGAAAAAGGCGACGGCGCCAAGGCCAGCCGGGACATGCAGAAGCTGGGCAACGCGCTGCGCGAGCACGGCGAGATGTCCGGGCAGGATCGAAAAAATATGAGCCAGTCGCTGCAGCAGGCAAGCGAGCAGATGCAGCAATCCTCCAGTGACAACCAGAATATGTCCGAATCGATGCAGCAGGCTGCGTCGGAGATGGAAGAGGGTACACAGCAGGGACAGCAGCAGGCCGGGCAAACGCTGAGACAGACTATTCCGGTGCCGCCGGGGATGATGCCCGGACAGCAGACGATGGGACGCGCGCAGCAGGGCATGGGCCAGTGCAAGCAGGGGCTGGCATCGAACAAACCCGGTGCGATGGGCTCGATGAACGGCGGAGCGAAACCGGGGGGCAACGGCGGGCAAAACGGTAATGGCGGCGGACAGTCGCAGGCCGGGCGCGGGCCGCACGGGCAGCAGTCAACCCCGGGCGAGAACAACAATAACGGCGCGGGCGGCACCAGTGGCGGCAGCGGCGGCGCGAACAATCACATCGGCGATCCGGAGTCGTATGACGCGGGCCGTACCCCCACGCATGAGAATTCCGATACCGACCCGCGCAAAGCGGCGTATTCGGTAGATGTGAAGGGTGCCCCTGGGCAGACCGACCGGACGAACGTACCGTATTACGAAGTGTATCCCAGCTACCGCGACAGCGCCGAGAGCGCCATCAACAGCGACCAGGTGCCCGCCAGCGAACGCCCGCGGGTGAAGGAATATTTCAATAAGTTGAATCCCGAAGGCCGGTAATGGGAATGATACCATCGGGCTCTCCTGCCATACGATAGGTGCGCCGTACGGCACGGAGAGCCCGCATTGCGTCCGAATTACCGATTCTGCAACTCGCGATCTTTCGAGCGCACCTTCTCCGCCATCTTCACGCGGGCATCGGCCAGTTTCTGCGCGATGGTCGCGTCGCTGGTGGCAATTATTTCCGCCGCAAGCAGGCCGGCGTTGCGCGCGCCGTTGATGGCCACCGTCGCCACCGGGATGCCCGCGGGCATCTGCACGATGGCGAGGAGCGCGTCGAGGCCGCCCAGGCTGCCCGAGGATGAGGAGATCGGCACGCCGATGACCGGGAGAATGGTGTAGGCGGCCAGCACGCCGGGCAGGTGCGCCGCGCCGCCAGCGCCGGCGATAATCACCCGCATGCCCTTCTCCGCCGCGGTGCGCGAGAACTCCGCCGCCTCGTCGGGCGTGCGGTGCGCGCTCATCACATGCATTTCATAGGGGATGCCCAACTCGTCGAGCACCACGCCCGCGTCTTTCATGATCGGCAGATCGCTGTCGCTGCCCATGAGAATCCCAACTTTTGCCGCCATAGCAGGTAAAGCCCTTTCTTTGCCAGAAGACATAGTGTGACAGTGTGAATACCCCATATTTGACGTGGAATGATGACCTTCCTTCTTCGGACAGCTTGGAAAGCGCCTGGACGCGGCTTCACCCTCATCGAGCTGCTGGTGGTGATTGCCATTATCGGCATCCTCGCCGCGATCCTCTTTCCAGTCTTTTCTAAAGCCCGCGAAAAAGCCCGCACCACCACGTGCCTCAGCAATATGCGCCAACTCGCGCTTGCGGTGCTGATGTATGCCCAGGATTATGCGGAATCGTTGCCCGCCGGCGACTGGCAGGCGACGGTAATGCCATACCTGGGTGATGACGCCATCCTGCGCTGCCCGAGCACGCGGCAGCCGCAGTGCTACGGCATGACGAAGCAGCTCGCCGGCGCGGCGCTGGGCGACGTGCGCTCGGCGGTGAAGACGGTGCTCATCGGGGAAACAACGACGTCCTGGTTCGATTGCCAGCATCCGCTGCGCTACCCGCATATCGGCGGCTTCAACTGGGCGTTCGTCGACGGGCACGCGGCACATTTCACGACAATACCCAGCCCGCACCTGGCGCGGCTGGCCGGTGGCGTGGGGGCGCTGCAAGGGTGGGACAGCACCACTGAACTGCCGAACTACTGGCGGGCGGTGAATGGGAAGGATGTCGCGGTGCGCGAGCCGGCCGGATCGCCGCCGTTGCTGCCGGGTCAGCGCATCACCACCGCGACGCAATCGGGCGGTCCGGCGCCATTCGACGGCTTTCTTACCGACCTGTGCGATGATAGCGTCGACCCCGCCAACGAAGGGCCGGCCTGGCAAAATTTCACAACGCCGATAGTCGTCGACTTCACCTTTCGCCACAAAGTGAACCTGAACGCGGTACGGGTAAGCGTGCGAAAGAACAGCAGTTGGGCGGCGGGATGGTCACTCTACGCCCGCGATGCCACCGGGCAGTTCAGCGTGCCGCTCATTTGCCCTGGCCCCGCGCTGGCCGCCACCAGCTCCATCCAGGAGCGCGACGTCGACCTGGAGACGCCGGAAGTGTGGACCGACGCGCTGCGCCTCACCCTGACCGGCCCGCAGGCCGGCAGCTTTTCGCCGGCCGGCCTGCGAGAGTTCGGGGTGTATTACAATCCCGAGTGATGCTTATTCATCCTCAACGCCCCAGGCGCGCAGGTGGCGCAGGCTCATCGCCAAACTCTCAAACGGGTCGCGGCGGCAGACATCTTGTTCCACGGCGTACCATGTCACGCCGGTGGCGCGGCAGGCGTCGAGGATGCGCGGCCAGTTGAGGTTGCCCTCGCCGACTTCTGCCATCACCGGCGCGCCGTCCGCCACCGCCATGTCCTTGAAGTGGACGATGACCATGCGATTCTTCACGCGGGCGCACCAGTCCGCCGGGTCGGCGCCGCCGTGCTGAATCCAGTAGGTGTCGATCTCTGCCAGCAACTCGGGGCCGCTGTTGTCGTAGATGAGTTCCAGCGCGGTGGACGCGCCGAACTTCTCCAGCTCGAAGCTGTGGTTGTGATAGCTGAAAGTCAGGCCGGCCGCCTTCAGCTTCGTCGCCACCGCGGTGGCTTCCTTCGCGAAGCGCACGTACCCCTCGGCATTGCGGTACTCACCGGGCAAACCACCGATGGCGACGTTGGCGCATCCCCACAGCTTGTGCTCGTCGATGAGCGCGGGCAGATCGTTCACCAGCCGATCCCAGCCGACGTGAGTCGCGGCGGCGGCCATGTCGTTGTCCGCGAGAATGGCGGCGAGTTCCCGCGGATCGATGGGACCGAGCGCGGAAAGTTGCACCGCGTTGTACCCCATCGTCTTCAGGCGCTGCATCGTCGAAGCGATATCAGCGGGGGTGCGGGTGAATTCGCGCAGGGTAAACAGTTGGGCGGCGACGCCGGAGGTGATCATGGTTGGCTCCTTACACAGCAATCCCTTCCTCCGAGGAGGAAGGGAGGTTATTGGGTTATTCGGGTTGGCTGGCGGTGATTCCTCCCCTATTCACCCATGACTTTGAGGATGACGCGCTTGCGGCGCTGGCCATCGAATTCGGCGTAGAAGATCGCCTGCCAGGGGCCGAGATCGAGGCGTCCCTCGGTAATGGGCACGATTACCTCGTGGTGTACGAGCATGCTCTTCAGATGGGCGTCGGCGTTGTCCTCGCCGGTCTGGTGGTGGCGGTAGCGCGGGTCGGCGGGGGCGAGACCCTCCAGCCATTCGTCGATATCCTGCAGCAGACCGCTCTCGTGATCGTTGACGAAGACACCGGCGGTGATATGCATCGCGGAGACCAGCACCATGCCCTCGCGCACGCCGGATGCGCGCACCGCCTCCGCCACCTGATCGGTGATGTGCACGTATTCGCGCCGTCGACGGGTGTTGAACCAGAGGTAATCTGTGTAGCTCTTCATGCCCTATTCCTTGTCAACGGTCACTGTTTCCGCGGCGATTACCCGGCGGATCACTTCGCTCAACTCGCTGACCTTATACGGTTTTGCGATGACGCCGCTGAAACCATACTGACGGAAATCGGCCATGATCGGATCGTTGGAATACCCGCTGGATACAATGGCCTTCACTGCCGGGTCCAGCTCACGCAGGCGGTCGATAACCTCTTTGCCGCCGATGCCGCCGCGCATGGTCAGGTCGAGTAGCACGGCGTCGTAAGGGAAGCCGCAACTGCGCGCCCCTTCGTAAGCGACGATGGCATCCTCGCCGTTATCGACGGCGGTCACTTCGTAGCCCAGCACTTCCAGCATCGCTTCGACGGTTTCGAGCACCAGCGACTCATCGTCCATGGCGAGGATGCGCCCGCAATGCAACTCAGTGCTTTCCTCTACCGGCACGGCGGCTGGCAGCACGGCATCTGGCGTCGCCGGCAGGTAAATCGTGAAGGTGGTGCCGATATCGACTTCGGAATCGACGAGGATGCCGCCGTGGTGATTGCGCACGATGGAATACGCGGTCGCCAATCCCAGGCCGCTACCGCTGGGTTTCGTGGTAAAAAACGGGTCGAAGATCATCGGCAGGACTTCCGGCTCGATACCAGTGCCTTCATCCTCGACAGTGATGCGTATGTATGGCCCAGGATCCATCGTGACCATGTTGTCTTCATGCGAGACGACAGCGTTCTGCACGGTGATGGTGATCTCGCCGGCGAAGCACATCGCCTGGTCGGCGTTGACAATGAGGTTATGGATTACCTGGGTAATCTGCCCGGGATCCACCTCCGCCGGCCACAGGTCGTCGTCCATCGTCATCTCGCAGGCGACGCTGGTACCGGAGAGGGCGAAGGCGGTGGTTTCGCGGATGAGGTCGGCCAGCGACACGATTTTTTTCAACGGCGTGCCACCGCGCGAGAAGGTGAGAATCTGCTGCGTCAGGTCTTTGGCATGCAGCGCGGCCTTCTCGGCTTCCTGCAGCTTCGGGTAGACGACATCCGTTGGCGAGGCGAGCACGCGCGCCAGCGAGAGATTGCCGAGGATGGCGGTGAGCAGATTGTTGAAGTCATGGGCGATCCCGCCGGCGAGAATGCCCAGC
>CAZPYA010000110.1:0-17505 GCA_964590255.1 uncultured bacterium
GGCTCCGCGATTCCCCCTCCCCATGTAGGGGAGGGGGTTAGGGGGAGAGGTGAGCCACAGGAGGAAACATGGCAGCACGCAATATCGTTCGCGGAGGACACCTGAGCGAGACCAAGCACCAGTGTGCCAAAATGCTCAGGAAGGACATGACGCCGGAAGAAACGATGCTGTGGCAATGTCTGCGAGGTAATCGCCTGGAGGGGATTCATTTTCGACGGCAGCAGGTGATTGAGGGATACATCGTCGATTTTTATTGCCATGCCGCCGGGGTGGTCATCGAAGTGGATGGCGAAGGTCATCTGCAACAGCGCGAATACGATGAAGCGCGTGACGAGATGCTGGCGGCGAAGGGCTTAACGATACTTCGATTCAGCAATCATGAGGTGTGCAATAATTTGTCAGTGGTTATATCACGGATATTAGAGGCGTGTCGGTAGCGCTCGATCCATCCGGCGCTTACCTCTCCCCCCAGCCCCCTCCCCTATGTGGGGAGGGGGAGTGATCTGAAATATGGTAACGGTTTATATCACCGGCTCCGCGATTCCCCCTCCCCATGTAGGGGAGGGGGTTAGGGGGAGAGGTGAGCGCCGGTCGGAACGAAAGGACAGGAGCAAATATCATGCCCATCACCCCCCAAGAGCTTCATCCCTGGTGCGCCGTGCCGTTCGACCAACTGGAGACGCACCCCGACCGCAAGGCGCCGTTCCGCCTGGTGACGGACTCGGCGGCGATGGGGACGGTGATGGCGCGGGAGCTGGTAGACGAAATCGCGGCGCACAACGCGCGCGGCGAGCAGACGCGGGCGATCATCCCCTGCGGGCCGGCGTGCTGGTACCAACCGTTCACCGATCTCGTCAACGCCGAGCGGGTGAGCCTGCGCAACCTCGTCGCCTTTCACATGGACGAATGCCTGGACTGGCAGGGGCGCGAGTTGCCGCGGGCGCATCCGTATTGCTTCCGCGGCTTCATGGAGGAACAGTTCTACGGGCCTGTGGATGCCGAACTCGCCGTGCCGGAAGCCCAGCGCTACTGGCTGAATGCCGAGAATATCCCGCGGGTGCGCGAGGCGATCTGGGCAGCGCCCATCGACATCACCTATGGCGGTTGGGGGCAGGACGGGCACATCGCCTATAACCAGACGCGGCGCCACCCCTATAGCCAGCTCACCCTCGACGACCTGCGCGAGGCCACCATCCGCGTGCAGGACAACAACCTGGATACTATCATCGCGCTGGCGCAGCGCACCTTTGGCACGGCCTACCAGTTCGTGCCGCCGATGTCGGTGACGCTGGGCATCAAGGAATGCTTGTCGGCGAAAAAGGTGCGCGTCTTCAGCGACACCGGCGCGTGGAAAGCCACCGCGCTGCGCGTGGCGCTCTTCGGCCCGCTCACCGTCGAGTACCCCATCACCCTGCTGCAGGAACACCCCGACGCTCTCATCACCGCCACCGTAGCGACAGCGACGCACCCCATCAGCGAACATCCGGAGTGGGATTTGGGATTGTGACAGTGGAACGCAGCCGTGCGCGGCGCCAGCATGCCCCCCACCACCGCTGGTTAACATTTCATCATCCGCATGAAACCGTATCGAATATCACCCGAACGGGTGATATTCGATACGCGAATCATCTGGTAAGCTGTATACTAGATCGCTTGCTGCTTCAGCAGGCAAACCCCAACCCGGGGGCAATAATGCCAATTCGCTGATACATGGCAGTCTCGTTGAAAGGATGGTTCTCGATGAAGCTTCTGCGTTCTCTTCTCCCGTTGTGCGCCCTGGTCGCGCTGGCCCTGTTGGCCGGCTGCGGCGGTGGGGGTGGCGGCACCGTCGCCACCACGGTGCAGGGCCTGGTGTCCGACGCCCTTGGCGTACCGTTGCCGGGCGTGAGGGTGACCGCCGGTGCGGCCACCACGACCTCTGGCGCCGATGGCCGCTACACCCTGGCGGTTTCGCCAGCCGCGAGCCTGAAAGTGGCCGCCAGCAAAACCGGCCTGGCGGGCACCTTCGACGTAGTCGCGGTCGCCGCCGGCCAGACCGTGCCGGTGAACTTCACCCTGCGCGCGGTGGGCAAGAGCAACCCCCTCATCGGCATGGATACCGCGCAGACGGTGGCCGACAGCGCGCGCAACGCGACGGTGACGCTGCCCGCGGGCAGCATCGTCATCGCCGGCACCAACACCGTGGTGGCCAACGCCACCGTGGATGTCACCTCCGCGCTGCCGAACGATTTAAACTATACCGAAAACTTCCCCGGCCTCTTCGTCGGCACGCCGGCGCCCGGGGCGGCCGATGTCGCCATTGAAAGCTTCGGCTACGTGACCATCGACGTCACCAGCGGTGGCCAGAAGTGCAACCTGGGCGCAGGCAAAACCGCCACCATCGACTTCCCCGTCGATCCCGCGGCCGACCCCGGCACCGCCACCATCGACCTATGGTCGCTGGACGAAGCCACCGGCAAGTGGATCCATGAAGGCGTCGCCGATCGCATCCCCGGCCCGCCGGTGATGTATCGCGCCACCGTCGACCACTTCTCCACCTATAACCTGGACCGCGCCATCGTCCTGCCGCTGCCCTTCGTCATCACCGTGGAGAACGAGGCCGGGGCAAAAATTGCCGGCGCCAGCGTTACCATCACCTCGACGAACCAGAGCGGCGGCGGCCGCTGGGAAAGCCGCGGCACCACCGGCGCCAACGGCACCGTCACCTTCCCACAGGTGCCGCAGGGCCAGGTGGCCGTGTCCGTGGTGGCCGGCAGCCAGGCCGGTTCCGGCTACAGCTATGACGTCGCCGGCAACCAGGCGACGATGACCGTGACGGTCTTCACCGCGGTACGGAAAACCTTCACGTTGGTCTACAACGACGGCACCGGCGAGAAGCCGGCCGGCAATGTGAACGCCAGCGTGATGGCGGAAGGCAACCAGGGGCACAATTTCGTGAATGGCACGACGACGGCTGCCGGCGTGGTGACGCTGAACCTGCGCAGCGGCATGCCCTTCTATATGTACAATGCCAGCATCGCCGTTGGTCCGACAACCTACTCCATCTCCGGCAACACCAACTCCCTCGACGCCATCCCGGCGAAATGGGTGCTGGTGGCGCCGCAACCCCTGAAGAAGTAGACGCACTATCCGCGTTACGGCGCGCGCCGGGCTTCCGCGTTACTCATGGAAGCCCGGCGCGCTTTTTTCTCCCGCCCGTTCCCCCGCCCCCGCGCATCTGCTACAATAGACCCCTATGCACGACTTCGCCGCCGACCACATCCTTGCCAACCTCAATCCGCCGCAGCACGAAGCTGTCACTTTCGGCGACGGGCCGTTGCTCATCTTCGCCGGGGCCGGCAGCGGCAAGACGCGCGTGCTCACCCACCGCATCGCCTATCTCATGCGCGAACGCGGCGCCCTCGCCGACGAAATCCTCGCCGTCACCTTCACGAATAAAGCCTCGACCGAGATGAAAGAGCGCATCGCCCGGCTGGTGGGCCGCGGCGTGCGCGCCATGTGGGTGGGCACCTTCCACGCGCTGTGCGCGCGCATCCTGCGCGCCGACGGCGTGGCCGTGGGCATTCCGTCCAACTTCGTCATCTTCGATACCGAGGACCAGCTCACCGTGGTGGGCGACTGCCTGAAAGAGCTGGGCATCTCCACCGCCGCCGGCAGCGGCAACAACAAAATGAAGCCCAACGCCGTGCTCAATCGCATCAGCGACGCGAAAAACGACCTGCTCGACCCCGACGACTTCCAGAAGGAAGCGCGCAGCCCGGACGAGCGGATCATCGCGAAGATTTACCGCATGTACCAGGAGCACCTGCGCGCCAACAACGCGCTGGATTTTGACGATCTCATCATGCGCACAGTGGAGCTGCTGCAGGGCTGCCCGCCGGTGCTCGCAGCGCTGCAAGCGCGCTTCCGCTACGTCTTCGTGGACGAGTACCAGGACATCAACCTGGCGCAATACCGCTTCGTGAACCTGCTGGCGAAGGCCAGCCGCAACCTCTGCGTGGTGGGCGACGACGACCAGTCCATCTACACCTGGCGCGGCGCCGACTCGCGCCTGCTGTTGCAGTTCGAGCGCGACTACCCCGACGCCCACGTGGTGAAGCTGGAACAGAACTACCGTTCGCCGCAGACTATCCTCGACGCCGCCTACCACGTCATCTGCCAGAACAAGACGCGCAAGGAAAAGCGGCTGTGGACGGCCCGCGAGGGCGGCGAACGCCTGCGCTGTTACCGCGGCACCGACGAGCACGGCGAGGCCGCCTTTGTCGCCCGCGCCATCCGCGAGACGGTGCGCGCCGAGCAGTGCCGATACAAAGACATCGCCGTCCTCTACCGCATCAATGCCCTCTCCCGCGTGCTCGAGCAGATGATGATCAGCCAGGGCATTCCCTACCGCATCATCGGCGGCCTCAAATTCTTCGCGCGCAAGGAAATCAAGGACATCGTCGCCTACCTGCGCGTGCTCTACAACCCCGACGACACCGTCGGCCTGCGCCGCATCATCAACGTGCCGGCGCGCGGCATCGGCGCCACCACCCTCAGCCGGCTGGAGGAGCTGGCCGCCGCGCGCGGCATGAGTCTCTTCCAGATGCTGCTGCATGTGGAGGACACCGACCTGACGCCCCGCGCGCAGAGCGCCGTCCGCGCCTTTTCCGCGCTTATGGCCCGCTTCATGGAGCTGGCGGCCACGGGCACCATCACCGAGCTTATCGGCAAGGTCATCGAGGACAGCGGCTACGAGCAAATGCTCCTCGAAGAAGGCACCGTGCAGGCGCGTACCCGGCTGGAAAACATCCGCGAATTGCTGTCGGAATCGCAGGAGTTCGAGGCGCAGGCGGACGACGACGAGAGCCGCGGCCTGCGCGCCTTCCTCGAACAAATCACCCTGGTTACCGAGATCGAGGAGACGGAAGAAGGCGAGGACGCCGTCACGCTGATGACGCTGCACGCCGCCAAGGGGCTGGAGTTCCCGGTGGTCTTCCTCACCGGCATGGAGGAAGGCGTCTTCCCGCTGGCCCGCGCGGTGATGAGCGGCGACCCCAACGACCTGGAAGAGGAACGCCGCCTCTGCTACGTGGGCATCACCCGCGCTGGCGACCAGCTGTATTGCACGCTGTCCGAAAGCCGTACCCTCTTCGGCGCTACTACCTATAACAACGCGCCCTCCCGCTTCCTGCGCGACATCCCGCGGGAGTTGCTGGTGCCGGTGGACGATGCCTACGCCCTGCGCCCCGCCGCGCCGCCCACCTGGGAGGAAGCCGACACCGAGCGCCGGCCGCATACCCCCGCCGCCGAGGCGATCATCCTGCAGGCCAGCCCCCGCGACGCCGCCCCCGGCTTCAAAGCCGGCGACCGCGTGCGCCACAAAGCCTTCGGCGACGGCATGGTCCTTGCCATCCAGGGCGCCACCCGCGTCACGGTGAATTTCCCCCGGCTGGGCACGAAAACACTGGACCTGAGTTTTGCACCATTAGAAAAACTGTAATCTCGTGCCTGGCGGGCAATATTCGCAATACCGTTCACATAAGCGCTCTGCGCCGGGGCAGCCGAGTGCCCGCTTCTGAGACCGAGGTGGGCCGATCCGGCACGCAGGCATCGCGCTACTGTTTCAACGTCACGCTCGCCTTCCCCGCGGGGACGGTGAGGACGATGGAGCCCTGCCGGCGCTCCTTCACCTTCACGGAACTCTCGGCGGGAAGCGGCGCTTGCAGCCACGCGGCGGGGAGGGCTACCTCCACCTCGCGGGTGGCGCCGTCGGTGGCCACGGTCAGCTCTTTCGTCGCGAGGGTGAGGGTGACGCTGCCGGGTTTGTCCTGGGCGATGCCCGCCTGGCCGTCGACCATCAGCATCGCGCCGTCCAGCAGGGTGAGGGTGAGGGTGCCCTTGCGCTTGGAGACGACAGCGGCGGTGGCGGTGGCGGAGATGCCGTCCGCTTCTACTTTCTCGGCGGTGGGCAGGAGGACGACGAAATCCATGCCAGACGCATGCACAATCTTCGCCGCCTTGCCGCCGGCGACGGCGGTGATTTCCGGCGCTTTTTCAGTGGGCAGGCGCGGGTAGAGCACGGCGAAGTAGCCCTGGCCCGGACCCTGCTTCATGCGCAGCAGCTTCTGGCGCTCTTCATACGGCTTGCCGGGGAAGGCGGCCTTCCAGCCTTCGACGCTCATCATGCCGGGGAGGAATTTGTGCGCCCACTCGCCGGTGCTCCACGCCGGCGCCGCCGGTTCGAGCATCGCCACGTCGAGCAACACGCCGCCGAAGAGCGATGTCGCCACTGCGCGGTTGCCGTCCCATGTCACGTTGCTGGCCAGCGTCCACAGGTTCCAGTCGGTGGGCAGCGTCGTGTTGCCGCTGAAGGACTCGCGCAGCACGGCGAAGTTGGCAGCCAGCGGGTCGGGGTCTTTCACGAAGACGATTTGCCGGTCCCAGTTGATCGGTTTCACCGTCTCGGTGGGCGGCATCGTGTTGGGCAGCAGCACGCCTTTCGCGCGCAGCGCGTCTTCCTCCTCAGGCGTCTCGGGCAGTTGCATCAGCGTGGTGGTGGTCACCCGGCCGCGGGCGTAGTCGGCGCGGCTGCCGCTGGCCCAGGCGGTGATGCCGCCATTATCCAGGCTGTAGCGGTGGTTGAAGGACACGCGGTTGTGCATATACGGCCGGCCGACGGTGGGCGCATACTGGCTGCTGAAGTCCAGGCACAGCGGCGCGCCTTTGGCGTAGAAGATGAGCGATCCCTGGTCGCCGGGCTCGTAGTGGCTCTGCCAGTAGCCGGCGCGGAAGGACAGGTAGGTCTCCTTCGGGTCGGGCGCGCCGGAGCGCAGGATGGCGCCGAAACCGGGGAAGTTGCGGCTGGTGAAGGCCGGCGCCTTCGCCGGCGCGGCCGGGTCGATGACCAACTCGTCGAAGGGATACATCAGCAGCGCGCCGCCGTGTTGCCACATCCACTGCTGCTCGGCGGCGAAGGCGGGATCGCTGTCGCGGGTGCCGGCGGCCATCCAGCCGAAGAGCGAGGTGCTTTCCAGCCCGCCGTTGCCGATGCTGGGCATCACCCGGCAGTTGACGCGGGCGTCCACCGGCGTCCAGATTTCCGCCGCGTAGCGCATCGTCGCCTTCAGCTTCGGTTCGCGGTATAGGTCTCCGAAGCCGGTGTTCTTCAGTGCGGTGGCCAACTGCATCACTTGCTGCAGGCTGGCGTCCATCTGGTAGTGCGGGCACTCGTTCCACGCGCCTTCGGGGGCGGTGAAGTCGTTGATGGTGTCGCGCACGTAGCGGTAGGCGCGGTCCATCCACTCCAGCGCATACGGGTGCGAGGGCAGCGCCGCGCCGCACAGTCCGATGGTGGCGGCGACGGCGGTGGGCATGTTCGGGTTGCCCAGATGGAAGCCGGTGCCGAACGGTACCCAGTCGAGGTCGGCGGCTTTGTGCGCCTCGAAGGCCATCCGCGCGCGCAGCAGGCGGCGCTCGGCGGGGGTCAGTTCCTGCACCGCGGCGATGGAATCGTAGCGGATGGCGTTGGAACGGATTTTGCCCTGGCCGTGCAGGTTGTGCATGGCGCCGCCAGTGTCGCCTTCGCCTTCCAGCCATTCCACGATGTCGGCGGCCATGCGGTTCGTTTGACCGGTCCAGTTGTAGTCGCCGCCGGCCTTGCCGTTGAAAATGGCCTTGCCGATGGCCGGGTCGCCGGTGATAAGGTAGGTGAAGTGCTGGTAGCTGCTCAAGCTCAGCCGCGATTTCATCGGCGGGTAGGCTTTCACGCGCTCGCGCACCGCCTCCAGCGTGCCGGGGGCGACGAACATGCGCGGGTAGGTGTCGGCGTCGGCGCCGGGCCAGTCGAGAATCCAGTCCTTGTATTTGTCCAGCGGCATCTCGCCATACTTGATCATCGCGCGCTGCAGCGCGCTGCGCGAGGTTTCGCTGGCGGCCGGGCGGCCGTTATTCCACACCAGCAGACCGTCGGGCAGGGGCGTGCCGGGCTTTTCCTCCGCGGGGCCGGGGGTGGGAATCGCCTCCGCGGCGGTGCCGCTGTACAGGCCCCACAGGCGCCGGCCGGCGCCCAGCCCGAAGGAGGCGACGAGATCGGGCTTGCGCGACATCTCCACCGACGGCCACGCCGGGTTGCGCCACTGCCCGCTCCGTGCGCGGAACAGGCCGATGTAGTCCGATTGTGGATTATTGCTGTTGTAGACGCCCCAGTAGAAGCCGGTGTCCGGCCACCAGGTCATCCAGCCGGCCAGGCCGAAGATGCCGGCGTCGCGGTCGTATCTCAGCGGCGACACCGCCTCCTTGCCCGAGCCCCCGCCGCCGTAGCCGGGGGCGAATTCCGGCCGGCCGGTGTGCCCGCGCCAGCGCCCGCTGTCAGGCATCAGGCCGTCGTATAGCGAGAATTTGAAGGCGCCGGCGCCGGTGTCGTATTCCTCGGTCACCAGCGCCACCTCCGACCCGGCGATAACGCGGATATCCACAACATAGCGGCCGTCGGTCAGCTCGTATTCCACGCGGTAATCGGCGAAGACCGGTCCTTGCGCGCGTAGCTCCGGCGTCACGCGGTAGACGCCGCCGGGATGTTCCATCCACCCGCGGCCGATCCATGCGCCCGAGCGCCCGCGCACGGCGAGGATGGGACCGGGCACGCCGTCCTTCACCGGCGCGGCCGACTCCAGCTTCGCGGCGGGCAGGCGGATGGCGATGCGGCTGGTGGCGATCTCGACGGCGTTCGCGCTCTTATTCACCTGCAGGTCGATGTTAAGCGGCTGGACATTACCGAGGCGCGACGCCGCCACCTCTTTGGGCGTCATCGTTTTCACGGTATAGCTTGTCGTGCCCATGGCCGGCAGGTCGGCCAGCCAGCACACCAGCGCGCTGGCCAGGCTGCCATCCGGATGCTTCACCGATTCCGCAAGCTGGCTGTGTACCAGCTTCCCCGCTGCATCAGTGACGACGACGCGCGCTGCCTCGCCCGGCGCCCACGCCATGCGGTACTGCACCAGTTCGCTCTTCCACTCGTGTCCGGTGAAGTCCTCGATCTTTACCGTCGGCGACGGCTCCGCCCAGGTGATGACTGCGGGGATGGCGCAGAGGCGGTCGCCGTATGGCTTGCCCGCCGGGGCCGGGGCGTGGGCGTATAGCTTCACCGTGCCGCTATGGGTGCCGGTAATGGTGAAGGTCGCCTCGCCGTTGGCGTCGGTGGTCGCTACCGCCGGCTCGATCTGTTCAAAACCCTGGCGGTCGGGGCGCAGCACCACCTTTTCGCCGGCGCGCGGCGCCCCGGCGGCCGGCTGGGGGTCGGCGGCGGGGTCCCAATTGCTGCCGTAGCCGGCGATGCCTGGCGTGGGGCGCACGTCGGGCGCCGCCAGCGAGACGCGCACGCGAAACGCGTTCTTCCCGTCGGCGCGCTGCCAGCCGGGGTTCACCGTGGCCACGCGGCTCACCTCCAGCGGCGCGATGGAAAAATCGTCGAAGTAGGCCAGCCCGTTCTGCACGTGCAGCGGCCAGGAGAAACTCACCGCGCCTTTGCTCAGCGGCACGTCCGCCGCGCTGCCCGGCGCGCCGACCACCACGCGCACATGCTGCCACGCCGGCGCGGCCTTGAAGAAGAACTGCTTCTCGCCCACATACCCGCCGTCGGCATTGAAGTGGTACGAGTTCGTGAACACTTGCCCGCGCTCCACGCGGATGCGGCCGTCCACCACCCAATACCCGGACGGCGAATCCGCCAGCAGCACGCGCCCCACCGGCGACACCGTGGCCTGCGACGCCGACTCTACCCGCAGCGCAAAGCGCCCCGCGAACACCGGCTCCCCGCGTTTGGCGTCCGCCAGCCGCACGGTGGCGTCCTTCGGCAGCGGCGTCCCCGCCATATTCCGCCCGGGAATCTGCCAGGCATACAGGAACCCGCTCTCGAACCCCTCCGCCATCGCGGCAAGGGCGAGGAACAGCAACAGGACGGCAGACAGGTGGCGCATGGCGATGCCTCCTTGTGATGAATGGATAATTCGCGACATGGCGGAACGATCCCTGCAGACCATAGGGACAGTCCCCCATACCGTTCAACATTGAGTGTTAGGGGGTGCGTGCGCGTTTTGATGGGGCGTGGTGTCAAGGCGCTGGCGATGGCAGCCGCACCGCCATGGCGACGGAGCGTTTGCTGCCGAGGAGGATGGCGCGTTGTTTGGCGCGGGTGAGGACGGTGTAGAGGAGGTTGCGCAGCAGCAGGAGGTAGTGCTGGGTGTCGCCCACATACGCTTTCCGGCTGGTTCGCTGTCCCCCGCGGCGGCAATATGCGTCGCGGGGGACATGGTCTTTGGTAGAGATATTCGCCGGGTTACCGGGGCACGAGCGTCACCGCGCGGCAATTGGCGGGGACGGTAAGGGTGCAGCCGGTCGGGGTTTTGGTGAGTTTGGCGCCGCGGGCGGTTTTATCGAGTTTCCAGTTGCCGGGGACGGTGAGGGTGACCGTCGCGCCGGGGAAGGGTTGCAACACGCCGAAGGCGGGGGGACGAAGGCCCGCGGGCAGCTCGACAACCAGCGATTTCGGCCCGACGCGGAGGCTGGCGGGGAGGGCGGCGTCGAGACCGTAACCCCGGCAGCGCACCGAGCCGGCGGCGCCCAGCGACAACACCAGTCCGGTGGGGCGGTCCTGCACGGAGGCGGCAGTGCCGGTGAAGCGCACGTCGCCGCCGGCGGCGGTCGTCTCGCGCTCGGCCAGGAAGCCGTAGTCGACGCCGAATGCGCCGCGCATCGTGATAATGGCGCCGTCGGCCAGCGTGCTGAAGACGGGCGCCGGGGTGGCGCGCCGGCGCGGGAACATCGCCAGGTAATACGTGCCGTCACCGGGCAACTGCAGGTGCAGCAGGTCCTGGTACTCCGGCTCTTTCAGCGTGTTTGCCCAGTCATATTTGACCGCGCCCCAGCGCAGGGTGTGGCGCGGGGCGGCCGCCGGCGCGGCGATGAAATACTCGACGTCGACGCCCTGCTGGCCGATGGCGGTGAAGCGGTCGCCCTTCAACTCGCGCGCGGGCAGGTTGGTGTACCCCGGCTTGTTGGCCAGCACGGCGGCGACGTCGCGCACGGCGTCCGGGGTGTCCAGCGTCTCGGACAGCGTCCACATCTGCCACATCGTCGGCTGCCCGCCGCGCACGCTGTCGCGGAAGAGCAGGCAGGTGGCGCCGGCCGGGTCGTCATCCTTCAGGTAGAGCACCTGCCGCCGCCAGTCGACGGGCGGCTTGCCGGTCGGCGCCGCCGGCCAGGCGGGCAAATCGGTGCGCCAGTCCAGCACCATGGGCACGGAGCGGTGCAGCGCCACGTCGATGGCGACGTAATCCTGGCGCGGCAGCGCGGAGAACGCGCTGACATTCGATAACCCGCCACGCTCGCCAAAGCGCGCCAGTGGGGCGTCGGCGTCCGGCCAGCCCCACATGCTCTCGCCTTTGCGGATGCCCCCGTCATAGCCGGCGACGGCTTTGCGTTCCGCCAGCGTGCCCACCGGCCCGGCGATGTCGACGTGGCAGGTGAGGAAGCGGTCCTGGAACCAGTAGTCGCCGGCGAAGCACCCGGCGATCGGCTTGCCGTAGGCGAAGAAGGCGGGCAGGCTGCCGGCGTGCTGGGGATAGAAGGCGTGGCTATGGTCGCCGGAGTAGAGCATCACCATGTGCTCGTTCGGCGTGTCCAGCCCCTGGCGCAGCACCACGCCGGCGCGGGGGAAGTAGTCGGCGCTCCATGCGGGCGTTTTCGCCGGCAGGTTGGCATCGCAGTAGACGTATTCAAACCCGCCCATTTTATAGGTGGTCTGCCAGCAGCGTGGGCCGCACTGTCGCCACAGCCACTGCATGGCGGCGGAATACGCGGGATCGGCGGCGCGGGTGGCGCGGGCCATGACGCCGCTCAACGCCCAGTTCTGGTCGGCAGAGAAGGAGTCACGGCCCATGGCGGGGATGTAGCGCCGGTTGCTCTGCAGCGCGGCGTCAACGTGGACCGGGCCGCGGGGACGCGGGTCGCGCGGGGTGTGCAGCTTCGCCTGGTAGAGCATCAGCCGCTTCATGCGCGGGTCGTTGACATAGTCATGGAAGCCGGCGTTGGTGGAGGCGACGGCGAAGGTGAGCATCGCCGCCACGCTGACCATCCCGTGGTGGCCCATCGCCTCCGGCCACTCGCCGTTGGGCCCCACCATGGCGCTGAGGAACTGTTCCATCATGCGGTCGGCGTTACGGTACCAGTCGCGGGCTTTCGGGTGGTCGGGGATGGTGCAGGCCATCATGCCGAGACCGAGCACAAAATTCACCGTCATGTTCGAGTTGCCGGAGCAGTAGCCCCGCTCGGCCGACCAGGTCGCCGGGTCGGCCATGTCATAGGCCAGCGCGGCCATCTGCGCGCGCAACCGCGGGCGCTCGGCATCGGGCACCACCGGGCTGTCGATGAGCGCGTCATACTGGCTGCAAACCAGGCCAGCGGTGAACATCAGCTCTTTCGGACTGCAGAGCAGGTTCTTGCGCAGCCGCGCGAGGAGCTGCGTTTTTTGGGCCAGCTCGGGGGTGCCGCCGCCCAGCAGGAAGGCGCCCAGCGCGAAGTGATTGCTCCCGCCGGATTTGGCGATGGACGCGGCGCTGTCCGGCGTGCTTGCCGCGCCGCTGTTCACCAGCTCGGACAGCAGCACGGGGTCAGCGTCCTTGCGCGCCCAGACGGCGTCCAGCTCGGCCTTCGTCAGCCACAGGCGCGGGTGCGAGCCGGCGTCGCCCGCCCAATCCAGCACGAAATCCTTTACCTCGTCCAGCCGACAACCGACGGTGGGCCGCGCTTCCGGCGTGGGGCCGGTGGTCATGCCCTTCCAGGCGGCGGTGAAGGCGCAGTCGTTGATCTGCCACTTTCGCATGCCCCGCGCGGCGTTGATCCGCAGCACGATATCGCCGTTGGCGTCGCGCAGCAGCGGCATCATTTTATGGTTCCAACCCACCCAGCTTCCCTTCATCGGGTCGGGATCGACGCGGGTGCTGAAGATGTCGCGGATATCGAGGGGCTCCACCCACGCGCCGGGGTCGAGACTGTGGAGCTGCAGTTCGCGGGGGGAATCCGCCAGCTTCAGCCGGATGGTGCGCTGCGTGAAGGTGCCGAACCAGTCTTCCCACGGGGAAAGGCGGGTGACCAGGTTCGCCGGCTGCGGCGCGGGCGCGATATAATCTTTCAGCGGAACGTCCGCCCATTCGGAGGCGAAGCCGGTGGTGCCGTCCTTCACGAAGCAGGGGCGATCCTTGCGCGCTTCGTCCTGCACCTGGAAATGCAGCGGCGGCAGGCCGCGGCTGACCAGCAGGTCGATGCCGTCGCGCGGCTGGTCGTTCGCCACCCGCGTCTCCATGCGCATGCCGTTGTCGCCGGCCGCCACCAGCATCGCCAACTCCAGCGTGTTGCCGCCTTCGTAGATGTAGCGCACCACCACGCGGGCGAACACCGGGCCGCGGTCGGTGAGCGTCGCGGCGTAGGCGGATATTTTGCCCGGGCCCGCCAGGCGGCTACCGCCAAACCAGGCGCCGCCGCCCAGGCGCATCGCCAGCACCGGGCCGGGTACGCGGGCGGCCTCCACCGGCTGGGGGTATGTCTGCGCACCGAGCAGCAGGCGCGCGCCGAACTGGCTGGTGGCGATCTCCACCTGCGCATTTTCGGGCGTCACCGTCAGGTCGGTCGCGGGCACAGGGGCGGCGGTGTAGCGCACGGCGTAGGCGTCCGTCGCCAGCGGCGCCAGATCGGCGATGAAGGAGAGTTTGGCCGACTTCACCGACCCATCCGGCCAGGCCGTCATCTCGGAGAGCTGCACGGGCACCGACCCCTTCGGTCCGACCAGGCTGACGGCGCCTGCCGCGCAGACGCCTTTGTCGGCGGCAAACGGGTAGGTGAGCAACTCGCGCGTCCACGACTGGCCCAGATGCTCGCGGAGGGTGAGGGTTTTGTCGACAGCCCGCGCGCCGGCCGGCGCCAGCAGTAGCCACAGCGCCGCGCACATGCCGGCGAATGCCCACTTCGTCATGGTTATGCTCCTTCGTCCGCCAGCGTCGCCGGCCGTGTCTTCGTCTTTTGCGAGCCCGGCGGCGGGTACAGCGCATTGTATTCCGGCCAGTGATCGAGCATGATCTCGACTTTCTTCTGGAGCTGTTCGACCAGGTTCGGACCGAAGAGGAAACCATCTTCCTCCTCGGGGGTGGGCGCCATCGCCAGCAGCGGTTCGGGTGACTCCTCGATGAGCTGTGCCAGCGCCAGCGCGTTATCCATCTCCTCGCGCGCCAGCGTGCAGAGGAGCCAGCGGCTCTTATTCGGGCCTCCGCCCATCGAGTAGACGTCGGAGAGCACGTGATGCTCGTCGTCCTCGTCGCACGTGGCCAGCCGGTAGCCGTATTCGATGAAATTCTTCGTCGTTCGGTACAGGGAGGCCAGCACCCGCAGTCGGCGCGCCAGATCGGAAAGGTGCGCGGCGACCGCCGGATCGACGACGTTGCCGGCCAGCGCGGTGGCGGACGCGGCGGCGCCGTCCAGCTTGTCGATGGCCAGCAGGTACTCCAGGCGCGCGTGGTTGACGCCCAGCTTGCCGCGCGTCTCGCTCCAGCCCATCGCCACCTGCAGGTCCAGCGCTTCGATTTCCGTCTTGGCCAGCCGTCCGTGCTGGAAATAGGCCGTTTCCTCCGCGGACAGGCTGTAGACATCCGGCACCAGCGGCATGATAACCCAGCGCGCCATCAACGGGCCGACGATGATCATCGGGCTGCCGCGCAGCACGTAGCGCACCTGCTCGGTGGCTTTTTCGATGGCCTGCCAGATATCCAGCAGCGTTTCCGCGTGCTCGGTGCCCACCCGCGCGGCGGCGACTCGCCGCAGAATATCCATGCGGGAGGCCGGTCCGTGGGAGGGCGTCTCGCGAAACGCCATGAAGACGTCGGTCAGCAGCGACTCGTCCGTGGCGACGGAAATGCTCACGCCCTCCGCGGTGCCGGCGAAGGCGCGCTCGATCTCCTCGACGAACGAGAAGACCTTCGGGATGCCCAGCGCCGGGTAGTTATACCCGCCAAAGAAGCTGTTGCTCCCACTGCCGCTCATGCGCACCCGGTCCTGGCGATCCACGCCGTCGATATACTGCCCCTCGCGCAGCGAGGCGCGGTAATGGCCGGCGCCGTCAATCCAGAAACCGGCGTTATACATGTTGATGACGATCTCGCGGCCGGCGTCCCGCGCGCCGTCCTGCAGGGCGTCGAAGAAGCCGGTGATGCGGTCGATGAGCGGCGTCTTCCGGCAAGACAGCGGCCCATTCTTCCCCGGATAGGTGTGCGCCCAGCACAGGCCCGCCGAGGAGTCGTTCGTGAGCATCGTATAGGCGTCCACCTCCGGCAGTCGGCGGCAGAGCTCGCCCATGGCGTGCCGGTAGATCGCCAGCACTTCCGGCTGATCGAGGCAGGGGCTGTGGTAGGAGACGCGGGAGATGCCCGGGTGCTGCACCTCCGGCCCACGCCAGCGCGGGTGCGCGCGGAATGCGCCTTCCGGCCACCACATCGGCTCGTGCCCGTCCAGCATCACTCGCAGGCCGAACTCGCGCAGGATGGCGCACTGCCCTTCGACCAGCGCCAGATTGCGCTCCACCTCGTCGCGGGGAATCCACGGTTCCAACTCCGGCGGCAGCACCAGCTTGAACAAACCGATGGCCGGACGCGACCAGACCGTCCAGTATTCCCACTCCGGATGCGGGTCGCGGGCGTCACCGCGCTGCCAGGTGCTTTTCGGCAGCGTATTCAGCGAGAAATGCGTGGCGCCCGCCCCCGCCGCCTGCTCGGCAAGCCGGCGCAGCGCGTCGCCCGTCGCCGGATACCCCGGCACGCGGGTGGTCTCCCACACCAGCATGCGCTGCATGGGGGTGGAAGCGGAAGCGTCGGGGGAAGTCGCCGGATGCGTCATGAAGCTCTCCTCTGCGGACGAGTTGTCGCGTGAAGCGTGTGTTCCGTTAGTCTACGGGGCATGCCGGGCAACGTCAATAGCAAAACAGCACTTAGCAACGGAAAGAACGCCCGGCCGTAAACGGCCAGGCGGGGGGCGTGGTTGACAGGCGCCATGCGGGGCAGGTTGTATGGCTAGGCTGTGGGGGTGCACCGGTGCAAGCACGCCCGGCCATCAACGGCCAGGCTACGGAACGACGCCCCCTGGCCGCCCGGTTCCGACCGGCCTCCAGGGACAGTCCCTCGGCGGCTCCGTGCGACAGCCCCAGCAAATCCGGCTGCAGTTGAGCATCCTGTTCCCCGGCCGCGTCCCGGAGCCGATTTAATGGGGGAAGGAAAAAGCACAAAACTATTTACACACCCCCGACCGGGTCACTTATTGCTCGCCGGTTGCTTCCCCTGCTTGACTTTCGCCTTTTGCTGTTGTTTGTCCGTCTCCTGTTTCTGCATCTTGCTCTTGTCTTTCTTCCCGCCTTTGTCTCCCATGGTGGCTCCTTTCTGGTGCGATCAACAATCACGCCGTGCCGGTGTGCTGTGCGCGGTCACGGTTACTTCAGAGGCCATTATATGCTATCTCTCACATAATGTGGGGAATTGAACGATGACCACCTGTATCCGGGTGGGTTATTCTGCCTGTACCCGTTCCGCCAATCGCGTATACCGCTCCGTCCGGTTCACGTTGCGGACGGCCATGGCGACGGCGCGTTTGCTGCCGAGGAGGATGGCGATTTTTTTGGCGCGGGTGAGGGCGGTGTAGAGCAGGTTGCGCTGCAGCAAGAGAAAGTGCTGGGTGTGGAAGGCCACCACCACCGCCGGGTATTCGCTGCCCTGGGACTTGTGGACGGTGAGCGCGTAGGCGAGCTGCAGTTCGTCGGTGTGTTCGAAGAGGTATTTGACTTCTTTTTCCGGGTAGGCGACGATCAGCTCGCCTTCCTCGTGGTCGATGTGGCGGATGTAGCCGATGTCGCCGTTGAAGACGTCGAGGTCGTAGTTGTTCACCGTCTGGATGACGCGGTCGCCGCAGCGCAGCGTTTTTTGCCCGCGCACCAGCTCGGCGACGCCGATTTGCTTCGGGTTCAGCGCTTCCTGCAGTTTCCCGTTGAGGTGCTGGGCGCCCAGCGTGCCGCGGATCATCGGCACCAGCACCTGGATGTCGCGCGGCTCGTGGCCCAGCGAGGGCAGGCTGCGACTGACGACGTCGCAGAGTTTATCGGCGGCGGCCAGCGGGTCGTCCTGGGCGATGAAAAGGCAGTCGGATTCCTGCCACTGGCGGGTGGGCACCAGTTCGGGCATCTCGCCGGCGTTCACGCGGTGGGCGTTGATAATGATAGTGCTCTCCGCCGCCTGACGGAAGATCTCCGTGAGCCGCACCACCGGCACGCGCTCGCAGCGGATGAGGTCGTGCAGCACGTTGCCGGCGCCTACGCTGGGTAGCTGGTCGGCGTCGCCCACCAGGATAAGCTGGGCGTGGGACGGCAGCGCGCGCACCAGCGAGTGGGCCAGGTGCAGGTCGACCATGCTCACCTCGTCGACGATGAGCGTGTCGCAGTCC
>CAZPYA010000111.1:0-17429 GCA_964590255.1 uncultured bacterium
GGCCAGGTGCAGGTCGACCATGCTCACCTCGTCGACGATGAGCGTGTCGCAGTCCAGCGGGTGCTCGGCGTTGCGCTTGAAGGTGAAGCTCTTCGGGTCCACCTCCAGCAGGCGGTGAATCGTCTGCGCCGCTTGCCCCGTCACCTCAGAGAGGCGCTTCGCCGCGCGCCCGGTGGGGCTGGCGAGCAGCACCCGGCGCCGGCAGTCCAGGTGGGCCTGCAGGATGGCGCGGGTGGTGGTGGTTTTGCCGGTGCCGGGGCCGCCGGTGAGGATGAGCACGCGGCTGCGCAGCGACTCGACCACCGCCTGGAACTGCGCCGGCGCCAGCGTGATGCCCAGTTCGCCGCACACGCCGTCCGCGAAGACGGTCACGTCCGCCGGCAGCCAATCAGGGATGGATTCGTCCGCCAGCATCGCCTGCAGGTTCAGCGCCAGCGCTCGCTCCACGAGAAACACCGGCTTCAGGTAGATGGGGTGGTCGGACGATTCCGTGTCGCGGATAAGGTGTTGGGCGCGCACCAGGCGCTCGATGGCGTCCTCGGCGGCGTCGCGGGTGGGCGGCTCGCCTTCCTGGGGCGCGTCCTCCTCCGGCGTGCTGCTCAGCAGGTCGGCCGCACCCTGCGCCAGCATCTCCTCGGGCAGGAAGCAGTGGCCGTTGTCGCCGGCGGTCTGCAGGCAGTGCAGCACGCCTGCCTCCACGCGCTCGGGGCGGTCGCGGTGGAAGCCCAGTTTGCGGGCGATGCGGTCGGCCAGCTTGAAGCCGATGCCGAACACGTCGTGCGCCAGCCGGTAGGGATTTTCGGTGACCATCTCCACCGCGCGGTCGCCGTAGGTTTTATAGATTTTCGTGGCGTAGGTGGCGCTGATGCCGTGGCCCTGCAGGAAGAGCATGATGTGGCGCACTTCGTGCTGATCAGCCCAGCCGCGGATGATGGCGTTGGCCTTTGCCGGGCCGATGCCGGGCACGTCCAGCAGGCGCTCGGGACTCTGTTCGATGATGTCCAGCGTCTCCAGCCCGAAGTAGCCGACCAGTTGCGCGGCGGTTTTGGCGCGGATGCCGGGGATGGTGCCGCCGCCCAGGTATTTTTCGATGCCGTCCAGCGTGGTGGGCTTCAGCACCTGGTAGCGCACCACGCGGAGCTGCGGGCCGTACTGGCGGTGCGTCTCCCACTTGCCCCACACCTGGAACATCTCGCCGGGCACCGGGTTCACGAAGTCGCCGAGGACGGTCACCCGTTCGCGCCCCACCCGCAGCCGGGCGATGACGAAGCCGTTTTCCGGGTTCTGGTAGGTGATCGCCTCCAGCACGCCTTCCAGGCAGGTAAGCGCCTCCTCGCCCGCGTCGGACGCGTCGGACGGAAGGTCAAAGAGGGCGCCGGTCTGGTCGGATACGTTGGTCATGGCGTGGCTCTATCGTACCATATTTTGGGGGGTGGGGGGAGAGGGTCCTACTCGTACTCGAACGGTTTGACTCCGGTGCGGTGAGCGGATAAATGGTGGGTGGATTGTACTCAGCGGTTGAATGGTATTGGGCGAGACAACGCCGAGCTGTGCGTCCGATACTTTCGCTCGGTTCCCTCCCCGACCCTCATGCGCACTACATGAGTGCCTAATCGGCCCCCATCCCCCGGCCCCTTCCCCCGCTCCGCTGCGCAAGGGAAGGGGAGTATGATTAGGATGGCAACGGAGGGCCAGGGAGGGGACCGCGTATTAGGTTCGCGACTCGACGGCGGCTCGTTCGCCTGGCGGCGAGGAGGCCAAACGGCATCGGCGAAAAATCCCGCTTCATTCGGAAGGGAAGGCGGGAGCGCTTGTCGAATAATTATTTATCCCCTGTGGTTAAGGAATGATACAATGTTCGATTTACGCGTGCTGACCGGAACTGCGAACCCGGCGCTGGCCCAGTCGATTGCCGATCATCTGGGCGTGCGGCTGTCTGAGACGCTGGTCAGCCGCTTCGCGGATGGGGAGATTCGCGTGCAGGTGCAGGAGAGCGTGCGCGGCATGGACGTCTTCGTGGTGCAGCCCACCTGCCCGCCCACCAGCGAGAATATCATCGAGCTGCTGATCATCCTCGACGCGCTGAAGCGCGCCTCGGCGCGGCGCATCACCGCCATCATCCCCTATTATGGATACGCTCGACAGGAAAAGAAGGTGAAGCCGCGCGAGCCGATCGCGGCGCGCCTGATGGCCGACCTCATCGCCACCGCCGGCGCCACCCGCGTGCTGCTGGTAGACGTACACGTGCAAACGATCCAGGGCTTCTTCAACCTGCCGGTGGACCACCTGCCGGCGGGGCCGCTCTTTGCCCACTACTTCCGCGAGCAGGGGCTGTGCGATGGCGACACCGTAGTGGTGTCGCCGGACGTCGGCGGGGTGGGCCGCGCGTCGGCCTTCGCCGACCGGCTGGGCGCCACGCTGGCGATTATCGCCAAGCGCCGTCCCGAGCCGAACGAGTGCGAAGTGATCGACGTCATCGGCGACGTGGTCGGCAAGCGCGCCATCCTGGTAGACGACATGGTCGACACCGCCGGCTCACTGGTGTCCGGCGCCAAGGCGCTGAAAGACCGCGGCGCCACGGAGATTTACGCCTGCGCCTCGCACGGGCTGCTCTCCGGCCCGGCCATCGCCCGCCTGCAGGATTCGCCCATTCAGAAACTGCTCATCACCGACACCATTCCGCAGGCCGCGGAGAAGCAGATTCCGCAGGTGGAAGCGCTCTCCGTCGCCCCCATGCTCGCCGAGGCGATCCGCCGCATTCACTCGGAGCTGTCGCTGTCGACGATCTTCGACAAGTTCTGGGTGGAAGACACGCGGTAGGCGGACGCTCACCCCTGTTCGACAGGATCACAGCCTGCGTGCCTACTCGGCCCCCCTCCCCGGCCCTCCCCCCGTGCCTTCCACTGCGTTCCATGCACAGGGGGAGGGAGGAAACTATCGACACTCCCTCCCCCTGTGCACGTAGTGCAACGAAGGGCACGGGGGGAGGGCCGGGGAGGGGGGCCGACCAAGCAATCCAGCCCCAAGTGATACGCGAAAAACACGCCCAAAAAACAGGGAGGTTCAAATCCATGCCATCCTGCGGTATAATACTCCCGCGGCGGGCCGCGGCTCGCTTGCAGCCCAACTATTGCAGGCATTGCAGCGGAGGTATATTCGACGATGCGATCTTCGACGACGTTTTTCATTTTCATCGGCTTGATCGTGCTGATTGTGATCGTGGGGATGATTTCATCCGCATCGCGCCAGCGCGACCCGATTATCCGCGCCGCCGAGACCTTCCTGTCCGGCATCAAGGACAATAACGCCGAGGTCATCATCAAGGTGCTGGACGCGGAGCTGACCGAGCCGATGACGGCCGGGGCGCGCCTCACCAGCATCAAGTTCAAGGCGATCACCCTCGGCACCGGTTCATTCACCAAGCGGCCGGAAGTAGAGATGATGTATACCGACCTGGCCACGCTGAAGCTGGACACCGGGGTGCATCCGATGAGCGTGCCCATCGACAAGCCCACCGCCACACTGAGCTGCGGCGTCTACAAGCTGTATATGCACCAGGTGGGGACGGACTGGAAAGTCTTCTACGTCGACAAGCCTGAGAAGAAGCAATGAGCACGGCGCCCCTCGCGGGCGAAGACGCGTTGATCGCGGCATTAGCCGGGTGTCTGCCGCCGGCGCGGCACACCCGGCTGGCGATTGGCGACGACGCCGCGGCCATCGCGCTGCCCGGCGACGAATTGTTGCTGGTGACCACTGACCTGCTGATGGAAGACGTGCACTTCCGGCTGCGCTGGGGCGACCTGCCCGCGCTGGGCTGGAAGGCGCTGGCGCAAAACTTCTCTGACATCGCCGCCATGGGCGGCGCCCCCACCCACGCCGTGCTCTCGCTGGCGCTGCCCCCGGCGTTTACCCCCGCACAGGCGATGGCGCTCTACGACGGCCTGGGCGCGTTGGCGCGTGAGGCCGGCGTCGACGTGGTCGGCGGCGACACGGTGCGCTCGGCCGGGCCGCTCACCATTTCCCTCACCGTGCTGGGCCGCGTGGCCGAAGCGGAATTGCTCACGCGCGCGGGCGCGTGCCCCGGGGATGCCCTGTATGTGACCGGCGCGCTGGGCCTGGCGGCCGCCGGGCTGCAGGTGCTGGAGACCGGCGTAGCCTACCCGGACGCGCTGCGCCCCTGCGTCGACGCGCAACTGCGCCCGCGGGCGCGGCTGGCGGCGGGCCGCGCGCTGGCCGCCGCCGGGCCGGTGACGGCGATGATGGACCTCAGCGACGGCGTGGCCACCGACTTGCACCGGCTGTGCCACATGAGCGGCGTCGGCGCGCGCCTCGACCGCGACGCCCTCCCCATCGCGCCCGCGGTGATGGAGGCCTGCGACTGGCTGGCCGCGCGCGCAGTAGTGTGCGACCCGCTGGACCTGGCGCTGCGCGGCGGTGAGGATTTCGAGCTGTTGCTGACCGCCCCGGCGGCGGCGGAGACCGTGCTGCGCGCCGCCATGGCGCCGCTGCCGCTGACGCGCATCGGCACGATGACCGCGGCGCCGGAGCTGCTGCTGGTCGCCGGCGGCGGCGCCGAGCCGCTGCCCTGGGGCTTTACCCACTTCTGAGCGCAATCCCACACACCAGCGGCCCGTTTACCGCACATGCGCCATCACCCATCGCGGGGGATGTGCGCGTATCCGTCCCTTCCGCCACTCGCCTGTCGCATTGATCGACACGACCCCGTCGCGCGCATCATTTCATGGCCTCACCACGCCCACGTAGGTGCGGGAGATGGCACAAAGGTCGTCCATGGGGTGTTTCCTGCCGTTAATGACGCCACCGGCGTGGCAAGATGACAGTGTATCGAATCTTCCGCACAAGGAGGTACCATATGAGATTGTTTACTGTGATGGTGGTGGTGGCGGCCCTGGGCACGATGGCATTTGCGGCCGGCGCCACGACCACAACCGTGCCGGCATCCGGCACGCCGTCGGTCGGTGTCACCGGGTCAACCGATGTGATGGTGGCCGGCACGACCAGTACCGTGACGATGGCCGGCGTGCCGACGACGGTGACACCGGAGACCGCCGCCATCATCAACGAAATCCGCGCCTTGCGGGCGGAGATCCGGGCGACGACACTGGAGGTGCAGGGCCAGATGCTGGTGTCCCGCATCAACGACCTGGCGGCGCGCGAGATGATCTTCCGCCAGATCGTGTCGACAACCACGCTCACGCCGGAGCAGCGCATGATGGCGATGCAACTGCAGGCGGAAGCGATGGCGCTGAACAGCGATGTCGTGGCATACAACCAGACATTGAACGCCATTCCGGCGGACCAGCGCCCCTACCTGGCGCAGCGCCTCAATACCTTCGACGTGGTCTACTGGCAGCCGGCCACGCAGCAGTTCGTGCAGTACCGCACCAACTTCCAGCAGAATTCGCCGACGGCCTATCAGCCGGCCTTCGCGAATAATGCCTGGCTGCAGAACTGGCACGCCGGCTATACCACCTCGCTGAACACGCTGGGCACGTCTCAGCAGACTTTCGCGAGCACGCGCTGGTGGACCACGACGGCCAGCATCGGGTCGCCGACCGTGCTGGGCACCACCGAGATGTATCCGGGTTCGATGTCCATCCAACCCGGCTCGGCCATCGTGCTGCCGGCGGGCACCGTGATCATCGTGCCGCCGACCAGCGCGTCGACGAGTACCATGGGCACGACAAGCACCACGACCGCCACCGGGGCGGCGGTGACCAACGGCTATCCGGCGGCCACCGGCGCGCCGTAAACGCCAAACCCCTCCGTCCCGGAGCAGAACGCTCCGGGACGGAGGAAATGAAAAATTGGAGCGCGGATTTGTAATCCGCACGATAACAGAACTCGTGCGGATTACAAATCCGCGCTCCCAGTGTTCTGCATTCCCCCTACGGGGTCACGGGCAGGCGGTCGGGGGCTTCGCCGTCTTCCAGGATGTCGCCGTCGATTTTGTAGCAACGCAGCACGAAGTGGGTGGTGGTGCTCAGCACAGAGTCGAGCGCGGCGAGTTTGCTGGTGACGAAACGAGCGATGTCGCGCAGGTCTTTGCCCTTCACCACCACGTGCAGGTCGTAGGCGCCGGAGAGCAGATACAGCGACTGCACCTCGGGGAAGCGCATGATGCGCTCGGCGATGGCGTCGAAACCGAAGCTGCGCTGCGGCGTCACCTTCACCTCGATGAAGGCGTAGGTATCCTGCTCGCCGCTCTCGACGCGCTCCCAGTTGATCACCGCCTTATACTTGCGGATGATGCCGGCCTGCTCGGCGGCGGCGACGAATTGCCGCACCTCGTCGACGGCACGCCCACTGCGCTCCGCCAACTGCTCGGCCGTCAGCCGCCCATCTTGCTCCAACATGCGAAGAATATCCAGCACGATAGCAATCCTCCAGAGGGTATTGTACCTGCTCGGGGCGGGCGGGGCAATAGGCGGATGAAACCGTTGACAGCGGCGGGAACGCCGGGTAGCATGAACCCATGACCACCCACCGCGTCTATCTTTCTCTCGGTTCAAATCTGGGCGACCGCGCCGGCACGCTGCCGGCGGCGGTGGCGCGGCTGGGGGGACTGCCGGAGACGCGGGTGGTGGCGGCGTCGGCGATGGTCGAGACGCCGCCGTGGGGCAAGACGGACCAGCCGGCCTTTTTGAATATGGCGGTGGCGCTGGAGACCGAATTGTCGCCGGAGGCGCTGCTGGCGGCAACGCAGCGGATCGAGACCGACTTTGGACGCGTGCGGGGCGAGCACTGGGGGCCGCGCACGCTGGATATTGACCTGCTCGTCTACGAGGGCGAGACGCGCGACACCCCGGCGCTGCGCCTGCCGCACCCGTACCTCACCCAGCGCCGCTTCGTACTGGCGCCGCTGGCGGAGATCGCGCCGGAGCTCCGGGTGGCGGGGAAGACGGTGCGGGAATGGCTGGCACACGTGGAGTAGTGCCGCAGATTATGCCGCCTCCGGCAGCGTGAACGCGCCGCCACGCCGACGGACTCCTGCCACCGGCGGCTATTCCGCGCGCGCCACCATCTGCCACGCCACCGCCGGCCGCCGCCCGTGGTCGTGCTCGTGCGCGTCGTGGTCGTGGGGATGGGTGCCCAGCCAGAGCATCCACGCGCCGGCCAACAGCACGATGAGGCCGCTGAGGCGGAGGATGAGCAGGCGGTTGCCTTTGCGTTCCAGCGGGGCGAGCATGGCGCGCGAGGTGACCATCAACTTGGCTACCGCGCCGACGGCGAGGCTGGTGCTCACCGCGTAGGTGACGAAGATGAGCGCGCCTTCCGCAACCGAGCGCGTAGCGAAGGACTGTCCATAGAGCCAGTAATTCGTGGGGCAGGGGATAAGCATGCTAAGCACGCCCATGAGAAAGAGACCGGTCATGGTGCCCGAGCGCAGCAGCTTTTGCTCGCCGGTGCTGTGGCAGTGCTCGCTGCAAATATGATCCATGGTGTGGTGCACCGAATCCGGACGGATGATGAATGCCAGGCCCATCACCGTGAGCATCACGCCGATGCCGATCTCCACGCCCTGGTGCCATGCTTCCGGCACCGCGTGTGCCAGCGCGCCCAGCACCGCCCCCGTGGCGGCCGCCACCACAATCATGCCCAGGCCGTAGGCAATCGCCAGCCGCAGCATGCCGCGCGCATTGATGCCGCCCAGCGCGAAGGGCAGCAACACCAGCCAGGAATGCCCATGCGGCGTGAGTCCATGGAGAATCCCCATGAGGATGGCCCCGATGAGGGGGGGTACGTTGTCAAAAAGCTGATGCATCGTGTCTCGTTCCGCGCGCCTGTTCTACTGCACACGGTACAGGTTTTTGCGGAATTCGGCAATCCCTGTGCGCCGACGGACGACGCGGTAGTCGCCGGTTGTGGCGCGCGCTCCCGCGGGAGGGGAAGTCGGTCGCTGGCTGTTTCCGGCACATGCGGGGCGCGCGGCGCATTTTTCCCGCCATAGGCGCCGGCGCGCGGGGTATGATATTCATGGCCGTGGGTCATCAATGTCACCAACACACTCACGCGCTTCTCCGAAATGGTGGGGGCAGGATGCCGGGGATCGATACGGGCGGGGCACAGCACGGTGCGCCGCCCGTGTCATGTGCGGGGGCAGGAAATGCGTCCCGGCGCGGCGAATAGCTGGCATATCCCCATCAGGAGGCCTGACATGACAGACACGACCTTCGATAAAGTGAAGAAGACGGCGGGCGACGTGGTACACGCGCTGGGCGAGGTGGTGCAGACCGCCAGCGAGCGCATCGCGGACATCCAGGAGGTGCAGAAGCTGACCGCGCAGATTCGCACGCTGAACCGCGAGCGCGCCACCTGCGGCGCCACCATCGTGAATCTGGTCGTGCGCATGTTTGACCAGGGCGCCTTCGCGGAAACCTTACTGCGACCGGAATACCAGCGCATCAAGGAAATCGACGCGGAAGTGACGCGACTGGAAGCTGAAAAGGCCGCCATCGGCACGGTGGCCGTGCCGGCAGCCCCAGGGGATGCGGCAATGCCAGAGCCCGATCCGGAGATTACCGCGGCGGATGATGAGCCGCAGGGGTAACGATTTCACCATGCGACGCAGCAAACCGACGCTGAATATCACCGACGAGATCGAAGTGGTCGTGGCCGATCTCTGCGCGCGCCTGCCCGAGTTGGCGCACATCGACCCGCGGCGGCTGTTGCTGTGCGCGACGCGGGCGCGCACTCGCGGCGCCGGGGGCACGTATGCGCGCATCATCCCCATGCGCTTTCAGGATGGCACGCCGTTCCGCACACACAAGGGGCAGCGGTTCGCCCTGCCGCAGATTCCCACCGCGGACGGCGACATCCTCTACCTGATTTATCTCTACGTGCCGCGCTTTTTCGAGCAACCGCGTGAGCGCCGCGTGCTCACGCTCATCCATGAGCTGTTTCATATCGCTCCCGCATTCGACGGCACTATCCGCACTTTCGGCACCCGTGCCCACGGCGGCTCCCGCGTTGCCTTCAATGCCCGGCTGGAGCCACTGGTCGAGCAGTACCTGGCGCTGGACGCCATCCCCGCCGGCGAACTGCTCGCCACCGACTTCACCGAGCTATCGCGCCAGTATACGCTGATGGGGCGGGCGATGACCGTGCCGAAGCTGGTGCGGCTGCCGTGAACCCGCGAGCGGTGACTACCCCCCGGCTACCCCCCGTGACTACCCCCACTTTTGTGTTGTTTTAGCGAAAAAGGGGGTAGTGAGTATCATATTTACGGGCGGCTCGACGGAGTCTCGTCTAATACCGTTCAAATAAGGGCTCTCGACCCGCCGTTTTACCTCTCCCCCAGACCCCTCCCCTACGTGGGGAGGGGGGATGATAGGGAAAGATGCCGACGTGTTGGGGCTGTTGAACAGCAGACAAAGCTTATTTGAATGGCATTGGGAGTCTCGCCCTTCAGGCTGGCGGCAGTATAGCAGATTTGGCAGTTTTTGTCAAGCAGATGTTTGCTGTGCAGGGGTTAGGGGTTAGGGCCGCCGCAGGGGGTGGGCGTGCAGGATCGATGCGCTGCTCTGCCGCAGACCCCACCCCGGCCTGACGGCCACCCCTCCCCATGCTGGAGAGGGGAATGACCAGGTGCGAGGCGCGGACACCCAGGCCAAAAAACTCCGTATTGCCGTGGGGCATGCCCGCCGTGGCACGCCCGGTATCGGCATTAATGACCGTGAAGAAACCATCATCCCGACGTAGGATGAAAGTTCCCATACGGATGCGAATTTCCACCCCGGCGTGCCACGGCGGGCACGCGCTACGTCGAATGACATGTCGCGGCCATTATATTACGATGTCGGTATTCCATCCGCTGGTCTTTGCCATGCCCTTCCGCTATAATCCCCGCATGACCACTGACGACCAGGGCGCGCACCGGCGGCGGCCGCGTTACCGCGGCACGCATCCGCGCGCCTTTCACGAGAAGTATAAAGAGCTGCACCCGGAGCGTTACGCCGAGGACGTGGAGAAGGTGAAGGCGCGGGGGGACACGCCGGCGGGAAGCCATCGGCCCATCATGGTGGCGGAGATTCTCGACGTGTTGCGGCCGTGTCCGGGGGAGATGTTCGTCGACGGCACGCTGGGCTACGGCGGACATGCGCAGGCCATCCTGCCGGCGGTGCGGCCGGGCGGGCGGGTGTATGGGCTGGATGTCGACCCGCTGGAACTGCCGAAGACGGAAGCGCGGCTGCGCGCTGAGGGCTTTTCCGAGGCGGAATTCCAGGCGCGCCGCACGAGTTTCGCCGCGCTGCCGCGGCTGCTGGCGGAGGAGGGGATTCCCGGCATCGACGGCTTCCTCGCCGACCTGGGCGTGTCGTCGATGCAGCTCGACAACCCCGCGCGCGGCTTCACCTTCAAGCGCGAGGGGCCGCTGGACCTGCGCATGAACCCGAACAAGGGCGCTCCGGCGTCGGCGCTGCTGGTCGCGATCGCCGACGCGGAGTTGGCCGACCTGTTGCGCGACCACGCCGACGAGCCGCGCGCGGAAGCTCTCGCCCACGCGCTGGCCGGGCGCGACCTGCCCACCACCACCGCCCTCGCCGCCGCCGTGCGCGAGGCCCTGCCCCGCGCCGCCCGCGAGCTGGAGCGCGACGACACCGTGCGCCGCGTCTTCCAGGCCTTGCGTATCGCCGTCAACGGCGAATTCGACGCGCTGGACTCGCTGCTCAGCGTCCTCCCAGGCTGCCTCAACCCCGGCGCGCGCGTCGCCGTCCTCACCTTCCACTCTGGCGAAGACCGCCGGGTGAAGCAGGCGTTCCAGGCAGGGCTGCAACGCGGGGTTTATGCCGAAATTGCCCCCGCGCCCCTTCGCCCCACGCCGGAGGAGCGGCACGACAACCCGCGGGCGTCGTCGGCGAAGCTGCGGTGGGCGGTGAAAGGCGAATAATGCCCCGAAGGGGCTGAGGAAACTAGCCACGGGTGCAACCCGTGGAAGGAAGAGCTATACATGAATAAGCCCTGAAAGGGCGACAGACCGATCTGTCGCCCTTTCAGGGCTTATTTCCTATTTGACAACTCATCCACGGGTTCCGCTGCGCTTCATCCGCGGCTAGCTTCACATGCCCCTTCCGGGCCATAGACATTACCGCTTATCCAGGTTCGCTACCGTATCAGCCGTCTCGCTGCGGAAGGGGGAGGCGGGCAGGCCGGCGGCGTTGTAGAGATTGCAGATGGGGCTGCCGCGGAAGGCGTAGTGGACGCGGGCGGGATTCGCGATGTTGGGCGACGAAACGAGGACGGTGTCGCCGTCGATGACGGCGTCGGCGAGTTGAAAATGGCCGTCGGCGGCGGCGATGGCGAAGCCGGCCAGCGGGGCGTTACCGGATGTGCGCAGGCCGGCGGCATGGGTGAAACGCAGGCGCAGTTTGTCGCCCTCGGCGGTTATGCCGGCGAAGAGCGGCCCGCTGTATTCCACCGGCTTGCCGTAGACCAGCGCCTGGGCGGCAAGGGCGAGGCGCTTGCCGACGTCCTGCTTATTGGTCGGATGGATGTCGCGCTCGCCGATGTCGATGGTGATGACCAGCGCGGTACGCGGGGTCTTCAGCGCGATGGCAAGTTGGGCCTCACGAATCCACGCATACGGCGCGTAGCCGGTGGGGAAGGGTTCGGGATCGCCGATATTCGGCAACTGCACCAGCAGGAAGGGCAGGTCGGGACGATTCCATAATACGCGCCAGTCGGCGATGAGCGCGGCGAGGATGTCACGGTAGTCCTGGTGCACGCCACCGGTCATGTCCGACTCGCCCTGGTACCACAGCACGCCACTGATGGCAAACGGCGCCAGCGGGTGGATCATCGCGTTGTAGAGGGTGCCGGCCAGCGGCGTGGAGCCGGGCAGCGCGTCGCCGGGCCCGAGCTTGACGCCGATGTGATAGCGCCACGGGCCGGCCAGTGGCAGCGCGGCGTTCGCGTCGTCCGCCGGGGCCAGCGTCATGCGCTTCGGGTCGCCGGCGATACCCCCGGCGCCGTTGACGCCAATGAGGCGGATGGTGATGACGTTTGTGCCCGGTTTCACCAGCGCTGTGGGGATGACGTATTGCACGGTATTCTTCACCCGCTTGTCGTCGATGCTGACGCCGTTGAAGAAGACGTAGACCTCACGGTCGAGGCTGCAGGGGGAGAGGAGGAGATCTTTCCCCGCCCACGCCGCCGGCACCTCGACGGTTTTACGGTACCAGAGGGCGCCCTCGAAACCGGGCAGGCTGCCGCCGTACCACATGCTGCTCGGCTCGGTTTTCACCAGCCAGGCGCTGTCGTCAATCTCCGGGCGATACCATTCCTTGCCGGGCTGCAGGCCGGGGTCGTGAGCCAGCCACCACTGGCGATTGTAGTCGGCGGCGATGGCGTTGATGGCGCGCCAGTCCAGCACCCCATCCAGCTTCGCCTGTGCCGCCAGCGCCTCCGCATGCTCGCCGATGCCCCGGTAGGTGGGCACCTGCTTCACCGCCGGCACGCTGGTCCACTGCTGCGCCATGGTGCCGCCCCAGGTGGCGGTGATGAGACCGATGGGCACGCCGTTCTCCTCGACAAGCTGGCGTGCGAAGAAGTAGGCGGCGGCGGAGAATCGGCCCACCGTCTGCGGGCTGCAGACGGTCCACTGTCCCTTGCAGACGGACTGCGGCGCGAGTGCCATCGTCATGCCGACGTCGAAGAGGCGGATTTGCGGGTAATTCGCCGCCGCGATCTCCTGCTCGTAGTTTTTCACCGGTGGCTGCGGCGGGTTGGGGCCCACCGGCTTTTGCATGTTCGACTGGCCGGAGCAGAGGTAGACGTCGCCGATGAGGACGTTGTGCAGGGTCAGCGTGTTCTCACCCGTCACCGTCAACTCGGCCGGCTCCGCTGACGCGGCCAGCGGCTTCAGCGCCACGCGCCAGCGGCCATCCGCGCCGGCGGTCGCCATCACCGTCTGCCTGCCGAAGGCCACCGTGATCTTCTCCCCCGGTGCCGCCATGCCCCACACCGGCATAGAGACGCCGTGCTGCAGCACCATGTTGTCGGTGAAGAGCGGGGCGAGGGTGACGGCAGCGAAGGCGGGCATCGCGAGCATGAGCAAAGCCAGCAGATACAAGCGCATGGGAACACTCCTATTCAATAGCCATCGTAGCACAGATCATATCCGGTATGTCGTTTACCGTTCGTAGCACATGACCGCAGTGAATATGTCAGCGTTGCGCGCTCCCGCGCGCGCCCTCACCCCTAGCCCCTCTCCCAATGCTGGGAGAGGGGAATGACAGATGCAATACGGCCCTGTAGTAGTCGCGCCGCGGCTCAGCAAGGCGCGTGGTTGTAATAGTCGAACACGGACATGCCTGATCGACGCGCCTTGCTGTGGCTGCGGCGCGACTACGAACGATTATCCACACACGCTTTACCGTTTCACGATCAGTTCCGGAGCGGCCATCAAGCCGCATGGGACGAGTTGGTAGCCGTCGAACCAGTGGTCGGGGCCGGGTTGGAATTCGGCGGGGCCGGTCCAGTTGGGCCATTTCTGGTCCAGGTGGAAGGGGCCGTGGGAGTTGCGGCGGTGGCCGATGACTTCCAGTTGCAACAGCGCCGGCTCTTTGCCGACGAAGGCGGTGATTTCCACCTCGTTGGGCTCCCAAGCGGCGATGCCGGCGGGCTGGCCGTCGACCAGCACACGCACGGCGGCGCCCCGGTAGGCGGGCACGCGCACGAAAAGGCGCTCTCCGGGCTGCAGTGCGGCGGTGACGGGCGTTTCATACGCCACCGAGCCGGCGTAGAAGGCCAGCCCCTGTTCGGTCCAGTCGCCGATGGCCAGCTCTCGCGGCGGGGCGATGATGGCGACATCGGTGCCGCGCGCCGCCGCGCCGAAGGGGCCGAGCAGGTAAACGATCTCCAGGCCGGGGTGTGTTGGGGTGTAGTCGCACTCTAGCGTGAGCACGTTGGCGCCGGGGCGCAGCAGCGCGGCGTCCAGCGGCAGCAGACGCAGCGAGCGGTCGGTCCACCAGCCGCAGTCGGCCTCGGTGCTGACCGGGGCGCCGTTGAGCGCCACGCGGAAGGTGCGCGGCTGCTCGAGGCCGAGGAAAAGCGGCCCGCCGGGCAGCGCATCGACGGTAAATGTGTAGGACAGCGCGATGGGCAGCACCGGCGGGTTCTTCACCGCCGGGCGCGCCCACGGCTGCACCATGGCGCCGCCGCGCGGCTCGACGCCCAGCGCGGCGCGCACGGCGCGGTCTACGCGCAGGATTTCATCGGCGTCCTGCCACTCGCCGTCGCCCAGGCGCAGGTGGGCGCGATCGAGCACGAGTATGTTCGCCTCTGAGAGGCGCACCGGCCAGCGGTCGCGAGCCAGCGGCTCCACACGCACGGTTTCCAACTCGGCGGCCGGCGGGAAGTCGGCGTCGATGGCGGCCTTCGGAAAGAGGAAGAGGCGGCTGGCCAGCGCGGGCAGGCTGGTCGTCACCGCCCAACCGTCGGTCGTCCACTCGGCCTCCGCCACCGCCACCGCGCCGGTTTCCGGGTCGAGCAGCAGCGGCGCGCCGGCAGCGCCAGGCAAGCCGCGGATGACTACCCGTGGGAAGCTCAGCGTACGGTCGCGCACCATCGGGTCGTTGCTGATATCGTGCCGGTCGTTGAGGAAATCCTCGCCGGTATTGCAGACGAAGAGGTAGTAGGCGTCGGCATCTTCGCGCAGCAGATAGAGCGCGGCGGCGATCTCGGCGCCGGCGCCATCGGTGATGGACAGCCGGCGGGCGCCGGCCACCGCGGCGACCAGTTCGTCGCCTTCGTGCGTTGCGCGGGCACAGCTTTCCGCGAAGGCTTCCACCGCGTCGGAAGGCAGGGCATCGCGGTAGCCCGCCACCTCGCCGGCGAAGACCACCGTGCCGCCGGCGGCGCGGAATTTCTCCAGCAGTTTTAGCGTGCTGGCGCGCATGGTGATCTGCGGCGGCACGACGACAACCTTATACGCCGCCTGGCCCATCACCAGCACGGGGCCGTCCGCGGTGTTGCGCACCGTGCCATGGCGGGACAGCAGCTCCTCGTCGCCGAAGTCGTAGTCGACGTGCGCGGCGAGCAGCGTGTCACACAACGCGAAGAAGCGGCCGTCCAGCCAGTAGGTCTCCGAATTCTGCATCCAGCCGCTCTTGCAGAGCAGCCAGGCGCTCTCCACCGGGTGGACCACCAGCAGGTCGCGCACTTCCCGGCCGCGGGTGGTTGCCGCGCCGATGCGGGCGAAGTAGTCCTCCACCTTCGGGTACAGCTCCCACCAGGGCGACTGGTAGAAGATGGCCGCCGGGTAGTCGCGCTTCGCTTCGCCCTCCATGGTATACCAGGAGAGGTGCTGGCAGCGCAGGTTGATGCCCAGCGCGGCCTGCCAGTCGCCCAGCGCCTTGTGGCCGGCGAAGGGGAAGTCCCAGCCGGTGCAGCCGTATGTCTCGGTGAGGCGCCAGGCGCGGCCGAACTGCCGCGCCGCCGAGGAGACCTGCTTGGCGGTGTTGAAGACGCGCCAGTGCTCGGTGAGCAGGTCCATGCCCGGCGCCTGCATATGCTCGTAAAAGCGCATGGCGGAGCCGACGACGTTCGTCTGGCGCACCAGCGAGTCCTCCTCCAGCACGTGGCCGATGAAAAGGAGGTTGTGCGCCGCGCACCACTCACCGATCTGCCGGGAGAAGGCGTCGACGAAGAGGTGGGTGACGACGTCATGGTAGTGGTAGCGCGCCTGCGAGACGGGCTCCCCGTCGACATCGTAGATCAACTCGACGAGATGGGGCAGCAGGTCGTAGCCATATCGCTTGTTGAAAGTCTTTAGCAGCTTGCCGGTCCACGGCAGGCCGCGGGGGTCGAAGGTGTTGTTGTCGGCACCCAGTTTGTGGCCGTGGTTCGGCTCGTCGGTGAACATGCCGGGGATGAGGCGGCCGAACTCTTTGCCCACGCGCCGCGCGTATTCATCGTGCGTGGATTCGATGAACGCCTGCACCGCGTCGTGGCTGAGGGTATCCAGATAGGTGTAGCCGTTGTACCAGGAGCTGCAGCCCTGCACTTCGACGGTGAAGTGGAGGAGGACGTAGCCGTCGGGCAGCTTCACTTTCTCGCCTTTGGCGACGGGCTTCACGTTGTAGGCCGCGCTACCCTCCAGCTTCGCGGTGAAGACGGCCAGCGTCTCTTTGCCCCAGGCCAGCTCGGTAGGCGCGTGGAGAACGTGCAGCATCAACTCGCGCGCGCGGTGCTTGCGGTGCTTCGTCACCAGCCCGCCCGCCGCGCCGGAGGGCCAGCGGTCCTCGTCATACAGCCACGCCTCCATGCCCAGCGCCTTCGCCTCATCGAGGCAGGCATCCACGCAGGCGAACCACTCGTCGGAGAGATACGCGGTGTCCAGCCCCACCCGCGAGTGCATGAAAAACCCGCCCAACCCCATGCGGTGCATCACGCGGATCTGCCGACGCAGCTCCTCGGGCTCCAGCTTGCCGTTCCACGCCCAGAAGGGCTTGCCCCGGTACAGCGGACCGGGATTGGCGAATTCCTGCAGCACGGGTAAGGACATGATGACACCTCCGATGGGGAGTAGACTCGAGGTGTTTATTCCGTATAGAGGAGCCGCTCCCTTCCAGGAAGGCTCATGGAAACACAATATCTCATCAAGCATACTGGAGGGCGAGGCGCTGTCGAGCCGGCGTGCCTATGCTCGGCCCTCACCCCCGGCCCCTCTCCCCGTTCCGCTGCACTGCGCAAAGGACGGGGACAAAAGGGTCATGAGATATTTTGGCGGGCGAGACTCTGTCGCGCCGTGAACCACGCACAGGGGTATGTAGAAGGTCACCTATGGAGCCGCCGCACGGCCCTGTGATCGATTTCGCAGATACCTGTTCATGTGTGACAACGCCCGCCCGAGCGAGTCGGGCGGGCGCGGGGAGGAACAGTGTGCCGCCGACCTTACTCGGCCAGCACCGCCTGGAACGCCGCCGTCGACAGGTAGCGGTCGCCGCTGTCGGGGAAGATGACGACGATGGTTTTGCCGGCATTTTCCGGGCGTTCGGCGAGGCGGGCGGCGGCCCAGGCGGCGGCGCCGGCGGAGATGCCGACGAAGAGGCCTTCCTCGCGGGCCAGGCGCAGCGTGGTCTCGATGGCGCCGTCGTTGGGCACGGGCAGCACTTCATCGATGAGGGCGCGGTCCAGCACGGCGGGCACGAAGCCGGCGCCGATGCCCTGGATGGGGTGCGGGCCTTTGCGGCCTTCGCTAAGCATCGGCGAGGCGGCGGGCTCCACCGCGACGATTTGAACCGCGGGTTTCAGCTCTTTCAGCAGCCCGCCGACGCCGGTGATGGTGCCGCCGGTGCCCACGCCCGCCACCAGGATATCCACCTGACCGTCGGTGTCGCGCCAGATTTCCGGACCGGTGGTGAGGCGGTGGATAGCGGGATTGGCGGGGTTGGCGAACTGTTGCAGCA
>CAZPYA010000112.1:0-17263 GCA_964590255.1 uncultured bacterium
GATGGGCGTCTCGCCCTCCATGGGGGCGGCGACGCGCTGGCCGAATTTCGGCTCGATGGGCGTCTCGCCCTCCATGGGGGCGGCGACGCGCTGGCCGAATTTCGGCTCGGTGCCGGCCGCAAGGCGCTTGATATTCTCGCGATGCTTGATGACCACAAGGATGAGAATGGCAATGGTCAGGCCGACCATCCACAGGCGGTCGTCGGCGCGCAGGAACCACCACGAGGCGATGGGCAGGCTGATGCCGGCGGCGATGGAGGCGATGCTGACGTAGCGGGTGAGCGCCACGAAGCTGGTCCACACCACCAGCGCGACCACCCCGACTGGCCAGCTCAGCGCCAGGAGCACGCCCAGCGTGGTCGAGACGCCTTTGCCGCCTTTGAATCGCAGGAAGGGCGAAAACGTATGGCCGACGACCGCGCAGAAGCCGAGCAACACGCGGACGGACATGGGCAGATTCGGGATGAAGGCCGCCGCGAGCCAGATGCCCACCCCGCCTTTGACGGTATCGAGCAGCATCACCGCGAAGCCGGGGCCGGGGCCCAGCACTCGCAGCACGTTCGTGGCGCCGATATTTTTGCTGCCCAGCGTACGGATATCCACGCCTTTGGTCAGCAATCCGACCCAGACGCCAAACGGCAGCGAGCCGATGAGGTAACTGATTACACAACTTGCAAGAATCTGGAGCGACACATCATGCATCCTTTAATGATATCTGTAACCACGGAAAGTGTAGCACGAAAGCCGCGAGGCCGCAAAGCGCACACGCCTGCTTTGCCGGTTGGCCAACCCGGCCTTGGCAGCGGCGGCAAGTCGGCGTATAATATTGGTGAATCCATGCGCATGAATGCGCGACGGGGTGACGCACGGATCCGTGATTCCTCCTGGCGGGTCGAGCCGCGAGCGTATAGACGTATGTGGATAAGCAGAAACAGCGCCTTCACTCGGCCCCTCTCCCAAGCTTGGACGAGGGGTGACTGATTGATACAACAGAATCTGTTCTCGATCATCATCTCACTCCCCTCTCCCAGCATTGGGAGAGGGGCCGGGGGTGAGGGCCGAACGAAGGCGCTGGAAACGACCTTTGGCAAACCCGCGCCCGTGCTCGCGGCTTGACGAAGTCGCGCTCGCCAGATCGAGCGGTGATGTGGGAATGATCGGTGGTCTTGCGGAAGGAGTACCCTCATGCGAGCGGTCTGGTGTGTGCTGCTGATCGGTATCCTCTGTATGTGTGCCCTGGCACAGCAGGCGCCGCTGGTGGTGTCGCTGGATGCCTACGGGCCTATCGCCACGCCGGCGCAGGCGGACGCGGCGCTGGCGCAGGCGACGGCGGCGCTGACGGCGGCGGGCGGCGGGGTGCTGCTGATCCCCGCGCACGCGCCCGCCGGGTGGAGAGCGGAGAACACCGCGCAAGGCGCCTGGCGCAAGCCGGAGCCGCCCGCGCCGGCGAAAAGCTGGGGGTATGGCACAGGCATCACTATCATCGACACCCGTGGCGGGTCGATACACGTCGCCGTGCCGCAGATGAATGGAATGGGGTTCCAGCGCGTGCTGCGCCTGCCCGACGGCCAGAGCGCGCCCCCCGGCGCCGACCTGCCGATGATGACCTTTCGCAACGCGCTGGTGCGCGGCAGCACCAGCTACCACGATTGGGTGGTCGACGGCGTGAAGGCGGGCAAGGACGCGCGCATCTACGTGCATACCATCCGCGGCCTCTTCCCCGGCATGTTCGTGAACACCCTCGGCGGCAACATGAACCGCCTCTACATTAAGGCATTGGGCTACGACAGGGCGAAGCGGCTGTCGTATATCGTCGCCGACGTCGACGCGGAGATCGCGCCCGGCGCGCTGCTCTCCAATAAAACCCACGCCAACGTGCTGCGCGCCGACACCTACGCGCACACCGAGAACCAGACTTTCGACGTGATGCTGCTGCGCGAGCACTACTCGCAAGGCGACGCCGGCATGTTCTATGCCGGCTTCAACTACATGGGCGACGTGCATTCCACCGCCGGCGACGAGAACGGCGTGCTCTTCGCCGCCTTCCCCAGGAGCATGTCGAACAGCTTTCGCGGCACGGTCGAAACCTTCAACCCGGCGACCGGCGAGTTGGTCTATAAAGGGGGCGGCAACGCCCACACGCTGGCCTCCGGGCGGCCAATGATCAACATGAATCCGGCGAAGTGGATCACTGCCGGCCGCGCGCATGTCATCCACCCCGGCGGGGCGCTCATCGGCTACGCCGACCGCATACGTTCGTATGACGCGCCGTGGACGGACGCGGTGGTGGGCCGCTACTTCGCCATCGACGAGCCGGACGAAATCGTGCCGGACAGCCACGGGTCGCGACGCTGGTACTACATCGCCGGCTTCGGCGAGGACACGGAGAGCGGCCTGAAATGGCTGAGCATCCAGCGCCACTGGTGGGGCGCGAAAAACGGCAGCAGCATCACCCGCCTCTATAACCCCGCGCACTACACCACCGGCATGACGAAGGCGGAAGCGAAGCCGCTGCAATACATCATCGCCCCCGGCGCGAACGTCTATGACGTTTCGCGCGGCGTGCGAGACGACGGCCCGTGGGGCGGGCGCTTCATCACTGGGGCGCTTGACCGCCTGCTGAAATTGTCGCCGGGGCCGCACCTCAACACCGCGGTCGATTTCCAGCCCGGCGACCTCATCGAGCAGGCGACGGGTATTGATCCATTTAAGCCGATTCCTTTCCGCTCGTGGCAGTTCGAGTCGGTGCCGAGCGTGGCGCCGATGCCGGTCTTCGATGTGCAGAACCGCGGCGCGACTCAGCGCTACGCGGTACTGGTGGTCAATGGCGGCACGGGCCGCTATGCCGACTACACGAATCCGGCGAAACCGCTGCCACAGCTCCCCTTCAATAAGATTATGGATCTGCGGAGCGCGAATCATCGCGGCATCGCCTTCTCCGCCGATACCGCGAAGGCCGCGCTGGTCTTCCGCCAGCCGGGGCAGACGCAGTTCATCCGCTGGAACGGCGGCGCGGACTGGAGCGTCCCGCTGGCAAACATGAGCGTCAACGCCCAGGGCGTGCTGGAATTGGGCTGGCGCGCGCGCGGCTACACCGGCGAACCGGGCGGCGTGGACGTGGCGGAGCAGAGCATCAGCGGGGTGCGGGGCATCGGCGGCAACGCCACGGCACAGTTCTATCCCACCGGTGCCGCCGGCACGGCCACCAATTTCCGCGGCGTCAAGGTGCCGGTGCCCGCCGGCGTAACCAGTCTCGCGGTAACGTTCCCAACCCCGGAAAAGGACGGCGCCTACGCCGTCACCGCCTCCCCCGCGTGGATGACGGACCACCTGGTCGTCGACCGCACGGGGACGGGTTTTACGATTCGCTTCAGCGCCCCCGCGCCGAAAGGGGCGACGGTAGACTGGCTGTTGATTCGCTAATGATCGTAGCGTGAAAAAGGAGCCTCCCATGAAGGCGATGTCGGTGATATGCGTGGTCCTGCTGGCGGTGGCTGCGCTGGCGCAAAATCCTGTGCCGGTGGCGGGGGTGTATGCGCTGGAGCAATTTGGGCCGGTGAAGACGGTGGCGGAAGCGCAGGCGACGCTGCGGAAGGCGTCGGCGTGGCTGGTCGCGCAGGGGGGCGGGGTGCTGACGATCCCCCGCGAGGCGCCCGCCACCTGGCAGCCGGAGCCTATCGCGCAGGAAGCCTGGCGCACGCCGAAACCGCCCGCGCCGGCGAAGCAGTGGGGCTACGGGCCGGGGGTGACGATTCTCGACGGTCGCACCGGCACGCTGAAGGTAACCGTGCCGCAGATGACCGGCTTCACCTTCAGCCGCCTGCTGAAGATGCCGGATGGGCAGAGCGCCAACCACTGGGATTACCACCCGATGGTGCAGATGGACAACAGCATCATCCGCGGCACCACCAGCTATCACGACTGGGTGAAAAGCGGGGTGAAGGCGGGCAAAGACCAGCGCATTTACGTGAATACCCTGCGCGGCCTCTTCCCCGGCATGTTCGCCAATAACCTGGGCGGCGCGGTGAACCGCCTGTATATCAAGTCGCTGGGCTACGACACCGAGAAGCAGATGCCCTACGTCGTGGCCGATGTCGACACCGACATTCCCGACGGCGCGCTGCTCTCCAACAAAACCCATGCCAACGTGTTGCGCATGGACACCTACTCGCACACCGAGAACCAGACCTTCGATGTGATGGTGAACCGCTACAACTACTCGCAGGGCGACAACTATATGTTCCACGCCGGCTTCAACTACATGGGCGACGTGCACTCTACCGCCGGCGACGAGAACGGCGTGATGTATGCCGCCTTCGCCCACAGCCTGACGAACGTCTTCCGTGGCACGGTCGAGGCCTTCGGCCCGAAGAGCGCCGAGCTGAAATACAAAGGCAGCAACGCCCACACGCTGGGCACTGGCCGGCCGATGATCAACCTGAACCCGAAGAAGTGGATCACCGGCGGCAACGTGCTCATCGTGCGCCCCGGTTCGTGGTGGGAGATCGCGCCGTATGTAAAGGATCCCGTCTTCCAGGGAAAGGGTTACCCGACGCAACTCGTTGCCGACGCCTCTACCGGCGGACGCACCGAGCTGCGCATGGGCGGCCTCATCCGCTTCGCGAAGGACGCGCCGGTGACGAAAGACGTGGTCGGCCGCTACTTCGCTGTGAACGAGCCGAAGGAATATGTGCCCGGCGCGGGATCGCTGCGGCGCTGGTATCTCATCCATAGCTTCACGCAGAACGCCGACGGCACGAAAGACATCCAGATCGTGCGCCACTGGTGGGGGGCGAAGCCCGCTGGCGCGCCGACGCTCTACCGCCCGGAGCACTATTCCGAGGATGGCCGTATCGTGCCGCTGCAATACGTCATCGCCCCCGGCGCGAACGTATATGACGTGGCGCGGGGCGTGGCGGACGACGGCGAGTGGGGCGGCAAATATGTGAGCGGCGCCCTCGACCGCATCGTGAAGGTCGCCCCTGGCCCGCACTCCGGCACGGCGGCGGATTATACCCCCGGCGACGCCATCGAGCAGGCCATCGGGCCGGACCCATTCAAGCCCATTCCCTTCCGCGCGTGGCTGTTCGAGCAGGTGCCGGGCGCCTTCCCCGCGCCGGTGTTCGACATCGCCAACCACGGCGCCACCATGCGCCACAGCGTGCTGACGGTGGCCGGCGGGCCGGGCGCGCTGGCGGAGTGCGCGCAGCGCGCCGACGGCAGCCCGGCGTGGGATAACATCATCACCATCAACGCGGCGTGCAACGAAGGCATCGTCTTCGCCGGCGACACCGCGGATGCCGCTATCGCCTTCTACCAGCCAAACAGCCGCCCGCAACCGATCACCTGGTACTACGACGGGCAGAAGAAGACCGCCAGCCTCACCGTGTCGCCAAAGGACGGCGCCTTCCGCTTCGACGGCACGGGCATCTCGCTGCCCGGCGGGCTGGTAAACGTCGGCGGCCTCTCCGGCACCACCGTGAAGGCGCAGAACCTGCGTGGCGTGAACGTGCCGGTGCCCGCCGGCGCGGCGGAGTTCAGCGTGAAGTTCCCGAAGGCGGAATCCGACGACAACTACGCCGTCTTCCTGGAGTTCACCTGGATGACCAACCGCGCCATCACCAACCGCACGAGAACCGGCTTCACCGTGCAGTTCGCCGCGCCGCCGCCAGCGGAGGCGACGTTGTGCTGGATGATCGTGCGGTGAGGCAACGCCCGACCGCGTTTATGGCGCCGCCGGCGGCTGTTCCGACGTGCAGGCCGCGCAGCGGGTGGCGCCGGTGGGGATGGCGGTCAGGCAGAAGGGACAGCTTTTCGTCGTCGCCGGGGAGAGCTTCAGCCGCTGCATGAGGAGCACCACGAGAAACACCGCGCCGCTGACGATGAGAAAATTGAAGATGGTGTTGATAAAACGCCCGTAGTTGAGGGTAACGGCGCCGGCGTCCTGCGCGGCCGCCAGCGTGGCGTAGGGGCCAGGCAGCGTGCCCGGGCGCAGCACGGCGAAGAGATTGCTGAAATCCACGCCACCTACCAGCAGCCCGATCGGCGGCATCAGCACATCGTTGACAAACGAGACCACAATCGCCCCAAAGGCCACGCCGATAACGATGGCAATCGCCAGGTCCATCACGTTGCCGCGCATGATAAACGCCTTGAACGCACCCAACATCGTTGTCTCCTTCAGCAGAGATGATGCCGAAGTATACAATTCCACCGTTAAGCGCTTTGTCTGGCGAGCACACATGCATCGTCAGTGTTTCGCCGCTCGCGGAGTGCCGTCACAATCAACGGCTAAGTCGGGGATCACCTTCCGGTACGCATGACCCACGCGCGGTCAGCAGCGGATACGTGATGAGGTTCGAATCGGGGCGCATGGATGTTTAGTGAGTTGCCAGTAAATGGCAGGTTAGCAACTAACAAAAATTATTCATTACTTCCATAATAAATTTATCATATTACGTGTGAATATTGGTGAAATTACGTGCAAGTATTCATCCCATCAGCAGACACGTATGAGGAGACATCACTCAGGCTATCCCGGGTGCGATTTTCGCAGCAGACTGCGTGCGCCAACGACGAGCTGGCTCAGCAACGCGCCGAAGAAGAACCCGAAGACCAGCAGCGCCAGCAGCATATGCCCGAAAATGGCAAAGAGCAATATCCCCTGATAGACCGCGCCGAGTATCGACATAGCGGCCTCCTTTACCGGAGATATCTTACACCTATTTTCTGAAATGCGCCACTACGGTTATTCGTATTTTACGACAAGTAATATCGCGGAAAGATCGTGTTATTTCCGCCGCCCGCGGATGATGGCGAAGGGGGTGCCCAGCAGGATGGCGATGTCTAGCAGCAGGCCGCGGCGGTCGAGGTAATCGAGGTCGCGGACGATCCAGTTGTTGAAATCGGTTTCCGGCTCCGGGCTGCTCTGCCAGAGGCCGGCGAGGCCGGGGCGCACCGCATGGCGGGCGACGGCCCAGGCTTCGCGACGGGCGCGCTCGGCGGGGTTGACGCCCTCCAGCCAGGCGGGGTGCGCCAGGTCGTCCACCGGCAGCGGGCGGGGGCCGACCATCGACATCTCGCCGCGCAGCACGTTCCAGAGTTGCGGTAGTTCGTCAATGGCCGCGCGGCGCAGCAGGCGGCCCAGCGGCGTGATGCGCGGGTCGGCGTGGTCTTTGCGCACCGGGTGTGCGTCGGGCGACGGCGGCGCGCCGTGCAGCATGGTGCGGAATTTGTACAGGGTGAACGGCACGCCGTCTTTCCCCACCCGCGCCTGGCGGTAGAAGACCGGCCGCCCCTGGGTGGCCAGCAGCGCCAGCGCGACCGTGGCCAGCACCGGCGCCAGCAGGAGCAGCGCGGCGCCGGCGACGAGGACGTCCAGCAGGCGTTTCAGGCGCGGATACATCACCACTGCGCCGCCCGTGGGCTCGGTTCCTCGGGAGGCGGTTCGTTCGGCGGCAGCAGCGCCGGAGCCATTACGACTTCATACGCCTGCACCTTGTCGAACTGCCACGGGGCCTGCTGGCGCAGGGACAGCGTCCAGCGGATGCGGATGTGGCGGCCGTCGTAGCTGATGGGCATGCCGGTGGGGATGCGCAGCGTACCGGACATGCTCTGGCTGCCGGCGCTCCACCCGCTGGGGAAGCAGACAAGGGCGGCCACGTTGCGGTCCTCGCCGGTGCCGGAGCCGGTGATGTGGTAGGCCAGCTCCAGGCTCAGCCGCTGGTCGGCATTCCCCTCCGCCGGGTTGATGGTCACCGTCACCGGCACGTCGCTGCCCGTCTGCAACTGCGGATCGCTCCCGGTGGCGGCGCACTGCAGCGTCACCCGCGCGTGCAGCTCGGATAGCGCCGGGGCGGGCAGGTTGTGCTCGATGATGGCCGGCGGCGTGCCATTCTGCAACAGCGGGCGCACGTCGATGGGCGTGGTGATGCGGATGTCCGGATTCCACCCGGGGATGCCCACCCACAGTTTCAGCGCCCATTCGATGAAGTTGTTGCGGCCGGCGAAGGACGGCGGGGCGTCCGGGGGCACGGCCAGGTTGGCGATGAAGCTCATCGCCTGCCCGCCGGCCCAGATGTCGCCCGCCGGGATGCGCACGGTCTGCGTATACAGTTCGTGCGTCGAGGCCGAGTCGTTCTTGCCGCCGCGACTGACGGCGCGCTCGCGGGCGATCAGCGTCACCTCGATGTCGGTGACAGGGATGTCCTTCAGCACGCCGATAGTCACCCGCACGGGCACCACCGCGCCCAGCGCCGGCAATACCAGCGGGGTCAACTCCGCCGACTGGATGACCCCGTAATAAATCGCTTTGCGCACGGCGACGATGAGCAGCATGATCATGCCGCCGACCACCAGCAGCGTGCCGGGGTTGAAATCGCCCGGGCTGGTGTTGAAGAGCGTCAGCAGCGCGATGACGCCGCAGAAGAAAGCAAGAAAGATGAAGCCGCCGCTGCGGCCGCTGGCCGCGCCGATGGCGCCGGGCGTTAGCGGACGCGCGGTGACGGGCGCCGCGACGGGCTCCTCGCGTACCCAGCCGGACGGCGGGACGGGTTTCGCGACAGGTGGCGCGGGCGCGCTGCGCTGCAGCGGGGGCGGCGTCGGATTCGCCGCCGGCAGGTCCAGGTCGAGCGCCAGTGGTCCCACCGGGGAACCGGTGGTGTCCGGCCCCGTGGGCAGCGGGGGTGTCGCCGCCTCGGGACGCATGGACGGCGGGGGGGTAACGGTGGTCATTGGCGTCGGTGGCGCTTCGACGGGCGGCGCGGTGGCGGCCAGCTCGGCGAGGGTGTGCTCCTCGGCGTTCAGCGCCGCATCGACGTCGATGCGCGGGTCGGGCGCCTCGCGCGGCGCCGGCGGCTCGGGCAGGGTGATCTCCGGCAGCACCGGCGGCGGGGCCGGGGCCAGCTCGAAGCTGCCGGTGGACGGCGGCAGCGCCGGCTCGGACGAAGGCGGCGTGATGGGGCCGAGCGAAATCGGCCCGGGGGTCGCCATCTCCACCAGCGCATCGGTGTCGTCCACCCGTTCCAGATTCACCAGGCACCCGCTGCACATGGTGCGCAGGTCGCTGTCGCTATAGGTTGTGCCGCATTTCGGACATTTGCGCATCGCCGTGGCCTCCGTGCATCGTCAAGGTTTATGGTACCAGTTCGACGGCGCGGTGCAAATCCCTGCGCGCCGTCCGATGTCCCGCGTACTACGGCGTCGACATGGTGACGACGTTCGCCTTCGGGGGCGGCGCTTGCCCCGCGCGATCTTTGCCGCCGAGGACGAAGCGCTTGCCGCCCGACAGGCCGACCGCCAGCAGCTTGCCGTCGCGCTGTTTCGCGTAGGCAACGCCGGCGTCGGTCTGCAACCAGGGCAAATCCAGCGGCTTGCCGCCGCGGTTGAGGACGATGAGGTGCCGCGCGCCGTCCGGATCGACGAATTCGATGACACTGGCGTCCGGCGTGTTCACCGTCACCTTCACCTTCTCCGCCAGCGGCCCGGCGGCGCCCGGCGCGTGCGGCAGCAGCAGCGTGGTGGCGGATACGGGCACGTTCGCCGGCACCTGCTGTCGCAGGGCGTATTGCAGGCGCAGCGGCAGCGGCGCGGTTTTGTCCATCTCGCGCTCGTCAATGACTTCCAGCGTGCCGTGCTTTTCGGGCACGAAATAGACCAGCAGGTCGCGCGGGCTGTTGCGGAACCGCGCCAGCACATTGGAGTTCTTATACATCTGGCGCAGCGGAATCCACTCGCCCTGGTAGGTGTTCACCCAGTTCGGGCCGTAATCCGGCCCGATGTTGCGGACGCGATAGAGCGGTCCCCAGCGGAAATTGAGCGCCACGGTGGCGTGTAGCGTATCCTTGACAAGCACGCCGACGTTTTTCACGAAGACGATCTCGCGCCGCAGCGTCGCCGGATACCCCTGGTAGTTGTCGATATGCACGACCCCGTAACCCACCGGCCCCAGGTCCAGCGCCTGCGCGGATTGCACCAGGTTATTGGTGTTTTTGAAGTGCGGCACCGTCATGTCGTAGGGGAAGCCCTCGAAATCCTGCACGATGGGGATGTTGTGATCGATCGGGCGGATGTCGCGGTAGCCCATCGAGCTGATGAGCACCGATTGCCGGTCGGTCAGCGCGAGAATCGTCGGCCGCATGGCGTGGCTATGCCCGGCGTCGCCGACCACGTCGACCATGAGCGCCATGTCATCCACGCCGCTGCCGCCGTAGAAGACCAGCTTGTCCGGCATCAGCCCCGGCAGCAGGTCGAACCAGCGCGCGCTGCGTTGAATCTCGTCTCGGGAGCGCAGCGCCCATTTACGCCGCTCGATCAACGCCACCTCGAATTCGCGCGGCTTTTCGGCGATGGTGTCGTCGGCAATAACCGCCGCCTTCATCAGCGACCACGCCGCTTCGCTGCCGGTATACCCGAAGCTCGACAGCTTCTCCAGCCGATTGATGCCGTAGTCGACAAGGCGGTGGGCCGCCCACTTGTAGCGTCCGTCCTTGTAATGTGTGGCGCAGGCCTCAAAGAGGTAAGCGTAATGCCCCCAGGAAACATTCCACCCGCAACTGTCCGAGATGTGTGGGAAGGCGCCCATGGGTGTGACGTAATACAGGTAGCGCTCCATCAGCTTCTTCACGTGCGGATCGGCCCAGAACTGCTGCTCGACGCCGCGTATCTAGATCCACTCCAGCAGGTAGCGGAAAAGCAAGGCATTGTAGTGGTCGGTGCTCTCGTCAACGTCCCGCGCCGTCCACCAGTAGTTCCACACCGTGTCCGCGTAGGCGCGCCAGCGCGCGGCGTCCGGGGTGGTGGGCGCCAGTTTCAGCAGGCAGTCGCCGATGAGCGCCAGCCGAAACGGGCGGTTCGATGCCCCGTATTCCTCGGCGTTGCCCGCCGGGAAATTCGGGCACGATTTCGCGACGATGGCCTGCAGCCACCCCCGTTGTTCCGTGCCATACGCGGCGCTTGTCCGCAGCCAGCGGTCGAGCCAGTAGAGCGAGCGGATCAACTCTGAGCTGGGGCGCGCGTTCGGTTCGGCCGGCGGGTTGACCAGCAGCTTGTGCGCCTCGCCGAGAAAGCGCATCGCCAGCGTCGCGTATTTGGCGTCCCCCGTCCGCTCATACAGCCGGGCGTTCCACAGCGCGTTGTCGACGTGAAACGCCATGTTCGGGTAGGGCGTGGGCGACTTCAGGAAACGCTCGTAGTCCTGCACGGTTTTATAGCACTCGGCGTATATCGCCGTGTAGGTGTCTTTCGTCACCGTCGCATGTGGAATGGTGATCTGCGCCGGCCACGGCTCCGCCAGCTTGATGACCGCGTCGATATCGGCGGTATACCCCGCCAGCGCCGCCGCGGCTGCCAGCGCCAGCAGCGCCAGGCTACTGAAATAGCGCGCGAATGGTATCTTCACGGTAAATCTCCTCTTCCACCACGGTGATGGTATCGAGCGCGGCGCCGGTGACGCCGGTCCAATACGCGCGCCAGTCCACCCAGCCCGTCTGCGGCGTGACGATGAAGCGCAGCGCGATATCCTGGTACACGCCGGCTGTCGCGAACTCGGCCGGCATGATGGCGCGGCCATTCACGCCGCCGTGCTTTTCGCTATTGGTATCGATGACGATCACCGGCTTCGTCGCGGCCAGGTCGGCGATTTTCAGGTGGAACAGCGCCCGGTACTGGCCGGGCGGCAGGCCTTTCTGGTAAATATTACCGCCGAGATATCCGGCGGTGGTGGTGTATTTCGGGTTGGCCATCACCGCGGATCCCTGGAATGCCGCGTCGTCGGCCGCCACGCGGAAGTTGCCACTGAACCAGTTGTCGGGGATGTAGAACTGCCAGCGTTTGCCGCCCGGCTTCACCGCGCCGTCATGCCGGCGCAGGCTGATGTGGTCGATCCACAGCGCGGTCGCCGGTGAATCGGCGGCGCCGTACAGGTGAAACTGCAATGCCACCGCCACGGCGTTGGGCGGGGCGGTCCACAGGCGCGGCCAGCAGGTCCAGGCGGCGCGGGCGTCATACGGCATGGGAAGATTGCCGTCGCGCGGCGTCAGCGCCGTGCCGTTGGCGTCATACCAGATGGGCGTGTAGTAGGTGGAGACGTCGCTTTTCCCCGGACGGCTGCCGCCTTCCGAGCGGAACCAGAGCAGCAGCAGGTAATCCGTGCCGGCTTCCACCGGCGCGCGCGGCGTGGTGGCGCCGGCGCTCTTCCCGGGCGTGAAGGTGAGCTTCAGCGCGGGCGTGCCGTCCTTCGTCTGCGCCGCGTCCAGCGCCGCGTGGTCCAGCGCGGTCCAGCCGGTCAGGCCGGCGTCCAGGCTGCCGTTGGGCAGCAGGTTGGGCGCGATGCCCAGGCACCACGTGCCGGCGAGCAGCGGCCAGGCCAGGCAGAGCAGGCGTATCAGCAGGCGCATGGGCACGACCTCCGCGAAACGACGGTAACGATACTCGTCGAGATGTTGTACCGACATCATATTACAGCTTTCATCCGCCACGTCAAGCGTCCCCTCACCCCCCGCTCGACGGGGGACCGATAGTAGTACATCACCACAGAGATTTTGCGTAATCGCAACTCCTCTCCGGTGCCCCCTTCTCCCAGGATTGGGAGAAGGGTTGGGGATGAGGGCGCGCGCGGGAGCGCGCAACGCTATTCCGCAAGATCCCTGTGGTCCGATATCAGTATATGGTGTGCGCTATCATGATGCATACGGTCGAGACGTTGTCGAGTACGAGTATGGGTACGAGTACGAGCACGAGCACGAGTACGACTGCGATGACGCGGTGGGACGCTTATCGTCCGCTCACCCGCGCCCTTGCCGCGAGCGCGGGGGGCGCGGTACAATAGGGGCGACCTTTTTCGTATTGGAGCAGCGCGTGTTACGATTTTTGACGGCGGGGGAGTCGCATGGGCCGGCGTTGACGGCCATCGTGGAGGGGATGCCCGCCGGGGTGCCGCTCACCGAGGACGCGGTGAACGCGCAGTTGGCGCGGCGGCAGGTGGGTTTTGGGCGCGGCGGGCGCATGAAGATCGAGCGCGACACCGCGCGCATCACCTCCGGGGTGCGCTTCGGCCTCACCCTCGGCTCGCCCATCGCGCTGGCCATCGAGAACCGCGACTGGGCGAACTGGACCGAGCGGATGCGCCAGTTCGAGCCGCCCGCGGAGCCCGTCCCCCCCATCACCACGCCCCGGCCCGGCCACGCCGACTACGCCGGCATGGTGAAATACGCCACCGACGACCTGCGCAATATCCTGGAACGCAGCAGCGCCCGCGAGACGGCGGCGCGGGTGGCCGCGGGGGCGGTGGCGCGCGGGCTGCTGGACGCGCTGGGCATCCGCATCTTCAGCCATGTGCTGACCATCGGCGGGGTGGCCGCGCATCCCGATCTGCGCGATTACGACGCCCTGGCGGCGGCGGCGGAAGCCTCCGACGTGCGCTGCGCCGACGCGGACGCGGCCCAGCGCATGCGCGACGCCATCAGCGCCGCCGGCGCGAAGGGCGACACGCTGGGCGGCATCGTGCAGGTGGTGGCCACCGGGCTGCCGGTGGGCGTGGGCAGCCACGTGCAGTGGGACCGCAAGCTGGACGGACAACTGGCCGGCGCACTGATGAGCATCCCGGCGATCAAGGGCGTGGAGATCGGCCTGGGCTTCGGCGTGGCGCAGGTGCCCGGCTCGCGGGTACACGACGCGCTGTTCCCCGGCGCGGGCGGCGTGGTGCGAAAAACTAACAACGCGGGAGGGCTGGAAGGCGGCATCACCAACGGCGCGCCGCTGGTGGTGCAGGTGGCGATGAAGCCCATCCCCACGCTCACCAGCCCGCTCCCCTCGGTCGACCTGGCGACGGGCGCGACGGTAGCGGCGCACGCCGAACGCTCCGATGTCTGCGCGGTGCCCGCGGCCGGGGTAGTCGCCGAGGCGATGGTGGCATTTGTCCTCTCCGCGGGCATCCTTGACAGTTTTTCCGGCGACACGCTGGCGGACGTGCGCGTATCATTACAGCGAAATGCCGAACGCGTCGCCCACGCGGCGCGGGGCGCGGCGCGTTGACGCACCACAGCCCATCTGGCCCGCAAGGGCCAACGATCCAACCTGCAGAGGCGGTATTCGTGGCGAAAATTGGTGAAGTATCCGAAACCCGGCAGTCCTCCTACCCGCGCGCGCAGGCCGCCATCGAGACGGCCCCGCTGGCGGACGACGTCGACGACGCGCTGGACTGGCTGGCGCCTGTCCATGTCGACCTGGGCGCGCGCGCGTATGACATCCGCATCGCCGACGGCTGTCACGCCCAGGTGGGGCCATTCCTCGCCGACCTGCCCGACCGCGTCTCCGCGGCGGTGGTCATCAGCCACCGGCCCATCGACCGGCACTACGGTGACGCGGTGCGCCGCGGCATCGCCGCCGCCGGCCTACCCTGCCACACGCTGCTGGTGCCGGCGGGCGAGCGCTACAAGAGCCTGCAGACTGCCGGCCGCCTCTACGGCGACCTCATCCAGCGCAAGGTGGACCGCAAGGCGGTGATCGTGGCGCTGGGCGGCGGAGTCATCGGAGACCTGGCCGGCTTCGTGGCCGCCACCTACGAGCGCGGCATCCGTTTCGTGCAGGTGCCCACCAGCCTGCTGGCGCAGGTGGACAGCTCGGTCGGCGGCAAGGTGGGCGTGAACCACCCGCTGGGCAAGAACATGATCGGCGCCTTCCTGCAGCCGCAAGGCGTGTTCATCGATCCGAATACGCTGAGTACGCTGGCGCTGCGCGAGCTGCGCAGTGGGCTGGGCGAGGTGGTGAAATACGGGGTGATCCTCGACGCGGACTTCTTCCGCTACCTGGAGGGGCACGTGGACGCCATCCTCCGCCGCGACCCCGCCGCCATCGCCCACGTCATCCGCCGCTCCTGCCAGCTCAAGGCGCAGGTGGTGGAGCAGGACGAGCGCGAGGCGAACCTGCGCGCCATCCTCAACTACGGGCACACCACCGCCCACGCGGTGGAAACCTACACGTCATACAGCCGCTATACGCACGGCGAGGCGGTGGCCATCGGCATGGTGGTGGCGGCGCGCATCGCCCACGCCATGAAGCTGCTGAAAGCCGAGCCGGTACACCGCGTCACCCGCCTGCTGGAGCGCTTCGGGCTGCCCACGCACCTGCCCAAGGCCGACCCGGGCGTGCTGATGAGCCTGATGGATACCGACAAAAAAGCCGTTGCCGGGCAGGTGCGCTTCGTGCTGCCCACGCGGATCGGCAACGTGCACGTCGGCGATATCGTGCCGAAAGAGATTTTACGCCGGGCGATCAAGGAGTCGCTGGAGATGTAATACCAGTGGTGTTGCGATAACCCGGTAGTCCGCGCCAAGTAGATGACCACAAGGATTTTGCAGCGCTGGCTACTGTGAGAGCCGACTCCCTTCTCCCAGGATTGGGCAATCGATGATTCCCCGTAGGGGTCGAAGGGTGGGGGATGAGGGCGCGCGCGGGAGCGCGCAACGATACCCCGTATAATCCCTGCGGTCATCTACTCGTGGGTCATGTGTCATGACCTCCGCTTTCCCCTCTCCTCGGGGAGAGGGGCAGGGGTGAGGGGGCGCCCGCAGGCGCGCATGATGATGGTCATGACAAACGACCCACGAGTAGTCTGTCAAAAGAAGGTACGTAGAATGCCGCGCCGTGCTAAGGGTGCAGCTACGACGGCAAAATCATTTTGACGGAGTACAAGATTACGGCCTGGCTGTCACCGTATGACCCGTCGTCTCGACCCTCACGCCCATTTGCGCTGCGGGAGCGCTGCGAAACCATTCCCGCAGCGCTCCCGCATTCGTTGACATGTAGCCCGCATTATTCATAAATACATGAATAATGCTTCGGCGAACCCGCCTTCGCGATCACTTAATGCAACTACACTGCGCTGGAGCCCGGCAGACGTTGCATACCGGCAGCGAGATGGCTGCCGACTTTGTGATCCATGCGCCGGTCGTGCTGCCCACGCAGCCCTTCAGCGTCGCCGTATTTACCAGAATGCTGGGTGCTGACGTTGGAACCAGGTATCATGGAGAGCGAAACACAGGGGGGCAGTTATTACGAGCAAATGCGATGATGATGACTGTCTGCTGAACACGGCTCCGGGCGGTCTGTCGGGCCGACAATCAGTGGTTGCACACAAAAAGAGAGCACGGATACCCCTGCTTGTGCGATATCTTGCAGTACATTGGGGACATGGCGGAAGCAAAGGTGTGGCTACGATGAATAGTGGCGCGAACCCCAATACCGTTCAAATAAGCCTGCTGCGTGTCGCGGAAGTACCAATGCGCGGATCAGTAAATCAGCGTACTCCCCTTCCCTTGCGTAGTGTAACGGAGCGGGGGAAGGGGTTGGGGGATGGGGGCCGATTATGCGATAACGCAGCGCGAATGAAGGCTGGGGACGGGAGCCGAGTGCAGCGATCGGATGCGCTCGAAAACACACGAATGCACACCGCCAACATCCCCCACCCCTGCGGCAGCCCGAATCCCGATCCCCTAATCCCTGCCTACACAAACATATGCTCGACAAAAACCGCTAAATCTGCTATACTTCGCCAACACTGGGAGCGCGGATTTTCAATCCGCACGCGTATAGGTCAAGTCACCACTAAAACCCGTTCGTAGTCAGCCACGCAACGAGAGTGGAGTGGCGTCCGACCACGCACACCGCCACCGACCTATCATTACAGACGCGGTCATTGATTGCGCATACCGATCACGGCACATGACGATCACCATCCTGCGTGTGGCATCGTCAATGACCGCGTCCCGGAATGACGTCTCAATGTCCGTCTCTGTAGGACATGCACCCTGAAAACACCATACCAACCCGCCCGTCCCAGCGGGACGCCCGAATCGAGCCAGGCTGGAAACAACAACCGGCACCAGCCCCCCCCGCCCGTCCCAGCGGGACAATCGAATCTAGCCAGCCGTTTATGCTCTTTGACAAATGAATATTGCTATGTCGGAGGGATGCGAAGCCTGTGCCGCGCTGATCATGCGTCACGTCGTCATCCTGCTTCCACAGAATTTGTCCGCGTAGGCGGACAACCGGCCGACAGGCCCGGCAGGTGGGGATTTCAATCCTCGCATCTGCTAAACATAGCGATATTTATTTGTCAAAGAGCATCAACGGCTGGAGCCAACTCCCACACCAAATAGCTCCCCTCTCCTGCTAGGGGAGGTTGTCAAATCCCGTAGTACTCTCGGGGGTGGTCCGCGCGACAGCCGCCGGCGCCAGCATCACCTCGCCACGCAGCTACGCGCCA
>CAZPYA010000113.1:0-16931 GCA_964590255.1 uncultured bacterium
GAGATTCCTGCTGCGATACACAACGGCGAATGGGACGTGTGCCCGATCTGACGACCTGACTAGGTCGTGTTCACACTAAGCAGTAAACAATCGACGATTAGCGCGAAGTTGATGAAGGCGAGAAACATCACATCGAGTTTCTCGAAGCGGGTAAAGATGCGCCGATAGCCTTTCAGGCGTCGGAACAAGCGCTCCACTTCGTTGCGCCGCCGATAGAGGAGGCGGTCGTATTCCCAGGGAGCGAGGCGATTGTGCTTGGGCGGCACAATCGGGGTACCCCCAAAGTGGAGCACGAGCTGCCGCGTCTCATCGCCTTCATACGCGCGATCCATGAGGACCGCGACCGCCGGGAGGGTGTCGGCCAGCGTTGTGAGCAGTTTGCGGCCCTCGGGAGCATCATGCGCCTGACCTGGTGAGAGGTGAAACGCTAGGGCGGTGCGGGCATTCGCGGCAACCAGATGAATTTTGGTGGTCCATCCGCCCCGCGATTTGCCGATGGCTTGGGGGCCGTTTTTTTTAACGCGCCGGTGCCGTCGGGATGCACTTTGATGCTGGTGCTGTCGAGCGATACGGCCTCAATGCGGATCTGGATGAGCTGGGCCTGTTGCAGGCGCGCGAAGACCCGATCGAGCACGCCCGCCTTGGCCCAGCGACTCATGCGCGTATAGACCGTATGCCAGCGCCCAAACCGCGCGGGGAGGCCGCGCCACTTGCACCCGTGCTCGGCGACGTAGAGAATGGCATTCAGCACCTGCAAATTCGACAGACGGACATTCCCGCGCTGGCGGGGCAGGCAGTCTTCGATGACAGCAAATTGGGCTTCGGTGAGTTCCATGCCTTATTATACCATAGAGAGCGCTTAGTGTGAACAGGCCCTAACAGGAGGAGACGACCGGCGATCCCGCCTAACATGATCAGGCCCACCAGGATACCGCCCGCGACCAGCCAGCGTCCAACTGCTTTCATAATCATATCTCCCTTCTGAAGCATCATACAAGCGTGAGTAGGACATTACCTGGCCTGGTATATATATTTTTTCGACATTTGATAGGTGATCTGATAGCCTGTTCGATTTCAGCTACCATTGCCAGGCACTAAACGCAGTTTGAAGGCCATCCTGAGAACGGCTGACTGAGAGGGCAAAAACCCCCGTTTTTCGACTCCTTGACAGAGCAGGAGAAACGGGGGTTTCTCGTTGGGCAAGGCATCAAGCAGGCATTTTACGATCAAAATGCCTTGGTGAAGATGGTCTTTGCCGGGCGTCGCAAACTGTCTCAGTACCTGTGGACGAGAACCTGTGGACTGATTTTGGGCAGTCCACAGGTTTCAGAGAAAGAGAGAGAAATGGCCGATTTGGGGCGTTTTCGAGGTCTGAGCACCCGCACCTCGTCCACAGGTTTTGGGCGAAAAAGGCCGATTCGTGCGCGTAAATCGCGGGAGTAAGGCCTGCCATCGGGCAGCAATAGACGCCTCCCTGAGAGGGAGGTGGTGGAGGCGGACGAGTTGAACCCCCGCCCAAAGACCAGCCTACCCCTGCCCCTTCTCCTCCAACTCCGCCCAGCGCGCATAGAGCACCTTCACCCGCTCCTCGGCGGCGTGGTGTTTGGCGCTCCAGGCGTGGAGGCGGGCGTGGTCGGCGAGGACGGCGGGGTCTTGCATGGCTTGCAGGGCGGCTTCCACGTCGGCTTCGGCGGCGAGGATGGTGGTTTCCATGGCTTCCAGCTCGCGCTCCTCGCGCCAGGTCATCTTTTTCGCGGGTTTCGGCGCGGCGGGTTTGGGGGCGGTTTTCTCGGCGGGCTTGTCGGCGGCCTTGCGCGCGGCCTCGCGGTCGGCGCGGGCGCGCTCCCACTGGGGGAAGTCGGCATGCCAGGCGGGGGTGTCGTCGTCCAGCGCCAGCAGGCCGGTGCAGAGGCGATCGAGCATGTAGCGGTCGTGGGTGACCAGCAGCAGCGTGCCGGGGAAGTCGGCCAAACTCTCCTCCAGCACCTGCAGCGAGGGGATGTCGAGGTCATTGGTGGGCTCGTCGAGGATGAGCAGGTCGGCGGGCCGGCGCATGAGGTGGGCGATGTGGATGCGCGCCTGCTCGCCGCCGGAGAGCTCGCCTACCGGCAGCGGCAACTGCTCAGGCGTGAAGAGGAACCGTTTCGCCCACGCGGTGACGTGCAGGTATTGCCCGCGATACTCCACCTGGTCGCCGGTGGGCGACAGCGCGTCGCGCAGCGATTGCGCCGGATCAAGCTGGTCGCGCTGCTGGTGGAAATAGACGATGCGCAGGTCATCGGCGTGCCACACGCTGCCGGCGTCGGGCTCGATCTCGCCCGCCAGCAGCCGCAGCAGCGTGGTTTTCCCGCTGCCGTTGGCCCCCAACAGCCCCAGCCGCATGCCGCCCAGCAGTTCAATATCGAGATCGCGGAAGAGCGTGCGCCCGCCCATCGCCTTTGTTACGCCGCGGGCCACCAGCAGCTTTTTCGTGCGCCGGCCGCTGGCGGTGAAGTCGATCTGCACCGCGCGCCCCTGGTTGTTGCGCTCGCGGGTGTCCGCCAGCGTCTGCATCAGTTGCTCCGCGTCCTCGATGCGCCCCTTCGCCTTGGTGGTGCGGGCGCGCGCGCCGCGCAGCAACCACGCCGCCTCGCGCCGCGCGATGCTTTCCAGCGCCTGCTGCTGGCTCTGCTGCCCCTGCAAAAACGTCTCGCGCTTCAGCAGAAACGCGCTGTAGACGCCGTCGACGCTGAAAAAGCCCGCCGGATATGCTCGGCTGATCTCCACCACCCGCGTGGCGGCGCGCTCCAGCAAGTACCGGTCGTGGCTGACGAAGAGGGTGGCGAAGGAGGACCCCAGCAGCAACTCCTCCAACCAGAGGATCGCCTCCAGGTCCAGGTGATTCGTCGGCTCGTCGAGCAGCAGCAATTCCGGCTCGGTGACCAATGCGCGGGCCAGCGCCAGCCGCTTCGTCCACCCACCGGAGAGCGTCGCCGCCGGCTGCGCGGGGTCGGTGAAGCCAAATTTCTCGAGGATGATATCGGCGCGCACATGGCGCTCGTGCAGGTCCAGCGCCTCGCCGGCCAGCGCGTCCAGCAGCACGTCCTCTACCGACGCGCCATCGGGGAACGCCGTCTGCTGCGGCACATAGGCCATGCGCAGCCCGCGCCGGGCGATGATGGCGCCGCCGTCCGGCGTCTCCTCGCCCGCCAGCAGCCGCAGCAGCGTCGTCTTCCCCGCGCCATTCGGCCCGATCACCCCCACCCGCTCGCCCTCGCCGATGCCCAAAGTGATGCCGGCGAACAACGGCCGCGTGCCGTGTGATTTCGTCAGATTGTCGCAATTGAGTAGTAGTGCCATAGAAGCCGCATAAGAGTACCGGACGCGGGCAGATTGCGCAACTGTCGCATCCTCCTGCCGGGGCGGAGTAGACAGTTCTCCCTTCTCCCAGGATTGGGAGAAGGCCCGGGGATGAGGGCCCGATTAGGCATGTCCGGCAGTAGTCAATACACTAACGATGTCGAAGCACATGCCGCGGTCGTTGCGCGCTCTCGCGCGCGCCCTCACCCCTGCCCCCTCTCCCAATCCTGGGAGAGGGGTGGAATGGAGAGTCGGCGCACGGAGTGATGGCATCCGGGTGTATCTTTCTACCCCACCCATGTTTTGTGCCTTTTGTGTTCTGTTGCGGCGAATCGTTCCCATCGTTGCTCCGCCCACCAAAGCAGGAAAGCGCCGCCCCGAAGTGTAATAGGATGAGAGCGTTTCGGGTATAGTCACGATGCTTCGCGATTTACACACACCAACCCGTGTTCTGAAAGGATGATGGCATGCGTCTGATGATGTTACTGCTCTGTGGCGCGCTGCTGGGCGTGATGGCCGGCGCCGCGCCGACCGTGGTGCCGGAGGCGCCCACCGTGCTGATGTTCGGCAAGGTCGGCATGGCGCCGATCCGCCCGCTGGCCGAGTTGCTCGAGGCGAAGGTGGCGACCGCCAAGGGGGTGATTACCCTCACCCGCGGCGCGCGCGCCTTCGGCTTCACACTGGGGAAAACCGCCGCCACGCGAAACGGCACGGCGATCACCCTGCCGATGGCCCCCTTCGTCTTCGCCGGCATCGGCTACGTGCCGGTGGAAGCCTGCGTGACCGCGCTGGGCGGCACGGTGCTGGTGAGCCAGGATGGCCAGACCGTGCAGGCGACGCTGGACGCCACCGTGCTGAACCTGCCGGTGTCGGTACAGACGGGCACCCCGCAGACACTGATGAAATCGAGCATGGACCTCTTTCTGGTGACGCTGGATGGCGGCGCCGTGCAGCAGCTCACCTATGATCTGCAGAACGACTCGATGATGCGCATGCGCACCGCGCGCTTCTCGCCGGATGCGTCGGCCATTATCTACGAGAAAGGCACCAATGTCTACCGCCGCGCGCTGCACGCGCCGGTGGGCGTGAACCTCACCGCCGCGGCCGCCAAAGACGGTCTCGTCAGCGCGATGCCGGTGGTGTGCCCGGACGGCTCGGTGCTGTGCATGCTCTTCAATTCGAAGGCAACGGGCGCCGCCCCGCCGGTGCCGGACCTGGCCCGGGTCACCGCGAAGGGCGAGGTTATAAAACTCGCCGCCGGCGCGCGCCCACTGGTCAGCCGCGACGGCAAGACCATCGTCTACACCGCCATCGACGCCGAGCAGAAGCTCTCCACCCACGTGATCAACGCCGACGGCACCGGCGACCGCAAGGTGGCCGACGGCATGATGATGACGATGACTCCCGATGCCGCCGTCGCCATCGTGCTGGTGCCGGTGTTCAACGAACAGAAGCAGGTCGAAAAAGTGAACGCCATCGAGGTGCGGGTGAGCGACGGTGCGGTGCTCAACGAGAAGGACCCTCTGCCGGCGTATATGGACGCCCCGGCCTACGCCTTCAGCCCGGACGGCAAGATGGTCGCCGTCTGCGCGCCGCCGCTGGGCATCACCGTGCTCAACCAGGACCGCTCGGGCAAGCGGCTGCAGTTGACCACCCGCGACGACACCGACCCGACGCAAGGCGCCGGCAGCGAGATCATGCCCACCTTCACGCCCGATGGCAAGTCGGTGCTCTTCCTGCGCGGACGCAAGCTGTATAGCGCCCCGCTGGACGGCGGCCGGCCGACGCTGCTCGCCCCCACGCTGCTGGTAGCCGACTACACCCTCTCCGCCGACGGCACCCGCGTGCTGGCGACCGGCATCTCCGCGCAGACGATGGCCGCGTTGGAAGCCCAGGCGGCTGCCGCGCAGCAGGCGAAGCCGGCAGTGACCGCCCCCACCGGCAAGTTCGCGCCGCCGACGCCGGCGGAGATCGCCGCGGCGAAGAAGGCCGGCACGCGCACCGCGCTCATCAAAACCTCGGCCGGCGACATCACCGTGGCCCTCTACGGCGCCGACGCCCCGCTGACGGTGGCGAATTTCACCAAGCTGGCGCAGGCGAAATTCTACGACGGCCTCAAATTCCACCGCGTGGAACCCGGCTTCTGCATCCAGGGCGGCGACCCCAACGGCAACGGCAGCGGCGGCCCCGGCTACAGCATCAAGCTGGAAATCGCCCCCAAACTGCGGCACGTCACCGGCGCGCTGGCCATGGCCCGCGCCCAGGACCCCGACTCCGCCGGCAGCCAGTTCTACATCGTCCCCGCCCCGCAAGCCGGCCTCGATGACCAGTACGCCGTCTTCGGCAAAGTCATCAACGGCATGGACGTGGTGAAAAAGGTCAAAGTCGGCGAAAGAATCATCAGTGTGACCATCCAGTAACTCCTGGGCGCGCGGATTTTCAATCCGCATATCCTGGGAGCGCCGGTGTCCCCACCGGCAAATGCGCTGGTTGAATGACACCGCCCCCGTGCCGGATGGCACGGGGGCGGTGTGTTATCGGAGCGCGGGCATCTCTGCCCGCGCGTGAGCCTCGTTATTTGATGCCATGCTCCTCGGCCAATGCCTTCGCGAAGTATTGGTCATGATTCACGGACACATCGGTTCCTGCTCCAGGAGAAGGTTCCGAGGCAAACCGTTCCACACCCCGCCGCGCCCGTCGCCGCAACTCCTCCTAGCTCGGCGGCCCCAACTCCTGCTCCAATGCGCGCCGCACCACCGCCGACATCGAGATGCCTTCCCGGTCGGCAGCGGCTTTCAACTGCTGGTATAGCTCTTCAGGTAGATGCAAGGTGAATCTGTTCATCGTGTTACGCATACAATATCATAACCCCTTCGCATTACGCCAGTATAAGGTCTCAACATATGGAACTTGCATGACGTGGTGGTGCCGGGTATAATGATCGATGAGAAAAACGTTGAACGGAGGGCGACATGGCACGGGTGAAAGTATCCGAGAAGTATCAGATCGTGATACCACGCGAGGTGCGCAAGGCGAGTCACATTCGTAAAGGGCAAATGGTATCAGTGATTTCAATCGGCGATGTAATTGAAATAATACCCGATCGTGATATACGAGATATGGAGGGGATGTTCCCTGGTATTTCTCTAGAGGACGTTCGCGAAGAAACGGACCGGCTGGAGGAAGCATCGTGATCGTCGTGGATTCCGTCGGCTGGCTGGCCTACTTTACCGGTGATCATTTGGCGTCTTCGTATCGCTCCTACCTGTATAACCTATCGGAGGTGCTTACCCCTTCGATCATCATCTATGAGGTAATGAAACGGGTTGAACTAACTATCAACCGCCGGGCAGCGGCGGAAGCGGTCGCGCCAATGATGTTAACGCAGGTCGTGCCGCTGGATGAGGCCATCGCCACCGCTGCGGCACGTATGAGCATTGTGCATAAATTGCCGATGGCCGATGCCATCATATATACCACAGCACGACTCCATGATGCTTTGCTCATTACCAGCGATGTGCATCTGAAGGGGTTGCCTGGGGTGGAATTTATCCCTCATCCGAATACTGCAAATCAGCAGCGCTAGCTACCGCGCCGTCACCTCCAACCCCTCCCCATCGATCATCACATTCACGCTCTCACGGAAGTTCCGCCCATCGCGCACATACGCCAGGTAGTGCTGCAGCCGCTCGGCGCAGTTGATGCTGTTGTGGGCGAGGACGAGGGCGCCGGGGAGCAGGCGGTCGTAGGCGGCGGCGCAGATGTCGTGGTAGATGCCTTTGCCGCGGGCGGCGTCGCCGTCGGCGTCCAGGTAGAGGATGCCGATCGTGTGTGGGAAGGCGCGGGCGACGTCCACCGCGTCGGCGGCAATGACGTGGGCGATGCCGGTGGGGTCGATGGCGCGCACGTTGCGTTCGGCGCGCGCCGCTTCCTCCGGCTTGATCTCGATGCCGATGCAGTGGGCCGCGGCGTAGCACGCGCCCGGCCCCACCGCCGCGCCGGCGTTGGAGATGAAGGTGTTGCCGCAGAAGACGCCCGCCGCCAGCAGGTATTGCGGCTGAATAATGGCATTCAGCGCGTAGAGCAGCCGCTGCATGCGCGGGGTGATGGCCGTCCAGGGAATATCAAAACGCTCGGCCACCGCCTGCCGGTGCGCCAGGAACAGGTCATGGTTATACTGTGTCTGTGGGATGATGCCCGCCGCGCGCAGCGTCTCCAATGCGGCGTCCACTACCGCGATCTCCGCCTCCAGCGGCTCCACCGCCAGGTGCGGCTTGCCGTAGTCCATGCGGTAGCGGTCCCAATCGGAACTCTGGTGTAGCTGTGCCATGGGATTGCCTTTCATGCGACGCACGCGCGGAGTCACCGTCACAGAGTGGATGGTGGGAGAATCGCTTCGATCAACGCTGTGATCTTCTCAATGAAGTCGGCAACTTCGGCAATCCGAAGTGCATTCGCGTCAGGCGTCTCTTCGACGAAGTCATCGTAATCGGTTTCCTGGCGGGCTTCATACAGCTCGTTATACAGCTCGCCCAACCCGCTCGGTAAGCGCCCGGTGCGTATGAAATGCTGTCCGAATAACGACCGGACACCAGAATGCCGTGCCGCAGCGAGACCCTCGGCATGCAGCAAGGCATTGACCGCGTAGAAGCAGGCGTAATACAGGCGATTCGTCGCGCCATGTGTGAAGCCGTTCGCCACCAGCGCGCGCGCTTCGTCGAGAGTGACGCGCGCACGTTCGAGCCGGTATTGGATCAGTGCGGGATTGACATCCGTCATATACCGACGGCCTCATGACGAATACGGCGGCGGAATGGCGTTTCGTGGTTCGGGGTGTGGTACCATTCCTGGCGGCTGTAGATCATCGTGCTGATCACCTCGCCTGTTTCCCATTCCAGGGGATACAGGCGATGGCGGATGGCGCGTTTCAGGGATTCCGTTGCGAGAGCACTGGTGGTGACCAATATATCCCAGTCGGAATCCGCATGCGCGGTGCCGCGCGCACGCGAGCCATACACAAAGACGTCGGCATCCGGGTCAACGTCGCGGATGCGCGCTTTGATCTGTGCCAGAAACCGCGGCTCATCCACCGTATTGGGCTCGTGTGCAGATTGGCGTTGCATCAGCATATCATACCATGAAATCGCGGCGCCGGTTATCAGTGCGCCGTCGCTATCTCGTTGTAGTCATGAACACATGAATACAACGGACTACGGCTTCGGCTGCGCCCGCAGCTTCTCCAACTCCCGCTTCGCCACCGCCTCGTTCGGGTTCTCCTTCAGCACCATCTCCCAGAAGGCAATGGCGTCCGCGGTGCGGCCCAGGCGGACCAGCGTGTGGCCGTAGAGGTGGCGCTGGGGCGAGGGCAGCCCGCGCTGAACCGCGTCGGCGAACCAGCGCGCCGCCTCCGCGTCCCGCTTCGTGCGCATGTAGAAGACGCCCACCTCGAAATACGCGGTGGCGCGGTCGGGGTTGGCGCTGATCATGCGCTCGTAGATGCGCATGGCGCGGTCGGTGTCCTTGCCCGACCACGCCAGCCAGGCGGCGCTGGCGTAGGTTTCCACGTCGCGGGGGTCCAGCAGGAAGTTGCGCTCCAGCACGTCGACGGCCTGCAGAAAGCCGCCGTCGTGGAAGTAGTGGTCGGCCACGCTCTGGTTCAGCCGGAACACCTGCTCGGCGCAGTCCTCGGCCACGGTGCGCGCCTGCGCGGGGGTCACCGGCGCATCCGCCGCCAGCGCGACGCCGGCAATACCGAGCAGCAGGACCAGGAACGTGAATTGCATACGGTTACTTTCTGCGCCACAGCGCGAGGCCGGTGGCGGCGAGCACGGCTTTGCCGGCATCCAGCGGGATGAAGGGCAGCACGCCGGCCGCATAGGCATCGGCGGGTGAGTAGTGCAGCACGCTCACCAGCCAGGCCCAGCCGCCCAGGTAGATCACCGGGATGGTCGCCAGGCCCGCCAGCAGCGCGCCGCCCAGCCGCCACGCGTAGTCACGCGCGGCGAAGCGGTGATACATGACGCCGAAGAGCATCGCCGCCGGCACGAAGGCGATGAGGTAGCCGCCGGTGAAGGCCGGCAGCACCGCGAGCCCCATGAACCCGGCGAAGACCGGCAGGCCGGCCACGCCCAGCAGCAGGTACTGCAGCACCGCCGCCGGCGCCAGCCGCGGCCCCAGCAGCCCGCCCAGCAGCAACACCGCCAGCACGGAGCCGGTGAAGGGCACCGGGGTGAACGGCAGCGGGAGTTTCACCTGCGCCAGCAACACGAGCAACAGCGCCCCGCCGGTGGTGAGCAGCAGGCTCATCGCCAGGGTGCGCCAGGTGGAAATCGTCGCGGTCTGGGTGCGAACGGACATCGTCTCTTCCTTTTTCCCCAAATGGAGCAAGTTATTCTTGACCATCATTTATACCCGCCAACGGCGTTGGCGGTCAAGGGCCGGCACACCAATACGAAAAAATGGGTATAATAGTGCGACACATCCCGTGCCGCCCCCGCCGATCGTGTCTGCGAGTCGCCACCCATGCGGACGCCGTCATCGTCATGGTCATGCGGCGCGACATCTTCCACACCGGAGCGATGTGCACCGTCTCGCCGTCCGCAATGATGGGAATATCGGTAATAGAATCGCGCGCACAGGTGACGACAATGGAACAACATATTACAGACGATCTGCACATGCTCCTGCCGGTGCTGCCGCCGCGCATTCGCGAAGTGCTGCAAGCGCATCCGAACGTGGGCAGCCTCCTTGAAGTCGTCCTCGACCTCGGGCGCGAGCCGGAAGCGCGTTTCCCGGGCGCCTTTGAGTTGCTTACCGACGCCCCGGTGGGCGTGGACGACATCGCCTATGTGGTGGCGCGGGTGGGCGAGTTCGGCGACGATAACCGCGCCGGCATCCCGCGCACGCTGCACCGCATCTCCGCCATCCGCAATCGCCAGGGGCGCGTGGTGGGCCTCACGTGCCGCGTCGGCCGTTCCGTGCTCGGCACGGTGGATATCATCCGCGACGTGGTGGAGGCCGGACATTCCATCCTCCTCCTCGGCCGGCCGGGCATCGGCAAAACCACCAAGCTGCGCGAAATGGCGCGCGTGCTCGCCGACGACCTGAAAAAGCGCGTGGTAGTGGTTGACACCTCCAACGAGATCGCCGGCGACGGCGACATCCCGCATCCCGCTATCGGCCGCGCCCGGCGCATGCAGGTGCCGCGGGTGGCCCAGCAGCACGCGGTGATGATCGAGGCGGTGGAAAACCACATGCCCGAAGTCATCGTCATCGATGAGATCGGCACCGTCGATGAAACGGCGGCCTCGCGCACCATCGCCGAGCGCGGCGTGCAGCTCATCGGCACCGCCCACGGCACCACGCTGGACAACCTGCTGCAGAACCCGACGCTCAACGACCTGGTCGGCGGCATCCAGGCGGTCACTCTCTCCGATGAGGAAGCTCGCCGCCGCGGCACGCAAAAGACGGTGCTGGAGCGCAAATCGCCCCCCACCTTTGACGTGGTCATCGAGATGGTGGAGCAGGACAAGCTGGCTGTCTACCACGACATCGCCGAGGTGGTCGACATGGTGCTGCGCGACGCCGCACCGGCGCCGGAACTCCGCTTCATGACCGCGGACGGCGTCCTCGAGCGCAGCCACGCGGCCCCGGTGCCGAAGCCGGAGCGCGCGGCGGAGACGCACGGGGACGCCGCCGGCGGCCTGCGTGAGGGCCCGCACCGGCCGGCGAAGCTGCCGCAGGACAAATCCGTCTACATCTTCCCCTACGGCGTGGCCCGCAACAAGCTGGAGCGCGCCATCCGCGAGATGGGCATCAACGCGGTGATGGCGCGGCACATTGAAGACGCTGACGTCATTGTCACCGTGAAACAGCAGGAGCGCCGCGACGCCGCGCGCCTCGAAGAAGCGGTGCGCGCCGGCATCCCCGTGCACGTCATCCGCAGCAACACCTACCAGCAAATCGTCGGCGCGCTGCACGACCTGTACCACATGGAGGAGATGGACACCGAGATGGCCGCCCTCCATGAAGCCCGCGCCGCCATCCGCGAAGTCCTTGCCACCTCGCACCCGGTCGAGCTGTCCCCGCGCAACGCCTACCTCCGCCGCCTCCAACACCAACTCGCCGAGCAACACCACCTCTCCAGCGAAAGCGTCGGCAGCGAACCGCACCGGCGAGTGCGGATAATGAAGGAATAGTCGGAGCGCGGCTGTCCCAGCCGCCTGTGAATCGTTACGGTATTGAGAAGACGGAGGAATGATTCACCCGTCTTCCCATGCCTTCCCTGCGCATACCCTGGCCCCGGGCACCGCCCGGGGAACCAGCACACGAATACACCCACGCGCTGTAAAGGCAACATGCCTCACCGGCCCCATGCCTTCGCGACCGGGTACAAACCGGTGATTTCGGAAGCTATCCCCCTCGTCCCGTCCCCGCTCGTTTCCCTCTCCCGCGCGTGAGGGGACTGGTCTCATACGCGCTGCAGGAATACATCTTGCGTCCCCATATGGTCGCCGAGTCTACCGTGCCATGACACCGTGCTGCCCATCCCTTGCGCAGCAACGCGGAGCGGGGGAAGGGGCCGGGGGATGGGGGTCGAGTAGGCAATAACTAGGCGCATATGAGGGCTGGGGGATGGGGGCCGACCAGGCAATCCGGCATCGTCGTATCGTATGGTACGCACCCTGACAACCAGCTATCCACCCCGCCAGTCCTGGAAGGCCGGCTGGTACTGGCGCAAAACAATCGTATACGTTTCCTTGGCCCCGATTTTTTTCACTTTTCCCTGAACCGGGGCCAGGGCGCGCGCTGCAGTGCCCTACGTCACCGACGTCATCCTGCCGCTTCGGCCTGTTTCGTCTCCGGCGCGGTCATGGCGTCGGCGGTGGCGATGTCGCCGCGGCGGAGGGCGAGGGCGAAGCGGAGGACGGCGACGACGGGCGGCGCGATGAACATGCCGAGCAGGCCGAGGAATTTGTAGCCGATGAGCAGCGAGACGATGATGATGATGGGGTGAAGGCCCAGGTGGTCGCCGAGGATGCGCGGCATGAGGTATTTGCTCTCGTAGAGGTGCAGCGACGTGAAGCCGACGAGCACCGGCCAGAAGTAGGCGGCGCTGCCCGGGTGCAGCAGCACCATCCCCACCACGGGGATGCCCCCCACCAGTGGGCCGATAACCGGGATGGCGCGGGTGACGCCGGCGATGACGCCGAGCAGCAGCGCGCCGGGGATGCCCAACGCCAGCATGGCGACGGTGACCACCGCCCAGGCGATGACGCAGAGCAGAATCTGCCCGTGCACGTATTTGCGGAAGATCTGCGTGATGCCGCCGGCATACAGGTCGACCGGCGCGTGGTAACGCCCCGGCACGAAGTACAGCAGTTGCTTGCGCACGGTGGCGGCGTCGGTGAGGAAGTAGAAGGCGATGAGCGGCACGAAGATAAACTCGATGAGCAGCCCCAGCCAGTGGCCGAACTGCTTCACCAGGTTCACCGACCAGTCCCACACCTGCTTGGACAGGTCCGCCCGCGCCAGCTCGGACTGCAGATTAGCGTGAAACTGCTGGCGAACATTCTCAGGCACGAAGGACAGGTACCAGGCTTCCAGTTGGGTGAAGTGCACCGGCAGCCGCCCCTGGCGGAAGGTATCGACGACCTCGTGCGTCTGCTGGCGCAGCGTGCCGAAGATGGCGGCGCCCATGCCGAAGACGACGCCAGCGATGAGCACGTAGATGCCGAGTACCATGCCGACGCGGACGGCGTGCGCCTGCGCGGGCGGCACGCGGACGGCCGCCCACTCCACCGTCGGCTGCATCAGCAGGGTGAGCACCAGCGCCATCAGCAGGATGGTGGTTACGGTGCGAAAGTAGGCGTCGAAGATGAGAAACGCCGCCACCAGCGCAGCGGTGATGAGCAACGCGTAAAGCAGCGTCCGCCACCAGGGAGTGGCGGCCTGCGCAGCCGGATTCTCGGGCGATTCCATCATCGATCCTGTTTCTTCATACACGGGTACGCACGCTATACCCCGTTTGCGGGCAAATTATCCGTCGTTCGTCCGGCGGAGCCGGGGCTTGTTCCGGAAAGCGCGCAACGTGCCTACTCGGCCCCCTCCCCCCGTGCCCTCACGTGCACGGGGGGAGGTCCGGGGAGGGGGGCCGCTTTTCTACTCTCCCCCAAACGCCGCCGGCAGCGCCGATTCCAGGCCGAAGTGTACCTTCAGCACCTGGGCGATGCGCGCGGACGCGCCACCGTCGCCGTAGGGATTGGCGGCGCGGGCCATGGCGGCGTGGGCGGCGGGGTCGGTGAGCAGGCGCGCGCCTTCCGTCGCGATGGCGGCGCGGTCGGGGCCGATGAGCTTCGCCACGCCGGCGCCCACCGCTTCCGGGCGCTCGGTGGTGTCGCGCAGCACCAGCACGGGCACGCCCAGGCTGGGCGCTTCTTCCTGGATGCCGCCTGAGTCGGTGAGGATGAGCCGGGCGCGCTTAAGGAGCTGCACGAAATCGAAATAGTCGGGCGGCTCGATGAGGCGCACGCGCGGGTGATCGCCGAGGATGGCGCTGGCGGTCTCGCGCACCACCGGGTTGCGATGCCAGGCGTAGACGAGTTGCGCATCTGGCACGCGCTCCAGCAGGTCGCGCATGCCCAGGCAGGCCTGGCGCAGCGGCTCGCCCCAGTTCTCGCGTCGGTGCGCGGTGACGAGAATCAGCGGGCCGGTCAGCTCCTCCACCCACGCCAAATCGGCGGGCAGCGGGCGCGGGCGCGCGGCGTAGAGCAGTGCGTCGATGACGGTGTTGCCGGTGACGTAAATGGATGCCGCCGGCACGTTCTCCTTCAGCAGGTTGTCGCGCGAGGAGTCCGTGGGGGCGAAGTGCAGCGCGGTGAGCACCCCCGCCAGCCGCCGGTTCGCCTCTTCCGGGTACGGCGAGTAGAGGTCGCCGGTGCGCAGGCCGGCCTCGATGTGCCCGAAGGGGATCTTCGCGTAGAAGGCGGCCAGCGCCGCGGCGAAGACGGTGGTGGTGTCGCCCTGCGCCAGCACGATGTCCGGCTTTCGCTCGGTCACCACGCCCTCCAGCCCTTCCAGCGCGCGGATGGTGATCTGCGTCAGCGTCTGGCGCGGGCGCATGATGTCCAGGTCGACATCGCCGCGAATCTCGAACTGCCGCAGCACCTGGTCGAGCATCTCGCGATGTTGCGCGGTGAGCGCCACCTGCACGTCGAAGGCCGGATCGGCCTGCAGCACGCGCACCACCGGCGCCATTTTCACCGCTTCCGGGCGCGTGCCCATGACGGCCAGCACGTTAATTGCCATTGTTATTCCTCGCTATCTGTCGAGAAGCGTCACAGCGCTCATATCGCAACACAGTTCACAATTTACCTGTTCCGCGTCATTTCCGCAATCGGGTCAGTGCCGCAACCACGCGATCATCACCGCGAAGAGGCACCCCACCGCGGTGAGCAGGTAGATGGTGAGCACCACCGTGCGCTGGTTGAGACCCATGCTGAGCAGGCGGTGGTGCAGGTGGCCGCGGTCGGGCATGAAGATGGGCTGACGGCGCAGCAGCCGGCGGATGATGGCGAAGGCGGTGTCGAAAATGGGCACGGCCAGAATAAGCACCGGAATGGCGAAGACGGTGAGGGTGGCGACCTTCCAGTTCTGCAAGATCGACAGCGCGGCGATGGTGAAGCCGAGGAAATGGCTGCCGGCGTCGCCCATGAATACCTTCGCCGGATGAAAATTATAGCGCAGGAAACCAATGCAGGTGCCCACCAGCGCCGCGCAGAGGATGGCGAAGCCCAGCGACCCGGTGGTGGTGACGTTGATGACGAGGAAACTGAGCGCGGCGAAGCCGCACACCCCCGCCGCCAGCCCATCCAGCCCGTCGATGAGATTCAGCGTATTGGTGATGCCGACGATCCAGCACACCGACAGCACTACGCTGCCCCAGTAGGACAGCGGCTGGTTGAAGAGCATGAAGGTGCCGGCGTCGGCGGCGCTCGGCGCATGCAGGAAGAAGCGCAGACCGAAAAACGAGACGGTGACGAGCACGGCGGTGAGGATCTGTCCGAGCAGCTTCATCTTCGCCGGCACCTGGAATTTGTCATCCACCGCGCCCACCAGCGTGATGAGCGTGGCGCCGATGAGGATGCCCTGCACGCGGGAGTTATGCAGCAGGTTCAGCAACCCGTCGTCCAGACTCAACAGCCGGTCGAAGCCGGCCAGGAACATCACCAGCACGGTGAGGGCGAAGGCGGCAAACATCGCCAGCCCGCCCCAGCGCGGGGTGGGCGTTTTATGCACCCGGCGGGCGTCCGGCTTGTCCATCACCCCGCAGCGCGCCGCCAGCCGCATGGCCAGCGGGGTCAGGAGGATGGTGAGCGTGAGCGACAGGAGCAAGGCGATGACGACCAGCTCGAGCTTCGGGCTGGAGATACTCAAACCGGGTGACGAAGCGAGCAGCAATGGCATCATGATGGCAGTTCCCGGGATAGCGGCATGGATTCAGGACACCTCCGTGCCGGCTTCCGCCGCCGCCACCTGCGCCAGGCGACGGGCGTGACGCGCCTCGCCGGACCAGGGCGAGGACAGAAAGACGCGCACGATCTCCAGCGCAAGGTCGAGGCCCACCACGCGCGCGCCGATGCATAGCACGTTGGCGTTGTTGTGCAGGCGGGCCATGCGCGCGGTGTAGGCTTCGTGGCACAGCGCGGCGCGCACCCCGCGCACCTTGTTGGCGGCGATGGAGCCGCCGATGCCCGTGCCGCACAGGAAGATGCCCAGCTCGGCGGCGCCGGCGCGCACGCGGCGCGCTACCCCCAGTGCAATGGCGGGGTAATCCACCGAGGCCGGGCTGTCGGTGCCGCAATCCACCACCTCGTGCCCGAGGTGCTGCAGCTCGCGGACGAGGTGTTCTTTATAGCTGAATGCGGCGTGGTCGACGCCCAGGGCGATCTTCATAACGGTCTCAGTCTACGCGGTGTCCATGACGAAACGGTGACAGGGTGATGACGATGACGTGACATTGTACCGTATGGGGGGACGGGTTGCCAAGCAGACGCGGGGGCGGCCGTCAACAGCCGCCCCCGATTCCTGATAGCGAGACGCGATGCCTTACGGCACGACGCTCACGTTTTGCGCGCCGTATCTCCAGGTGGCGGAGAGGCTGCCTTGCCCCTGCCTTACCCCTGCCTTACCCCCGGTTTGGGAACACAACTGAAAAAACCGGGGGTAAGGTAACGTATACGATTGTTTTATGCCTGTAGATGACTACAGGGATTTTTCGGGGTATCGTTGCGCGCTCCCGCGCGCGCCCTCACCCCTGCCCCTCTCCCCGAGGAGAGGGGAAAGCGGAGGTTATGACAAACATCATGTGCGCCTGCGGGCGCGCCCTCACCCCTGCCCCTCTCCCCGAGGAGAGGGGAAAGCGGAGGTCATGACAAACATCATGTGCGCCTGCGGGCGCCCCCTCACCCCTGCCCCTCTCCCCGAGGAGAGGGGAAAGCGGAGGTTATGACAAACATCATGTGCGCCTGCGGGCGCGCCCTCACCCCTGCCCCTCTCCCCGAGGAGAGGGGAAAGCGGAGGTCATGACAAAC
>CAZPYA010000114.1:0-16785 GCA_964590255.1 uncultured bacterium
GCAAGTGGGTCAGTATTGCACGCCGGTTCACACGTCTTCACCCACCATCTGATGGGTACCGGGCGTGGCGGCATCGAGTTGGCTGGCCTGTATGAATGGGGCGGCAAAGATCGCAATGGTGCCGACCTGCTCGCGCAGAAACGGCCCACCTGGGCGCTGCCCATCCACCAGCTCTTCGTGAAGACCGGTGTGACGATCTTCTTCCAGGGGCACGACCACCTCTTTGCCCATCAGACACTGGACGGCGTGGTCTATCAGACGCTGCCCGACCCTGCCAACCCCAACTACGTGATGAGCAATGATAATGCCTACCGCAACGGCCACAAGTTGCCGGGCTCGGGATACGTGCGCATCACCGTGACGCCGGACAAAGCCACGGTGGACTATATCCGGCAATACCTGCCGAAGGATGTGACGGCTGAGCATAAGAGCGGCGAGGTAGCCTTTAGCTACACAGTGGCCGCGCATAAGCCGTAACCTATATACTGTGAAAGGAGACCTCCCATGAAACGGACTCAACTTCTGATCCTGGTAATTTGCGGCCTGCTGGCCATTGGTGTGCTGGCGCAAGGCCCGCCGCCACAGCGCGACGGCAACAATCCACCGCCGCCCCGGCAGGATGGGCAACGCCCACCTAAAGGAGGACAAGGCGGTGGTGCGCAGGGCTACACCCTGGAGCAGGCGATGTCCGATCGCGCGCAGTTGACGACCATCGCCTTTAACGGCCTGGCGTTCATTACCGGCGACTTTGGCGCGGCCACCTTCATCCCGCCGGGCAAGGTGTGCGACTTCTTCGGCTTCCAATACATGCGCGACATCGACGCCGCCCAGCAAGGCCACAACCCGGCCTTCATGAACCGCATTGTCGGCAACGTCTACGCGAACCTGAACGACGCCCAAAAGGCGCAATTCCAGGCGCTGGCCGCGGAGCAGGCGCCGCAGTTCATCGCATTGGCGCAACAGCGCTACCCGCTCATCAAGGCCTTCTATCGACAGCTCAACGGCGAGATTCCCGCCGGCAGCGACGGCCTGAACAAGGCCGCGGTGTGCAAATACGTGGGTGACATCTTCGCCAAAGACGCCGAAATGAGCTATCGCCGTGCCGAGGTGTCGGCGAAGGTCTTCCTGTCGATGACCGACGCACAGAAGGCCGCCTTCGCGAAAATGAAGTTCGGCGACTACGCCAGTTGGGCGGACGTGGACGAAGAGGCCGCAAAGCAGGGTATCCGCGAGCACCGCGAACCATTCTACACCGTCGCCTACATGACGTACCTGAGCGAATATTTCAGTTGGACTGCCGGCAATGTGGAGGCGGACGTCTACTTCTGCCCCGAGCGCCATGGTACCTACTTCGGCGGCTTCTACATGAAGGACATGCCCGCCATGGGCAAGCGCAACTACAACATCAGCACCTCGGTGACCGGCGACAGTGGCGAGGCGTTTGTCGAGAAGCTCTGCAGCGAAGATCAACGCAAGATCATGCTGGCGATTCCGAATCAGCAGCGCGCGGCGTTGAAGGAAGTGGTGACGGTGCGACGGGCGATGGCCGTCGAGCTGCGCAAATTCCTGGCCGGCCAGACGCCGGACAAGGCGAAGATCGTCGCCCTCGGTCGCCGCTACGGCGAGCTGGACGGCGAGATGTCCTGGTATTACACCATCGCCTTCGCGAAGGTGAATAAAACCCTCACCGCCGACCAGAAGGCGGCACTGGTGAAGCTGCGCAATCTGGATGGCTACACCAGTGCCCCCGCCTATATCTACAGCCAGGCTGTGCAGACGGCGCCGACACTGCCGAACACGGACATCTTCTTCACCGCACCGAAATAAGGAGGACAACGATGGCCGCGCGATGGATGATGTTGATCGGATGCTGCACGATGTTGGGATTGCTGTGCCTGGCCCCTCGCTTGCACGGCGCACCTGAGCCACCCCCGCCGGGTGTCTTCAATACCCAGGTGCCGGCGCATCCGGTCGACATCATCCTCGCACGGCCGACCCGCGACGCGGTGACGGTGAGCGTGCTCGCCTACGCCGACATGAATGGGTATCTGGTCTACGGCACAGAGCCGGGGAAGCTGACGCAACAGACACCGGCACAGACATTTCGCAAGGGGCAACCCGTAGAGCTGGTGCTGACAGGGTTGATGGCGGATACGCAATACTATTATCGACTGCGCTCGGATGACACGGCGCTGGCCGAAGGTGCCTTCCACACCGCACGCCCGGTGGGCAGCCCCTTCACCTTCACCATCACCGCTGACCCACACCTGGACGAGCACACGGTGCCGGCGATCTACCTGCAGGCGTTGCGGAATGCCCGGGCCGATGCGCCGGACTTTCACATCGACCTCGGCGACACCTTCATGACGGAGAAGCACAAGTCGCGCGACTCGGCGGCGGCGCAATACTTGGCACAGCGGTATTACTTTGCGCAGATCGGTGCGCCGCTCTTTCTGACGCTGGGCAACCACGACGGCGAGACGGCGCGCGAGCAGGACGGCACGGCGGGCAGCCTGGCGGTATGGTCTAACACGATGCGAAAACGTTACTTCCCCTGCCCGGTGCCTGATGCCTTCTATACCGGCAACGCGGCAAAGCACCCGCTGGCGGGAGAGTTGCAGAACTACTATGCATGGACGTGGGGCGACGCCCTCTTCATCGTGCTCGATCCCTTCTGGTCAACCCCGCGCCAACGCCGCGACGAAGACAACTGGGTGCGCACACTCGACAATGAACAATACAAGTGGCTCACCCGCACGCTAGAAAAGAGCACTGCGAAATACAAGTTCATCTTTATCCACCATCTGGTCGGCGGGTTGGACAAGGACGCGCGCGGTGGCACTGAGGCGGCAACGCTGTATGAATGGGGTGGCAAAAACGCCGATGGCACCGACGGTTTTCAGGCCCATCGCCCCGGCTGGGTCATACCCATCCACCAATTGCTAGTGAAGCACCACGTCACCGCTGTCTTCCACGGACATGACCACTTTTACAGCAAGCAAACACTGGATGGTATTATCTACCAGGAGGTGCCGCAGCCGGGGTGGCAAGGCCGATTTGATCCACAACGCATTGCAGAGTATGGGTACAAGTCAGGAGACGTCCACGGCGGTTCCGGTCATTTACGCATCATCGTCGCGCCAGAAGGCGCGACGGTTGAGTTTGTCCGCGCCATGCCGCGCGGTGCCGAAAGCGACAGCCTGGCAGCCAGCTACACTCTGGCGCCGGGTGGCGCGGCGCGATAACGCGGCGCCGTGCCCATACCCGCACATCCCGCCCGCTTCCCCCACCCGCTTGCGGGTATTTCAATCGGGGGTGTCATCATGGATGTCGCGGGGAACTGGCTGAATCAACTGTTCTGGCTCTTTATTATCCTCTCGTTTTTGTGGCCGGTGGTGCGGCAGCGAATGCTGGAGGGGGCGCGAGCGCGGATGATCCACCTGCTGCAGCACCGGCGCGGCACGCGGGTGATCGTGCTCATCCACCGGCAGGAGTCGATGGCGCTCTTCGGGCTGCCGTTTTACCGCTACATCACCATCGAGGACAGCGAGCAGGTGCTGCGCGCCATCCGGCTGACGCCGTCGGACGTGCCCATCGACCTCATTTTGCACACGCCGGGCGGGCTGGTGCTGGCCAGCGAGCAGATCGCCATGGCGCTGCGCGCGCACCCGGCGCCGGTGACGATTTTTGTGCCGCACTACGCCATGTCCGGCGGCACGATGATCGCGCTGGCGGCGAACAACATCGTGATGGATCCCAACGCCGTACTCGGCCCGGTGGATCCACAACTCGGTGAGTTCCCGGCGGCGTCGATTATTTCGGTGGTGGAGACGAAGCGACCAAAGGACATCGACGACCGCACACTGATGATGGCAGACATGGCGCGCAAGGCGGTGGTGCAGGTGCGCGACGTGCTGGTGCTGCTGCTAAGCGCGCATTTTGACATGACGAAGGCCAACGAGCTGGCTGCGACCCTCAGCGAGGGCCGCTGGACGCACGACTACCCTATCACCGTGAGCCAGGCGCGTGATATGGGTTTCACCATCTCGACCAATCTGCCGCTGGAAGTCTACATGCTGATGGACATGTATCCGCAGCCCAACCAGCGCCGTCCCAGCGTGGAATACGTGCCGCTGCCGTATGTGCCGAAGCCAGTGCCGACCGAGCGGGGACGGACGCGGCGGCTGAAAGATTGACCGTTAGAAATCTTTATCTACCGGCGTCTCCGGCGTACCGGTGGCGATGGTTTCGCCTTTCAGCTTCAGGTAGGTGCCGCCGATCATCAGCACATGGCGTGACGGCGTTTTCCCGGTAATGATCGTCACCTGCGCCTGACGGGCGTCCGTCTCGATGTCGCCGGCTCTGACGGAGTCGCCGGTGTCGTTGAGCACCACCCAGTCCTCGCGGTCTTTGAGGGCGGTGATACGCAGCACCGTGAGAACCGGGGTGTCCGCCAGCGTCGTAACGCCAGCGGCTACCTCGGTGGGGTTGACGACCGGGGCGTGCGGCAGCAGCAGCGTGGTGACGTGGCGGCGCTCGCCGGCTTTCATCATGCCTTTCCAGGCATAGCGCAGGCGCAGCGGCAACACGCGCCAGGGTTGATCCTCGTAGCGGTTCAGCATCTCCAGCGTGCAGCCCGGCTGCGGCGGATGATAGACCAACAGATCGCGCGCGGGGTTCTTCCAGCGGTGCAGGCCGCCGCCGGTGCCCAGCCCGGTGAGGAAGAGCGACGGGATGGCCGTCACCGCCCAGTTGGCGCCGTAGACGGGGTGTACCTGCTGCGCCTGCCAGCACGGTCCCAGCCGGCAAAGCAGGTTGTCGCGCATAATGACGGTATCCTTCACCAGCAGGTATCCGTTGCGCGCGAAGAACACCTGCCGCTCGGTATCGGCTGGAAAGCCGCCGTAATTCGCCACGGCCACCCGCGCCACAGTGGCGGTTTTCGTGTCCTGGAACAGCGGCACCGTCGTTTTCGGCGTGCGCTTCAGGTACAGCGTGCCTTCCAGATCCTCGATGAGTAGCACGTTGTGCAGATCGAGCGTTTTATCCATGTAGCCCTGATCACAGGCGAGCACTGTCTCCTTATCCATCAGCGCCACCAGGTTCGTCGGCTGGCCGGGGACGTTATGGTCCGCGTCGTCGCAGGCATCGATCATCGCCCACAGGCCGCCATCGGTTTCGTCGCTTTTCAGGATCAGCTTATCCGGCACGTCACGCGGGCCGGGGATAAAAAAGTAGGAAAAGGAGCCCAGGTCCATCTTTTGCCCCATCTTCATGGGAAGGTTCTCTTTGCGGGTGAGCAGCCGCGACTGGGCGCCCAGCGGCGCTTCTTTCACCGTGTCGTCGGCCACCATATGCGCCAGCATCGCGCCGTGTACCATGGTATCGTATTCAAAGTGGTAGTCGCGCACGTCGACGCTGTGGTTGATCATGTAGTCGAAGGCGCGGTGGGCGGCGGTTTTGAAGCGGCCGTCGCGCGTTTTCGTCGCCAGATACTCCATGAAGAAAATGTAATACCCCTGCGCGGTGGACCAGCCGTTGGTGTTGCCGTGGTGCGGCACCGCGCCATTCGGAGCGATGGTGTAGAGCATGCGCTCCCACAGCTTGCGCGCTTCCGGGTCGGTGAAGATCTCATGCTTTTCGCCGGTAAGGTAGGCAACCTTCATCACGATCGACATCCACAGCGCGCGGTAGCTGGTGTCGTTGTAGGAGGTGTCGCGATACTGCCACCAGTCATTCCAGGTGAGATCGAAGTATTTCGTAAACAGCTCTTTTTCGGGGATGTCCGGATACGCGCGGGCGGCGTACCAGCGCGCGGTCGCCGGCCCCAACGAGGAATGGCCGGTGCCGCGGCGGTAGGGCGCGGCGTTCCAGTCATACGAGCCCACGCAGGCGTTGCGCGCGGAAAGAAGGAGGTAGTCGCGGATGCGCGGCTCATCGGCGGCGATGAGCTGTCCGCTCTCGCGCATGAATTGCACCATCATCCACAGGTTTTCGGTATGCACCCAGCCATACTGGCCATTATTGTCGCGCGCCCACTTGTACCCCGCCTCAAACGAATCTTTTGCGAAGGTGCCAAAGAACGGGTCTTTCGTCTCACGATACAGGTAGGCGGCAATCATGCCGTAATCCGGTCCATATTTCCAGGCGTCTTTCGATAGGAGTTTATACGCGGTCATCGTCGTCCGCGACATGTCGATGACGAACTTCAGGTAGTCGTCCTTCGTCACGCTTTTCATGGTTGGCGGGCGCTCAAGCTTTTGCACGCGCGACATATCCGGCATCGAGAGCGTCGCGGGCAGATTCACCGCGGCGGCACGGCGTTCCACCACCAGGCGGGTGCTGTCATCGGCGTATGCCTTCGTGCCGACTTTGGTGAGCAGCCGCACGGTATATGCGCCGGGCGCCAGGGAGTTGGCATTCGCTTCCACCAGCGCGGCCAGCCGTCGGCCCGGCCTCACCGGCAGGTTCGCGGGGATGTCCAGTGCGGTAGCGCCGTCAGCAGTGAGAATTTTCACCCCCTGGAAGAGCACCTCCGGACGCTGTGCGTCGAGCAGCGCCTTCACATACAGACGGCGGACGCCATCCTCGTCCTGCGTGGAGGCGACGACGCTGCCGCCGGCGCCGTCACGCAGCAGACACAACGAGCCCCAGGAGGCCGACCCAGCGGAACCCAGCCGCCAGATGAGCTGGCCGAAGGCATCCTTTGCCGGCGTGCCGGGGTCCTGGTCGATAAGCAGCATAGAGCAATGAAAGCGGTCGCCGGGCAGCGGCCGCAGGTAACCCATGGCGGGCAGATCGATGGCGGCTTCCAATATGTAGCCGCCGGGCACGTGGCGGACGACGTAGCGCGATTCCCCCGGCAGCGGGCGCGGGACGCCGCCGGGCTGGCAGTAGGTCAATCCCAGGCAGGCATACGACTCCACCTTCGGATCGCGGCGGTATTCCGTGCCGTAGCGACCCGATAACAGCAAGCCGTCCGGCGCCTTCAGGTAGACCATCAGCCCGTCGTGGGCCCACGGCGCGCCATACCCCTTCTTCGCGTCGATGGACGCCAGCTTATCGTCGCGCACTTCGGCGGCGATATAGAGGAACCGGCCGTCCCAGCAGCAGGCGACGCGGCCGGAGCAGTCGGCGTCGCCGCCGACGATTTCCGGGCCCGCGGCAACCGCGTCACCGAGGTGGGCTTTATCCAGCACGATGGGGAACGGCTGGTCGGCCCAGTCATCCAGCTTGCCGTCCACCAGGATGGCCCGCGGGGGCTGGCCGCACCAGAGCGTGGGGCCGGGTTCGGCGGCGGTGACGGTCCACTGCGCCAGGGCCGGCGCCAGGCCGCACAGCAATAGAAGCAAGCCGATGGGGGCACGCATGCGCCACCTCCGCGGGAAGCATTTTCTGTATCTTTCGCCGGGGATGGGCAAAGCCCTGTCGCCGGCGGACGGATGCTGAAAAAAGGAAGCGTCTCCCCCACGGAGAAAAATAATGACGTGCGTTCGCGACGACACATCGCCCGCCGGCGCCAGATGCTCGCACTGGTGATCGGTTTGCTGCTGGTGCTGGGAGTGCTGAGCTTCTGGCAGGCGCGGTCACGCCGGGCGGGCACCCGTGCGCCGTTTGAGCGCTTTCTGGCGGAGTTCATCGCCCCGGCTCAGCAGATGGCGGGCGCGGTGCGCAATGCCGCCACGCCTGACCCCGATTATCCCCTCACCCCCGTCGGCCTGGAGCGCCTGCGCGCCGCCGAAGAGGAGAATCGCCTGCTGCGCAAGCTGCTGCAACTGCGCGATACTACAGCGGCTACCGCCTTCGTCGCCGAGGTGATCGCCCGCGAGACGAACCCGTGGGCGGGCTACCTGACGCTGGACAAGGGCAGCGTCGACGGCGTTGAGCCGCGCATGGCGGTGTTAACCCCCGACGGTGTGCTCGGGCAGATTACCGAAGTGAATCTGCACACGGCGAAGGTGCTGCTGCTCACCGACGGCGCCAGCGGCATCGGCGCCGTGACCCCGCGCGGCAAGGCGTTTGGCGTGGTGAAGGGCGATACGCACGGCCGCTGCCGCGTCGCCTATGTCCCCGGCACCGCCGACGTGCTGCCCGGCGACACCGTAGTCACGTCTGGCGAAAGCCAGGTGTTCATCAAAGGCCTGCGCCTGGGCACGGTGGACGACGTGAAACCGGACACCGCCCAGTCCGCGCGCATCGTCATCATGCGCCCCGCCGCCAATCCCGCGACCGCGAAACACGTGCTGCTGGTGAAGTATCAGTTGCCGAATGGGGTAGAGTAGGGTATTTCGGCGTATGCGAAGCGCGACTTTGCTCGGTTTTCACACGGTGTTGGCTATACGTCCGCATGCCGCACAATCAAGTATAACCATTCCGCCAACCGCACCAGCTCGTTAGCATCCTGGCGTTCCAGCGGGGTATGAGGCTGCCAGTAGCCGGCGGAAAGGATGACGGCGGGGATGCCGTAGGCGTTGAGGAAGTTGGCGTCGCTGCCGCCGCCGGTGGCGGCGATGGTCGGCTGGATACCCATCGCCTGCAGGGCGGCGCCGGCCGCGCGCACGGCCGGGGTGTCGGCATCGAGATTGAAGGCGGGATACACGTCGGACACGTCGATCTCCGCGCGCGCGCCGGCGGCGGTCGCCGCCTCCTCGAAGCAGGCGACCATGCGTGCCACCTGTGCCTCCAGCTTCCGCGAATCGCGGCTGCGCGCTTCACCTTCCAGCTCCACGCGGTCGGGGATGATATTCGTCGCCTTGCCACCGTGAATGACGCCGATGTTGGCGGTGGTCTCTACGTCGATGCGCCCCTGTGGCATGGCGGCGATGGCCTGAGCGGCGACAGTGATGGCACTGATGCCGTCCTCTGGCGAGACGCCGGCGTGGGCGGCTTTGCCGTGGATAACCACCGTCAGGTGCTTCTGTGCCGGCGCGCGGGTGATAATAGTGCCGACGTTGCCGGTGGTGTCCGGCACGAAGCCCATGCGCGCGGTGAGACCGGACGCGTCCAACGCCATGGAGCCCATGAGGCCGACTTCCTCGGCGACGGTGAAGATCAGCTCTAACGGCGGGTGTGGCACGCCCGATTCCTTCAGCGCGGTAGCCATTTCCAGTATCGCCGCCACGCCGGCGCGGTCGTCGGCGGCGAGGATGGTGGCGCCGTCGCTGGTGTAGACGCCGTCCTTGAGCTGGATCGCCAGGTTCTCCGTTGGCTCGATGGAGTCGAGATGCGCGCAGAAGAGCACCGCCGGCGCGTCCAACCCGCCGTCCAGCCGTGCGATGAGGTTGCCGACTTCCCCGCCGATCGTTTCGTCCGCGCGATCATACCGCACCGTCGCGCCCAGCGCGACGAGCATGCCCTCGACCTTCGCCGCCATCGGCCGTTCGCGGCGCGACGGGGCATTGATGCGCACCAGTTCTTCGAAGAGCGCCAGCACGCGCTCGCGGTTGATCGGCATGGCCATTGGTCAGCTCCTCCAAACGCGGGAAATGGGTACAGCAACGAATATCCTGCTTGTCAAGGTATCGTATACTTTTTGCGCAATCAAGAAATTCGTTACAGTTCCCATTTCATAGTATTGTCGAGAAAAATCCTGTTTACCCGGCTCAAATGGCGCTTTCATCGGTCATCTGCAGCCCGGCGGCGTCCAGGCGGATGGTGCGGGTGCCCAATGGGGTAGCGATGGTGAGGGCGTCGCCGACGCGGCGGCAGTCTACCGGGTGCGGGCTCATGGCGGTGATGAAGCGGGCGCGGGTGGCGCGCTCCGTCGCCTGGCACGCCAGGCGGGTGACGGAGGGTGGCTTGCCACCGCCGCGCAGGTCACTGGTAAGCGTGCCGCCGCCCTTCACCTTCGTGCAATGGAAGATGTAGGCGTAGACCATGTTCGCCGGTGACACGGTATACGCCATCGGCTGGTCGGCGAGACTGCGCACGTGCAGCGTGCCGATGGACTCCTCAGGCGCGTAGGGATTCTTGCAGAGCATGCGCATGTTGCCACCCTGGAAGTGATAGTAGCCGGGTTCGACCTCGGCGATGCCTTCCGACGCGTGCAAGTGCAGGCGAAAGTCGTGCTCCGTCTCGCTCTCGATGGTGTCAACGAGTAGCGCCCACTCCTGCGCCGGGTCGAAGAGCCACTGCCGGCGGCCCAGGGTGATGCCCAGCTCCGGGCGGTAAGTCATCGTGGTGATGCCGTCCACGTAGGCCAATTCCGGCCCGAGGCGGCACTCACGGATATAGGCGGAGATGGCGTTGTCGGTGCGGCCAATGAGATACATGCCTTCCAGGAAGAAGCCGTCGCTGTCCACGCACACGGCGTTAGCATTGCGGAAGTAGCGCCCGTAGCCCATCACCGAGAGATCGGAGATGACCGGATAGCCGCCGATGAGCGCCTCGAAACTGCCGTAACAGAAGGTGTTGCCGGAGGCGGCGTTGGCGTAGCTCTCCAGCCTGAAGGCGTGATGCCCGAGCGTCGGCCCGCACTGGATGCGCAGAGCAAAGCGCGGCGATTCATAATTCGTCTGCAGCAACGCCTGCGAGGTATCCGCCAGCAGGAAGCTGCCGTCGCGCTCGGGCCCCGGCGGCGTGCCCGGCTCGTTCGTATGCCACAGGAAGTGCAGGTAGCTCACCGGCGTGTCGTCGCCCCGGCGGGCGGTCGTGCGCTGGAAGTGGTAGTACCAACAGGCTTGCGGATCGCGCAGGTAGGTGGCGCAGAAGCCGGCCAGCGCGATGCGATAGTAATCGGCGATCTCCTGGCGATCAACTACCGAGCGCATGAAATGGGTGCGCCACAGCGCCGTGGGCAAGTTGCGGTAGTAATCGCAGTGCCATGCTTCGCGCCCGGTGAGGCCGCGCAACAACTCCATCGACTGCGAGAACCAGACGGTGCCCCAGGACATGTAATCGGATTTGCCGTCGCGCGGGACGATTGCCAGCGTCTCCTCGATGCGCCCCACCCCGAAACTCAGCCAGCGCGGCGCTTCGTCCAACTCGTGCAAGAAGATGGCACCGAGGGTGGCGATGGTGAGCTGCGGCACGCTGCTGTGCGACTCGTAAAAGCCCTGCGCGCCGGAATACTGCCGCTGGAAGAGGCAGAAACGGTACAGCTCGCGGCCGTAGAAGGTCAGCTTCTCGCGAATCCACGCTTGCACCTCGGCGGGCAATACGTTCCCCAGCCACTGGTAGACGCAGGCGTAGTCAAGCAGCAGCCAGGCGAAGCCGTAGTCGTTCCAGCCGTGGCCCATCAGCCAGCGGTTTTTCTCAGCAAAGAGCACCTCGTCGTCATCGAGGAACATCAGCTTGCCCTGGCGCTCCAGAAAACTGTCGCGGCGCATGCGGTCTTCCAGCAGGGCGACCAACCGCGCGGTGTAGGCGCCGCTGTCGTCGAGTAGCGCGGCGAAGGCGGCGGTGGAGAGCACGGGCATGCCGCGGAAGGGGATGTCGCCCGTGTCCAACCAGGTCTCTACCGTGCGGCACAGGCCTTCCCACTGCTCGCGGTGTGTGGTTATACAGGCCGCGCGCCACTCAGCGATACTCTTTTCGCCGAGGAAGATCCACGGTTCCGCCGGGTTCCATTCCGGCCGCGGCGTTACTGCCGGACGCTTGCGGTCGTCCAGCCGCACGGTGATGCGGTCGAGCATGGTCAGGTCGAGGCGGTCGCGGTCGATCTCGTCCACCGCCACGGTGATACGGTGGCAACCGCCGCCGGGGAACTCCAACGCGAAGACGCCGCCGAGCTTATTCCGCTGCACGTCCTCCACCGACGGCATCTCGAACCACATCTTCCCGTAGAGTTCGCCGTCCAGCGAGACCGCCAGCATGGGTATCTGCATGCGCGGAGGACTGGGAAAGCCGAGATCGAGCGGGCCGACTTTGACATATTCGCCAGACGGGAATTCGCTCAACTCGTTATATAGCGTGTCGTAGTCGAACTTGTTCGGTTTCAGTTCGACATCGAAGCGCACCAGCGCATCGGGGAAGTCGCCGTCGATTTCCAGCGTAAAACGGTCGAGTATGCGCACCGCACAGGCGCCGCGGTAGTCGCGAAACTCCAACCGGTCGCCGTGCGCGAAGCCGGGCAGCAGCAGGTAGAGCAGGTCGTCATGTAACATGGGCATTCCTCCAGGCGGGGTCAGCCTCACTATACCGCAGAAACGGGCGGTTGGTCATCCCATTACCGTGAAAATTCCGGTTTGAAACGACATCCGCCGCCCGCGGCCACTTGACGCGCCATGCCCGCACCTCTATACTTAATTAACCAGTCACTCACTGGGGAGCCTGATAATGATGATGACCGCGCATAGCCTGGCTATTATTAGCATTACCTGGGAGCCATAAGCATCCGGGATGCGCGCGCATGAGCCTGATCCCTCCCGGATGCCGGGAGGGTTTTTTGTTACGCGGGAAGGATAGCACGATGGACAAGGTACAGCTCTACGACACCACGCTGCGCGACGGCTCGCAGGCCGTCGGAGTACAGTTTTCGGTCAACGACAAGGTGCGCATCGCACAGTACCTGGACGAACTCGGCATGGATTACATCGAAGGCGGCTGGCCGTCGCCGTCCAATCCGCGCGACATCGGCTTTTTCGCGGCGATGCGCGAGACGCCGCCGCGGCACGCCCGGCTGGTAGCGTTCGGCTCCACCTGCCGCGCCGGCAAGCCCGCCAGCGAGGACGACCAGCTCCGGCAGCTCCTCGCCTGCGAGGTGCCCGCCATCGCCATCTTCGGCAAGTCCTGGGACCTGCACGTTACCCATGCGCTACGCATCGAGCTGGACGAGAACCTGCGAATGATCGAGGATTCCGTCGCCTTCCTGCGCAGCCAGGGCGTAGAGGTGATCTACGACGCCGAGCACTTCTTCGACGGTTTCCGCGCCAACCCGGACTACGCGTTGAACTCGCTGCACGCGGCGGCGAAGGGCGGCGCGACGTGGATCGCGCTGTGCGACACCAATGGCGGCTCGCTGCCCGAGCAGGTGCGCGAGGCGCTGCGCGCGGCGCAGGCGGCGATAGACGTGCCGCTGGGCATCCACGCGCATAACGACAGCGAGTTGGCGGTGGCGAACAGCCTGGCGGCGGTGGCGGAAGGCGCGCGCATGGTGCAGGGCACCATGAACGGCTACGGCGAGCGCTGCGGCAACGCGAACCTGTGCTCCGTGATTCCCAACCTCGAGCTGAAGCTGGGATACGCGGCGCTGCCGGAGGGCCGGCTGACGCACCTCTACGCCGCGGCGCACTTCGTCGCCGAGGTGGCGAACATGACCCCGCCGTCGCGCGAACCGTTCGTGGGCAGCGTGGCCTTCTCGCACAAGGGCGGCGTGCATATCGACTCGGTGCTGAAGCTGAAGCGCAGTTACGAGCACATCGATCCCGTGCTGGTGGGCAACGCCACGCAACTGGTCGTCTCCGACCAGGCGGGCACCTCCTCCATCGTCGAGCGCGCGGCGCGCATCGGCATCACGCTGGACAAGAAATCGCCGGAAAGCCGCGCCGTGCTGAGCCGGCTGAAAGAGGCGGAGCACGAAGGGTATGAATTCGAGGCGGCGGAAGCGTCCTTCGAGATGCTGCTGCGGCGCAACCTGTCCACGTTCGTGCCGCCCTTCGAGATTACCGACTTCCGCGTCATCGTCGGCGCGCGCGTCCCCGCCGAGAGCAGTCTCACCACCGAGATCATCGCGCAGAGCGCCTCGCCGCTGGCGCTGTCGGAAGCGATCGTCCGGGTGAAGATCGGCGACGACGAGGAGCATACGGTGGCGTCCGGCGATGGCCCGGTACACGCGCTGGACAGCGCGCTGCGCAAGGCGCTGGAACCGCATTTCCCGCAATTGACGCAGGTGCATTTGACCGACTTCAAGGTGCGCGTGGTGAATGTGCGCGCCGGCACCGCCGCCCGCGTGCGCGTGCTGGTGGAAACCACCGACTTGAACGGCAACACCTGGAACACGGTGGGCGTACACGAGAACATCATCGTGGCCAGCCTGGAAGCGCTGCGCGATTCGCTGTACTACTGCCTGTGCTTTGCGCCGGATTGCATACCGACCGCTAAATAAATCTATAAAGAAAGTAAATATTAGTATTTTTTATCGTATTTCAACGTCTAGCCCTTCTCCAATACGATATCCTGTCGTATAATGTTAGCATCTGTATAGACAGTGCTTGCAGCCGTTTCGCGGATGTGGATCGCGCCTGTCAACTACGATCCATTTTGGGATCCGACGACGAGCACTGTCTAAACAGTCGCAAAAATTTCGGCATGATGCGATCTGGAGATGGTGATGACGCGTTGGACCAAACCCCTTATTGGTCTACTCATCGCGGTGTGCCTGCTCGGCGCGACCGAGGCGAAGACAATGATCGATGACATCCACTGGTTGGGGCATGACGGGTTCCGCATTACCGGCAAGGCGACGATCTACATCGATCCCTATGCGATCGAAACCGGCCCGGTTGCCGACCTCATCCTCATCACCCACCCCCACACCGATCATTGCTCGGCGGTGGACATCGCCAAAGTGCAGGGACCGAACACGATTCTCGTCGGCACGGCGGACGCGCTGGAGAAGCTGGAAGGCACGAAGCAGGTCATCAAGGTCGGTTCGATAATCAAATTGCGGGGCGTGACGATTCAGGCCGTGCCGGCCTACAACAACGACAAAACGTATCATCCCAAGTCGAAGCGCTGGATCGGCTATCTACTCACCGTGGATGGCATACGCATCTACCACGCGGGCGACACTGACCACATCCCGGAGATGAAATCGATCCGGGCGGACATCGCGCTGCTACCCGTAGGAGGAAAATACACCATGACCGCGGAGGACGCGGTGAAAGCCGCGCTGGATATCCGCCCGAAATTTGCCATCCCGATTCATTACGGATCGGTCATCGGCACGGAGGAAGATGCCTGCCGTTTCAAGGATGGCCTGCTGGGAAAGATAGAAGTGGTGATGAAGAAGCGGGAGCAGTAATCCCCCGCTTGCGTCGCCGATTTCTCATCGAAAGCCCGGTACATGTTCCCAACCGACGACGATCTCGAACAACTGTTGACTCAGGCAGAGGCGCTGCTGCAGGACCAAAAACCCGCGGATGCGCTGCAACTCATCGAGCGCGCACGACGGATGCAGCCGCGCCACGGCTGGCTGCAATTCTTCCGCGGCGTGGCGTTGAGCCAGCTTGGTCGGCTGGATGAGGCGGTCTAGGCGCTGGTGTCCGCCGCCGAGGAAAATGCCGAGGACGTCGACATCCAGGTGGACGCCGCGCGTCATTTGTGCGTGATGGAGCAATACCAGGACGCCCTCATCTGCGCCGACCGCGCGGTGGCGCTGGCGGATGACGACGCCATGGCCCACGCGGTGCGCGGCGAGGCGCTGGAGCACCTGGGCCGGCTGGCGCAGGCGGTGCCCGAGCGCGAAGCCGCACTGGCGTTGGACCCCACCGACTCTGATAACCGCTACGCGCTGGCGGTGTCGCTGTGCGACATCGGCCGCTACCCCGACGCGCTGACGACCGCGACGCCGCTCTTCGAGGAATATCCCGACGACCCGGACATCGTGCGCCTGCACGGCGCCTGCCTCTCCTACCTGGGCCGCCACGAGGACGCAATGGTGAAGTGGGCGGAGTTGGAGCGGGTGGAAGGCGTCACCCCCAACCTGCTGCACAACCGCGCCAGCACACTGGACGCGCTGGGCCGCTTCGACGAGGCACTGGCCACGCTGGAACTGGCCATCGCTGAGGAACCGGACAACGCGGTGAACTACTACACCCGCGGCGTCATCCACGAGCACCTGGGGCAGGAGGCGCCGGCGGTGGCGGATTACCTGGAAGCGCTCACCCAGGATCCGCACCACCTGGAATCGGCGATGAACCTGGTGGAGATGGCGCCCCTCATCGGCTCCGGACTGGTGGCGGAGGCGCAATCTCGCCTGCATGTGCTGCAAGGCGACCACCCGCATGAGGCGGTACTGCGCTATGCCTCGGGCCGGCTGGCGCTGGAACAAGGGAATTTCGCCACGGCGCTGCGCCAGTTGGAGTCCGCGGTGCGCTGCGACCCGCACCTGGGCGTCGGCTGGTACACCCTCAGCATGCTCTGCAGCATGATGGGCGAGTTCGCCGCCTCCGCGAGCGCCGCCGACCGCGCGCTGCGCTACTTCCCCGACGACACCAGCCTGTGGCTCAATCGCGCCCAGGCGATGCAGGAGCAAAAGCTCTATGCCGAAGCGATGGCATCCTACGATCAGGCCATCAACCTGGCCCCATACGACAGCCTGCCGTGGCTGCAGCTCGGCCGCCTGCTGCTACTCGATCTGGACCGGGTGGCGGACGCCCGCGGCGCGCTGCGCGAAGCCCACCGCCTCTCGCCGGACGATGACAACATTATCTGGCTCCTCGCCCTCTGCGCGCTGCGCCTGGGCCGCGAGGATGAAGCCGCTACCGAAATCGCCAAGCTGCTCAGCAAAGATCCCAGCCACCTCTGGGGCCGCCTGCTGCGCGCCATGCTCAACGCCCAGCAGCAGGATCCCGACGCCGCCTTCGCCGACCTGGCCGTCGTCGTCAGCCTGGGCTACGACGTCAGCGTCCTCAGCGCCGAACCGCTCTTCGCGCAACTGAAAAGCGATGCGCGGTTTGCGGGGATGTTTGCGAAGAAGAGAGCCAGCGCATCACAGAAAAGCTTCTGATCGATGAAGTTCTCAGTAGCGGCGCCGCGCAGCAAGCCGCGTCCGTGACAACGACAACGGTAAATAGTCCGACGCGGCTTCCTGCGCGGCGCCGCTACTGAGAACATAAACACTCA
>CAZPYA010000115.1:0-16658 GCA_964590255.1 uncultured bacterium
ACGGGGAGACGGACGGCAGAGGTGGAAAAAGCAGAGGTAATTTGCAATCACCTCTTTAGCGTTTTTTAAAATAACGCATGCCGACCGATGTCTATTTCGCCGCCCCCAGCACCTTCGCCGTCTTCGCGCCGTGGGCTCAGTAAGGTATTTTGCCCTTACAGGGCGTTGGTATTCTTTTCCGACCGGTTCCCCGGGCGTTGCCCGGGGCTAGGGAATGGGTAGAGAAGGAATGGGATTGCATTCAAACACAGCCATTCCTCATCTTCGCAGGCCATAGCCCACGGCAGCGCCGTGGGAACCGGTACCAGAAAATATGCACGCCCTGTAAGGGCATCATTCCAACCAGGAACTCGGAACCCCTTATTCGCCCGCGATTTCCGCGAGGCCGTTGGGAATGGCGGCGATGAGGTCGAGGGCGGTGAAGCCGCGGAGGCCGATATCGGCGCTCATGCGGGTGGCGGCGAGGCCGCCGGCGTAGCAGGCGAGGGCGGCGGCGTGGGCGACCTCGACGTGCTGGGCGATGAGGGCGGTGATCATGCCGGCGAGGACGTCGCCGGTGCCGGCTACCGCCAGCGCGGGGGTGCCGGTGGGGTTCACATAGGTGCGGCCGTCGGGCGCGGCAATCACCACCGGCGCGCCCTTGTAGACGACGATGGCGTTGAAGCGGCGGGCGGCCTCCTGCGCGGTGGCGATGCGGTCGGCCTCCAGCACCTCGGTCGGCTGGCCGAGCAGGCGGCTCATTTCGCCGGGGTGGGGGGTGATGACGGTGGGGCGCTCGCGCTGGCGCCACAACACGTCGTGGCCGACCATGGCGGTGAGGGCGTCGGCGTCCACCACCAGCGGTACGCCGATGCGCGGCACCAGGCGGCGGATGAGGTGCGCGGTGGCGGCGTGGCGCGACAGCCCGGGGCCGAGGAGCACGGCGCGGACGCCGTTCACCTCGTCCAGCAGGCGGTCGATACCGTGGTTGCTCAGTGTGCCGGCGCGCGTCTCCGGCATGGGGCGGAAGACGACCTCGGTGAGCGTGGCGTTGAGCCCGGCCACCAGCGAGGCGGGCAGCGCCAGGCGCACCAGCCCGGCGCCGGTGCGGTAGGCGGCGGTGGCGGCCATCGCCGCGGCGCCGGTCATGCCGAAAGAGCCGGCGATGATGAGCGCGGCGCCCACGCTCATCTTGTGGGCGGCGGGGCGGCGGGGGGGCAGCCACGCGGCGGCCTGCTCCAGCTCGGTGATCTCGGCGATGGCCAGCCAGCCGCCCACCACCTCGGCGGGGAAGCCGATGTCGGCCACCGCCCACTCGCCGGCGAATTCGGCGGCGGGGAAGAGTTCCAGGCAGGGCTTGGGCAGGCCCATGGTGACAGTGAATTCGGCGCGCACGGCAGCGCCGGGCACCTGGCCGGTGTTCGTCTCCACCCCGCTGGGCACGTCCACCGCCAGCACGCCGCGACCGGCACGGGCGACGTTCAGCCGGTCGATGAGCTCGGCCATCTCGCCGCGCACGGCGCCCGTTAACCCGGTGCCCAGCAGCGCGTCGATGACCAGTGCCGCCTCGCGCAGGTCGCCGTCCGTCACCTCGGGCACGATATTGACGCCATATTCCACCGCGCGATCGAACATGGCGTGGGCGTCGGGCGAAAGGTCGTCGGGGGCATAGGGCAGCACCGCCACCACCGCGGCATCGCCCTCGTGCAGCAAGCGCGCCGCCACCAGGCCGTCGCCGCCGTTGTTGCCCTTGCCGCAGAGCACAATGACCATGCCCGGCTCCGCCGCCAGCAGGCGCGCCGCCTCGCCGGCCACCGCCGCGCCAGCGCGCTCCATCAGCTCCAGCCCGGGGATGCCCAGGTCGTTGATGGCATGGCGATCCAATGCCCGCATCTGCTCCGCCGTGACCATTTTCATGCTGCCGCCCTCCGCATACCCGTCTATTGTAGCGGAGAATGCGGTCGTGTGGCAGTGCGGAGTCAGCAAAGCACCGCCACGCCCATGTAAAACATCTATAAATATCTGCCTCTGGCGCGTTTTCTCGCCGAAAATTGCCTTGTGATTGGGGACAGCGGTGCGTATACTGTGATATCCGCATGAGCGTGGGGAGAGGGGCCGACATGGTATGCGAGCATGATGACCTGCAGCGTCCGACGGAGTTCCTCCCGGTACACAACCTCCTCGGCATTGGCCTGGCGGCGGGCAGGGGCGTGCGCTTTCGTCCGCTGACTTTGAAAGCGCGCGGCTACCTGCGTGCGAAGGCCGCGGTGCGCTTCCTCGGCCGGCGCGTGCTGGACTGGGTGCTGCGCATCCTCGGCCAGCAGGGCATGCACGACTTCATCATGATCACCAGCGGCAAGGAGAACCGCTACCAGATCAAGAGCATCGTCGGCTATGGCGAGGCGCTGGACGTGCGGGTGCGCTACTCCTCCGTGCATTTCGACCGCCGCAACATCGGCAGCGCCGACGCGGTGCTGACCAACGCTGATTACTTTGACCTGCAGGACACCGCCTTCGTCTTCCCCACCGACTCCATCCTCGACATCGATCTGCCCGCCATGCTGGCGATGCACCAGCGCACCGGCGCGGTGGTGACCATCGCCGCCGCCTATCAGCCCGCCGAGGTGATCGCCGGGCGCTATGGGCTCATCGAATGCACGTCCGAGGGGCGCGTCACCGGTTTCGAGGAGAAGCCGTCGCTGGCGGATATTCACGCCATCTACGGCACGCGGGCGCAGGCGCCGCTGCCCACCAACGCCGGCTTCTACCTCATGGAAACCGCCCTGTTGCGCGCCATCGCCCAGGACACCGAGTTGGCCGCAATGCGCAAGGCGCAGTTCGACATCGGCAAGGACCTGCTGCCGTGGCTGGTGCGGCGCGGCTACCCCGTCTACGCCTGCCAGATCGGGCGCATGGGCGATTTGGGGAATATCCCCAGCTACCTGGAGACGATGCGCGACGTGCTGCACGGGCGCTTCCAGTCGATGAACGCGCTGCTGTGCGACCAGTATCCCGGCCAGCAGGGGGTGTTCATCGAGCCGGAATCGCTGGCGATGACCGACCCCATCAGCGGCCTCACCCTCACCGAAAAGCTGGCGCAGGGGCTGGTGACCATCACCGCACCGGCGCGCATCGGCAAGTATGTGCGCATCTACCCGGACGTGACTATCGCCGAGAGCAACATCGACGACGACAGCGAGATCTACGAGGAAGCCACCATCTGCCGCTCCTCGCTGGGCGCCGGCACCTCGGTAGGCCCCTGCGCGGTGGTGAAAGACACCCTTACCGGCATCATGGTCGACATCGACTCCACCCACGAGCAGCCGGTGAGGCTGCAGCGCTACGTGGCGGTGGGCGACGAAGTCATCATCCGCCCGGGCGTCACCCTCGCCGACGGCGTCACCATCCACCCCCGCCTCAAAGTGCCCCGCGGGGTGAATATCCCTCCGCACACCGAGGTGGAGACGGCGGATGAGATGTTGGAGAATATGTAGCGATTGGAGCGCGGACATCTCGTCCGCACGTGAATCAACCGATGCAGCCAAAGGAGCCATCATGCGCGCCGAACTCCGTGACAGCCTGGAATTCCTTTACGACGACTCCGCCGTGGGCAACGAGCCTTGCACTGCCATGACGCTGGACGTGGCGCGCGGGGGCACGGCGGCGGTGCATGTGCTGTTGAACGGGCTGACGCCGGGCAAAACGCTGCGCTGTCACGTGACAGGCGCGGACGGGCAATGGTTCCGGTTGGTGGACGTGCCGGTGGAGGAGAACACGGGGTTGGATGGGTTCACCGAGCGCGGCGGGGTGGTGAACCCCCATGTCGCGCGGCGGGCGCCCTTCCGCGTGTTCGACGCCATGCAGCCGTTATGTATTGGGAGCGCGGATTTGCAATCCGCATTGTGTGTCGAGCCGGTGGAGGTGGACAGCCCGACGATGGCGCTGCGGCTGCATATTCCCATCGCGCGGGACGCTGAACCGGGGGAAATTCCCTGCCACATCGACGTCGACGCCGGCGGCGAGCCCGCCCACCTGGCGCTGACCGTGCGCATACACGCAGCGACGATCCCTGAGGTGGGGGCGGGCAGTTTCCCCTACACCAACTGGTTCAGCCTGGCGTTGATGGCCGAGCGGCACGACCTGGAGCCGTGGAGCGAGGCGCACTGGGCGATGATCGCCCGCTACGCCGCGCTGATGGCGCACGGCCGGCAGAATACCTTCTGGGTGCTGCAGGGTGACATCTTCGAACTGGTCGACGGCCGGCCGGTGCTGAACCGCGAGCGCCTGCGCCGGCTGGTGCAGGTGTTCACCGACGCCGGCATGCACTACATCGAAGGCGGGCACTTTGGCGCGCGCACCACCGACGATTGGCATTGCCCCACCTTCAGCCTGACGGTGACGAAGGCGTTGGCCACCTCCATCCAGGGCAACGCGGACATCGCTGCCATCGCCAAGCAACTGAAAGTCGAAATTTGCGACAATCGCTGGAGTTCTCGCTGGCTGCAGCACATCGCCGACGAGCCCATCGCCGACAACGCCGCCGACTACCGCATCTTCACCGGCATGGTGCGTAAATACCTGCCCGGCATCCCCATCCTCGACGCCACCATGTACGAGGGGCTGGTGGGGTCGGTGGATATCTGGTGCCCGCAGGCGCAGGAGTACCAGAGGCACCAGCGGCAGTTCGCCGCCCAGCGCGAACTTGGCGACAAGGTGTGGTTCTATACCTGCTGCTTCCCCGGCGGCCCGTGGCTCAACCGCCTGCTGGACATGGAGCTGCTGCGCCCCGCGCTCTTCGGCTGGGCCGCCGCCCGCTTCCGCCTGGACGGCTTCCTGCACTGGGGCCTCAACCACTACCGCCCCGACCAGGACCCCTTCCAGCAGAGCGTGGTCGGCCATGGCGGCGACAACAGACTGCCCGCCGGCGACACCCACATCGTCTACCCCGGCCCCGACGGCCCGTGGAGCAGCGTGCGGCTGGAAGCGCAGCGGGAGGGGTTTGAGGATTATGAGATGCTGACGGAATTGGGGTGGGACCGCGTGCGTGAAGGCCTGGCCATCGTCAGGCCCGTGCTGCGCGGTTTTGACCGTTATACCAAAGACGTGACGGTGTTGCGAGAGGCACGGCGCCGACTATACGCAGCAGCCACGGAAGCGCAGCACGCCAGAGAGTTAGATCTGACGGAAATATGGGCCGAACACGTTGCTGAGGTCAACGCTGAAGGCGCACGCAGCACAGACATCTTTCTGTGCGAGTTGCGCCACACGCTGCAGGCGCTGGCGCTGCCGTTGCCACAGCAGACGCAATGGTGGCAACATTTCATCCCTGCCGACCGCGATAGCCTGCCGGCGCCGGCATTTCGCGTCTACTATGAATGCATTGCCGGGCGCCCGGAGATTACCCTCACCGAGGCGCAGCGTGTCGCGCTGGATGGCCTGCAGGACTTGCTCGAAAGCAGCCATTGGGAGACGAATGCGCTTACGACCATGGCACCGACGTCCTTACAGCTACGCATCCGTAGTGCGGCCATGACGGCGCTCAACGCTTTTGGATGGCCGGCGGAAACGCCGCCGCTGCCCCGCAATTTGCATCCACCGACCGAGGATCAGACAAGTCAGAGGTATAAAATCTGGACGCTCTGTCGCAGTTTGCACCACGCCCGCATGCGTCCAGGTATGTATTTTGTTCAGCAAACGGCTGAAAACGCGCTCACCTATGTCTGGGGCATCAAGATGGCGCTGTCATCGCTGTGTCCCGAAGACGCAAAGCAGCGCGATGTGCTCCGGGAAGCCGAAGCTCATCGCGGATGGCGACGAGACTGCATGCACTTTTCCCACCGCTTGATTGACCGCGGATGGTCCGACCGCGCCATCATCGATGAGATCATTGCCGTCGAGATTGATGCCTTATCGCTAATGCTGGAACAACTTGATGCCTCGGACTAATGCGCTTTCAGCGCGTCATGCGTATTGCGGCACCGGTTAACACGGCGTTGCCCTGGGCTGTAGAATATATGCCTTTCAGGCATGGGGCTCGCATCTGCATCCTGGTAAAATTGTCCGAAGGACAATCATTCTATAGCCCAGGGCAACGCCCTGGGAACCGGGGACGCAAGAAAGACGACGCCCTGTAAGGGCACAATTCGTATGCCTCCCCACAAGCCCTACGCGTGTGTTCTCTCGTATACCGGCAGGAAGCCGGCGAAGCGTGGCTAACTAAATGCTATGCATGATCCCCATGTCCTCGCCGAACTGCACAAGCGCCTGGCCGACCACGGCCCTCTCACCTTCGCCGAGGTGATGGAGGTGGCGCTGTACCACCATGAGGGCGGCTACTACACGACGCACGCCGTGCTGGGGCCGGCGGGCGATTTCGTCACCGCGCCGGAAGAGCACCCCGCGTTTGGCGCGCTGCTGGCGCGGCAGGCGGCGCAGTGCTGGGCGCTGATGGGTCATCCCGATCCGTTTGTCGTGCTGGAGATGGGCGGCGGCCGCGGCGCGCTGGCCGCCGGCTTCCTCGACCATGCGCGGGTGGCTCTCCCGGAGTTCTTCGCCGCGCTGCGCTACGTGATGCTGGAACGCTCTCCCCGCCACCGCGCCATGCAGCGGGAACGACTACAGCACTATCTCACGAAAGCACAGAGCCCCTCTCCCGGTGTGGGAGGGGTTGGGGAGGGGTCCGACCACAGCAAAGCCCTAAATAGAGGAGTTGGAGAGGGGTCCGACCACAGGATTACGTGGGTGGAGAATATCCCCGCCGACTTCAGCGGCCTCATCCTCTCCAACGAGCTCGTCGACGCCTTCCCCGTTCACCGCGTGGTGATGCGCAATGGCGAACTGCGCGAGCTTTACGTCACCACTGACTTCACCTTCGAAGCAGGCCCGCTCTCTACCCCCGACTTGCAGGCTTACTTCGAACGCCTAAGCATCACCCTGGCGGAGGAGCAAATCGCCGAGGTGAATCTGGCGGCGGTGGCGTGGATGCGCGACGTGGCGCGGGCGCTGGCGCGGGGCTTCGTGCTCACGGTCGACTTCGGCCATCTGGCGAAGGAGCTGTTTCAGCCCCAGCGCAGGCACGGCTCGCTCCTCGCCTACTACCGCCAGACGGTCAGCGACGATCTTCTCGCTCGCTTGGGGAGGCAGGACCTGTTCGCCCAGGTGGACTTCTCCACGCTGGTGGCGGCAGGCAAAGAAGAAGGGTTGACGCCCCTCGGCCTGGTGGCACAGCACCACGCCCTGCTCGACCTGGGCCTGGAAGGCTGGCTGGTGGATGCCGACCCCCGCAACCGCCGCGCCCTGCTCGAACTCGTCCGCACCGGCGAAAACGGCCTCGGCGACGCCAAGGTGCTGGCCCAGGCTAAAGGCGTCGACGGCGACCTGGATATCCTCAAACCGGCTATGCGGAAGGTGAACGCGGAACGGCTGCGGGATATAGCAGCGCCTATACTCTAGAGGGTCGTTTGTCGCGGAGGTCATGACAAACGCCCACTATACCGAGCCTCCAACCGCCGCTCATCCCCGCCCAGCGGCGCCAGGGTCACCGTGGCGTCGCCGAAGCGGTAACGCACGGCATCCGGTGGGCCCAGGTGGGGGGCGATGAAGGCGCGGGCGGCGTCGCCGGCGAAGTCGTCGGTGCGGAGGACACGGTCGCTGTCGACCGGCGGCAGCAGGTGGGGGAGCGACAGGCATTTCGCGCCGCGTGCCACGCAGGCCAACACCGCCGCGCGCGTTTCGTCGGAGAGCGTTTCGCCGGTGCAGATGAGCAGCGGCACGTCGCGCAGCAGTGCTTCGCCGACCCGGTGGTCGTAGAAGACCACGCCGTTGAGCGGGCAGAAGCCGGAGTGCAGGTCGTCGTCGGGGTATTCGTCGAAGCCGTTGCCGGCCTGGTAACGGTCGGCGATCTCGCGGCGCTGCGAGACATACGGTTCGTTCCAGTAGCTCATCCCCGCCCGCGGCACCGCGCCGTGGGTGAGCAGGTGCACGACGTCGAAGATTGCCTCGTGCTGCGCCGCTTTTTGCGGGCCGCCGGGGCCGAAGAGGTGCTCTTTGGAGACCCACCACTCGATGCCGTCGCGCTTCGCCCAGGCGGAGTCCGGCAGGGCAATGATCGCCACCTCAGGGCGCACGTCGCGGAAGGTATAGAGGCGCGGGTGGCGCGGCAGGTACTCGTGGGTGAACCAGCGGTGCAGCTTGCCGTAGGCGGTGGGCAGGTAGCCCTTTTTGCGGTAGTTCACCACCAGCGGGTTCTCCGCGCCGCGGTGGCCGATGGGGTTCGCCTCGATCTCCGCCCACTCCTCCGGCGTGGTGTGCACCGGGGTGATAAGGTTGTAGAGCGCCTCGGTATAGACAGCATCCAGCCCCAGCCAGTAGCACAGCTTCAACGCGGACAGGTATTCGTCCGGGCTGTGGCCGGGGTTGCCGCCTTCCAGCGTGTGCACGGTGCGGCTGCCCCAGGCGAAGTCCAGCCCCCACAGGTCCAGTACCGCCCAGCACTCGCGCCCATATTGCCGTGCCGCGCCCATGGCCAGCGCCAGCATGATGGGGGCAAAGGACTCCTTCAGCACCTTCGGCGCCGGGATCATCCCCGCCCGCGCCAGCAGGTGAGTCATCGACGGGAAGACCAGTTCGGCCACGCTGGCCGCGCCGTGCCCGGCGTAGCGGCCGACGACCTCGGCCACCGCCGCGGTGAGCCCTTCGTAGGCGGCCTCGACGTCCAGGCCGCTGGGGTCGAAGAAATACGGGCCGGGGCCGACGTCGTAGTGGTGCAGTTGCCGGTGCTCCACCTCGTCCCACACCACGCCAAGGAAGCGCCCGCCCGCCGCGGCCTCCTCTAATTGCGCGGGGGAATATTCCGCCCGCCCGGCGCCGTCCAGCCACGGCCCCTGGATGTCGCCGTAGGTGTTGTTGAAGAGGAATGGCATCTGCAGCCGCGCGCACATCTCAGTGATGCGCCGGCAGGCGTCGCGCTTTTTCGGCGCCAGCGAGTCGTAGCAGAGGGTGAAATCCGCGCCCACCTCGCGCAGCGCCATCGCCAGATGCTCCTCGGTGAAGTATTTGCCGTACCAGCAGCCGTAGATGGTGGCGAACCAGTCCTCCTCGCCCGGGAGGATGCTCTCGACGCCGACGCGGAAGGGAGAAGGTGCGTGTGTCATGCTGCACTATTTTCGCGCCGATGGACAAATCCCTGCTCCAAGAGGAACGGCGTGGTTGGCGCGGAATACCGCAACAACGCCGAAGGAGGTTTCCCCATGCCAGGCATCGCGTTGAACGAGGACAACAGCCACTTTTTCGCCACCCGCGCGGGGCAGCGACTGGACGTGGAGACGGTGGCGAGTTGGGTGGACCAGTATGCGGGCACGCAGGTGCGCGAGCTGCTGCTGTGCCCCAATGCCATGCGCACCAGCTATGCCAGCGCGGTGTGGAACCCCATCTGGCACGGTTACGACCCCCGCGGCGCGGAGGACCAGCCGCTCTTCGCCAGCCTGCCGCCGGCCGACCGCCCCACCGCCCGCGGCTGGGTACACACCGCCTGGCAACTGGCGCACGACGGCATCGACCCTTACGCGGTGTGGATCGACCGCGCCCGGCAGCATGGCCTCTCGCCCTGGCTGTCGATGCGCATGAACGACCTGCATGGGGTGGATGACGAGGCGTGCTTCATGCACAGCGACTTCTGGCGCCAGCATTCCGAGTATCGCCGGGTACCCTACCGCTTCACCGGCTGGCCGGATCGCGCGCTGGACTACGGCCGCGCCGCGGTGCGCGAGCACCACCTGAAGCTCATCCGCGAGATGGCGGAAGTCTACGATTTCGATGGGCTGGAGCTGGACTGGATGCGTTTCGGCTATCACTTCCGCCCGGGGCACGAGGCGGAGGGCGCGGTGCTGCTGACCGCCTTCACCGCCGAAGTGCGCCGCCTGCTGGACGACTGGGAGAATATCCGCGGCCACCGCATCTACCTGGGGGCGCGCGTGCCGTCGCGGCCGCAGGCGGCCGCCCGCCTGGGCATGGACGCGGTGACGTGGGCGCGGAAGGAGCTCATCGACTGGCTGGTAGTGACGCCCTTCTGGGCGAGCATCGAGACGGACATGCCCATCGAGCTGTGGAAGACGCTGCTGGACGGCACCGGCGTGACGCTGTGCGCCGGGCTGGAGGTGCTGACGCGGCCGCACCCCGGCTACCCCAACCCGTCGATGAATGCGCTGGCCACCGCCCGCGGGGCGGCGGCGGCGATGCTCGACCGCGGCGCCGACCGCGTCTACCTGTTCAACTACATGGACGGCGAGACGGCGATGGCCAACGTGGAGCGCGATTACGGCACGCTGCTGCGCGAGGTGGGCAGCCTGGAGACGCTGGACGGTAAGCCGCGCCGGCACCTCCTCACCTTCACCGATACCTGGGCGGTGGGCGAGCCGGAGGCACACGCCCTGCCCGCCACCCTCTCCGCCGGCGGCTGGCGGGCCTTCCGCCTGCCCACCGGCCCGGCGGGCGCGCCCGCGTCGGTGGTGCTGGGGCTACAGGACGTGGGGGAGATCACAGCGGCGACGCTGGGCGTGCGCGTCAACGGCGTGCCATGCCCCTTCGCCGGCCCTGCGGAGCTGGACGACCCGCGCCCATCCTTCCCGGCCGCCGCCTACACCATCCCCGCCGACACCCTTCGCCGCGGCGACACCGTCATCGAGGTGGAGGCGTATACCGCGCTGACGGTGGGGTGGGTGGAGATCAGCATCGCCTGACCTTTTCACACGGTTGTAACAGCGCTCTCATCGTTCCGTCATATCGCGCCGCTATACTGTCAAAGTAAAGGCGGTGAGCGATGTCGACGATCCTGTCGCGCATACATGGGTGGGTGACCGAGGCGCCGTGGATGGCGCTGATTATCCTGGTGGGCATGGCGGTGGTGCTGTGGTGGGTGCTGCGCGCCGACGGCGTGCCGGAATGGGCGGCGCGGCGCGCGCCGTGGCTGCGCGTGCTGACGATGGCCGTCGTGCTGCCGCTGCTCTTCTTCGCTATCCTCTGGGGCGTGCGGGTGTCGCTGGCGCGCACGGAATACGACTTTCGCCGCCAGCACGGGCGGGTGAGCGAGACGAATCTCTCCAGCGTGGAGAGCATCTGGGGCCGCCCGCACGTGCAGCGCGACCTGACCGTGTACCACACCTACCCGGTGTCGGTGACAGAGGAGGTGCGCGACCAGTTCGGCCGCATTGTCACCCGCACGCGGATGGAGACGCGCGAGGCGCCGCAGAACAGCGTGACCCGCACCCGCGGCGACGTGACGCTGACGCGCAGCGAGCGGCAGAAAGGCTCGGCGAAATATCCCGGCTTCACGCTGGACTGCCGTTTCGACTACACCGTGCAGAATTTTGCCGACCGGCGCACCGACGCGCGCTACGATTTCCCGCTGTCGCCCGAGCAGACGATGTTCGACGGCTTCACCGTGCTGGTGAACGGCCGCGACATGAGCAGCAAGCTGCAATTCGACCCGTATGACGTCACCTGGACGCTGCCGATGGAGCCCGGCCAGGTGGACCAGGTGCGCATCACCTACCAGTCGCGCGGGCTGGAGCGCTTCTATTACCAGGTCTCCGACGTGCGCGAGATTCGCGACTTCCTGTTGACGCTGCGCCTGCCAGATATCCCGCTGAAGGACGTGAACTACCCCGAAGGCTGCATCACCCCTACCACGAAGGTGGCGTCCAACGGTGGCGCGGTGCTTACCTGGCAGCTTGACCGCGCGCTGACCACTCGCGGCATGGGCATTGCCCTGCCCGAGCCGGAGCAGCCGGGGGCGACGGTGGCGCGGGTGCTGCGCGTCGCCTGGCACAGCGGCATGCTGCTGCTGGTCACCATGGTCATCACCGCCATTACGCTGGGGCTGGGGTTCAACGTGCTGCGCGCGGCGCTGCTGGCGGCGGTCTTCGTGGGCGAGTGCATGCTGTTGGCGGCGGTGAGCGACTACGTGCCCAGCTTCTGGCTGGCGTATGTCCTCGCCGTGGCGCCGGCGGTGCTGGCGGCGGCGCTGGTCTTCGGCGGGCGGCGCGCGCCGGTGGCGCTGCTGGTACTTCTTCTCGTTTTCATGGCCGGTTTTCCGCTGTTGGCGCTCTTCCCCGAGATCATGTCGTCGCTGCTGCTCGGGGTGGACGTGCTGACCATCCTCTATCTCGCCGCGCTGGGAATCGCGGCGCTGCGGCGGACGCCGCTGCAGGAACACCCACAGGAGGTGGCGCCCACGCCGGAGGAGTAGGAACCCACGGATGCCCAGGGAGGGGAACGCCGCGGAGCCGGGGGATGACCCCGGCTCCGCGCTATGTGCGCGGGCGAGCATCTACGGCCGCGTCACCGCAGGGAATTGCAGTATGCCGAAGTTGGGTCTTTCGCTGCCTCCCCGCCCGGCTTTGATTCATTGTCGCCGCTTTGCTCATCGATGCCGCCTGGCGCACGCAGCTACGCGGCGTGTTTCTCCTGATGCCCGCGACGGTCGCGCGGACCCCTCCCCCGGCCTCCCGAGAGTATTACGGGATTTGACAGCCTCCCCTCGCAGGGGAGGGGAGTGATCTCGTGTGAGCGACTGCAGTGGTGGGTGAAGCGGCAATCATTCGTCAAAAAGCATAATGGCCGGGCGCGGACTACACGTCAACACTCATTCACCCTAGCCCCTACACCACAAACATATGCTTGACAAAAACTGACCAATCTGCTATACTGCCGCCAATCCTGGAGGGCAAGACTCCGTCGAGCCGCTCGTCGGTAGCGTGTCACTCGCATCACCCGGAACTGACTACCCCCTTTTTCGCCAAAACAACAAAAAAGTGGGGGTAGTCACGGGGGGTAGCCAGCCGCACCAATTTCGGCTGGAGCATTGGGGGCATCGGAGGCCGCCCCCGTCCACATACAAGTCTACAGCCCTGGGCAGCGCCCTGAGAACCGGAACGCTCTCTTGTTCCCGCGCCCTGATAGGGCACAATTTCTGCTTATGGCGTATAGGATCCACGCTGTGTATGCGGATTTAAGCCCCTTTCCAAGGGGCGTCGCTCGGTAGCCCGACCATTTATGGCCGGGCGGGGAGGCGGCGAAAGACTCGGCATCGGCATTCTGCAATTGTCTTCCAGAGGCTGTCCCCAATGTGGGCACGCCCTTCACCGCTTCCGCCGCGCCCGGTAGCAGATCACCGATTGTTCCAGCGCGTCGGCGGCGAGGGCGATGGCTTCGTTGGGGGCGGTGAGGTCGGCGGCGTCGATGACGCGCACCACGTGCGCCCAGTCGGCGGCGTGGGGGACGATCTCCGCCAGGTGGTTGGGGGCGGCTTCAAAGAACTGCGCGTCGAGGAAATTGCCTTTTTGCCCGGGGAAGAGCGCCAGGTAGAGGATATCCATCTCCACCAGCTCGTTGAGAAAGTGCGTGCCCAGCGAGGCGTCGGGGATGAGGTGGTCGTGCATGGTGACGATCTCGCACAGCACCGAAACGCGGTTGATGTCGGTGAAGGAGACGGGCACGCCCAGCGACGGCGTGCTGGTGCCCCAGCGCCCGGGCCCCAGCAGCACCAGCGCCTCGGTGTCGCTCACCGCCGTGCGCCGGTTCACCTCGCCGATGACGCGGGCGATGGTGTAGCGGTCGCGGTCGGAGAGCAGCGCGTAGGCGGCGGGCACCACGTAGATGAAGCGCGACGCCGACACCAGCCGGCTCTGCCCGATCACCGCGCCGTGCGCCTGGATGATGCGGTCGTCTTTCCCCACCTTCAGCTTGGGCAGTTGCGCCATCTCGGCGCCGGCCACCGGCAGCGGGCGGCACTGCACCAGGTTGATGCTGTAGGTCGATTCCTCGAAGAAGTTGGCGGTGAACTCGATATCCACCGGGTAGGCGTATGCCTCCTCCAGCCGGGTGAGAATCTCGCGCATGTCCGCCACGAACGGCGTCTCGGTGAGCAGGCGCTTGAAGGTGAGCACGTTGTCGCGCATGGCGCTGTTCATATTCGCGGGGATGCGGTCGGCGAAGATGTCGATGGGCACGCCCGGACTTTGCTGCACCACGTCGTTAATAAGGCCGGACACCACCTGGTTGGCGTCCAGGTCCAGGTAGTCCACCCGCTGCTGCGAATACTGGCGCACGGCGTCGAAATTACCCTCGGGCCGGCGGGCGGGGGCGTTCAGCGCCACCACGCGGGTGTAGTCGTCGTCCGAGCGGTCCACCGCGCGCGTGCCCAGCCCGTAGACCAGACGGATGACCCCCGCCTTCGGGTCGATATACTCGCTCCACACATAGGGGTTGTAGGAGAAGCCCACCCCAGCCACCTGCGGGTAAAAGCACTGGCCGTAGCGGGCGCCGGAGACGCGCATCACCAGCAGCGCCATCTGCTCGTCCTTGTCCAGCAGGCCGCGCCGCTCGCGGTAGCGCAGCGCCTCCTCGCTCATGGTGCCGGCATAGATGGTGCGCACCGCGGCGAGGAAGTCCTCCAACCGCCGCTCCTTCGGTCCCTGGTTGGCGCAGAAGACGCTGGGGTATTTCCCGGCGAAGGAGTTGCCGAAATTGTCCTCGAGCAGCGAACTGGAACGCACGATGATCGGCGACGGGCCGAAGTAATCCAGCATCTCCTCGAACTGCTTGATGGTGTAGTCGGGAAAAGCGCCGGCGAGGATGCGCTGGCGCGCCAGCCCGGCGTCGTCGAGAAACGTTTTCGAGTCGCGCTGCTTCTGCCGCGTCCACCAGATGCCGTTGCGCACCAGGTAGGTGTAAAAGACGTCCGAGCCGATGTAGAACGAATCGTGCGGCTCCAGCACGGCGTGCAGGCGCGCGCTGTGGGCGCGCACGATGGCGCGCGCCAGCAGCATGCCGATGGTTTTCCCGCCGATAAGCCCGGTGCCGATGATGCGCTTGCGAATCTCCAGCACGTCGGGCAGCGTCAGGTAGCGGGACACCAGCGGCAGCATGCGCTCGTCGCGGGTCATCACCATGCGCACCAGCCGGTCATACACCGCGCGTGTCTCCTCCGGCAGCGCCCCCTCGCATCCCTGCAGCTCGCACAGTTCGCTGCCGCGGATGAAGCTGTTCTCCCACGAGCCGTGGATAAGGTCAGCGTTCAACCCCGCCCACGAGGACGCCTGGATTTCCGCGATGGTCGAGGAGGCGGACACCGGGCGAAAATCGTCCCCTTCCCACACGTGCAGCATGTCAATGGTGGCGGAGTAGCGATACTGTGTCTTCAGCGGGCGCACGTATAGCTTGTCGTGCGAGCGGTAGACGTCGATGAAGAGCTGCGTCGTCCGCAGGATGGGGTCTACCGCGTGCGACGAATGCACGTTGCGCAGCAGCGCGAAGTAGGTCACCGTCTCCAGGTCGTACAGGTACGGGCAGGTGAGCATGAAGAAGTTGCCCAGCATCTGGTCCGAATACCAGTCCACCAGCAGGTCGGAGAGGCAGTCGAAGACGTAGAAGGCGCCGCGCCCGGCTTCCTCGATGACCCGGTGCACCGCGGCGATGAACGTCTCAAACCCTTCTTCGGGATGCAGCTCGATCACCTCGGCGCCGAAATCGTCGGGCAACAGCGGCGGGTGATTGGCGAAACGGAAGTAGACCAGCTTGCGCCCGTTGCGCCGCGCCGCCTCGCAGTATGGCCGCACGAAGGTGAGATACTCGTCGGTGTCGTCCACCCGCCAGACGATGTTGTCGCCTGCGATGACGCCCTTCAGCACGCGGTCCAACCCCGGCAAGCCGGTGGTCAGCATCTCCGGTTTCAGCATGCGAGTAACCTCCCTATCATCGGACCCGCTCCGGTCATAACCAACGGGGACGGCGCGCCGCGCCGTCCCCGTATTGTGCCCATCGTCAGCCGGTGATTACACCAGGCCCTGGTCGACCATCGCGTCGGCAACTTTGCGGAAGCCGGCGATGTTGGCGCCCATCACGTAGTTGTCCGGCTGGCCGAACTCGACCGCCGCGGCGCGGGCGTTGTCGTGGATGCTCTGCATGATGACCTGCAAGCGCTGGTCCACTTCGTCGCGCGTCCAGGCGATGCGCATGGAGTTCTGCGACATTTCCAGGCCGGAGGTGGCCACGCCGCCGGCATTGGCGGCCTTGCCCGGCGCATACAGGAAATTGTTCGCCAGGAAGACTTCCACCGCCTCCGGGGTGCTGGGCATGTTGGCGCCTTCCGCCACCAGGAAGCAGCCGTTGGAGGCCAGCGTGCGGGCGTCGCTGGCGTCGATCTCGTTCTGCGTCGCGGACGGGAACGCGCAGTCGCAGGGGATGCCCCACGGGCGCTGCCCTTCCAGGAACTGCGAACCGGGGAACTGCTTCACGTATTCGGCGATGCGGCCGCGGCGGGTGTTCTTCAGGTCCATCACCCACGCCAGCTTCTCTTCGTCGATGCCGGCCGGATCATAGATGGTGCCGGCGGAATCGGACAGCGTCACGGACTTCGCGCCAAGCTGTCGCAGCTTCTCCACGGTATACTGCGCCACGTTGCCCGAGCCGGAGACGGTGCAGACCTTGCCCTGGAAGTCCTGGCCGCGAGTCTTCAGCATCTCCACCGCGAAATACACGCAGCCGTAGCCGGTGGCTTCCGGACGAATGAGCGAACCGCCCCACTTCAGCCCTTTGCCGGTGAGCACGCCGGTGAACTCGTTGCGCAGGCGCTTGTACTGCCCGAACATGAAGCCCACCTCGCGCGCGCCCACGCCGATGTC
>CAZPYA010000116.1:0-16651 GCA_964590255.1 uncultured bacterium
GCCCTATGCAGCAGGCGTATTTGAACGGTATTGGGAGTCTCGCCCTCCAGGCTGTATGCGATGGCTCACTGATCCAGCGGACAGGCGAGAACTTCCGATGTCGGCACTTCGTCCATGCTGACCGCCGGCAGCTCCGGCACCGCGGACATGTGGAGGCTGTCGAGGATATCTTCCAGCGCGATGTCGGCGCGACAGGTATACTGGTCGGCGGCGCCATAATAGATGTGCACCACCGGGTCAGACTCGCGGGCCGTCACCACCGCGCCGCAGGTGAAGACGACATTGCCATAGAAGCCGATGCGCTCATACTCCGTCTCCGGGATAAGAAACGGCACGCTGGAGCGCGAGAGGATTTTCGAGGGATCATTCAGATCGAGCAATACCGCACCCAGGCAATAGCCAAGTTGTTCGTTCACCCCGTGGTAAATCTCCAGCCAGCCTTCCGGCGTTTTGATGGGCACCGCTCCAGCGCCGATGCGGATGCTGTCCCACATGCCCGGGCGCTTGCTCATCAGCGGCACGTGATGGCCCCAGTTGAGCATATCCCGCGAAAAGGCCAACCACATCTGCTGATTGCCCAATCCCGTGGTGGCCGGACGGTGGATCATCACGAATTTCTCATTCACTAACTCCGGGAAGATGACGACATTCTTGTTCTCCGGCGGCAGGATGACCCCATGCTTTTCGTAGGTGACGAAGTCCGTCGTTGACGCCAGCGCCACGCACACGCCGTAGCGGGACACCGCGGTGTAGTTGATATACGCCGTGTCGCCAATGACGGTCATACGCGGGTCTTCGATGCCGTATTCTTCATACGGTTCCGTCGGGAAGAGCGCCGGCTGATTCTCGATCTCGAAGTGATAGCCATCCGTGCTGCGCGCCAGCCGCAGGTGCGACAGTGAGCTGAGCAGGAGCTCGCCGTTGTAGACCACCGCGCGCGGGTCGGACAAGTCAAGGCCCGGCGTGCCTTTGAGAAAGCGCCGCACCTCGACGTGAGGCACGTGATTTTCCAGCGTGATGATGGGCACTGCTACCTCATCCTCGCAGTTCGCCTTCGCAATCTCCGCCACGCGCAGCATCAACAGCGTTTCCGCGCCCCAGGTGACGGCGGCGGCGTTGAATGCGCTCACCACCTGCATCTCCTCGGATGAGGGCGTCACGTGCAACGGTGAAATCAACGGATTCATCTGCGCCCGCTCAATGCGCATGGGTTCCGCTCCTATCGACACGCGTTCCGGCGCCATGACCGGCGCATCCACCCGTGCCTAATGTTGATATACCCGTGATGAAACCCACTGTCACGACTCATCGCCGACATCGCGCACCGCACTGTCGATTATCGGCGCATACTCGCCCCGGTACTGCATGCGTTGTGCTATACGCCTTTGCAGCGGGTGGCGAATCTGGTAGGATAGACCGGTTTTCACCACGATACGAACGAGGAGTTCGCATGCTGTATCCCCTGCGTTTTACACCGATTTACCTGGAAAAGGTCTGGGGTGGCCGCCGCCTGGAATCGATCATGGGCCGCGTATTGCCGTTGGAGCAGCGCATTGGCGAGTCCTGGGAAGTCGCCGACCACCCGCACGGCAAAAGCGTCATCGCCAACGGTACCGCCGCGGGGAAGACACTGGATGAGCTGGCGGACGCTTTCGGACCGGCGCTGCTGGGCACGCGGGTGCCGGGCGATACCTTCCCGCTGCTGGTAAAATACATCGATGCCGATGATGCACTTTCCGTGCAGGTACACCCGGACGACGCCTACGCCGCCGAGCACGCTGGAGAGTTGGGCAAAACGGAGATGTGGTACATCCTCTACGCCGAGCCAGGCGCGTGCCTCATTGCCGGGCTGAAGCCGAGCGTCACCCACGAGCAGTTCGCCGATGCGCTGGCGCACGGCGACCCGGCCGCGCTGCTGCACCGGCTGCCCGTCGCCACTGGCGATAGCCTCTTCATTCCCGCCGGGCGCATCCACGCCATCATGCCCGGCCTGCTGATCCTGGAGATTCAGCAGAACTCCGACACCACCTACCGCCTGTATGACTGGGGCCGGGTGGGCCTGGACGGCCAGCCGCGCGCACTGCACACGACTGAGGCGATGGCGGTGACGAACTGGACAGACTACGCACCCCAGCCGCACGTCATCGACAGCGAGCAGATCGGCGCGAACCTGAAGACCGTCCTTGCCGCGTGTCCGTATTTCGTCGTTGAAAAATATGACCTGACCGAGCCGCTGGCGCTCCCGGCCGATCCCGGCAGCTTCCGCGTCGTCAACGTCGTCAACGGCGACGGCGCGCTGGCCTGGGACGGCGGCCGCGAGTCGCTGGCCTTCGGCGACAGCCTGCTCCTCCCCGCCGCCCTCGGCGCGGTGACATTCCAGCCGGATGGGCGCCTGTCGGTGGTAGTGTCCTCCGTGCCGTAGCGGCCACATTTTTCCGCAATCGTCAGTTTATTTCGGTCAGTATTTTCACGATGAATGGCTTGGTTTGTACAGCAATTCAGACGATATGTTGGCGATTGATTCTGCGCTATATCGTTCAGGATATTCCGCCATCATAGTCGATACACGCGAATATGCGCGCGCGTATTTACACATGTATTGATACTATTTCCACAGATATCCCGTTCAATCATGCTCATTTGTTCTCCTACCGCAATAACACTACCATGAATATTTTCTTACTGCTTATTCCCTCAACATGAGGCGGATTACATGGTCCAGTAAAATATTAATCCTCACTCTTTCGCCGAATGTGTTTAGGGTAATACTACCAGGGTATTACTGGTGTGTCCCTGAAGAATCTGTCACCATGTTCCCCCTCATGCCACAGGTTCGCCCATACTCATGCGCCGACAACGCGACCTGGTTACCGTGACCCCCCTCACCTGCGTCACATGACGTCCCCGGTACATGCGGCAGCACACTCTGAAGGAGAGAACATGGCACAGTTACGACGATGTTGGCCCCTCATCACGCTGATGATCGGCCTCCTGACGCTCGTTGCCTCGCTGGCATTCGCACAGACCGCCGGCTTCCAGGTGACCAGCGTCACGCCAGGCACCATCAACCCGGCCAAAGGTGAGTATGCACGGATTACCTACACCGTGCCGGCCCCCGCCAATTTGAGCATTTACATCGCGAACGCCGGCGGCGTCAATGTCCGCAACATCGGCACCTACGCCAAGGTGCCGGCGGGTACCCGGTATACCTACTGGAACGGCCGCGACCAGTACAACCGCGTCCTGCCGAACGGGACATATACCATCGTGGTGCAAGGCACAACGACAGACGGCGCCACACTGGCCACGGGCCGCGGCACCATCATCCTGGGCTCGACGACGAGCACCCCGCCGCCGACGACGGCGAAGGCGATCACTGTCACCAGCGTGACGAACAGCACCTTCGACCCGAGCGCGGGACAGACCACCACGGTGAACTACACCGTGCCGGTGGCGCTGACCACGCTGACGAATACTGTCGTAAACAGCGTCGGGACCACCGTGCGCATGCTCGGCACCTATTCGAACGTCGCGGCGAAGACCTACATCGCGCCGTGGAACGGGAAAGACAGCAGCGGCGCCGTGGTGCCCGCGGGCGTCTACACCATTAAGCTGACCGGAAAAGACAGCACCGGCGCCACCGTGGCCGGCCAGGCCACCGTGACGGTGAAGATCGGGACAGTGACGCCGCCCCCGCCACCGGCGACGAACGCGTTCGCCATCAGCAGCGTGAATCCGGCAACCATCGATCCGAGCAAGGGTGAGACGACCACCGTGACCTACACGGTGCCGACCACCGCCGACGTGACTATATCCGTGCGCAACAGCGCCGGCGCCACGATGCGCACCATCGGCACCACCAGCAACGTCGCGGCAGGCACCCGCACGGCGGCCTGGGATGGCAAAGACGGTAACGGCACAGCCGTGGCCGCCGGCACCTACGCCATCGTCGTGTCCGGCACCGTCGCCGGCACCACCACCGCCATCACCGCGGCTGCGGCCAACGTGGCCGTGGGCAGCGGCACTGTCACTCCGCCACCGCCGCCGCCGACGACCGGCGTGCAGCAGGAATTCGGCTACGCCGTCGAATCGCGCACCGCCTTCAACTGGGAAGGCTGGCGCTACGGCGACATGAAGAACAAATACGGCGCGTCCTTCACCGCCGTGAAAAACGGCACCGTGAACCGCCTGGCCTGCGAGTGGAAGACGCAGGGCTCGTATGGCGCCGGCAACTACGGCTACTACGACATGCAAGTGGTGTCCGCTGACGCCCACGGCCTGCCGGACATGACGAAAGTGCTGGCGACGGAAGCCAACTTCCACCCGCTGAACGGCGGACAGCCGAAAGACGGTTGGCAGATTTTCAGCAACCTGGACCACAGCTTTACCGTGACGGCCGGCCAGCGCTACTGGATGGTCATCTCCCCGCGCACGGTGAGCTCGTCGAACTACTCCTGCCCGAATGCCTGTTCCGGCCGGGCGATCAAGTTCGTCGACACCCCGCTCTACGGCATGGACGGCTACGTGGTCGCCAGCTATAACTACCACGGCGCCAACGCGTGGCGCGGCTGGATATCCAGCGACGGCGCCTTCCCGGCGTCCTGGAAGGCCGGCGCGAGCAACACCACGCATGCCACCCAGCGCGGCGCGATTGGCATCTTCTACTCGGATGGCAGCGCGCAGGGCCAGGCCGGCTACTGGGGTTCCGGCGGCAGCGGCAATGGGTATGACCGCATCTACAACGGCATGTCCTTAGGCGAGCAGATCTACTGGAATAAGCCAAACGCGACGATCACCAAGGTCGGCATCTTTGCCGGCAAGGTGGGCTCGCCCACCGCAAACTTGAACTGGGCGATCAAGAACGTGAGCACCGGCGCCACGCTGGCCTCCGGCTCCATCGCCCCGGGCAGCATCCTGTCCGAAGGCAACCAGACGAACGTCACGCTGTCGCAGCCGTTCTCGCTGGTCCGCGGCCAGACGTACCGCGTCAGCCTGTCGACGTCCTCACCGTCGTCTTCGGCCTACCGGTTCTTCGGCGCCTGCTATGACCAGGGCACCGCGACCACCGATGCCATCCGCTATGCGGCCTTCACCGGCGCCAGCTACAGCCAGACAACGCTGCAATACAGCACCGACGGCAACAACTGGATCAACGGCGGCAGCGGTCGCGGCGGGTACGCCTTCGACATGCCGTTCAGCCTGGTTGGCTCCTACCAATAACCCCTACCGGGTACGGGATCTCTGATCCCATGTCACATGACCCGCCGGATGGCCTACGCCGTCCGGCGGGTTTTGTGTTACGGGGTTACCGTGAAGCGCGAAAGCAGATGATGGGTTGGTTCCGGCGCGATGGGCGGATAGGACCCACTGACCTGAGCTTCGCATCCGCGCCACCCCCGCATAATTATAGCGTATCGAGCGTATTTGCGGTTTTCCCGCCGGACGGCAGGCTTTCACGCGATAACGGTGAATGACAGTCTGTGGAGGCTATTGCCATGACTGACCGTGCCGAATTACAGGCCTATCGTGACCGCTTCAACCTGCTCATCGCCGAGCAGGCGGAGGCGCGGGTGCAGGCCGGCTGCGCCGAGTCTTTCGCCGTGCTTACGGGCGCTTGCGCCGCCTTTGGCCTGCCCACGCCGGCGCTGCGCGCGGCCGACATCTGGGAAGATATGGAGCACGGCCAGTTGCCGCCGCACATCGTCGCCGAATTGACCATTGGCAGCCTGGTGCATCATTTCCCCGTGGCCGTCGGCGCTTTCCACGACACGACCAAAGACGACCAGATATTCGAGTTGTGCATGCTGCGCGCCGAAGCGAACATGGAGCTGGACGGCAGCGGCAGCGACGGCCACGCCCTCGACCGCATGCGAGGCACGCTGGAGCAGATGCAGGACTGGCGCAACGCCGTTTTCGAGTGAGCAGGCGGTAGACGCCGCACCGATCATCGCCTATACTGTAGCGCGTTTGGGGTAATCATGGCAGGCTCACTCACGGTCCTTCTCATCATCTGCGCGATGTTCCTGGTCATTCTGGTTGGATGGCTGGCGCGACGCTACCGATTACTGACGGCGGAAACCACCAGCAGCCTCAGCCGTTTTGTGGTGGATATCACCATCCCCGCGCTTATTGTCACGCAGATGCTGCGCACGGTGGATGGCCCGAAACTGGCGGCCAACTGGTTCACGCTGCTGCTCGGTGGGGGAATCATCTTCGTCAGCCTGCTGGTGGCGTATGCCTGCTCCCCGCTGTTTACCAACCGAGACATTCGTCCCACCTTCCTGTTCCTGGTGGCGGTGGCGAACTGGATTTACCTGCCGCTGCCTATCGCGGAGGCGCTGTATCAGGAAGACGGCGTGCGCGCGGTGCTGCTGATGAACGTCGGCGCGCAACTGGTGCTGTGGACGCTGGGCGTGTGGACGCTGCGCGGCGGCAAGCCGGATCTGCGCTCGCTGAAGGAACTCGTCACCAATCCCGGCCTCATCGCCACCGCCGTAGGCATCCTCATCGCCGTGCTGGCGCCGAACACCGCCGGCTGGTTCACCGCCGGCGGCACGAAAAGCGACAACCCGCTGCTGATGGCGCTGCTGATGGTCGGCAGCCTGACCATTCCGCTGTCGCTACTCGTCACCGGCGCACAGCTTGGCGGATTAGATATCTCCGATCACCGGCCTTCGCGCGCGCTCACCGGCGTGGTCATCACCCGGTTACTGCTCGCTCCCGCCGTGAGCATCGGCCTTATCTGGCTGCTGGCCCGCGCCGGTTTCGTCATTCCGCTGGTGCCGCGCATGATCACCATCCTCATCGCCAGCATGCCGGTGGCGATCAGTTGCAGCATCTTCACCGAACGCTTCGGGGGCGATACCCCGCTGGCCGCCCGCGCCATTTTTCTCACCACGCTGTTCAGCATCGCCACCGTGCCGGCGATCTACCTACTGGCACAATGGTGGAAGCTGTAGGTCGCGTTACGGCGTCCGGTCCAGCCGCTCCCAGGTGAACTGCACCCGCGTGGTGCGGCTGGATACCAGCAGGTACGAGGCGCCGGTGTTGCCATCCAGCAGCATCGTCAACATCTGGGTGCGGTCCGGCGACGGCAGTGACAGCACTTGCCACCGACCCTGCACCACGCTATACACCGAAGTATACGGCGGGATGAGCGGCACCACCTGTGGCAGGTTCGGGTTCGATCCCGGCGCCTGCCCCTGCGCGACCGGCAAAAACCCGCCGCTCAGTACGCCCAGCCCGAATGACGCGACCAGCGCGCCGATCAACAATATGCGTCGCATCATGCACCTCTCACGACAGAATCATCTTGAACATACCCGGCTCCAATGCCATTCGGTCATCGCGAGCAGTCGCGCCTCTTGACATTCCACGCGCAATTCGTGAGACTGTGGCCGTGATGACCCTGAATATTGCCACCATACAATCGCGCCGTGACGCGCCTGTGCACTATTTTCCCGACATCGGCTCAACGAACGATGTCGCGCTGCAACTGGCGCGCGACGGCGCGCCGGCGGGCACGCTGGTCTGCACTGACTTTCAGACCGCCGGCCGCGGCCGCCGCGGCGCGGCGTGGACGGCGCCGGCGGGCACATCGGTGCTCGCGTCACTGCTGCTGCGCCCGGCGACGACGCTGCCGCCCGCGCACCTGGCCATCCTCACCGGCGTGGGCGCCGCCAACGGCCTAAGGAAGCTGGACATCAGCGCGCAGATTAAATGGCCGAACGACTTGATGGTCAAAAACCGCAAAGTCGGCGGCATTCTGGTGGAGACGGTGGAGGGCGCTGTGGTGGTGGGCTTCGGCATCAACTGTGCCATTCCCCCGGAAGCCTTTCCCGAAGAACTCCGGGCTCGCGCCGGTTCGCTGGACGCCCTCACCGACCGCCCCATCGTCCGTGAAGACGTGCTGCTGTCCGTGGCGCACGACCTCGCCGACGCGCTAGCGCGGGTGGAAGCCGGCGGCATCATCAAAGTGCTGCTGGAGTGGAACGCCATGAACTGGCTGCGCCGCCGCCAGGTTCGGGTGACCGGCCCACTGGGCGTGGTGGAGGGCGATGGCCTCTTCCTGGACGGCCACAAGCTGGTCTTTCACGTCTTTAACAACGGCGGCGTGGTGCATATGCCGTTATCAAGCGCGGTGGAGGTGCTGGCATGCGGCTGAGCGGAGGCCGCTTCTGTGGCCGTGTGCTGAAAACGCCGAAGGGCGACGCCACCCGCCCTACCTCGGGCATCGTGCGCGAAACGCTCTTTAATATCCTCGCGGCGGAGATGCCCGGCGCCCGCGTGCTCGACCTCTTCGCCGGCAGCGGCAGCGTGGGCCTGGAAGCGCTGGGCCGCGGCGCTGCCCGCGCCGTACTGGTGGAACACGCCCGCCCCGCCCTCGCCTGCCTCAAGGACAATATCGCCGCGCTGGGCGTCGCCGGCGACGTCACGGTGATGCCCGTGCCTGTCGCCCGCGCCCTTGACGCCCTCGCCCGTCAGGGAGAGCCATTCGACCTCATCTTCCTCGACCCCCCCTTCGCCGATGCCGCCGCGTATCAGCAGGTACTCGACGCCATCGCCGCGTCGACGCTGCTTGCGGAGGAGGGCGTCGTCGTCGCCCAGCACGACCGCCGGCTGACGCTGCCCGAGCAGGTTGGCACACTGACGCGGGCGCGGCTGAAGCCGATTGGGGATAATGCGTTGTCGTTTTATCGACGGGAATACACGCGATAACGCTTTTACTTCCGCTGGCGATTTGTCCCTGCCGAAAGCCAACATACTTACTTATCTATTTGTCATATTAATTTAGTTATTGCCCAGTAATTGACATTCTGGTATTAGTAAATTACCATTAGCGGCCTACTGCTAACCGGCTGTCTTGTATTGTCTCCAGTCAGCGTTTTTTGTCTCACGACGATATAGCGGCGGACATTGAGCAGTCATCTCGTGATGCGGTCATTGACCATGCTATACGCGAGAGCACGCCCGTGAAGTGCCGTGATTTGTATGCGGTATTACTGTTCGCATCTATAATGATGGAGGTTTTCATGAGTGACGCCACCGCGGCCATGCCTGTGCAGGACACCGGCACGGCTCCCCGGTTCCCCAACCGTTGGATTCCGGTGTTCGCCAGCATCGCCATTCAGCTTTGCCTGGGCACCGCCTACATCTGGGGGGTGTTTCAACCCGAGGTGATGAAGCAGTTTGGCTGGTCGGCAGCGACCACCGCGTTAACCTTTTCGTTCCTGCTGGGCACGCTGACATTCGGTAGCGTGGTCGGCGGATTAATTCAGGATCGCTTCAGTCCCCGCCCGGTGGTCATCGGCGGCGGGATCATTCTGGGCATCGGCTTCATTCTTGCTGCCTTCACCACCGCGGCGATGCCCTGGTGGATGTGGATGAGTTACGGCATCATCGGCGGCTTTGGCATGGGCACCACCTACTCCACCACCATTGCCTGCTGCCAGAAGTGGTTCCCGGATAAGCGCGGCTTCATCACCGGCGTCATTGTCTCCGCACTGGGTTTCGGCGGGCTGGTGTTCACGCCCATCGCGAACCTGCTCATCAAGCAGACGGGTGTGCTGACCACCTTCATGTGGCTGGGCGTCATCTTTATCGTCGTTTGCACCCTGGGTGGCTTGTTCATCACCAGCCCACCATCCGGGTATATTCCCGCGGGATGGACGCCGCCAACGACGAAAGCCGGCGCGCGACCAGCGCAGGATTTTACTCCGTTAGAGGTGCTGCGCACGCCGCAGTTCTACCTGGTCATCGTCACGTTGATGCTCGCCACCGCGGCGGGCTTGATGGTCATCCCCTTCGCCAAAGTGCTGGGCAAGGCCGGCGGATTGTCGCCTGACGTCGCCACCTTCGGCGTGATGGTCATCGCCATCTTTAACTCGTTCGGCCGCCTTTTCTGGGGGTGGATGTCCGATAAGGTGGGCCGCCGCAACACGCTGCTGGTATTGACGCTGATCGCCGGCATCACCATCCTGTTCGTCGCCGCGGCGAAGGGGGTACTCATCCTCGCGCTCATCGCCGTCGTCGGCTTCTCCTACGGCGGTTTCTTGGGCACCTTCCCGGCCATCACCGCGGACTACTGGGGCATGAAGAACATGGGCGTGAACTACGGCATGGTGCTGCTGGGCTTCGGCGTCGGCGCCGTCGCCTCCGCCTTCCTCGCCGGGTATTACAAGGACGTGAAAGGCGACTTCACCACCCCATTCATCATCGCCTCCATCGCCGCATTCATCGCGCTGGTGCTGGTATTTTTCCTCAGGCCGCCGGTCAAGCAAACGGCATAAGTGTGTGTGCAGCAAACGCCGGGCCCGATTATCCGCATGATAACCGGGCCCATATATGTGTCATGCCACTCCAGTTACGCCGGCACCGCCGCCAGGCGGGCAGCGATCTCCGCTACGTGCTGGCCCTGGTAGCGGGCGATGGCGAGTTCATTGTCGCTGGGCTGACGCTGGCCCTGGCCACCGGTGATGGTGCTGGCGCCATAGGGCGAACCGCCACTGATCTCGTCGAGGGTCATCTGGCGCGCTTCGGCATACGGCACGCCGACGATGACCATGCCGTGGTGCAGCAGCGTGGTATGGAAGCTCAATATGGTGCTTTCCTGGCCGCCATGCTGGGTGGCGGTGCTGGTGAAGACGCTGCCGATTTTGTTAATCAACGCGCCTTTCGCCCACAGGCCGCCGGTCTGGTCGAGGAAGTTGCGCATCTGCGCCGACATGCTGCCGAAACGGGTCGGCGCGCCGAAGATGATGGCGTCCGCGTCCGCGAGTTGTTCCACTGTCGCCACCGGGACATGTGCAAAAGCCGCCTGCGCCGCGGCAGCGCCGGTACGTTCTAGCGCTTCAGCCGGCACCAATTCCGGCACACGCCACAGCGTCACCTCGGTGCCCGGCACCGCGCGCGCACCATCGGCCACAGCCTCCGCCATGCGGTATACATGCCCATACATGCTGTAGAACACCACCTGTATTTTCGCCATGGGGACTGCCTCCTTGTATTTGCTACTATATTAGCATCAATATAGCCGATTGCCTGCCAAGCCTAAACATAAGCGGTAATCTGAAATCCGGGGTTGTAGAGACAAAGTCGGCTTGACTCAGCCACCCGACACTTGAGTATTTCAATAGGCCGCGAGTGTTGACACTCGCCGGGTTCGTGCCTTGTTCGGCCCATCGCATACCCCTTCGATGGGTATGCGATGGGCGTGCGGATTACAAATCCGCGCTCCCAGGGATGTGTTTCTGAAGGGTTACTTTGAATACACCGTGTCCGCGTCGAACACCGTTTCATCGACAATGGTAATCTTGCCGGCTGTAATGACGCGATAGAAGCAGGAGTAGTAGCCGGTGTGGCAGGCGCCGCCGGTCTGCTCGACTTTCATGACGATGCAGTCCAGGTCGCAGTCGACGCGCATTTCCAGCACCTGCTGGCGGTGGCCGCTGCTCTCGCCTTTGCGCCACATCGTCTGGCGGCTGCGGCTGTAGTAGGTGGCGAAGCCGGTTTCCAGCGTCTCGGCCAGCGCCTGGCGGTTCATGTAGGCCACCATCAGCACTTCGCCCTTCGCATCCTGCACCACCGCGGGAATCAGCCCGGCGCCGTCCCATTTCATTCGCTCGATATCCAGCGTCATCTCGCCTTCATACGGTTTCATTGGTCAATTCCTCGCTTGTGAATTCGGGTCAAAGTATAGCAGCCCGGTCAGGAAGTCGTAAAGGTGCCGACCGGCACTGGACTCCTGACGCCTGCACCGGTACAATACACCCGATGTCAACCGATGCCACACAACCGGACTGGACGAGTCGCTTGCAGGACGCGCTGGAGCACCGCGATGCCACGGTGCTGTTGGAGCTGCTGGAGGATATCCACGCGGCGGATCTGGCTGATGTCTTCATCGAGCTGGACGAACCGGAGCAGATCGTGCTGTTAGAGGCGCTGACCGACGAGCAGGCGGCGGAGTTGCTGACGGAGCTGGACCCGGACGACCAGGCGATGATGCTGGACCAGTTGACGGTGGAGCGCACCTCGGACCTGCTGGAGGAGATGTCCTCGGACGACGCCGCCGACGTGCTGGCTGAGCTGCCTGACGCGGAAGTCGACGCGCTGCTGGAGCGCATGGAGCCGGAAGCCGCCGATGACGTGGCCGAGCTGCTGCGTTACTCGGAGGACACCGCCGGCGGGCTGATGGCGAAAGAATACGCGCACGTGGCCCCCGAGCAGACGGTGGCGGAAACGCTCGCGCTGCTGCGCGACCATTATGCCGACGCGGAGATGATTTACGAAATTTACGTTGTCGACGAGGACGAGCGCCTGCTGGGCGTGGTAACGCTGCGCCAGTTGATTGCCCACCAGCCGGACGCGGTGATGAGCGACATCATGGGCCGCGAATTCGTCAGCGTGACCACTGATATGCCCGAGGAAGACGTGGCCGACGTGGTGCGCCGTCACGACCTGCTGGCGGTGCCGGTGCTGGACGAGGACGGCCGCATGCAGGGTATCGTCACCGTGGACGACATCGGCGAAGTCGTGCAGGAGGCTGCCGCCGAAGATATGCTGGAGATGAGCGGCGGTGATGAGATGGCCAAGGAAGCGCCGCGCGCCTGGCTACCTCGCCCTGTCTGGCGCACCGGGTTGCTGACGTTCATCGGCGCCGTGCTTATCGCGGCGGTGGTGTGGAGTTTCCGCGCGCATCTCGTTGCGCAGCCCACTATGGCGGCACTGCTGCCGCTGCTGCTGGTGCTGGCCATCTCCGCCGCCAGCCAGGCGGCGCTGGCGATGGACCGCGCCTACGCGCACGCCGTGGAAAGCCGCCAGCTTGGTCGCATCGTGCTGCGTGAAATGTCTGCCGGAGCCAGCCTGGCGGTGATCGTCGGGATACTCGCCGGCCTGCTGCTGATGGCGCTGCCCCCGCATCGGGCGGCGACCGCGATGCATGCCGCGCTGCCGCTCGCGATCAGCCTGTGGGCGGCCAGCCTCATCGGCATCATCGGCGCGGCCATCGTGTTGCGGTGGCAAGGGGAGCTCCGGTCGCGCTATCACGCCGTCATCGTCTCCACGGCGCTGCTTGTCGCCGTCACCCTCGATCTATGGCTGACATAGCCGAGATCGCCGCGAACAGCGCCCGCAGACGCGCCGGGTCTTTGCGTCCGGGCTCGCGCTCCACGCCGCTACTCACGTCTACCGCGAAGGGACGGGCAATGCGGATCGCCTCCGCAATGTTCTCCGGGTTCAGGCCGCCAGCGAGAATAATCGGCAGACCGCACGCCGATGCCGCGCGCGCCAGCGTCCAATCGAAGGGCATTCCCGTGCCGCCATGTTGTCCCGCGACTTTGGTATCCAGCAGGATCGCCCGCGCGCCCGCGTAGGCAGGGATAGACGCGAGATCAGCCTCGGTCGCCACGGAGAACGCCTTGATCGCCGGTTGTCCTACTGCGTCAAGAAAAGCCGGCGGTTCCTGACCGTGCAGTTGCGCGATGCGACAGCCGGACTCAGCGAGAATCGTCCGCACCGATTCGACGGTTTCATTCACCACCACCGCCACCGGCAGCACGGCGGCGGGCAGATGGTCGATGATGGCGCGCGCCGCGGCGGGGGACAGATAGCGCGGGCTGCGTGGGTAAAAGATGAACCCCAGCGCATCCGCACCCAGCGCGACCGCCAACCCGGCGTCATCGGCATTCGTGATGCCGCAAATCTTCACCCGCGTGCGGGCGGAATCACCATCTGGCGTGTTACTGAACACAACGTGGGTTATCCTTCTCGGCTGTGTGCCGCATCACATAGTAACACGATTCCACTGTTGCCGTCATCGCCAAATTCCATGCATTGATTCCAGTCGTTTATGCGGCAGTCTCGATTCAGTCGTCTCTACGAGATTTGTGAGCGGGTATGCTGTTGACAGGATGCTTGTCCTGCGATAGAGCGGTACCGGTGTGCCGCATCGGACGCCACTCCGCCTCGTTGCGTGGCTCTCTACTATATGACCGCAGTGAATCTGACTTTTGTTGCGCGCTCCCGCGCGCGCCCTCACCCCTGCCCCCTCTCCCAATACTGGGAGAGGGGAATGACAAATTCATTGCCGCGCTGTATTACGAACGGGTTTTGATGAAAGCCTTTCCTGTACTCGTGGGGAGAGAAACGCCATTTACGAATCGCCGGGGTGTGGTACAATAGTCCCCAATAGTCCGCGCATGTGTGCGCTCGGTCGAATGAGGGAAAAGTAGCCGTGATGAAAACGCACGTCGGGATCTCCATAATTTGCGGGACGCTGTTGCTGGCTGGTGTCATACTGCTGGCTGGATGCGGCACGTCGCCGACTTCCAGCGGGTATGGCGCGGACGCCGGCCCATGGGCACAGAAGCCCGGCCGTTCGTCATCCACCACCGCGGCGGAGACGTCGGAGAAGCAACTACCGCCGGTGCCGGTGACCATCACCGTGCGGGGCAAGGCGGCTGACGGCCAGCAGGCGCGGCTGCAGGTGACCCAACTCGATCTGCGCTACGGCAACAACCGCTGGTACACGGTGGCCACCGCGGAGGACCTGGCAAAGCAGGAGCCGCAGCCGCTGCGCTTCACCGCGAAGGAGAGTTTCGCTCTGTTAGCGCGCGCCTCTATCCCGCGGCAACAATACTCCTACATCCGCCTCACCTTCGCCAAAGAGAAGAGCATGCTGGTGCGTGAGAAGACCGCGGACACCCCGCTCATTGTGGAAAACGCCACGCTGCCCATCGGCGAGTGGACGCCGTCCGACACAAAGCCGAACCTTATCACCGTCACTCTCGACGGATCGAAAGTGACGATCAAGGACACCGCCGTGCTAACGGCGGACGGCCTTTCCGCGAAGGCGCTCTCCCCCACCGGCGGCATCAGCGGCAAGCTGTCGCCGGCCACGCCGGCAGCGCGCGTGGATGTCTACTGGGGCGGCTCGAAGCTGCTACTCGGTTCGGTGGCACCGTCATCACAGGACGGCACCTTCACCGTGCCCAACCTGCCAGCCGGCCTGTACCGCGTCGACATCGTCGCCCCCAACCAGCGCGTCGCCGAACCGCAGAAAGAGCCGGTGCCGGTGGAGGATAAAATGGTGACGTTGAAGGCGATGGAGCTGGTGGCAGAGGAAGGGAAGTAGTTCCTGGGTCCTGGGTATTGGTTCTGTAGTTGTGGCGCGTGTTTGCATCCGTATGCGGGCACGCGCCTTTTACAGAGGCGGACATCGAGCAGCCATACTGGGACACGGTCAGGCGGACTGGCGTGCGCCGGATGGGCGTGTATTATTGCTGCTGGCCAATGTCACCGGCGAGGCACAGACCATCGACTACGCATTCAACGGTACGCAGTGGGGGCTGACCGCCGGCAAGCTGACCCTCGCCCGTCTCCAGCCAGGCAAGCGCGAAACGCTGGGCGAGATGCCACCGGCTTTTACGCGTCATGACCCCCTGCAGCCCCGCGAAATACTCGCCTTGGAGCTGATGCCGAAATGACCACCATCTCTAACCTGTTCCTGGTCGACTATACCTTCCGTAATTATCCGGCGGCATACGCCTTCGAACAAGCCAAGCGTTGCGGATATGGGTAGCTCAACTGGCCACCAGGCTGACGCGCGATCACCAAAGATATATGCAGCACCTGCTCTGCGAAGTCAATATCCTCCACCTTCAACATACACAGTTCGGTGGCGCGCAAGCCGCAGTCTAACAGCACGAGGAAGAGCGCCCGGTCGCGGATGCCAGGAAAAGTCATCAGCGCAGCCACGCAGCAGTGCCTCGATGTGCGCCGCAGTGAAAGTTTCAACATGCAGCTTGGGCACCTTGGGGGCATCCACCTTCTGCATGGGATTGCGCGTGAGCAGATCCTCTGCAATGAGGAAGCGGAACAGGGTACGCAACGTGACAAAGGCCTGTTTGAACAAATTAGCGCTTACGGTCTTCTGGTCAGTGTGAAAGTCACGGATGACATCGGGGGTGAGGTCATCGAGGGTGTCCGACACGCCCTGCCCCACCAGGAAGCGTCGTAGCGCATTGAAGCGCCAGACATAGAAGTCCATGCTGCGGGCGGCGAGGCCGTTGGCACGGCAGCGGCGAAGAAATCGGGCCTGTGCGTCGGCAAGTGTCAGTGTCATCGGTCGTCCTCCAATGGGAATTTTGTGGACGGCAGACACTGAAAAGTCTGGCGCGGTGCGCATGACTCTGGCACGGTGCATAAAACACCGAACCGACCATAGACGTGAATATTGAGCGGGGAATTAGCTTCAAATTGGTGGGCGAGGGGGGACTCGAACCCCCACTCCGGAAGGAACCAGATCCTAAGTCTGGCGCGTCTGCCAATTCCGCCACTCGCCCGAGGGTGGGATGAGTATAGCATAATGGCGCGGAGATGCACAGAGCGCGACGGTCTCGGCGCATGCGCCGGGACCGTCGAGATGAGGGTCTCACCCGTCGGGCTAACCGCCGCCCAGCCAGTGCAGCAGCGGCTGGTACGCGGCGCGGGCGAAGACGGCCCAGACGGTGCCGATGACGATGATCGCCAGCAGCATGATTTTACCCAGGTCCTGGCCCACCAGGCTGCCGAGGAGGGTCGGCTCGCGGGAGAGGTAGACGGTGGCGGCGTAGTATTCGTCGCCGATGATCGTATAGTCGCAGGAGACCACGAA
>CAZPYA010000117.1:0-16621 GCA_964590255.1 uncultured bacterium
TCCAGGCGGTCGGGGCTGATGTCGGTGGCGATGATCAGCGACGGGCCGTCCGCCATCTCGCAGGCGCGCTGCACGTGCATCTGGCCCATGGGGCCGCCGGCGCCGAGGAACCACACGGAACCGCCGGGCTTTAGCTCGGTGGGCAGACGGTGGCTGCCGTAGGAGGCGCTGATGTCGGACCCAGGATTGCCGCAGTAGTACCAGTCCTCGTAGTGCACGCGGCCGACATCGATGGACAGCGGGCGGGCGGGGGCCTGGTCGCAGACGATGTTCAGCACGCCGGCGCGGTTCAGCTTTCCGGCCAGTTGTTCCAGGCAGTCATCCGGCACCTTGCCGCAGATGATGATGTCGTCAAAGCCCTTACCGCCGGTGTGCGTTTCCACCAGCGCATCCACGCCGCCGCACTGGCCGCCGCAGGCGATCTCGACCACTTCCGCGCCGGTCTCTTTCACGGCCGCCAGCAGCTCGGCGGGTAGCTTCGCGGCAACGATGGTCGCGGGAGTATGCGCGGCGAAGGTGCCGCCCAACTCCAGCTTCTCGGCGCCGTCGCCGGCGACCATCAGGCACACGCCGCCGTCTTTCACGTGCTGGCGGTAGTTCAGCAGGTAGGAGTGCACCACGCAGGCCCACGGCTCGGTGAGCGCCGCTTCGGCATACGCGGTGTTGTCCGACACGGGGATGAGGTAGCAACCGTCGTCGCCGTTCAGCACTTCCTGGTTGATCACCTCATACTGGGTGAGCGCGCCGGGGTTGGCATACCCATAGGCGCGGGTGACGCCGTTGATGTAGATGTCCGCCTGCACCACGAAGCGCTGGCCGATCTCGAACTGCCCTTTGAGCTGTTCACCCACCTGCACCACGGTGATGACGGACTCATGGCCCATAATCACCGGGTCGACGCTGATGTCACGTTTGATGCGGACGTGCTCGCCGCCCTGCAGGATGATTTTGATGTCGCTGAAGCACAGTCCGTTGGCATCACAGCGCACGAGCAGTTCATCCGGACCGGGTGCCGGCACCGCGTGCTCCACGGGCTTCCCGTCTTTGCCCAGATTCTCCAGGCCTACTCCGTATAGAAACCACGATTTCTCGCGGGTGGGAGTGGGGTAGTCCACGGCCTGGTAACGCTGCAGTATGTCGGTCATTATCGGTCCTTTCGTGAGGCCGTCGGCTATCGGCTTTCGGCCATCAGAACGTAAAACTTGATACTTGAACTCATTTCCCGATTGTCGCTGCCCGATATTTCTCATCCGGGCGCGTGGCGATGCGCGCTACCTGGGCGTCGGTGAGCACGTTCGCGCCGCCGCAGGCCATGGCGCCGAGCATGACGCGGGCGGTTTTGGCCCACATCAGCGAGCAGGAGAGCACTTCTTTCGGCGAGGCGCCGAGGGCGAAGAGGCCGTGATTCTGGATGAGGATCGCTTTCGGCTGCATCCCTTCGCGGTCGATCCACGCCAGCACGCGCTCGCGCACGGCGCGGGCGAGGGGCAGGCCGGGATCGGTGTAGGGGATATAGACCGGTGACGGGCCGCAGCAGACGATCTGATCGGGGAAGAGCGCGGCAGTCGCCAGCGTCTCCGCCCGGGCGCTGCAGAGCACGGCGTTCACCGGGGTGGGGTGGGTGTGGCCGACGAACACCACCCCCGGCAGGGTGAGCAGGAAGGCATGCATCATCGCTTCCACCGACGGCTGGCGGGTCTGCCCGGAGGCGCGCACGCCCAGCATGGCCGCCTGGATGGCCGCGTCGGTGGGCAGGTCGGCATCGAGCAGCGCCGCGGCCGCCGCCAGCTCCAACTTCACGAAACTGTTCTCGTCGGCGGTGGCCAGCGTGGTGCCGCTGGCTTTCACCCAGAAGGCGTCATCGTCCAGCTTCACCGAGGTGTTGCCCTCGCCGAGGATTGCCAAATCGTGCTCCGGCTTGCCGAGTTCCCGCGATAACGCGATCAATTGCTCCAGCATTGTACACTCCCATATGGGCAGGCGACTCATCAGTGGCCGTGCCTATGATGGTATCATTCGCTGTCCGGGCGGCAACTTCCTGCCGCCAGACGTGCGAACGCCCGGCGCGCTGGCCGGGCGTTCGCCGATCGGTCTTATTTCAGCTTGACGACATCATCCTTCTTCAGGAAGGTGGCCTGCCCGCTGAGATACACGGCGCAGAAGCCGTCGCCGTGGCGGGTGATGTCGATGTCCTTCACGTCGGTGATGAGATGATCGGCATTGCCGCCGTCGGCAAAGATGACGATCTCTTCCGGCGTTTTGATTTCATCCATCTTCTTTCCGCTTAGCACGGCATTGAAGCCGTAGCCGATGGCCGCGTCGGGCTTCGCCGGGCACTTCAGCGCCGCTTCGCCGCCAAAGCCCTTCAGCACTTCCCACACCTTCGCGGATTCGGGCAGCACGCCGCCGTCCTGCGAGGCGATCATCACCGCCATCGCAAGGTTGCGCAGGTTGTTGATGCAGCCCGCGGTGATGCGCTGGCGGGCCATGTCGGCCACGAACTCGGCGACTTTCGGCTCCAGCGGCTTCGCGCCCTTTTCGGTGAGGAACGTTTCCACTTCTTTCTGCCCGGACATGCCGGCGAGCATCAGCGGGGTGGCGAAGGTCTCCAGCTTGGTGATGTCGGCGAATTTCGGGTCCAGCCCGTCGGCGGGCAATTCGGCTTTCGCATTCACGTTGGCGCCCTTTTCCACGAGCAGCTTCACAGCGTCCAGCGCGCCACCATAGGCAGCCAGATGCAGCGGGGTGATGGCGCCCTTCGTCGCGACATCGACCTTCAGGCCTTTGTCCAGGAAGAGCTTCAGCACATCGGCCGAGCGGCCGATCGCCGCGGCGTGCACCAGCGTGGCGCCGTTGAAGGGCGAGCTCGGGTCAGCGTCGCTGACCGTCACGGTCAGATCGGCGCCGGCATCCACAAAGTAGGCGACCATCTCGGCATTGCCGCTGGCGGCGGCGATGAAGGTCGGGGTGGCGCCGCCGCGCGGATCCTTCGCGTCGAGCATTTCCGGGTGGCGAACCAGGCCATGCTTCACGGTGTCCAGATCGCCCATGGCGACGGCTTCGAAGAAGGCCGACGGCTCGAACGGGGTCACCGAGAGATAGAGTTTTGTTTTGATCGACGGGTGGGTGAGGGAGGCTTCCTTCGCCTTCGCGTCCCAGTTCACTTTCGCGTCAAAGGCCTGGCCCACGAAGCGCAGCGGCACATAGGTGATGCCGCCCTTCGCCATCGGGGCGACGGACAGCGTCACGGCCTTGCCGTCGACGGTGGCGGTGGTGACGTTGAGGGTGAGCACCACCACGCGCTTGTCCAACGTGAGGGTGATGACTTTCGTCTTTGCGTCGAATTTCGACTTCGCGCCTAGCCAGGCGGTAACAGCGCGGAGCTGCGCCAGCGTGGTGCCCTTCTCAATGAGAATCTCCGCCGGCTTCGGCGGCTCGGGCGGGGGCATCATGCCGGGCATTTGCGCCAGGGCGCACAGCGACAGGCCGGTCAGCAGCAGAACCAGCAAAAGCAGACGAGACATGGACAAATCCTTTCTTGCATGCCTTCCGCATGGGGAAGGCGGCGTCGACAATATGGCACACCGCCCCGCCGAGATGATTGGCGGAGCGGAGGGGGGTTATGGGATAATCTTATTCAGGGGATACTCGATGATGTCCTGCGCGCCCGCCGCCTTGAGCTGCGGGATGATTTCGCGCACGACCTTCTCCTCAATGACCGTCTCTATGGCTACCCACGCTTCGTCGGTGAGGGTGGAGATAGTCGGACCCTTCATCGCCGGCAGCAGGCTGATGACGCGCTGGCGGTGGTCGGCCGGCACGTTCATCTTCAGCCCCACGCGGCCTTCGGCGCGCAGCGCGCCTTGCAGCAGCATGGCCATCTGCTCCATCTTCGCCCGCTTCCACGGGTCTTCCCAGGCCGTCTTGTTGGCGATGAGCACGGTGACGGACTCGGTAACCGTGGTGAGGATGCGCAGGTTGTTCGCGCGTAGCGAGCTGCCCGTCTCGGTGACATCGACAATGGCGTCCACCAGCGTCGGCACCTTCGCCTCGGTGGCGCCCCAGGAGAACTCGACGTGTGCAGTGACATTGTGCTGGGCGAGGAAGCGCTTGGTCGCGCCTACCAATTCGGTGGCGATGCGCTTACCTTGCAGGTCTTCTACGCTGTGGATGTCGGAATTTTCCGGCACCGCCACTACCCAGCGCACCGGGCGGGCTTCCTGCTTGGCGTAAACCAACGCGCAGACTTCCACCACGTCGGCTTCATTCTCCTGCACCCAGTCGCGGCCGGTGAGGCCGCAGTCCATCACGCCGTCTTCCACATAGCGGGCGATCTCCTGGGCGCGAATGAGGATCGCTTCCAACTCCGGATCGTCCATCCGCGGGAAGTATGAACGGGACGACGTGGAGATGCGCCAGCCGGCGCGCTCGAAGAGGCGATACGTCGATTCTTGCAAGCTGCCTTTGGGCAGGGTAATTTTCAGGCGCTGGGTATTCATGGTTCCTCCGCCAGGGTGGGTCAACAGGGGTGCGATCACATCAAGGGTATTATACCGGCGGGAGCCGGGGAGGGTCAACCGCGCGCGGCGCGGACAGCGCCATTCCCAAGTGCATCTTTATCGATGCCGGCATTTCCGCTATAATAACCGCAGCGATGCCCCACCACACCTCCCCGCCGGGCAGGTTGGCGGCCGGCCGCGCGTCGAGATCGAGGGAGTACCGCACCTGATGGCAGTGAAGCCGCTCGCTGATCATGCCGTTCCCTGTGTGATCCTCATCATGCATGCCGATGCTGGGGCGGCCGTGCTGTCTCCGCTGCGCTGCGGCGACTGGCCGGGGTATCAATTCTGCGCCGCCTCCACGCGCGCGGAGCTCGCCACCGTGCTGGCGACGCTGCCGGTGCAGGTGGCGGTGGCGTGCGGCGCCTCGCGCACGGTTGACCAGCTGGCGGCGCACCTGCGCGCGACCGCACCGGATGTCGCGCTGCTGCGAGTGGGCGCCGCGTCGGACGACGGCGACGGCGTATTACCCTCACTAACGCCTATCCCCGCCCTTTTTCAGGCTATCGACCTCGCCGCCCGCCTGACCGCCACCCGGCGCCAGGCAACCGTCGCCGCCGACATGCAGTGCGCGATTAAAACGTTTTCCGACGCGATGCTGGGCCTGCACGACCGCGACCGCATCGCTGAACTGCTGTTGGAGACGGCGCGGACGCTGTTGCGCGGGGTGATACCCTCGGCGGTGGAAGGCGCGGTGCTTACCGCCGGCGACGGCCCGCAGTTCATCGTGCGTGCCGCCACCCCGGCCTACGCCGATTTCCTCGCCCGGCCGCTGCCCTACGCCCCGCAGGCGACCATCAACCAGATGGTGCAGCACCAGGGCATGCTCGCCATCGATGATCGGTTGCTCATTCCCCTCTGCTGGTTCGGCGGCATCAACGGCGTGCTCATGCTGCAGGCGTCCGGTCTGTCGGCGGAGTTGCCAGAAAGTTTGCGCATCCTGGTGAACCAGGCCTCCGCGGCGCTGGAAAGCTCGCTGTTGTTCGAATTGGCCGCCATCGACACCACCACCCGCGCCTTCACACGCGCCTTCGCCATCCAGCGGTTGCATGAGGCGCTGAAATCCGCCTACCGCTCGGGATTGGACCTGACGGTGCTGATGCTGGACCTGGATAAGTTCAAGCTGGTGAATGACACCTACGGCCATCTGGTGGGCGACCGCGTGCTGCACGCCGCCGGGCAACTGCTGCACGCCGCGCTGCGCGAATCGGACGTGCTGGGCCGCTACGGCGGCGACGAATTCCTCATCATCTTGCCGAACACTCCCATCGGCGGCGGCGTCGAAGTGACCCGGCGCCTGCTGCAGTCGGTGCAGGAATTCCGCCTCGATCTCGACGGCGCCAGCCTCGCCCTTTCCATCAGCATCGGCATCGGCGGTATCAGCCAGGACGACCAGATTTCCACGACCGTCATCCGCCCCAGCCACGAGTTCTTCCACCGCGCCATGGAACGCCTCATCGCCCAGGCCGACGGCCTGATGTATCGCGCCAAACACGGTTCCACCACCCACTACGCCGCGGGCCTGCCGATGAGCTGGAACGGGCTGCTGGCTGGTGAAGGCCTGTTAGCGGTGTAGTATTCTGGCAATATTTCCTTGTACACGGTAGTCGTCGGGATTATGCTGGTGTTTTGCCCCAATCCTCCGGCAGGATCATGCTCGGATCATCCTTCAGGCGGTCGATCACCCAGGCGGCGGCGCTGGCGGCGTCGAGAAGGCGGATGTCGCAGTCGCCGGCTTTACCGATGGTCAGCGCGCCGATCTCCAGCAGGTACGGCTCCAGCTTCGGGTACTGGTCCCAAGTGTTGACGACGTGGTGGTGCAGCAGCACGGGGTGGATGGCGCCGGCGGCGTCGATGCTGTAGACCTGGATGGGATTTTCGGACACCGCCCAGGGCATGCCCGCCCACTGCTCGCAGCCGTGGAAGAAGGTGCAGCGCTCGAGGCCGGGGCCGATGATCATCACTTTGCCGCCCCAGTCGCGCAGCTTGCCGTAGGGGCTGTCGGCGGCGGCGGGGGTGGTCATGTCCGGGCAGGCGACGAACTCCGCCGCGCGCGGGCCGATGGCGGCCACGCTGTGGGTGGGGTGCAGGTTGCGCACGGCGGCAGGCCGCCCGCGGAAGACATTGGTGAGCACCCCTACGTTCGCCGGTGACAACGTCTGGTGGAAGACCGGCTGCCGTGACCCGACGATCTCGAAGGTGTGCGTGGGCACCGCCACGGTGCCGTCCGGCCCCACCGTGTCCAGCAGGGCGTCGATGACGGTATCCGCGCCACTCTCCACGGGCCCGAGTTTGCGCAGGGCGCTATGCACCAGCACGAGATCGCCCTCGGCGAGGCCGACGGCGCGGAAGGCGGCGATGAGATCGGATTTCGTGAGCATGATGAGCACTCCAGACCGCCCGGCAATAAATGGTCGGGCTACCGAACGACGCCCCCTGGAAGGGGGTTTTGGCAGATATTTACGCCATGTTGTCGCAGAGATGTCGTTATTTGCTCTACGGCCGGCAAATCCTTCACGATCTGCTCGGCGTGCCAGCCGCAGGCGCGGGCGCCTTCCACGTTGACCAGGTAGTCGTCGAAGAAGATAATCTCTTCCGGGCGGGCGTCCATGACCTCCATGAACTTGCGATAGATGGTCGCGTCGGGTTTCATGCAACCGAGCAGGTGGCTGGCGTGGCGCACATGCAGGTGGCCGATGGCGGGGTATTTCGCCGGGTTGTCGAGATCGACCCAGTGCACAGCGGAGGTGTTGGAGAGGCAAGCGGTGCGGTACCCCGCGGCCTGCAGCGCGCCGACGATGGCGTCGATGCCGGCGAACTCTTCCTGGATGATCGCCTGGAAGGCGGCGCGCAGTTCGGCGATAGAGTAAATGCCGCCATGGGCGTCGTGAAACGCCTGGAAGAAGCTGTCTTCATCCATGCGCCCCGCGCCCAGCTCGGCATCAAGCGCCAGCCAGTCCTTGTTCACCTCCGGCCATGGACGCACTTCCGCGCGGTGCGGCACGCCCGCCTCGCGGCAAGCGCCCGGCCACCCATCGGCCAGGCGAATCATCACGCCACCGAGATCAAAGACGACAAGGGATATGGTGGATTGCATGGGATAAGGATACGGGAAAGCGCACTGCAGGGCAAGAGAAAAGGGGTGCGGTTTTACCGCATCCCCCTCATCAATCGTCAATCCGTAATCGTCAATGCGGTTATCCCTCGACCCGAATCACCGAGCACACTTCGGACACCACGTCCAGTTTGGCGATTTCTTTGAGTGCAGCCTGCATCTTCGCTTCCTGCACGCGGTGGGTGATCCACACTACCTCGGCGTTGCCGCCTTCCTGGGCGGGCTGGAAGACTGAGGTGAGGCTCACTTCATGCTTGCCGAAGATGGTGGCCATTTTGCCGATGACGCCCGGGCGGTCTTCCACGCGGGTGCGCAGGTAGTAGCGCGTTTCCACCTCGCTCATCGGCTGGATGGGCAGCGTCTGGTAGCAGCGGCAGGGCACGCGGCCGGCGGCGCCATTGTTGATGTTGCGCGCGCAGTCGATGACATCGCCCACCACCGCGCTGCCGGTGGGGCCGGAGCCGGCGCCGCGGCCGTAGAACATCAGGTCGCCCACGGGGTCGCCCTGCACGAAGATGGCGTTGAACACACCGTTGACCGAGGCCAGCGGGTGCTCGCTCGGTACGAAGGCCGGGTGCACGCGCAGGTCGAGGCCGTTTGCGGCGCGGGCGCCGATGGCAAGCAGCTTGATCTCATACCCGAGTTGCTGCGCATAGGTGATGTCGGCGGCGGTGATCTTCGTGATGCCTTCGTGATAGATGTCTTTCACGTCGATGTGACTGCCGTAGGCGATGGAGGAGAGAATAGCGATTTTGTACATCGCGTCGAATCCCTCCACGTCCGCCGTCGGGTCGGCCTCCGCGTAGCCGCGCGCCTGGGCATCGGCCAGCACCTCGCCGAAGTCGCGCCCCTCCTGCGTCATGGCGGTGAGGATGAAGTTGGTGGTGCCGTTGACGATGCCCATCATGCGCAGAATGCAGTCGCCGGCCAGACTCTCCTTCAGCGGGCGGATAATGGGGATGCCCCCGCCAACCGCGCCTTCGAAGGCCAGGTCGACGTTCGCTTCGGTGGCGAGGTTGAGCAGTTCGGCGCCGAACTTCGCGATGAGCTCCTTATTCGGGGTGACGACCGACTTGCGCCGCGTCAGCGCGCCGATGACCGCGTCCTTGGCGTGGCGGATGCCACCTACCGCCTCGATGACGATGTCGATCTCCGGATCGTCGAGAATGGCGTTGACGTCGGTGGTCTGCTGGTCCTCGCGGATGGCATACTCGCGCGGACGCGTCCAGTCCACGTCCATGACGCGCTTCACCACCACGCGGGAGCCGACGCGCTGGGCGATCCAGTCTGCGTTTGATTCCAGCAGTTGGACAGCGCCCACGCCGACCGTACCGAAGCCGATGACGCCAACGTTAATGACTTCTCGTGACATAGCGCACCACCCTATCGAATAAAAACGGGGCAGACATCGGGTCTGCCCCTGGCGTAATATTCAGACCCTGTGACGGTTATTGGGGTTCGAGGATCACCAGCGGCTGGCCCATCTGCACCAGTTTGCCGCCTTGCGCGGGGATGGCGATCACCTTGCCCGCGGCGTCGGAGGTGATCTCGTTGAAGACCTTCATTGCCTCGACGATGGCGACGGTCTGCCCGATCTCCACCATGTCGCCGATTTCGACGAACGCCGGGGAGTCGGGCGACGGAGTCCGGTAGAAGGTGCCCACCAGCGGCGATTCGATGATGTGGCCGGCCGGCGCGGCGGGCTCTTCCGCCACCGGCGCGGCGGATGACCCCGCGGGGGCGCCCGGCAGAGGCAGCATGACCACGGTCCCGGAGTCCATGGCCGTCGCCCGCACGGTGAAGTCCGGCTGGGAAATGGCCAACTCGCGGATGCCGCGTTCGTGCATCAGCTTAAAAAGGCGCTGCAGCTCGATGAAGAGTTCTTCGTCCATACCGTCTGGTTCACCGTCCACCTGAAAATGCGCCGCGATTATACCACAGACGCATGGAACTGTCGAACATTGCGGCGCTTTCATTACCGCTCGTCAATCGGCACGTATGCCAGATCGACGGGGCCGGTGAATTCCGCGCGGGGGCGGATGAGCCGGTTATTGCCCCACTGCTCGAGGATATGCGCGGTCCAGCCGGTAATGCGGCTGACGGCGAAGATCGGCGTAAACAGTTCGAGGGGGATGCCCATGAGCCGGTAGACCGTCGCCGAGTAGAAGTCGACGTTCGGGTAGACCTTGCTGTTGGCGCGCATGGTGGCTTCCACCACGCGGGAAATCTCGTAGCTGCGGGTGTCGCCCATTTTCAGCGAGAGCTGCTCGGCATAGCGGCGCAGCACGGTGGCGCGCGGGTCTTCGGTGCGGTAGACGCGGTGGCCGAAGCCCGGCACCTTGTACTTCACCGCCAGCTTGTCTTTCACCCACTGCTCGGCCACGGCGACGTCGCCGATCTCGTCGATCATCTTCGCCACCTGCTCGTTGGCGCCGCCGTGCAGCGGGCCTTTCAGCGCGCCGATGGCGCTGGTGACGGACGAATACATGTCCGACATGGTGCCGGCGGTGACGCGCGCCGCGAAAGTGGAGGCATTCAGCTCGTGGTCGGCATGGAGGATGAGCGCCACGTCGAAGGCGCGCACCATATCCGGGTCCGGCTCCGTGCCATGCAGCGTATACAGGAAATTATAAGCGATGCTGCGGCCGGGGATGGGATGGATCGGCTCCATGCCCAGGCGCAGGCGCTGGTGCGCGCTGATGAGCAGCGGCAGCCGCTCGGTGAGGCGCACCGCTTTGCGCAGGCAGGCGTCCAGGCGGGTGTTGCCGCTGTCGGGATCCCAGTGGCCCAGCGAGGAGACGGCGGTGCGCATCACTTCCATCGGCGTGGCCGCCTTCGGGAACATGCGCAGGATCATCACCGTCTCCAGCGGCAGCTCGGTGCTGCCGGTGAAGCCCGCCAGGAAGGCCTCGAACTCGATTTTGCCGGGCAGGCGGCCGTACCAGAGCAGGTAGGCCACCTCTTCGAAGGTGCTGTGTGCGGCCAACTCGGCAATGTCGTACCCGCGATACACCAGCCGTCCCTGCTTCCCGTCAATGAAGCAGATGTCCGAGGTGCAGGCGATGACGTCTTCCAGGCCGGCTTTAAAGGTCTGCGGCGTCGCATCAGACGATCCCATGCTGTCTCCTTCGCGCGCTCTCCCTCGCCCGATGCGAGAGACGCCCAAATTGCGGCTCATTCTAGCATGAAGACGATGAACTGGGGAAGGGGATACTGGTGAGGAAGTCATCAGAGATGACGACGCACTTCCTCATTTTTTCTCGTCGCTGATCCGCGTGTCGGGGTAGTAGGCGTGCAGAATCTGGCGGAAGGTGTGGCCGGCGCGGGCGCGGCCTTCGGCGCCCCACTGGCAGAGGCCAATGCCATGGCCGCGGCCGCCGCCGCGGATGAGGTAGCTGACGGGGGCGCCGGCTTTGTCGCGGGTGATGGTAATGTCGAAGAGAGCGCTCCACAGGCCGTCGGCGCCGGGGAGGCCGTTGCCGAAGAGCCAACGCGCGGCGTCGCCGTAGACGAGGACGCTGGAGCCGTCGCCTTCCACGCGCAGGGTGGAGACACGGCCGTAGGTGGTGCGTTCCTCGATGACGAGGTTGCTGACCTTGCGCAGTTTCACCTTCAGGTCGCCGGTGACGATGGGCAGGTTTTTCGCCACCAGCGCGTCGACGTCGGCAGCGGTATAGCGGCGCTCCCAGCGGTAATTTTTCGAGGCGGCGCAGTAGGCTGTCTTCACGCCCATCACCTCGGCGAGGGTGATCGCCTCGGCCGGTTTTTTCGTGCCGAAGTCGGGCACGCCGGTGAGGTAGGGGCGGGCGTATTCCGGCCCCCACACGTAGCCGGCGTCGTCGGTGATGCCGCCGCAGCAGGAGCTGTAATACGGTTCCGTCAATTTATCGCGGTAGAGGACGATGAGGCCTTTGCTGGCCGCCACCGCGTCCTCGGTGAGTTTCGTGCGCCGGTTGGCGAAGCTGAACGCCTGGCAATGGACGAAGGCGCACACATCGGCGCCTTCGTCGGCGTGGCGGCCCAGCTTGCACAGCGCGTAGGTGCGGGCCACCACCGCCTGGGCGCGCATCATCTGCGGGTGGAAGGTCGGCACCACCTCGCCGGGCAGCACGTCGCGCAGGTAGTCCTCCAGCGGCAGTTCCACCGCGGCGCTGAAGGTGCCGTCGGGCAGCGCGGTGATGCATACCGGGCCGTTCAGCGCCAGCCAGGCATCGGGGGTTTTCGTCCACAGGCTGATGGTTTTCGTCGACTGCAAGCGGATCGCCTTCGGCAGGGCGCACAGGTTGGCGGCGTCACGGCGCAGCCAGAGCTTGCCGTCCGCAACCGCCAGCCCGAGTTGTTCGCCGGCCTTGCAGACGTGGACGACCTTCTTCGCGGCGTCCAGCACCTTGATCTCCGCCGCGCTCTTCCATGCCAGCATCGGCTGGCGCGACGCCACCAGCATGCGCAGCGGCGCCTTGCCGGCCAGCACGTCGGGGTATTTGGGGGCGGCGTAGGGCGCCTGCGCAACGGCCAGGCCGGCGGCGGCGATGAGAAGAAGCAGGCTGCAGAGTCGTGCGATCATATATGGATATCCCCGGCGACAGAATCAGGGTAGTGATGCCCGACGATGGGGGCGGTCAAACGTTGCGGGGCGGGGACGCCGCCGGCCGTTACCCCCGACTACCCCCCGCTGACTACCCCCAGATTTTTGTGTTTTTTACGGAAAAGGGGGTAGTCGGTTGCGAGTGGGTCATGTGCCATGACCATCAGCATTCGCGCCTGCGGGCGCCCCCTCACCCAAGGAGAGGCGAAAGCGGAAGTCATGACACATGACCCACTAGTTTCAAGTATCAAGTTACAAGTTTCAATATCGTTTCCAGCCGTTGAAACGGCTGGCTAATATCAGCCGTCCCGATGGGACTTGCCCCGTGTATGGTTGTCATGGCGCAGGCGGCAGTATAGCAGAGTTGGCGGTTTATGTCAAGCGTATGTTTGCTGGCGTGGGGGTTGTGGGGTTAAGGATTGGGGGGATTGAGCTTTGATGCCTTTTGCGCATAGTCGCGGACGCGCCCGGTCATAAATGGCCGGGCTACCGGGCGACGCCCCCTGGAAGGGGGCTCTGGCGGTGAGAGGCGCCAGGAGAGTCGGAACCAAACGAAGGTAGGGCATATCGCGCTATGCCATTGTTTGTGCGAGTCTTTGACCGACTTGATTTTGCACGGTATATTATCACCATACTTGCTTTACTCGTTTGACCGATAGATTCACAAGCAGTGTGTTTTGCGCGCAGGTTCAGCAGAAGGTATGACATGACGAATAACTTGCCATCGGGCACTATCACCTTTCTCCTCACCGACATCGAGGGTAGCACCCGGCTGTGGGAAGCGCATCCACAGGCGATGCGCGCGGCGTTGGCGCGCCATGACGTATTGCTGGCGGAGATTATCGCCGTGCATGGCGGGCATCTCTTCAAGCACACGGGCGATGGGGCATGCGCAGCGTTCCGTTCGGCCCAAGCGGCGCTATCCGCGGCGGTGGCCGCGCAGCGCGCGCTGCTGACGGAAAACTGGGGGGACACCCCGCTCTACGCGCGCATGGCGTTGCATAGCGGCGAGGCGACTGCCGTAGGTGACGATTATTACGGGCAGGCGGTGAATCGCGCGGCGCGGGTGATGGCGGCCGGGCACGGCGGACAGATTGTGCTGTCGCTGGCGGCGTCAGTCTTGCAGGAAGAACTGCCGTCGGGTATCACGCTGCGCGACCTGGGGACACACCGGTTGAAAGATTTGCAGCAACCGGAGGGGATCTTTCAGGTGGTGGGAGCGGGGTTGCGTGAGGATTTTCCCCCGTTGCGCACGCTGGAGGCGCACCCCCATAATTTGCCGGCGCAAGTGACGACGTTCTTTGGACGCGAGACCGAATTAGCCGCGGTGGGCGCGCGGCTGGATGGCGCGCGACTGGTGACCCTCACCGGGCCGGGCGGAACCGGGAAGACGCGGCTGGCATTGCAGGTGGCCGCCGGGCGGCTTGAACGCTATCGCGATGGCGTGTGGTTTGTCGAGTTGGCGTCGTTGCGCGAGGCCGGGCTGGTGGCGTCGACGACGGCGCAGGCGCTGAATCTTCCCTTGCCACCCGAATCTACGCCGGTGAAAGTGCTCACGGATTACCTGGCGGAGAAAGAACTGTTGCTGGTGCTGGATAATTGCGAGCATCTGCTGGATGGATGCGCCGCGCTGGTGGCGGAAGTGCTGCGCGCGTGCCCGACCGTCAGCATCCTGGCGACCAGCCGCGAGCGGCTGCGCGTGGCCGGCGAGACGCTGTATCCGGTGCCGGCGTTGGCACTGCCGGGCCAGGATGAAGCGCTGGAAGGATTGACCACCTACGCGGCGGTGCAGTTGTTTATCGATCGGGGGCAGGCGGTGCAGCCGGCATTTCAGGTGACCAATGCCAACGCGCCGGCACTGGCACAGGTCTGCGCCATGCTGGAAGGCATGCCCCTGGCTATCGAGTTGGCGGCGGCGCGGTTGCGCTCGCTGTCACTGGAGAGCCTGGCGGAACGCCTGGGTGACCGCTTCCGCCTGCTGACCGGCGGTGGGCGCAATCACCTGCCGCGGCACCAGACCTTGCGCGCCACCATCGACTGGAGTCACGACCTGCTGACCGCGCCGGAACAATTGCTCTTCCGCCGGTTAGCGGTCTTCGACGGGGGGTGGTCGCTGTGGGCCGCGGAAGGCATTTGCGCCGATGACGCGCTGGACACTACCGAGATATTCGACCTGTTGGAAAGCCTGGTGGATAAATCCCTGGTTAATGCCAGTTCGGACATGTACGGCGATACCTACTACCGCATGCTGGAAACCGTTCGTGAATACGCCGCGGCGAAGCTGGACACGGCTGGCGAAACCACCTTACTACGCGACCGGCATTATAACTGGTTTGTAAAAATAGCTGAATCCGTACGATACAAACACTGGCATTTTATCCATGATCCTAATCCAGATCACGGCAGAAAATTTTGGAGATTCTGGAAAAAATGCTGTGGTAATTTTCGTGCTGGATTAACACACCATAGCACAGATATCATGGCAGAGGCACTGGCTGCCAACCATGAAGCATTCGCATCGTTAGCCGAAGCACATGAATGGCTGCACCGACTCTTAGCAAGTGATCATGGTGAACCATCAGCCTCTCGCGCGATGGCATTGGTGTTTTTAGGGTTGACAGCATCGAGAATGCACGAACGGGTAGCCTATTTTGATGAGGCCGTCACCATCTGGCGTCATCTCGGAGACACCTATAGTTTGGCCAGGACACTCTTACATCAAGGGCAGATACTCGGTATGAATGATTGCGCTGAGCGCGCTGTTGCCTGCATCGCGGAAGGTCTGGCAATTGCGCGAACTGAAGGGAATCCACGATTGTTGGCGGGGGCATTACAGGCATACGGGGTTACACTGCTGGTGACCGGGGACATCGCAGGCGCGCGCCCGTTACTTGAAGAGTCATTGACGCATGCGCGAACAAGTGGAATGCCAATGTTTGAGATTGCTCATATGCATGGCCCGTTAGCCCATGCCGCGTATTTATCCGATGACATCACTGCCGCCATTCACTATGCGGAAGAGGCGATATCGATATTTACCAAGTTTTCTGCTACTGGAAATAATATGAATGCCTATCGTTGTCTCGGTGATGCTCGCCGCGCACAAGGCGACTTCATCGCGGCACGCACCGCCTATCTGACCAGCATGGATGGATATTGGGAGACGGATAACGTGCCGATCGCATATTGCGCGCTGGTGCGTTTTGGCGCGCTGGCGGCCGCGGAACACGAATTTTATCGCGCCGTACGCTATTTCGCGACGGCGGAAGCGTTGCGCGGCGATAATTTCCCACTTTCGTTTATCGAGCAACGGGAGATGGAACCGGCCCTCGCCGCCGCCCGCGCCGCCCTGAGCGCAGCGGAATATCAGGCGGCGTGGGAAGCGGGTGCGCAACTGGATATCACCTCGGCGTTGGCGATATGCCGGGCTGAGGAAGAAGCGAAGGCGGCGCCGGCGATTACGTCTGACGTTGATTAACCGCCACAGTCCCGGTGCCGACCAGCAACCCCGCCAGCGCCACCACGTCGTCGAGGAGCAGGTCGGGTTGCGCGGCGAGGAGGTCGGCGCGGGTGGATTGGCCGGTGGGGACGGCGATGGTGCGCATGTGGGCGGCGTGGCCCATTTCGATATCCATGGGGTGGTCGCCGACCATGAGGGACAGCTCGGGGGCGCTGTCGAGGAGGTGCAGCATTTGCAGCACGTGCTCGGGGTGGGGTTTCGGGTTGCGCACGTCCTCGCGGCAGAGCATGGCGTCGAAGGGCAGGGGGGCGTCGCCGATGATCATCTTCACCGCGGTGACGGAGTTGCGGGTGACGATACCGAGCTTGTAGCCCGCCGCGCGCAGCCGCTGCAAGGCCTCTACTGCCCCCGGCAGCAGGCGGGTGAGGATGGCGGCTTCCATCTCGATGGCGCCCAGGCGCGTCATGGCGTCAACGCGGAAGGTTTCCGCGCGCAACTGGTCTTCACCGAGCAGCGTCGTTCCCGCCTCCACCGTTTCCAGCAGGCCGAGATTCGCCACCAGCGCGGGGTCGATACCGTGCTCGTGTACCGCCGCCAGCACCGCCCGCCGCATCTTCTGGAAGTCATACGGGCAGGTGGCCAGCGTGCCGTCGAAGTCAAAGACGACCGTGTTGATACCGACAAGTTTCATCGGTGGGGATTGTAGCGGGTTTTGGGGGGTGGCGTCCAGCGATGCCGATGCGACGAATTAGCCGCAAAAGAACGCAGAGAACACAAAAGCAGGGCGTGGGGTGGATTTTTACGGCGTTTGGGGATGGAGTGGGGGAGGGGGCATCATGCGCGCTGCGTTTAGCCAAAGTCGGCCCCCATCCCCCGCCCCCTTCCCCCGTGCCATCGGGCAC
>CAZPYA010000118.1:0-16338 GCA_964590255.1 uncultured bacterium
ACAAGCTGCAGGCCGAGCGCTACTCCTCGATGGGCGCCATGGCCGCCTCGCTCGCTCACGAAATCAAAAATCCGCTGGTGCCCATTCAGACCTTCGCGCACCTGTTACCCACCCAGTATGACGATGCGGAGTTCCGCGAGGCATTCAGCCAGACGGTGGTACGGGAAGTCGACCGCATCACGCGGCTGGTGGGGCAGTTGCTCGACCTGGTGCGCAAGCCGGCGGCCGACCACGCCCCGGTGGACCTGGCTGAGGTGGTGGAGCAACTCGTGAAGCTCGTTGGACCTGAGTGCGCACGGCAAGGCATCCACCTGCACACGCACGTGATGCCCGATCTTCCGCGCCTGGTGGGGGATGCCGGGCAGCTCTACCAGGCGGTGCTGAACATCCTCACCAACGCCGTGCAGGCGATGCCCGACGGCGGGGAACTGTATGTGGCCCTCACCTGGGCCGGGGAGACGCTGGCGGTGCGCATTCAAGACAGCGGCCCGGGTGTGCCCCCGGAAGCGGTGGGGCGCATCTTCGAGCCGTTGTTCACCACCAAACCCGGCGGCCACGGGCTGGGGTTGGCGTTGACGTACCAATTCGTGAAAGCCCACGGCGGCGAAGTCCACGCCGAACTGCCGCCGGAGGGCGGCCTGGCGATCACGCTGCTGTTGCCGGCACCGACAGGGATCGGGGCGGAAACTGAGGCTGTATGCATTTAATCAGCTATATTGCACATGACGACCGCCATATCACCGCCGTGCAAGAGCGCCTGGCGCTGGCCCAGCCGCCCATGGTCATGGTGGTGGCGCGCACGATTCCAGAGCTTATCAACCAGGCGCAGGCGCTGCCGCTGCGCGCGGTACTCGTCGACCTGAGCTGGCCGCGCGCCGACCGCCAGCACCTGGCGTCGCTGTTGCGCCAGGCGCACCCTGAGCTGCCGCTGCTGGCGGTGACCGATGGCGCGACTGAAGAGGCGTGGTGGCAGGAATCCGACGACCTGGTGCGTCTGGACGAGCGCCCCGACCTGTTCCACTTCCGCCTACAACGCGCGCCGGCGGCCGTCGACGCGCCCACGCCAACCCCGGCGCCGGCGCACGCGGCTCAGTCGATGCCCGCTCCGTCGTCCTCCGTGGTCAGCGACTCGCCCGGCCTGCTGGATAATGCCCAGTTCCGCCAGTTCGCGGAAATCTTCTCGCGCATGGACGAGAGCACGCTCACCGACGCGTTCGTCGCCTGGGTACAGCAGGCCTGCCAGACCAGCCGCGTGGTGCTGTTGCTGCAGGACGCCGCCACCGGCGCCTACCAGTGTGCCGCTCACCGCGGCCTGCCGTCGTCACTGGCGCCGCACTGCCAGTTTTCGCAGACCGCGCCGGTGTGCCGCTGGCTGGCGAGCACTGGACGCATCTTGCTGAAGGACGCCGTGCCGGCCGCCGACGACGTCACCATGGGCCTCGACCTGATGCAGGCGGTGGCGGCGGTGCCGATCCTCTTCGACGGGCAACTGGTGGGCATCCTCGGCATCGGGCCGCGACTGGTGGGACACACCTACAGCGCCGTGGAGTTGGAAGGCCTGTTCGCGCTGGGCGGGCAGGTGGCGGTGGCGCTGCAGCACGCCCGCCTGCACCATTCCATCCGCCGCCAGCAGGAAATGAACGAGCATATGCTGATGGCGATGCCGAGTGGCACCATCGTGCTCGGCGAGCATCAGCGCATCGCCTTCGTCAATCCCAATGCCGCGGCCATGCTCGGTATGCTGCGCGAGCAGTTGGACGGCCTCGATCTGCGCGCGCTCCCCTCCCCCCTCGGTGACCTGGCTTACGAGGCGCTGCTAACGCGGGAGGACCGCCCGCGCCGCGAGGTTGAGATCGGCCCGGAGAAACGCCCGCTGGGGGTGACGGTACTGGCGCTGCCCACGACCCCGCCCAGCGCCATGCTGCTGCTGGAAGATCTGAGCGCCCGACGCCAGCTCGGCGAGGAACGCGAGCGCCGCGTGAACCTGGAAGTGATCACCAATCTGGTGCATTACCTGGCGCACGAGCTGCGCAATCCGCTGGTGGCGCTGTCCACCTTCAGCAGCCTGGTGCCCGAGCGCGCCTCCGACCCCGATTTCCAGGAGTTTTGCGCCACGGTGCTGCAGGGGGAGATCGGCCGGGTGAACCTGCTGCTCGAACAACTGCTGGTGTTGACCAACCACGCCGACTTCCACTACGGCACGGTTGAACTGGCGCCGATAATCGACCGGGTGACGAACAGCGAGGCGATGCGCCAGCGCGTGGTGGCGTCGCTACCGCTTTCGGTGCCCAGCTTCATCGGCGACGGCCAGCGGCTGGAAACCGCCTTCACCTGCATCCTGCGCACGGTGACGAACCTGGCGCGGCCGGAAACCCCCGCCACCCTGCGCATGGAGGTGGAGGATAGCCGGTTGATCGTGCATACTGAAGTACCGGCGCAACCGGACCTGGCGCCGGATTGGCTGCTGAGCCCCTGGGAGCAATTCCTGGGCAAGGACGAGCAATATGTTGACCTGGGTCTCGCCACGGCGCAATATATTATCGAACAACATGATGGATTGATGACCGTATCCTGTTCCGACCACATTCTTACCGTGGTCTGCCGCTTGCCGCTCCGATCGGAGGCGCGCAAGGAGGAAATAGACAATGTCAAACCGAGTTCTCGTCGTGGACGATGAAGTCGGCGTGCGCGAGTCCATGCGCATGCTGCTCAAAGGGAGCTACGAGGTAGTGCTGGCGTCGTGCGGCAAGGATGCCATCGCCCGCTTTGCAGAGGTGAAGCCGGACCTGGTGCTGCTCGACCTGCGCATGCCCGACATGTCCGGCATCGATGTGCTGCAAAGCGTGAAGACGATGGATCCCTACGTGGAGGTGATTCTGGTCACCGCCTACGCCACCGTCGACACCGCGCGCAAGGCGCTGCGCATGGGCGCGTTCGACTACCTGACGAAGCCGTTCAACCCCACCGAGCTGACCACCATCGTGCGTCGCGGCATCGAGCACCGCGAGGACACGCTGCGCCGGTCGGCGAAGCTGGAGGCGATCGAACAGGATTACGAGTCGCTGCGCCGGGAGATCGAGCAGGCGAAGTACCAGATGAGCGTGCATGTGCGCGACACCATTTTCGCGCTGCTGATGAGCCTGGAATTCCGCGATGCCTACAGCGGACAGCACAGCATGGCGGTGCTCTGGCTGGTGGATCAGTTCGCCGGCAGCCTCGATATCGATCCCGCCGAGCGCCGCGAGCTGCGCCGGGCCGCCCTCGTGCATGACCTGGGCAAAATCGGCATCACTGAGGAGATTCTCAACAAGCCGGGCCCGCTGAGCCCGTCGGACTGGGCGGCGATGAAGAACCATCCGATCCTCAGCTCGGAAATCATCAGCACGGTGGAGGCACTGGCTGACCTGGCGCCCATCGTCCGCGCCCACCACGAGCGTTGGGACGGCAGCGGCTATCCGGGTAGCCTGAAAGGCAGCGCCATCCCCCGCCATTCACAGATTCTCGCCATCTGCGATACGCTGCACGCCATGAGCAGCAACCGCTGCTACCGCGCGCGCCTGCCCGAGTCAGTAATCCGCCGCGAACTGCAAGGCCAGAGCGGCCGCCAATTCAACCCGGAGCTGGTGGATGCCATGCTGGCCAGTTCGCTCATCGAGGATATCTCGCAGGCGGAGGGCACCGGGCAGATGGCCTTCACCGCCCAGCAGATCCGCCAGGTGCTGGACGACTCCGCCGTGCGCGATCCGAATGAGGAGGAGAGCCGGGTGTAAGGCAGCTACACACCCCCTCACCCCCTGCCCCCCTCTCCCCAAGGAGAGGGGGTATTTATTTACAATTCCTTCTCCTGATGCGCCCATTCCCAGAAGCGGAAGGCGGTGCCGATGATGGTGTCGGTGTAACTGTCGAAGAGGGCTTGATGGATGCCGGCTTCGAGATCGATCTGGCCTTCGAGGATAATGTCACCGTGTTCCGCGCCTTTGTCGGCGTGGTGCAGGTAGGCTTTCGGCCAGCGGCGCTCCTTGTTCCACTGGTTGCACACGAGCACCGCCCGTCCCCAGTCGCGCTGGGGGATGCGCCGATCGCTGGTGACACGGATGCTGTAGACATCTCGTTGGTCCCCGGTGATGCTCAGGCGGGCGGTGAGGTGGCACGCGCACTCCGCCTGCTCGGCGAACTCGATGAAGTAATCGCCATGCGGATCTTTCAGATAGGCGAATTCCTTCGCCTTCACATACGCCTCGATCATCGCGGGGGAAAACGTTTCAATGGTCGGCATGACGGCTCCTTGGGCCATATTACAGCCCCTGCTCCTGATGCGCCCACTTCCAGAATTGGTACGACGCGGAGACGGTAGTATCGGTGAATGACGTAAACAGCTCCGTATGGATGCCTTCCTCCAGGTCAAACTGCCCTTCCATGATAATTTCGCCGAATTCGGCGTCGGACGCCTGGTAGTGCAGGTAGGCCTTCGGCCAGCGCCGATCGGCGTTCCACTGATTGCACAGCAACACCGCCTTGCCCCATGCCCACTGGGGGATGTGCCGGTCGCTGGTGACGCGCACGCAGAAGATTTCCCGCTGATGGCCGGCGCGAATGAGCCAGATCGTCAGCGCGCCGCCTATCTCCGGGTCGTGGGTATACCCCACCCGGTAATCGCCGTCCTGATCGACCAGAAAGATCACCTCTTTATGCTGCAGATAGGCCTCGATCATCGCCTGATCAAGCGCCTGAACATCGGACATGTGTCCCCTCCCGTGATGTGCGTAGCTCACACTGGTGGCGCGGCCGGCTCCTTCACCGCCAGGCGCAGCGCCGCGCCGTCGGCGACCACCGTCACCGTATCGCCGTCGGTGATGGCGCGGGCGATGAGCTGCTCGCCGAACACGTCGGTGAGCAGGCGGTCAATGGTGCGCTCCATGGCGCGCGCGCCGAAACGCTCGTCGAATCCCTGCGTCATCAGCAATTCGTAGGCGCTCTCCTCCAGCGTTAGGCTGATGTGGCGGTCAGCGACACGCGCCGCGACATCGCCGACGATCTTATCGATGATCTCGCGGATCACCGACTTGGTGAGCGGATCGAAGACGATGACGTTGCTGATGCGGTTCAGCAGCTCCGGCCGCAGTTGCCGGCGCATCTCCTCCAGCGTGCGCGCCCGCAGCGCGGCGATGTCGGCGGTGGTGTCGCCGGCGTGGAAGCCGATGCCCCGCGGAATCTCCACCCCCAGGTTGCTGGTGAGGATGATGATCGCCTCGCGGAACGACACCAGGCGACCTTTCGCGTCGGTGATGCGCCCCTCGTCGAAGACCTGCAGGAAGAGCTGGTGCACGTCGGGACTGGCCTTCTCGAATTCATCCAGCAGCACCACGGAATACGGGTAGGTGCGAATCTTCCCGGTGAGCTGCCCTTCCTCATCATACCCGACATAGCCCGGCGGCGAGCCGATGAGGCGCGACACGGTGTGCCGTTCGCCATATTCGGCCATATTCACGGTGATCAGCCGGTCCTCCGAGCCAAAGAGGAACTCGGCGGCGGCCTTCGCCAGCTCCGTCTTGCCCGTGCCGGTGGGGCCGAGGAAGAGGAAGACGCCCAGCGGCTCCTTCGGGCCTTTCAGCCCGGCGCGCGCCTTGCGCACCACGCGCGACACGGTACTGATGGCGTCCTGCTGACCCTTCACGCGCCGTTGCAACGCCTCTTCCATGCGCAGCAGGCGGCTGGCCTCATGCTCGGTGAGCTGCTCCAGCGGCACCCGCGCCTCGCTGGCCACCACCAGCGCCACTTGCAGGCGCTCGACGGCGGTGAGCGTCCCCGGCTCGCTGAAGGACTGGAGAATGGCGCGCGAGCAGGCGCGGTCGATGAGGTTCATCGCCTTGCGCGGCAGCCGCTGTTCGGTGAGGTAGCGGATGGACAGGTCCACCGCCGCCGCCAGCGCGTCGTCGGTCACCGTCAGGTTGTAGTGCGCTTCGATCGTCGCGCGCCAGCCGCGCAGGATATTCAGCGTCTCATCGCGCGTCGGCTCGTTCACCCAGATGATCTCGAAACGGCTCTCGAAGGCGGTGTCTTTTTCGATATAGCGCCGGTACTCCTGGGTGGTGGTGGCGCCGATGCACTGTAATTCGCCGCGCGCCAGCACCGGCTTCAGCAGGTCGGCGGCGTCCATGTTGCCGTCGCCGGTGGCGCCGGCGCCCATCAGCGTGTGAAATTCATCGATGAAGAGGATGATAGAGGGATCGGCGGTCACCTCGGCGATAATGCCGTGCAGGCGCTCCTCGAACTCGCCGCGGTATTTCGTGCCCATCACCAGGCTGGCGGCGGAGATTTCGATGATGCGCTTCCCCTTCAGCAACGCCGGCACGTCGTCACGCACCAGTTGCTGGGCCAGACCTTCCACGAGGCAGGTCTTCCCCACCCCGGCGTCACCTACCAGCACGGCATTGCGCAGCAGCCGCTGTAGCAGCACCTGTCCCAGCCGGCGCATCTCCTCCGTCCGGCCGATGACCGGGGTAAGCTTGCCATCGCGCGCCAGCGCGGTGATGTCGCGGCCGTAGCGGTCCAACAGCGGCGTTTTGCTGTCGCTTTTGTCCTTCGCCTTCGCCGGTTCACGCTCGGGGGCCAACACATGCGGTTCGGCGGGCAGGTCGGCGGGCGTCGCCAGGTGCGCAGCCGCGCGGGCGCTCTCCAGCAGCGCGGCGCGGTCCACGCCCAGGTCGTGCAGCACGGCGTTCCATGGCAAGACATCGTCTTCCAGCAGCGCCGCAAGCAGGTGTACCGGCCGCAGCACTTTGCCTTCGGAATCCGCGGTGATCGCCTCGGCGCGGGCGAAGAAAACCTTTGTCTGCACGTCGCGGTGCATGATGCCGTCGCGCGGGGTCGTGCCCTCGCGGCCCAATACCTCGCGCAGTTGCGTCATGCAGGCGGACAGGTCCAGGGCGCTCGCGCGGAAAATGCGGCGCAGCTCCTCGAGCTGTATCTGCACGGCGGGCACCTGGTCGAGCGACGCGCCCTCCCCCACCGCGGTCATAATATCTTCAAAGCTCAACTGGCAGGCTGCGCACAGGCCGATGAACAGATGCCCCGGCTTGATCGTCGAATGTTCGGCCGCCCGCGCCTCCATCGACGCGACGTGCCAGCACAACAGCGTGCCCACGGTATACTCAGACATGCTCCACCTCGGCGATGCGCACCGCCACTCAACCGGCAACACGTACCGCATATATTGTTATACCCCGTTTGACGGAGCTTCTCCTTCCGGGGGAGGCACGAATCCTACTCCCACATACGGCTTGCAACCGGCAGTACGGGTTGGCGGGATCCTGTCGAGCATCCATTGCGTTCGTCTCTCGCGTTGCATGACGATTTTCCCGGCGAAGGAACGCTGCTCTGCGACGCTTGACCGATGGCCGATTTTCCCCGCATAATCGCCACATCACATGCGTGAGGTATGCCCGATGACCACTGTTCGCGACCACTGCTGGATTTGGGGACACCCGGCCGGGTGCCATGATGCCGTATTTAATCTGCCGCGCCCGTCGCGCATGACGCCGGCCGAGGCGTCGCTGTATTTCAACGTGCCGAACATGGTGATGGTCTGCTTCGCGGGGAAGCCCGAGCCGGCGGAGTTCGATCTCTACGCCCGCTCCTTCCGCCCGTTGAAGCAGGTGGTGTGGTCGATTATCGGCGACAGCTCCTCCACGCGCAACAACGAGCAGAGCGACCTGGAGCCGGTGCTGCAGTTGGCGGAGCAGTTCCCCAACCTCACCGGCGCCATCATGGACGACTTCTTTCACGCGGTGAACGAGGCCGGCGCCTGCAGCCGGGTCAGCGTCGCCGAGTTGGCCGACTTCCGCGCCCGCCTGCACGCCGCGGCGCGCCCGCTGGACCTGTGGGTGGTGCTGTACCGGCACGACCTGCACCTGCCCGTGCAAGCGCACCTGGCCGAGTGCGACGTGGTGACCTACTGGACCTGGGAGCCGGAAAACCTCATCCACCTGGCGGCCGATTTCCAGCAGGTGGAAGCCCTCGCCCCCGGCAAGCGCAAGGTGCTGGGCATCTACATGTACGACTTCAGCCGCGGGGAAGCAATCAGCATCGACGCCATGGAGCACCAATGTGCCCTCGGCCTGCGCTGGCTGGAGGAAGGCCGCATCGAAGGCATGATCTTCCTGGCAAGCTGCATCAGCGACCTGGATTTACCAGCAGTGGAGTGGACACGGGAATGGATTGCGCAGGTGGGAGAGCGGCCGTTGTAAAATAATGGGTGAGCTAGCGTCTCCGCGAGCCGACTCCGGGTTGATATTTGGGCTGTCGTGTTCGATTGAGTGTTCACGACGGATCAGACTTCCACCCGGTGTCGGCTCGCGGGAACACTCGCCCGCCCATACAGAGCGTTCTACACTATTACACTCGGATAGGTCGGCTTCTCCCCCTCCGCGCGCCCCTCCTTCGGGCTCTCGAAGCAGGCGAAGATGCCCCAGCCGCGGCCGGCGGCGGTGTCGAAGGCGAGCATGAGTTCGTGGCGGCCGGCGGTAAGCGCCACCGGGATGCTGGAGCGGCCGGGAACGGCGGGGTTGACGGTTTTCGGCTCGGCGAAGACGGGCTGGCCGTCGATAAAGACGCGAACGCCGCCGTCATGACCCAGGTGCAATATCCAGTTGCCGTCTGTCGGGGCATCGATGACGGCGCCCAGGTAGGCGATGCCGTCGCGGTCGCCCATGCGGTCATGGATAAGCACGAAGCCGTCGCCCTCGCGCGAGGTGACCGTTTCCCACTCCAGCGAGTCCGTCAGCGCGACGGCCGGGGCATCGGCGACGCTGCCGCTCTTGGGCAGCAACGCGGAGAGCTGCCACTGCGCCAGGTTCGGGGAGACGTCTTTATTGGATAGGTCGGCAGGGATAACATCCGGCGGCACCGGACCCATGTTGAAGTACTGGCGCACGCCGTCTTTGAACTGCAGTTCGATGATCGCTGTCTGCGCCACCGGGTCCGGGCACTCGGCGGGCAGGCCGCTGATGACCAGCCGGTCGTCCGTCTGGCGGAAGGGCAACGCAGGCCCGTCGGGATACAGCCGCGCCGCGGCCAGCGTGCCATACAGCGCGCCGATGGCCAGCTCGGTGCCCGGCCAGCGGGAGCACCAGTAGTAATATTTGTCGCCTTTGCGCGTCCAGTTGCCCGTCGCCGAGATGATGGACGGCACGCGGTCGACTTCGCCATACATCACGTCGCCGTAGGTGTCCAGCCATTTGCCCACGGCGGTCAACCGCTCGGTGGCCTCCCAGGGCACACTGCCGTCAGGATGCGGGCCGATGTTCAACAGCAGGTTGCCGCCGCCGGCAGTGCAGGTGCGCAGCATGTCCAGCACCTTGCGCGGGGAGTGCCAGTCTTCCAATGGCGTCTGCTGCCAGCCCCACGAGCCATTGAAGGTCATGCAGGCCTCCCAGGCGCGGCCAGCCTTTTCCGGGGTGATGTGCTCCTCCGGCGTGCCGAAATCCTCGGGGATTTGCGCGCGATCGTTGATGAGGATGTCCGGCTGCAGCTCGCGCGCCATCGCATTCAGACGGAAGCTGTCCCACAGGTGCGGGCTGGCCAGCGGCCAGGAGACGTCGTACCAGAGGATGTCGATTTTACCGTAGTTGCTCAGCAGCTCGCGGACGCACCCCTGGGTGAAGGCGGTGAAGCGCAACCGCGCCTCCTCGTCCTCGCGGCAGCGGATGCCGTCGGGATGGTGCCAGTCCATCAGCGAGTAGTAGAAACCCACGCGCAGGCCAACTTCGCGCGCCGCCTCGACAAATTCAGCCACCAGGTCGCGCCCGGGACCGCGCTTGACGGCGTTGTAGTCCGTCTGCTGCGTATCCCACAGGCAGTAGCCCTCGTGGTGCTTAGTGGTGAGCACCATGTATTGCATCCCGGCGGCCTTCGCCAGCATCGCCCACTCCCGCGCGAAGCCCGGTTTCGGATGCCAGGTGTCCGCCAGCGGCTCATACTCCGGAATGGGGATGCGCTCCAGGTTCATCACCCACTCGTTGCGTCCGAGCTGGGCATACAGCCCCCAGTGGATGAACATGCCGAAGCGTGCGGCATGCCACCAGCGCAGGCGTTCGGCGCGAGTGCGCTCGGCACTGGCCAGGTACTGGTCTTCGAAGGATGGGGTAGTCATAGTTGCTCCTGATTAGTGCTGGCTGCGTTCGAAGAACTCCGCTTGCAGGCGCGGGGCTTCGGTGTCGGCCTTGACAGCCGTGAAGATTTCCGCCAGGCGGGCGCTCATGCGGCTCATCAAGTATTCGCCTTTTTCCGGGGTGGCGTGGGTAGCGTCACCGGCGTAGTGGTTGGGGTGGTCAGAATACCACCAGATCGGCGTCTGGGCGGGCAGGTGCGCCAGCCGGCCCAGCGTCTGGCCGTTGTCCACCATGTCTTCCATTTTCACAAGGTCGGGGCGCACGGCCATCATCAGGCTGGTTTCCATCTCGCCGCCGTGGTTGTCCACCTTCGTCACCATCATGCTCTGCCACTCGTCGCTGCCGGTAATCGGCGCCATGTAATGCGCCAGGCGGGCAACGTAGAGGGTGAAAGGCCGCTGCCGCTGCAGCATGCTGAAGGTGAAGTTGCCGAGAAACGATTCATTGCCGCCGTGGCCGTTGAGCAGGATGATCTTTTCGAAGCCATTGCGCGCCAGTTCATCCAGCAGGTTATCGAGCAGCGCCGCCATCAGTTCGTGGCGGATGGCGATGGTGCCGGGGTACGGCTTCCCTTCCATGATCTGCCCAAAAATGAAGGTGGGGAACAGGATGACCGGCTCCAGCGCCACCGCCATCTCGGCGATGCGGGTGACGAAGAGCATGTCGGTGCCGACGGGCAGGTGGTTGCCGTGCTTTTCCAGCACGCCCAGCGGCACTACCACGGTGCGCGCCGCGGCGTCGCGCGCTCGCACGAAATCCGGAGCGGTGAGCTCCTCCCATTTCCAACTCATGCTATACCTCCGCCGTTTGCTGTGCCTTCAGCAGGTTCGCGTAAATGCCGGGCACCGAGCCTTCGATGATCGTCGCGCCGACGGCCTTGCTGTAGAAATCCACCGGTCCGGCGCCACCGATGATGGCATAGCCGTAGCCGAGATCCCACATCGCCCGCAGGCAGGCCCACAGCAGCGCCTTGCCGATGCCGCGGCCGCGCTGGTCCTCGCGCACGCCGGTAGGGCCGAAGAAGCCGCGGGCGGTGCAGTCATAGCTGGCAAAGCCCAGCATGATGCCATCCTGCACGGCAACAATCGTGGAGATCGGCGACAGCGTGAAGCCGCGCTCGGCCTCCGCCGACCACGACGCCGAGAACTCCTTCTCGATCCACTCGCCGACGATGCGCTTCTCGAAGGAGAACGCCGGGCGGATGAGCACCCCTTCGTCCTTCAGCGCGTTGACCAGCCCGGAATAATCGGGCAGCTCATACAATTTCACCAGCATATCAGGCATATGATTCAGACTCCCCGTGATGAACTCTCCCTCCTTTTCCAGTTGGTCAGGGGAATTCCTGCCCGGAGATGCAAAGTGTTTCACTGGGACTGACTGCGCATTACCATTTTGCATGCCGTCTCCACGCATCGGCAAGCCTTCCGATTCCAACCCAGCTTCGTAATGCGTAGTCTGTCCCGATGCATTCCCTCTGGAATGAAAGTGGGTGCATAGGAACAGACTGCGCCTGGCACAGTTCATCTGAATACGCTATCTTTTCCTTCCACCATTCACCTCATCTTTGTACGGGCAGGCGCAGTCAGTCCCGATGACAACTTGATTCATGGTTCGACAATGGGTATGATGGATTCATTACCGCGCAAAGGATCTGTGCCATGAGCGATATGCCGCTAGGCCCGCTGCCCGAATACCAGTGTTTCGACTGCCACGGATGCGGCGCGTGCTGCAAAGGCATCTTCAGCATTGTGCTGTCGCCGGAGGAGTGCGAGCGGCTGGCGGCCCAGGGGTGGGAGCGCGAGCCGGAGTACAAAGGCGAAAAGCTCTTTGTACCATACGGCGACCGCATGCGGTTGAACCACCGCAAAGGCGGCGACTGCGTCTTCCTCGACGAGCAGAACCGCTGCCGCATCCACGCGAAGTTCGGCATGGAGGCGAAGCCGCTGGCGTGCCGCGCATACCCATTCAAATGCCTTCCCACCGGCATCGGCGCGCGGCTGGACATGCGCTACGACTGCCCGGCGGTGGCGGAGAATGACGGCCGGCCGCTGCGCGAGCAGCGGGCCGAGGTGGAAGCGCTGGCGGCAGAGGTGCTCCACGGCGACCCCGCCATGATGGCCGAACCCCAGTTCACCGAGGAGAAGACGATCTCCTGGGCGCACGCGGCACAGGTGTCCGAGCTGTTCCTGGCGCTGCTGACGCACGAGGCGTGCGACCTGACTACCCGCGTGGCGGCCTGCGTGGACGCCATCGCGCTGCTGCGCACGCTGGACATCGGCGTGCTGGACGCGACACAACTCGCCACGCTGCTGGCGGCCATCCGGCAAAAGGCGTGCAACGCCATGGAGGTGGCGCCCATCGAGCGCAGCGCGCCGCCAGCGCTGGTGCTCACCGCCTTTCGCCAACACCTCAGCCTCTATGCCCGCGAGGATCGCTGGGGGGCAAAAACGTCGCTCTTCACGCGCGCACAGATTTCCCTGGGGATGTTCAACGGCAGCGGCTTCGTGCCGCGGCTGCGCGCCGACTTCCCCGAGGTGCCCTTCTTCATCCTGGAAGACCCGCTGGGCGTGCCGCCGGACGCGGTGGTGGAGCCCATCGTGCGCTGCCTGCGCCTGCGGCTGGAGAGCCTGGGCTTCTTCGGACCGGCCTTCTACAATTACCCCTACCTCGACGGCCTCAGCGCGCTGCTGCTCACCTACCCGATGTCTCTCTGGTTCGCCCGCGCCTACGCCGTCGGCCGCCAATTGCCCGCCCCCGACGCCGCCTGCGTGGCCCGCGGCGTGCAACTGGCCAACCACGCCTACGGCATCTCGCCGGTGCAGGACTTGAAGCCGGAGCGCGCCCGCCTGATGAGTTTATGCAAGCGGCCACCATTGAAGAAACTGATTACGTGGTATGGGCGGTAAAACAGGAGACGTAATGCCCCTCTCATCTCGTGAACGCTTGCTGCGCTGCATGCGCGGCCAGGATACTGACCGCGTGCCCATTCACCTCTGGTATATCAACCGCTTTCATGCCGTGCCGCGGCCGGCGTGGCAGCCGCTGTACGATCTCGTCGAGGAGATGGCGCTGGATTGCATCGTGCCATGGTGGGGTGCATCACCGGCTACGCACAGCCGCGAGACACGCGAGACCGACGATCCTGACCGTTACGAGGTGATCAATACCCTCGCCACACCGCGCGGGCTGTTAACACAGCGCTACATCGTCCACCGCTCCGGCAAACCGGGGTATATGTCGAAGTATCTGATTGAAAGCGTCGAAGATGCCCGGTGCTGGCTGTCGCTGCCCGATCCCGTGTTGCCGATTACCGATAGTTATCATCCATTCGTGGCGCAGGTGGGCGAACGCGGGCTGGTGCACGCCTATCTCACCGAGCCGATGTATGCAGTGAACAGCCTGCTGGGCAGCGAGCGGTGGGCGCTGTGGCTGTATGACGCACGCGAATTGCTGCGCGAGATGGTGGCAAAGGCGGCGCGGGCGACGACCGCCATGACGCGGCATTACCTCGACGCCGGCATCGGCCCGCTCTTCGGCTGGTATGGACCGGAAGTGTGCATTCCGCCGCTGGCCTCGCCGCGCGACTTCGATGAATTCGTCACGCCGTTCGACAAGCCGATCATCGACCTGGTGCACGAACGCGGGGGTGTCTTTCAGGTGCATTGCCACGGCGACATGCACCCGGTGCTGGAGCGTTTCGTCGAGTTGGGCGTGGATTGCCTGAATCCCATTGAGCCGCCGCCCATCGGCCACTTGACGCTGGCGCAGGCCAAGCAGCGCGCCGCGGGACGCATGACGCTGGAGGGCGGCGTGCAATCGGGTGATTTCCAGCTCTGCACGCCGGACGAAGTCGCCGCCACCACCGAAGCCGTGATGACGGCCGGCAAACCGGGCGGCCGCTTCATCCTCTCCCCCTGCGCCACCCACGAGCACTGGCCCGATCTCAGCCCAGCCATCGCGGCAAACTACCGGGTCTTCGTGGAGACGGGACTGCGGCTGGCGCGCTATGTGTAATGGTTACCGGCCGATGGCGAGCAGGTCGGTCATCGGGCTGCTGGCGGTGGCATACAGCTTCTTCGGGATGCGGCCGGCTTCGAAGGCGAGGCGACCGGCTTCGGTGCCGAGGCGCATGGCGGTGGCCATCTTCACCGGGTCCTGCGCCTGGGCGATGGCGGTCTGCATGAGCAGGGCTTCCACGCCCAGTTCCATGGCGAAGGCGGCGTCGGAGGCGGTGCCCACCCCAGCGTCCACCAGCACCGGCACGTGAGCGTGCTCGACGATGATGCGGATGTTGTACGGGTTGCGAATGCCCAGGCCGGAGCCGATGGGGGCGGCCAGCGGCATCACCGCGGCGCAGCCGATCTCTTCCAGCTTCCGGCAGACGATAGGATCATCGATGCAGTAGGGCATGACGGTGAAGCCTTCGGCCACCAGCTCTTTCGCCGCTTCCAGCAGGCCTTCGTTGTCGGGGAAGAGTGTCTTCTCGTCGCCGATGACCTCCAGCTTGATGAGGGTGGTGTCCAGCGCCTCGCGGGCGAGCTGCGAGTAAAGGATCGCTTCTTTCGCGGTGTAGCAGCCGGCGGTGTTGGGCAGCACGGTCAGCTTGCGCTCGGTGATGAACTGGCGCAGCCGCTGGCCGTATTCGTCCTGCAGGTTCACCCGGCGGATAGCCACGGTGACGATCTCCGCGCCGCTGGCGATTATCGACTGCTCCATCACCTCGGGTGAGGGGTATTTGGCCGTGCCCACCAGCAGGCGGGAGGTGAAAGTGCGGTCGCCGATGTTCCATGTTGATGCCATGATACTCTCCTCAATTGCCTGCGAACTTACCCGCCCGCGACGGCATGAATAATTTCAATTCTGTCTCCGTCTCGCAGCACGGTCTCGCCATACAGCGTCCGGCGCACCACCGCCTCGTTGCGCGCCACGGCGGTGCCGGTGGGCGGCACGTCCAGTCGCGCGAGTAGATCGGCGAGGGTGTCGCCGACCGGACAGTCCGTGGGTTGGCCATTTACGAAAATCTGCATCTTATGCCCCCGGAATCTTCCCTACCACCATCTCGGCTGTGGCAAAGCGCGCAATCGAGAACGGCGCGATCAACTCCGGCGTCTGTCCGCTGGTCACCAGGTCGGCCATCGCCTGCGCGAGCACCGGGGCGAGGAGCAGGCCGTTGCGGAATACGCCGGCGTCGAGAAGGTAGCCCGGCAGCGCCGTCGTGCCGAGGATCGGGTAGTGATCCCGGCTGCCGGGACGCAGGCCCGCCCACATCTCCTGGATGGCGCTGCCTTCCAGGCCGGGAAACAGCTCCAGCGCGCCATTGAGCAGCTTTTGAATGGCCCATACGGTGTTGCGCTTATCGAAGCCCACTTCCTCCATCGTCGCGCCCAGGAAGAGGCGGCCGTCGTGGCGCGGCACCAGGTAGCTGCGCGGCGAACGCACCACGCGTGAGAGGAATTTTGGGCCGGGCAATTCGATAGCGAGCATCTGGCCACGTACCGGGAACACCGGCGGGCGCAGCGCTTCGTCGGACACGGCCACGGTGCCCGCCCAGGCGCCGGCGGCGTTCACCACCGTGCCGGCATGAAAGGGACCGAGGATCGAGTCGACGCCAGTGACGCGGACGCCGTCGCCCACCACGCGGTTGACGTGGGCGCCGCAGACGATCTGCACGCCGAGTTGCCGGCAGGACTGCTCCAGCGCCGGCACCAGCAGGCGGTTCTCCACATGCTTGTCGTTCGGCAGATACATGCCGCCGCACACGCGGTCGCTCAACGCCGGTTCGTAGGAGCGGGCTTGCTCGCCGGTAATCCACTCCACCGCCAGGCCGTCGGCGTGCTGTTTTTCGTAGGTATGGCGGAACTCCGCCTCATCCTCCGCGGTCACGGCCAGCGCCAGCGTGCCGGCTTCGCGGTGGTAGCAGCGGATGCCGGTTTCCTCCTCAACCGCCGCGCGGAAGTCGGGGTACAGCCGGTTGCTCTCCAGGCACAGCTTCAGGAACGGGCCTTCGCTTAGCTCGCCCTGCGGGGCGAGCATGCCGGCCGACGCCCAGGACGCCTCGCGCCCGGGATGGCCGTGCTCCAGCACCGTGACCGAAAGCTGCCGCCGCGCCAGCTCGCGGGCGAGGCTGAGCCCGGTGACGCCGCCGCCGATGATGATGACATCCGAGGTT
>CAZPYA010000119.1:0-16082 GCA_964590255.1 uncultured bacterium
TCCACGAAGGTGGACTTCGTTTCTCCAGCCCCGGATTTCAATCCGGGGAACCAGAATCTCTATACATGTCAGGACTTTCGCTCGTAGTTGCTTTTCACGCTCACGCATCCCCGCCAGTAGGGGAGAAATTACGCTCGCAAGCGAAAGTCCTGCATAATGGAGTAGTTTGATTAATTCCTCGATATTATACGGCCTTTGGCAGGACATACCTTCCCCATCCCGAAAACCGTTTGGAAACGCACGCATTCATAAAAGGAGCTGCCCCCATGTCCACCCCCGCCACCTGCCAGTTGGAAATCCGCAACGGCCGGCCCGTCTTCGTCTATAACGGCCAGCCCATCTCGCAGGCGATTGCCAGCGATCCGGTGGTGGATATTCCGCCGTTGAAGCATTCCAAATGGGAGATGTGGCTGGAGCGGGTGCGGCAGTTCGCGGGGAGCGGCATCCACAACTACAGCATCAATCCAGTACACTGGCACAACGGCATCTTCGCCGACGGGCGCTACTGGACGGGTGACGGCGAGTACCCGATTCCCGACCCGGGCGACGGGCGCTACTGCCTGGAGCAGCAGGTGCCGGGGATTCTGGCGATCGATCCGGAGGCGCGCATCTGGGTGCGCTTCGGCGACCAGGTGCCGGACGCGTGGTACAAGGCGAACCCCGGCCACGCGCAGCTCAACTACACCGGCGAGCCGCGGCCTTTCACCAGCCCGCAGATTTCCCCCGCCTCGGAGAAGGGCCTGGCGGACGTGTGCGCGGCGATTCGCCACCTGTTGGGGTGGGTGGAGTCGATGCCGTGGGCCGACCGCGTGTTCCTGTATACCTTCGGCATGAGCGGCGAGGGGCTGACGTGCACCAATGTTGGCGGGATGATCTTTGACGTGAGCGATGCGATGCAGCAGGCCTTCCGCGCCTACGTGCGGGGGAAATATGCCGATGAGGCGGCGCTGCGCGCGGCGTGGGAGGACGCGGCCATCACCTTTGACACGGTGCGCGTGCCGCATGACCCGGAGTTGGTGGCCGCCCGCGCCACGGTGGAGCACTTCGTGGCGGGCAACCAGCTTCGCCGCTTCCGCGATTACTTCGACCTGCAGCGCGACCTGTTCCTGCGCTGGTACCGGGGCATCATCCGCACGGTACACGCCTCGACGCGCCCGCGGCCGGTGCCCTTCGGTATCGACATGTGCAAGCAGCACATGCTGGGCTGGCAGCACAACCTGTTCTTCGCCGGCATCGGCCCCGGCTGCGATTTTCTGGACATGTTCCGCGCCAGCGGCAGCATCGACGTGGGGGAGCTGCTGGACGAGCCCGGCCTCGACCTGCTCTGGACCCCCGCCGACTATACCGCGCGCACGGTGGGCTACGGCTGGGAGGCGGAGGGCATGAACGAGTCGATGCTGATCCGCGGGAAGACGTGCATCATCGAGAACGACTCGCGCACCTACTGTCCCACCGGCAATGAGCACCAGTGCGTGGGCGCCTTCCAAAACATCGAGGAAACGCGCGCCGGACTGCTGCGCAACGCGGCGTGGTGCCTGGCGCGGGCGGGCATGGACGAGTGGGGCTCGGGCGGCGGGGCGTATTTTGACGACGCGGCGATCCAGGACGAGGTGCTGGCGCCGATCACGAAGCTGCTGGACATCGCGCCGCATCTGCCGCACGTCGAGACGGAGCACGCCATCGCGATGATCGTCGACGACAGCAGTCCGCGCTGGGAGGACGGCACCAGCGGCTACCAGAACCTCGCCTGCATCTGGCAGCGGGTGAACGGGCTGGCGCACTGCGGCATCCCCTACCGCATCTACCTGCTCTCCGACCTGGAAAAAGCGGCGATGCCGGACTACCGCTGCTACTACTTCCCGAATCTCTTCATGCTCAACGCGGCGCGTCTCGACCTGCTGCGCCGCAAAATCTTCCGCGACGGCCGGCTGAGCATTTTCGGCCCGGCGACGGGCATCACCGACGGGGAGACGCTCTCCGCCGAATGGGCGACGAAAGTGCTGGGCCTGGAGATGGAGCTGTTCAAGGGGCACAGCCAGCATCACGTCATCCTGCAGGGGCCCCACCCCATCGCCCAGGCGCTGCCGGCGTCGCTCACCTACGGTGACCCACTGCCCTATGGCCCGCTGCTCGCTCCGGCGCTGGGCGCGGTAGACCCGCTCACCGAAAAGGTGGGCATGGGCACGGTGAACTGGGCGTTCAACCGGCCGGGGCTGGTGGTGAAGGACCACGGCACGCACAAGATCGCCTGGACGGCGGCGCTGCCCATGCCGGCCAACCTGCTGCGCGAACTGGCGCGGTGGGGCGGCTGCCACGTCTGGTGCGAGGAAGACGACGTCATTCAGGCGTCCGATTCGATTGTCAGCCTGCACTCGGTGAAATCCGGCCCACGCACAATCACATTCCCCACCCCCCGCCCGGTGACCGACCTGCTGACCGGCGACCTGCTGGGCAATGCGCTGACAGAGATCACGATAGAGGTGGCGGCGCCGGAGACGCGCATATTCTTCACCGGGAAATGAGGGACGGAGGACGAAACTAACTCGGTAGTCAGCGCTCCCCGCGACGCGCTGTTCCCGTCTTACGCAACCGTACCTGTCAACAGAGATACCGGAAGCAGAATCAACCACAAAAACTATGTGCATGCAAAACTGGCCCACATACTGCAGCAAATAGGCTGGCTATGACGTATTCGCCCACGCAACAAGTCTTTTCCCCCTCTCCAGAATGGGGAGGGGGGCGGGGTCTGCGACTGACAATGCAAACCAGGTAGGGAAACCAGAGGCTATTCAGGATACAGGTGACTTCCATGGCAATGTAACACGTATCAAGCTTCCAACTCTGAAGCGTTATTCGATATTCCACCCCTGATGTGTCCGCGCAGGCGGACAACCGGCCGACAGGCCTGCCAGGCGGGGATTTATGATTTTTACCAAAAGCTATTATGCACTGGTGTGCATGCAGGCAAAGTTTGATCTCTCAGCCTGTTGGACGCTACGCACCGGGCATGTCCCTCCGCGAAAAGATGGGGTGGAAGGATAATGTGCAATGTGCGCGAAGATGATGGTATGTCTTCATTCTACGAGCCTGAAGCTGAACTTGTCGCGCAGATCAATGCCGGTATCTCCGATGATATACCCGCGGTATTCCACGCGCGTATGAGTCGATGGCCTCATCCAATCATGCATAATGAGTGGGGAACGTTTGGACTTTTTGATGATTTGATGATGACATCTGAGCGCGCGTTTGCATTGATTCCTACAATGATTATGCTGGTGCTGCAGCAAAGCGAGAAAGAGCAATGTGAATCATCTCTCGCATTGTGGTCCTCATTAGCATCTATGTCAGATACCACGGAAATGCCTCTCTCATTGTGTGAGAGTTGGCCGATACTTGAAAGAGTTATCACTCAATGCGATTGTATAGATTCGGTTTTTTGGGACGCCATCAAAGATTGGTATCGTATGTAAATATGGTGATGACTATTCCTCTTTCGTCACAAAAGGAAAAATGGTTTCTAGCCTGGTATTTCAATCCCAATCCAGGAAAACGTAGTGACAATGTAACGTCACGGCACATCACACCCGGGTGGGACGGGATGGGCAATTACAGGGTCCGGGGAAGTGAAGGGCGAGTGGCCATGAAACCCTGTCGTGAGTGTGGCCGTGAAATCTCCGAGCAGGCGCCGTTGTGCCCGCAGTGCGGCGCGCCGTTCCCGGCGCGAGCGCAGTGGGACGGGCACGGGTTCGAGTACAAGTCGCCCATCACCGTGCTGGGATGGCCGCTGCTGCACGTCTCCTTCAAGTACCGGCTTGGGCGCGGCCCGGTGCCGGCGCGGGGCATCATTGCCATCGGGCAGTTCGGCATCGGCGTGGTGACCATCGCGCAATTCGGCGTGGGCGTCGTCGGCGTGGGCCAGTTCATGGTGGCCGGCTTCGCGCTGGCGCAGTTCGCCGCCGCCTACAACTGCATCGCGCAAATCGGCGTCTACCTGCATTACGGCTACGGGCAACTGGTGGTGAGTGTTGGCGAGTTGCTTCAGCGATTCATGCGCTGACGGAGGAGACGGAATTTGCCGCAAAAGAACGCAAAGAACACAGTAAAAGAGTCGGGTGGAAATATTCATCCCCGGTCTGTTGAGTGTGGAAAAATCGACGATGTGACCGCCGAACGTGTAGCCACGCCAGCTAATCTCCCACTCCATCTCCGAACGCCGTAATCGTCTGCCCCACCCCTGTTCTTGTGTTCTTTGCGTTCTTTTGCGGCAAATTCTTCGCTCCTCCGTTCCCGACAGCGGTGTTGTCAGACACGGGTGCGCATGTCGAAAACACGCGCCGCGGGGCACAGACGACCCAACCTGATAGTCACGGCGCCGTAATCTTCTACCCCGGCCCTTTTTTGTGCCCTTTGTGCTCTTTTGCGGCTAATCCGCCCCCATCCTCGCCGCCTGGTATACCACCCGCAGCGGCACGCCATGCGCCTCCGCCAGCCGCTTGCAGTCCTCGTATTCCGGTTCGGCGCGCTCGGTGCTGTCCCAGTGGCTCACCTTCAGGCGCACGGGGCCGTAGGCGGTGTTTGCGGTACGCGTCTCGCGCGGCAGGGCGGTGCGGGTGTAGTCCAGCCGGCGGACGCCCAGGGTGGTGGTCTCGCGGAAGAGGAGGTCGGTGCAGGCGGCTTCATTGGCGGGGGCGCAGAGCACGCGCACCAGCACGCCGGGGCGGTTCTTCTTCATCTGGATGGCGCTGTAAAAGACGTCCAGCGCGCCGGCGGCGAAGAGGCGGTCCATCAGGTACCCCAGCACTTCGCCGGGCACGTCGTCGAGGTTCGTTTCCAGGCCGACGATCGCCTCGGCCGGTTGCGGCGCGGCGGGCTGCTCGGTTGATTCGCCCAGGAAGAGGCGCAGCACGTTGGGACGGGGCAGTTCCTTCGTGCCGGCGCCGTAGCCGACGTGGTCCACCTGCATCGCCGGCAGTGGGCCAAAAGCATCGGCCAGCGTGGTAATGATGGCGGCGCCGGTGGGGGTGACGAGCTCCGCCTCGATGTCCGTGTCGGCGATGGGCACGCCGCGCACCAGCAGCGCAGTGGCCGGCGCGGGGATGGGGAAGCAGCCGTGGGCGCAGGTGACGAAACCCCGCCCCAGCGGCAGCGGCGACGCCACCACGCGCTCGATGCCCAGCGCGTCGATGCCAATGGCCGTGCCCACGATGTCGACGATGGCGTCCACCGCCCCCACCTCGTGAAAATGCACCTGGTCGGGCGTGGTGCCGTGTACCTCCGCCTCCGCCTCGCCCAGCCGGGTGAAGATCGCCGTCGCCAGCGCCTTCGCCCGCGGGGTGATGCCGCTGTGGTCGATGAGATGCAGGATGTCAGTCAACCCGCGGTGCGGGTGGTGATGGTGGCCGTGCCTGTGGTCGTGGCCGTGCTCGTTTCCGTCATGCACCTCCACATGCGTCGCCGCGATCCCCCGCTTCGTCACCTGTTCCACCTGCAAATCCCACCCGTCCAATGGCAGCGTCTGCAACCCGGCCACCAACACCTCGCGCTCCAGCCCGCAGGCCAGCAGCGCCCCCAGCGTCATATTCCCGCTGATGCCGGAAAAACAATCAAAATACGCGATGCGCATGGATACCACCCTTTATATTCACCGCAGAGCAGGGCTCACCCCTCCCCCCGGCCCCCTCCCCTGCATGGGGAGGGGGAGCAGCGAAACGGATAAATCATTCATGGTTTCATTCATCAGTTCACTCCCCCTCCCCGCATAGGGGAGGGGGCCGGGGGGAGAGGTGAACCCCGCTCTATAGTCAATTTCGCCCCCTCAGAAGGAAATCCCCCCTCCGCGTCGCAATCATTTGCCATGGCACGGTGGGGCATACTCGGGGGGACGTTCGATCCCATCCACTACGGGCACCTGGCGATAGCCGAGGAGGCGCGGGAGCGGCTGGCGCTGGCGCGCGTGCTCTTCATCCCCACTGGTGAGCCGCCGCACAAGCCCCAGGGCCGCGCCAGCGCCGAGGACCGCTGCCGCATGACGGAGCTGGCCATCGCCGACAACCCCGCCTTCGCCGTCTCGCGCGTCGAGATCGATCGGCCCGGGCGCTCCTACACCGTGGAAACGCTGCGCGCGCTGCACGCACAGCACCCCGACACGCATTTTTCCTTCCTCATCGGCGCCGACATGGCGCTGGATTTCCACCGCTGGCGCGACCCCGACGGCATCCTCGCCCAGGCCGACGTGGTGGCCATCACCCGCCCCGGCTACGACCTGTCCGCCCTCGCCACCCTCCCCGCCGCCGGCCGCCTCACCCCGCTGGAGGCCCCCGGTCTCCTCCTCTCCTCCACCGACCTGCGAGAGCGGGTGCGCGAAGGCCGCGGCATACGCTATTTGGTACCCGAGGCGGTGCGGGAGTTTATTATCGAACGCGGCCTTTACCGATCATAACGCAGGATGACACCCATGGACGACACCCAGCACACCCCGAAAACACAACATACTCTCCCGCGGCGGAAACGCAAGTGGTGGGGGTGGCTGGTCGTGCTGGTTGTTGGCGGTGCAGCCTGGTGGTTCTTACGTCCGCATAAACCGTGTGAGCTGATAACGTCAGTAGGGTCATATGGCGTGATTACTGAATGCAGCAATGGGGTGTTAGTAGACCTCAATACAGCATTCACGTCAGAGAAACACCCTCGTCCAGTCGCTCTGTACCGGTGGAATGGACAGAAGGTATGGGAAGTTGGCCTTCCTGGCGTCGATGTGTCTGGATGGCATGCAATAGTGGGATATCAAGATCTCCGGATAATCAAGCTATCAAATAATGGGCGTAATTTAGCAATTGCGGTGGCAGCGAAAGATAGACTGGTTGTGATGAACTGGTACGACGGAAAGTTTCAAGGTGAGGTATCATTCCCTTTGAAAGCTGGTACTCCGATAGATGGCACAGAGATGTGCAACATCATCTCCATGGACGATGGACGTGTGCTGGCCTGGATGCTATACAGCAATCCCAGTCCGATCTGGTATATTAAAGGTTCAACCGTTCTCGCATCTGGCCAATATCAAACGCGCTTATGTTGGAAAGCTGACGAATTTTATCGGTGTGTATGTAATGGCAGTGGCACTGTCATCGGCAGTATCATTCAGCATGGTAAGCCCAATGTTGATGTCGGCACACTTACGATCACAGGAAATCGGGTGATTATCACGCCTCGTTTCCTGGCTTCTACACGTGGGATTTCTCTGGACTTTTTACAAAATGGCACGGCGATTCACAAATGGAGAAACACCTTCATCGACCAACATGGAGTTATGACAAATACAGGAAGATGGGAAACGTTTTTCAGCCATGGTGCGGGTGACTTTGTCTGTCAGATGGAGCATAACCCAAAGAAAATGAGGGTGTTCTACCCAAAAACAGGTGTCACTCTACCGCTCCACGATCGGACATATTTTGTGCCAAACATCGCATATAATGGACAATATAACGCAATCTGCACTAGTGACTACGCGAGTAATATCCCCGAAATACCGAGCATGCCGTGGATCAATGAGGGATTATCCAACTTGACAACTCGTGGCAGGCTGGAAGTGTATAACTCTAGCGGCGATCTTCGAGTTGAAATTCCCTTGATATCAAGTAACCCATACTACATTCGTCTGAATTCACACATTTATCAGCTTCAGGCCACCGAACGACTGTATCTATCTCCAGACGGCCAATATATGGCACTACGTGTATTCAACAAAGTTGGCAACAACAGTCAGGTGATCTTTCTAAAATTACACCACCGGCGTTATAAGTAAGCCCTGACCCCCTCTTGCCACCACAGATAATATCGATTATCATATAGAGCACTTGTATAACGTTTAAATACCCGGTGAGGTAAGCGCGCGATGCTGACGAAGCTCAACGAGACCTTGGCCCCGCTCCGCGAGGAGCTGACCGCGTATTACGCCGCCTTTGACGGCGCGGCCGAGGCGGCGGTGCGGGCGCGGATGGACGCGGAACCGGCCCTGCCGGCGCTGGCGATGAAGGCGCGGCTGCACGCGGTGATGGCAGAGATGGCGGCGCCGGTGGCGTTTCGCGGTACCCCCTTCGCCTTCGAGTGCGGACTGCGCCACCCCAGCAGTTGGGGCGTGCAGGGCACCGGCACCTGGCTGCGCGACCGCAACTACGGGTTGTTCGTCGAAGACGCGGACGTGGCGGCGCGGCTGAAACAGCATTTCGACGCCGGGCTGGGGCATTTTTACCATTTCGTCGATTTCGACCACTACAATCTCGGCTACGATGTCATACTGGAGCGCGGGCTGCTGGGGCTCATCGCCGACGCGGAGGCCGCGCCGGCGGCGGACGACGAAGCGCGCGCCTTCCTCGACGCCGTAGTCGCCAGCCTGCGCGCGGTGTTACGCATGATGGAGCGCTTCGCCGACGCTTACGAATCGGTGAATCCCGCCTGGGCGGCGGCCATGCGCCGCGTGCCGGCGCACCCGCCCACCACCTTCTTCGAGGCACTGCTGGCGCTCAGCGCCACCCGCGAACTGTTCGCCACCTTCGAAGGCGTAGGCGTCTCCATCCTCGGCCACCTGGACCGGCAGTTGGCGCCCTTCTACGACGCCGACCTGGCCGCCGGGAGGATCACCGAGGCGGACGCCGCGGAGCTGCTGGGCCGCTTCCTGCTCTTCACCGACTGCCGCTTCAGCGTGCGCACCGGCGCGTGGGCGGAAACCTCCACCACCATGGAACTGGGCGGCTGCGACGACGCCGGCCGGCCGTTTTTTCACCCGCTCACCGTGCTCATCCTGCGCGCCCACCGCGCGCTGGGACTGCTGAACCCGAAGCCGCAGTGCCGCGTCGGCGCGGGGGCGGACGAGGCCTACCTGCGCGAGTTGGCGGGCATCATCGCCGGCGGCGACAATATCCTCACCCTCTTCAACGACGACGTGCTCATCCCCGCGCAGGAAAAGGCGGGCAAGCGGCTGACGGATGCCCGGCGCTACGTGAACGGCGGCTGCCAGGAGCTAATGCTGCTGGGCTGCGAGCACTCGGAGGGCGCGCGCTGGTACATCGGCCTGCCGCGCATCCTGGAAGTGTCGCTGCACCCCGAAGTGGTGGCGGAGTTCCCGGCGGTGCAGATCGCCCGGGTATCCGGGACGTCGTTCGAGACATTTTACGACGGCGTGTTGGCGAACGTGCGCGGCGCGCTGGCGGCCATCAGCGCGCTGGAGAAGCAGATCGCGGCGGCGTGGCCACTGGTGAATCCCTGCCCGCTGGTGTCGGCCACGCTGCACGACTGCCTGGCGAATGGCCGCGACCTCACCGCCGGCGGCGGGCGCTACAACCCCACCGGCGTCTGCTTCTACGGCTTCGCCACGCTGGCCGACAGCCTGTATGCCGTCCAGCAGGCGGTGTTTGAGAGCGGTATCTGTACCTTTGAGGAACTGAGAGCCGCGCTGCGCGCCGACTTCGCCGGATACGAGGAGCTGCTGGCCGCCCTGAGAAAACTGCCGCGCTACGGGCAGGACGACGCCGGTGCCGACGCCTTCGCCGCGCGGGTGGCGCATGACGTGGCCGCCACCTGCCAGGGGCTGACGAACCAGCGCGGCGGGCCGCTGCAGCCGGCGATCTTCAGCTACTGGACCTATGCCCGCGCCGGGTGGGCCACCGGCGCCACCCCCGACGGCCGCCACGCCGGCGACTACCTGTCGCAGGGCGCCACCCCCAGCCGACTGGCGCACACCCCCACCGCCGCGCACTACCTGCGCTCGCTCTCCGCCATCGACTGGACCGATTACCCGGCCATCGCCGTCTTCGACCTGCAGATGCCCATCGCCGCGCATACGCCGGAGTTGGAAACCCAATACGTGGCGCTGCTGAAGACCTTCGTCACCCTTGGCGGCCCCTGCATCCAGTTCACCGTCACCGACCCCGCCACCCTCCGCGCCGCCCAGCAGCACCCCGCCGACTACCCCGACCTGGTCGTGCGCGTCTCCGGCTACAGCGCCTACTTCACCGCCCTGCAACAGGACGTGCAAGACTCGATCATCACCCGTACGATGGTAGAAGTTTAACACTGGAGGACGAAACTCCGTCGAGCCGCCCGTCCACTGGGGCCGCGGAGTTGTACTCCGCACGACTACAGCGCAAGTCACCACCAGAACCCGTTCGTAGTCCGCCACACAGCGACAGCGGAGTGGCGTCCGATCATGCACACCGGCACCACCCTATCGCCATACCTGCACCCTGACATCCAAATACGCACCGGCCAGTCTCGTGAAGACGATCGAGGCTAGTCAGCCGTTTCAACGGTTGGTGGGCAAAACATCATCGGTCCTACAGAGACGGACATTGAGACGTCATTCCGGGACGCGGTCATTGACGATGCCACACGCAGGATGGTGATCATCATGTGCCGTGATCGGTATGCGCAATTAATGACCGCGTCTGTAATACCACCTCTGCCCGTTCAGAAAATCGGCCGAAAATGCCTGAAAAATAGCATAATCGCCGTGCCGGTGGTACAATACCGCTGACTTTATTACCCAGGAATGGACGCCATGGCCAACGATTTCGACGATTCCTTTCGCTACGAACCGATCAAAATGCCGCCTCCCGAGGAGGAAGAGCCGCCGCCGCCGGGCTGGTGGAACAACCGCTGGCTGCCCATCGTGCTGGCGCTGCTGCTCTTTGCCATCGCGTTCGCCATAGTCAATTGGCGGTAAAGGGAATCAGATCGCCGGCGCGAATTCTCTGTCCATCACGTTCACGAGGTATCGCCCATGTCCCTGCGCGACCTGGCCGCCCGCCGCGGCCTCATCATCGGTTCCTGCTACGATCCGCGCGCCTTCCAGACCGACCCCCAATACGGTGACGTGTTGGCGCGCGAGTTCAACGGCATCGTCGCGGAAAACCACATGAAGTTCCGCTTCCTGCAGCCGGAGCGCGGGCGCTTCACCTTTGAAGTAGCGGACGCCATGCTCGACTTCGCCGAGGCCCACGGCATGCAGGCGCGCGGGCACACGCTGGTGTGGCAACACAGTAACGCCGACTGGCTGGAGCAAGGGGAATTCACCCGCACGGAGATGCTGGACATCATGCAGGCGCACATCCACGGCGTGATGCCGCATTTCAAAGGCCGGCTGATGGCCTGGGACGTGGTGAACGAGGCGGTGTCGGACGACCACGACGGCCTGCGCGTGAAGAACCTGTGGTATCAGCGCATCGGCGACGACTTCGTCGACTACGCTTTCCGCTTCGCCCACGAGGCCGATCCCGACGCGGTGCTCTTCTACAACGACTACGACATCGAGTGGGTGGACGCCAAATTCGAGCGCACCTACCGGCTGGTGGCGGGCATGCAGGAGCGCGGCGTGCCCATCCACGGCGTGGGCCTGCAGTACCACACTCGCGCCATGGACGCGCCGAAGCCCGAAGCCGTGCTGAAGATGATCAATGCCTTCAACGCCCTCAGCCTCACCGTCCACCTCACCGAGCTGGACATCAAAATCCCCACCCAGGCGACGGAGGCGGATTTCCAACAGCAGGCCGAGGTGATGGCCGGCATCACCCGCGTGGCGCTGGAGGCCAACGACTGCCCCGCCATCTTCTTCTGGGGCTTCACCGACAAATACTCGTGGATCCCGAATTTTACCAAAGGCGAATACGACCACGTCCTCCCGCTGGACCGCGACTACCAGCCGAAGCCGATGTACGAGGCGATGGTGCGGGTGTTGGAAGGGTAAACTGGGAGCGCGGATGTCTCATCCGCACGAAATCGCATGAGGCGGATGGGACATCCGCGCTCTGACATGTCATGATCACCGACCTTGCCGAAATTAAGCGCATTACCGCGGAGGAGGATGACGAGAACGTCCGCTTCCGGCAATATCTCAAATACCGGCTGTCGTGGAGCGACCGGCGGGTGGATGAGTTCGTGCACGGCATCCTGGCAGAGGTGGAGGCGGCGATTGACTGCACGCGGTGCGCCAACTGCTGCCGGGTGTTGGAGGTGTCGCTGATCGACGCGGATATCGCGCGGCTGGCGAAACACCTGGGGCAGACGCGCCGGACGGTGGCCGAGACATACGCGGCGCCGGGCGAGTCATGCGAGCGGGCGTTCAAAGACAGCCCGTGCGCCTTTCTCGATGACAGTCGCTGCCGCGTCTACGAGGCGCGGCCGCGCGACTGCCGCGAATACCCGCACCTGCAGAAGGGCGATTTCCGCGGCCGCATGTGGAGCGTGCTGCAGCACGCTGAGGATTGCCCCATCATCTTCAACGTGCTGCGGGAGTTGAAAGCCTATTTCTGGCCGGGGAGGTCATGATGACTGACGAACAGCGCAGCCCGGAGCTGCGCGCCGTGCCGCTGCCGTCCGGCCGGCGGGAGCAGATTCGCGAAGGTGTCGCGGCAGCCGCGCACGGGCAAAACTGGATGGCCGGATACAGCGTCGGCCTCGGTTTGTTCGGCATCCTCGTGCCGATTCTCGCGCCGGTGGGTCTGGTGCTGGGCGTATTAGGCATCCGCGCCGCGCTGTGCGACCGCGCCGGCAACCTCATCCTGTCAGCACTCGGCCTGGTCATCAGCCTGCTGGCGATCGTTGTGTGGGTCTCCATCGTGCGCACGTATGGTCTTCCGAATTTTCTCGCCCCGCCGGGCGCGCCTTTTCGCCACTGACCCTGGAAACAGGAGAACTTGAAACATCACACCCATTCCGCTATAATGGGCGGTCGGAACCAGACCAGCCGGCTTTTGCGCTCGGCTGTTACATTGTGGAGGTATACTGCCATGGCCGAGAAGAAAGCCTTGATGACGACTGATGTGAAAGAGTTCGTCGCCTCGATGAACCCGAAAAAAGAGTGCAAGCGCAAGAGCAACCCGCGCCAGCGCTCGGTAAAAGCCCATCACGCGCAGCCGCAGAACTAACGGATCTTCCATCCCGCACGTCCTCCCCTCTCCTCGGGAGAGGAGGCAGGGAGTGAGGGGACGTGTGTATCGATGACGAGGAACCCCCATGAGCGTCACGCAACTCGCGGTGTTCATTGAGAACAAGCCCGGGCGCCTGGCCGCGGTCACCCGCAATCTGGGTGACGCGGGGGTGAATATCCGCGGCTTCAGCATCGCCGACACCGAGGATTACGGCATCCTGCGCCTGCTGGTGGACCACGAGGACGCCGCCCGCGCGGCGCTGCGCGCCAACGGCTTCATGGTGCACGAAAGCCAGGTGATCCTCGCCGAGGTGCCGGACCAGCCGGGCGGATTCGCCTCGGTGCTCGACCTCGTCGCCGAGCTGGGGGTGAATGTGGAATACACCTACGCCACCGCCGGTTCGCGCATCGCCTTCGGCGTCTCCGACCGCGAGACCGCCGAAGCGTTGCTCGCCCAGCGCGGCGTGCGCCTGCTGACGAACGCGGAACTGCAGACGCTGTAAGGTTGCATCCAACTCGTGCATGACGCCCATCGGAGCGCGCGCTCCGCTGGGCGTTTTTGTCGGTGAGAGAACGTCCCCGCCCGGTTGAACTGGTAAGTTTACGCTTACGACTGCGAGTGTGAACTCTTTCGCTTCCGGGGTGGCGGTGGTATACTCTGGCCAACAAACCACACGGCCGACACGGCAAGGAGAGAGTGATGACCACGTCTACCATGACCGGGGTGGTGCTGCCCGGCAACAGCACTGTTGAGTTCCGCGAATACGCCGTTCCCGAGCCCGGATACGGGCAGGTGCTGGTGGCGATGAAGGCCTCCTCGATTTGCGGCAGCGACATCCGCGCCATTTACCGCGAGCACCTGGGCAAAGGGCCGGAAGGCTACCAGGGCGTCATCGCCGGGCACGAGCCGTGCGGGCAGATCGTGAAAGTGGGGCCGGGCTGCAAGCAGTTCCAGGCGGGCGACCGCGTGGTGATCTACCACATCAGCGGCTGCGGCGTATGCGACGAGTGCAAGCACGGCTACATGATTTCCTGCCGCAGCGCCGAACACCGCAAAGCCTACGGCTGGCAGCGCGACGGCGGCCATGCGCCCTTCCTGCTCGCCGAGGAAAACACCTGCGTGAAGCTGCCGGACAGCCTCACCTACGTGGACGGCGCGCTGTGCGCCTGCGGCTTCGGCACCGCCTACGAGGCGCTGCGCCGCATGCAGGTCAGCGGGCAGGACGCGCTGCTCATCACCGGGCTGGGGCCGGTCGGCCTCGCCGCCGCCATGCTCGGCCGCGCGCTGGGAGCCACGAAGATCATCGGCACCGACCTGTCCGCGGAGCGCATGGCGCTGGCCTCCAACCTCGGGCTGGTGGACCATTGCGTCACCGCCGACGACAACGCGCTGGAAACGATCATGTCGCTCACCGGCGGCTGGGGCTGCGAGGCGAGCATCGACTGCTCGGGCGCCGCGCCCGCCCGTCTGCTGGCGCTGCAGGGCACCCGCGACTGGGGCCGCTGCGCCTATGTGGGCGAGGGCGGCACGGTGAATTTTGAGGTCTCCAAATACCTCATTCACAAGCAGATCACCCTCTTCGGCTCCTGGGTCACCTCGCTGAAGCACCTGGAAGAGCTGGTGGAGCGCCTGGACCGCTGGGGCCTGCACCCGGACGTGACCAGCAACGTCCGCCTGCCGCTGGCGCAGGCGGCCGAAGCCTACACCCTCGCCGCCGGCGGGCAGACGGGCAAAGCCTGCATCGTCTTCGAGTGATACCTGGAGGGCGAGACTCCCAATGCCATTCAAATAAGCTGAGTCTGCTGATCAACAGGTTTATCGCGTCGTCATGTTGCCTTATTCATCTCCCCTCCCCATGTAGGGGAGGGGTCTGGGGGAGAGGTAAAAACGGCGGGACGAAAATGCTTATTCGAATCGGTATTGGGCGAGACTCCGTCGAGCCGCGTACCCGTACACAGGTGTGCGGAATTAGCACCCGACTCCTTCGCTCGGTCCTCACTCCCCTCTCCCAATGCTGGGAGAGGGGATGGGGGTGAGGGCCGCGCGTCGGGGGCGGATGTGCTCTCGCACATACGGTTGCACGTGTTTCGGCTCGACAGAGTCTCGCCCTCCATTGCCAATTTGTGCCAGCGGAATCATCTGCACCCCCAGGGAACCCCGCCTGTTTGCTATAGAAAACACCCGTACCACCCGGTATAATGGGGCCTATGACCACGGAGTGCCAGACCCCAGAGGACATCACCGCCCGGGCGCGCGAGGTGTTGCGCGCGGTGTTCGGCTTTGACCGCTTTCGCGGACACCAGGAGGCGATTATCCGCCAGGTGACGGCGGGGGGCGACGCGTTTGTGCTGATGCCTACCGGCGGCGGGAAATCGCTGTGTTATCAGCTTCCCGCGCTGCTGCGGCCGGGGGTGGGGGTGGTGGTTTCCCCGCTCATCGCCCTCATGCAGGATCAGGTGAGCGCCATGCGCCAGCTTGGCGTGCGCGCGGCCTTTCTGAATTCGACCCTCTCGCTCGCGGAGGCGCAGGCGGTGGAGGAGCAGGTGCAGGCGGGGGAGCTCGACCTGCTTTACGTCGCACCGGAGCGCTTGCTCACCGACCGCACCCTCGCGCTGCTCACCCGCAGCCGCATCTCCCTCTTCGCCGATGCGGAGATCCTTGCCAAGTATCCCTGGTACCCCGCAATCCGCGAAGCCCTTGAAAGCGGCGTGGCCCGCCCCCGCACCCTGTATTGGGCGGAGATGGAAACCACCATGGGCAGCTTTGTCCAGGAAGCCCTCATCGGACAGAAAACCCCCGAGGAAGCCCTGAACGAAGCCAACGCCAAACTTGTCCAGATCCTGAAATAGTCCCGCACCCAAAAACTCCGCCGGCTGGGTTCAATGCCCACCGGCGGAACTTCTCCACCACCCTGAAATTTCCGGAACGGAGTCCATCCATGTTATCTTCCGGTCGTTCGAAAGCCAAAGCGCCGTTTTTCTGGCTTATATTCATTCCGGCCTTGGCCGTCATGCTCTGGCTCACCATCTACCCCATGATCACGGTGTTTATCACCTCGTTCCAGAACTACAACTACATCAGCGGTTCTCGCAGCTGGACGGGTCTGTCGAATTATACGGATATCCTGGCCGACGAGGTTTTCAGGACCTCCTTCATAAACACGCT
>CAZPYA010000120.1:0-10453 GCA_964590255.1 uncultured bacterium
GAATGCCGTGGCCGCGGTCCAGCTACAGAATCCAGCCAGCCACGTTGTCCAGGAAGTAGCGGTCGTGCGTGACGGCGATCACCGTGCCCGCGTACTGCTGCAGGTGCCGCTCAAGCCACGCCACCGATTCGGCGTCCAGGTGGTTCGTCGGCTCGTCGAGGAGGAGAATGTCCGGCTCGGTGAGCAGTAATCGGCACAGCGCCACTCGGCGCCGCTCGCCGCCCGAGAGGACGTCCACCGGCGTGTCGCCCGGCGGGCAGCGCAGCGCGTCCATCGCCACCTCCAGCCGCGTGTCCAGGTTCCACGCGTCGTGCTTGTCGATCTCCTCCTGCAGCTTGCCCTGTTCCTCGATGAGCGCGTCGATGTCCGCGTCGTCGTCGCCGAAGGCCGCGCACACCGCGTCGTAGCGCGCCACCAGGTCGACAATCGGCTGTACCGCCTCCTGCACCACCTGCTTCACCGTCTTGGCGGGGTCCAGTTGCGGCTCCTGCTCCAGCATCCCCACGCTGTAGCCCTCAGACGGGTAGACTTCCCCGGTAAAGTCCGGGTCCACCCCGGCCATGATGCGCAGCAGCGTGCTCTTCCCCGACCCGTTCAGGCCGAGCACGCCGATCTTCGCTCCGTAATAAAATCCCAGCGAGATATCGCGCAGCACCTGCCGGTTCGGCGGAAATACGCGCCCCACGCGCACCATCGAGTAAATCACTTGTTGGGTATCAGCCATATCGAAACAATCCTTCGCGGAATGATTTGCGGTGCTAATCATAACACGAAGTCGCGCCGATGGTCACCTTTTGGAGTGCAGCGAGCATCGCCGCTGTCTACAGAGCAGCTATCTCGCAGCGAACGTCCCTCCGTGGCGTTTGTGGTTGCGCATAGGCACACCATGTGGATTACCGGGAACACGAACGCCACGGAGGGGCGTTCGCTACGGGGACATCGATCATGACAAACCAGACTTCCCTCGGAGTCGACTCGCGAGGATGCACGCCCGCTCAATCAAGCCAATCCTAAAATCCTTCACATCACGGTTCAGCCACCCCTACCACCGCAGCAGATAGGTGCTGTTCCCGCTGCCGATGATACGGCGCCCGTCCGGCGAGAAACCAGTGTCATATGGATTGAGAAAAAGTCCATCGCGGAGAGGCTCACCCACCTTCGCCGAAGTTCCCGTTCGCACAATGCGCGCTCGTAAAATCCCCGGTCGTTCATAAATAGCGATAATATTGCGCTGACTAGGTTGATTGTGTAATAGCGAATATTCATCGCGTAAACGCTCAATGTGTGCCGGAAGAATGGGCTGGGAGTAGCTGACAGCGGCGAATTGGCCGTTATTCGAGATGATCATGCCGCCGGTTCCATGCCCTGTGAGGGGAAATTCCCAGTATGCCTTGGTCACGGTATCTACGATGCGAATGCGCTGCCGGGTCGCACTGGCTTCCTGTGAATAACCCACATATCGCCAATTCGGAGACCATCCATCAGTCTTCCAACCAGCTGGCGCATCGAAAGGGTCCGTATACGCATGGTGGTAGGCGAGGCGAAGGTGGTGCGTGTCGACTGACCAGGCATACACCACCTTCCGCAATGGTAACGCCAGCATCCGCCCACCCGGCATGGCATACCAGAAACCGGGGAGCATCGTTTTTGCTTCGATCCGCCCCTTGTTTAATAGGTAGACGGCTGTACGTCTGGTACGCCGCTGACCGTGGCGCATCGTAATGATCACGCGTTGTGCATCTACGAATTCAATACGTAGCGGAAAGCCTTGTTGCTCGGTTGCCGGCAGCACTTGCCGCCAATAGGGTTTCCCGTGTTGCCATCCTGCCAGCGCCACCCCACCAGGGTATTGCTCGTAGGTGATGAAATGCGCGCCGTCCGGTGAAATGCTCGCAAAGGGACGCGTACTGGCATGCAGCGTCCACTGCTGTCGGCCTTCCCAGTCATACGCGGTACAGTGGCCATCCACCCCCAGGATCACATAGCCGGTATCGAATGGGAGCGAATAGAAGGCGGAAGGGTATTTCGCCATCACCACCAACGCCTTCGGCTGCCGGCTCCACCACCACCAGCCCAACGCCGCGCAGACGACAACAAGCACCCCCAGCGCCGCCCAGCGCCGTGCTCGTAGAGATGTCAGGAGTCTCTTCCGTGCCATGCTCACATCCCTTCGCCGCGAGGGATGGCTTTCCTGCCGCCGGGCGTTCGCTACGTGATACCGGTCACGACATATCAGATTTCCGCCCGGAGTCGGCTCGCGAGGACGCTCGCCCGCCCAGGTTCATTCGACTTATTCGACCCTACCCCATGCGTAGCAAACATATGATTGACAAAAACCGCCAAATTTGCTATACTGCAGCCTGCACTGTGACATACGCATACCATACCGTAGCGGGCTATACGCTTATGACTTCGTGATTGACTACCCCCCATTTTGCAAAAACGGCATAAATTGGGGGGTACTCGCGGGGGGTACTCACCGCGTGTATCGCGAATATATCCCTCCATCAACTCACCGTTGGAGGTTCTCATGTCCACGCCTCATATCGCCGAAGCGGAAGTCCGCATGTATCGCGGCAAGCCCACCGCCTTTATCGATGGCCGGCCGACGGCGCTGCCGTCGTATAGCCCGGTCAGTTGGCGCGGCACCATCTTGCAGGAGGCGGTGCCGTGGTTCTTTCCGCACGGCATGGGCGCCTACATGCTCGGCGTGCCGTCCTCCGCGGTCACCGAGCCGTGGGGCGAGTCGCCCTTCTTCCAGGATGGGCAGGTCACGGATGCGCCGACGGCGGCCTTCAAGGTGGATATGGACGCGCAAGCGGAGTTCATCCTCAACGGCGACCCGGACGCCTACCTCTTCATCCGCAACGGCCCCACGCAGACGCCGTCGTGGCGCAAAATGCACCCCGATGACATGTTCGTCACCGAGGACGGCGAGACCCTCGACCACCCGTCGATGGCTTCCGACGCCTACTGGGACGTCTTCGCCGAGTTGCTGAAGGCGTGCGTGCGCTACTGCGAGGCGCGGCCGTGGGGACACCGCATCATCGGCTACTGGTTCGGCTTTGACGGCGAGGGCACCTGGCCGCCGATGTTCGGCGGCTGGTTCTTCGACCACGGCCCGGTGATGACCGCGCGCTGGCGCCAATTCCTGACGACGAAATACGGCACCGATGCCGCGCTGCGCGCCGCCCACGGCGACGAGAGCCTGACGCTGGCCAGCGTGCCCGTGCCGAAGGATAAACTGCGCGGCACTACCGATGACGTCTCCGCGCTGCTGTACTGGCAGGCAGGCGCCGACAACGCGCCGCTACGCGACTACCTGCTGCTGCAGCAGGAGATCCTCCACGCCGGCGCGCGGAAAATCTTCCAGGCGCAGCAGGAAGCCACTGACCGCAAGCGCTTCTTCCTGGCCGACGCCTTCAAGCAGCCGATGATGGGCTGGTATAACCTGGGCTTCTTCGACCCGACGGTCTCCTGGAAGCTGGCCTATCCCGATATCCTCGCCGGCTCCGGCAGCATCGGCGTGGCCGATCTCATCAACGTCGACGGCTGCGACGGCCTGGTGACCCCCATCGACTACCAGGTGCGCGGGGTAGGCGGCACCACCGAGCCCGAAGGCGCGGTGGACTCCACCGTGCTGCGCGGCAAATATTTTATGGCCGAGTTCGACCTGCGCACCTACAACGACGACCGCGAGCACACCGCCTACGGCACCGCCCGCGACGCGAAGGAGTTCGACGCCATCAGTTGGCGCAGCACCGCCTCCGCGCTCACCCGCGGCTACAACGGCTACTGGATGGATATCGCCGGCGGCAACTTCTTCTCCAACGCTGACATCCAGCGCACCATCGGCCGCTCGGTGGCCGCGCTGAAGCGCTCGGTGGAGTGGGAACACGCCGACGTGCCCGGCATCGCGATGGTGCTGGACGACGCCGGCGCGTTGGACACCAACGGCGCGGGCAACTACTTCAACGAAGCGGTGATGTGGGAGGAAAAATTCGGCATCAGCCGCTGTGGCGTGCCCTACCGCATCTACCTGCTGGAAGACCTGGCGCTCGGTAATTTCCCCGAGCACCGCGTCTTCTACTTCCCCACGCTCTTCCGCACCACCGATGCCAAGCTGGCGCTATTGAAGGAAAAAGTCTTCCGCGACGGCCACGTCGTGCTCTGGGGCCCGGGCTCGGGCATCAGCGACGGCGATAAAATCGCCCCCGAGTCCGCGGCGGCGCTCACCGGTTTCCAGTTCGACTTCCTCAATGTCAACTTCACCCGGCGCGTGCACATCCAACGCTTCGACCATCCCATTACTGAAGGCCTGCCCGCGGACGTCATCTACGGCAGCCCGCTCTCCTACGGTCCCGTGCTTTATCCCATGGACGGCGTCTCGCTCGGTCTGGCGTGGACGAAGATGGGCAAAACCTACAGCGGCCTCTCGGTGAAGGAGATGGGCGACTGGACCTCAGTCTTCACCACCGCCGTGCCGGTGCCCGCCGACATCTGGCGCGGCCTCGCCCGCGCCGCCGACGCCCACGTCTATTGCGAAAGCAACGACATCCTGCTCGCCGACAGTGCGGTGGTCGCCCTCCACTCCATCCAGAGCGGCGAAAAGACGATTGCCCTCCCCGGCACCTACGATGTGGAGGACGTTGTCACCGGTGAACTCGTCGCGCGAGGCGTGGAGCGGATTCAGTTCACGCTGGATGCGCCGGAAACGCGGGTGTTCCGGTTGCTGTCGTAAATCATGGTAACACTGATTGATCGGGGTAGTAATCTTCAACTCTGCCACTCCCTTCTCCCAGAATTGGGAGAAGGGCCGGGGATGAGGGCGCGCGCGGGAGCGCGCCACGATACCTCGCATGACCACCGCGGTCATGGTAGAATCAGCAATGTGGTCAGTTGAAAGGTCGGTGATCGCATGGCACGTATGATGTTATGGCTGATGCTGTCGGTACTGCTGGCGGGCGCCGCGCATGCCGGCGTCAATGTCGTCGGTCTCTTCAGCGACAATATGGTGCTGCAACGCGACCGGGAAGTGCCGGTATGGGGCGGCGGCAAGGCCGGTGAACAGGTGACGGTGACGTTCCTGGGCGCGGAGAAAACGACCACCGTTGATGACACCGGCCAGTGGATGATGAAGATCGGGCCGTTTCCCGCCGGTGGTCCGCACGAACTGCGCATCACCCAGGGCGCCGCGACGCTGACCATCAACAACGTGCTGGTGGGCGAGGTGTGGCTCTGCTCCGGGCAGTCGAATATGCAATGGGGCGTGAAGAACATGAACAACGCCGCGGCGGAGATCGCCGGCGCCGCCTACCCGACCATCCGGCATATTACGATTGCGGGAACGGCCAGCAAACGGCAGCGCGTGATTCCGTCCGGCGGGCTGGTCTGGCGCGAATGCTCGCCGGAGACGGTGGGCGATTTGTCGGCCGTGGCGTTTTTCTTTGCCCGTGAGCTGCAACAGACGGTCAAAGTGCCAATCGGGTTGATCGTCACCGCCCAGGGTTCGAGCCCAATTCGCTCCTGGATCAGCGCCGAAACCATGCACGCCAACCCGATCTTCACCGACACGCTGGCAGAATACCAGACCCTGCCGGCCCGACGGAAAATCTACGAGGACAAGCGAGCAGCCTACGAACAGGCGCTGGCCAAATCGAAAGCGGACGGCACCGCGCCGCCGCCCTGGGTCGGCTTCATTGAGTGGGACAGTTATCCCGGGCCATACTTTTACGGCCGGGTCTATCCGCTGGCGCCGTTCGCGATGCGCGGGGTCATCTGGTACCAGGGAGAAAACGAAGCCATTACCTTCCAGGAGACTTGTCATAGCAAAACATATCGCGCTTTCTTCCCGGTGATGATTGCCGAGTGGCGCGCGTTGTGGGGGTATGATTTCCCGTTTCTCTACGTGCAGCTTGCCCCCATCGGCGGCCTGCAGAAGACGCCGGGCAACAGCACCTGGGCGGAGGTGCGCGACGGGCAGCGGCACACGCTGTCGGTGAAAAACACCGCCATGGTCGTCACGACCGACATCTGCGAATCTGAGCTGCACCCCCGTAACAAAGTGGATGTGGGCAAACGGTTGGCCCTGGCGGCCCGGGCCATCGCCCATGGCGAGAAGCTGATCTATGCCGGGCCGAACTTCACCGGCGCCACGTTTCAGCACGGCAAAGGCATTCTGTCGTTCACGGACGTGGGCGGCGGTCTCGTGGCGAAGGGGGGGCCGCTTACGGGATTTGCCATCGCCGGCGCCGACCAGAAATTCGTGTGGGCGGATGCCGAAATCGTGGGGCACACCGTGGTCGTATCCAGCGCGCAGGTGCCTGACCCCGCAGCCGTGCGGTATGCGTGGGCGGAAAACCCGCTCGGTAACCTCTTCAACATGGAAGGCTTTCCCACCTCCTGTTTTCGCACCGACGACTGGTGACCGAACTGTTGGTGATACTATATCGACCTGCGCGGCGATTCGAATTACCGCTAACCTGATTACAGGGAAGGTGAGGAGTGCAGGGGCAGGATTTTCGGTTGGCTATATGGGCGGCGAACGTGATATAGAGCAGGTGAAGCATGTTTTGAGAGATGAGATAACGATATCAATCACTGGAGGTGGCACCGCAAATGCGCCAAATTAACCTTCACTGTAGCAAGAAACTCCGTGGACGTAAACGGCGAATGCGAGCATTACAACAATGGGCATCATCCTTCGAAGGGGTCTTCCCTCTGCCGGATGCCGCCGGGAATAACTGGTACACCAAACTACCCATCCATGAAGGAATGGTCAATGGGCCACAGGCTCGGTATGGCATTCGGCGTGCCGTAATCGGGGTATTGCTGGACGTATGCCAATCGCTACGACAAGCGAAACCCCCAGTATATATTCAGAGCCGCGTCATCGCATGTGTGACCTTGCCAGACCTCTTCTCCGCAAGCGTTGATGTTTTCTATACGGATGATGCGTTTACAGATTTTGTCACCCGTCCGGGCATTCGTGGCCAATGGGAAGGTCAACGCTGGACTCTATTACCGGCATCAAGGAGCCTACAGTCAGAGTGGCGACTGCCAACGAGTCTGCCAGAGCGGGGGTACCATGTCGAGATACATGAGGTTTGGGATGACGAGGAATACTCCTATTCGGGTGAAATCTGGCTTGTCGGGGATGTGGCAGACATTCCTGATTATTGGAATTTGATAACGCTTGCATAGATAGACACGCGTCTTCCGCCTGCTTTCGCAAGAACTCGTTCGTTGTCAGGCACGTAGCAGAGCGGAGTGGCGTCTGATGACTGGAGAGGTGAACGATTACCAGGACGACGGCACTCCGCTGTGCTGCGTGCCTGACTACGAACTCTGACATACGTGACCGGATTTCGGATTGCCGGTAACTTGCAAAATCCGTTACAATGAAGGTCCGAGGAGACCAGAGCCATGAGCACGTCCATTGTGAAGACGCCGCACCGCGCGGCTATCGACAGCATCACGCCATATTCGCCGGGCAAGCCGATCGAGGAAGTTGCCCGCGAGCTGGGGCTGGACCCGGCGACCATCGTGAAGATGGCGTCGAACGAGAACCCGCTGGGCCCGTCGCCACAGGCGGTGGAGGCGATGGCGGCGCACCTGGGCGACGTGCGGCTGTACCCGGACAGCGACGGCTACGAGCTGCGCCAGGCGCTGTCGGCGCACCTGCACGTGCCGGCGGAGCAGTTCATCATCGGCCGCGGCAGCGACGAGGTGATGCACTTCCTCGCCGTCGCCTTCCTGGAGGCGGGCGACGAAGTGGTGATGGGCGACCCGCCCTTCAGCATGTACGAGATCAGCACGAAGCTGATGGGCGCCACCCCGGTGAAGGTGAAGCTGCGCGCGGACTACGCGCACGACCTGCGCGCCATGGCGGCGGCGATGACCGACAAAACGAAGATCGTCTACGTGGCTAACCCGCACAACCCCACCGGCGCGATGAACGATGTCATGGATATCGAGGCATTCCTCGACGCCGTGCCGCCGCACGTCATCGTGGTGCTGGACGAGGCGTACTGCGAGTACGTGAGTCGCGACGATTATCCCGATTCGCTGCGCTATGTGCGCGACGGCCGCAACGTCATCGTCATGCGCACCTTCTCGAAGATTTACGCGCTGGCCGGCCTGCGCGTCGGCTACGGCATCACTGCGCGCCCCGAGATTCTGCAGGCGATGCGCCAGGTGGCCGAGCCGTTCAACGTGTGCAACCTGGGCCAGTGGGCGGCCATCGCCAGCCTGGCGGACATCACCCAGGTGCCGCGCAGCATGGCGGCCAACGAGGCCGGTAAGGCGTACCTGTATACGGAACTCTTCCGCATGGGCCTCCCCTACGTGCCGACCGAGGCCAACTTCCTGTTGCTCGACACGAAAAAGCCGTGCCGCGAGGTCTTCCAGCGGCTGCTGAAACTGGGCGTCATCGTGCGCACCGGCGACGTGTTCGGCTATCCGACGATGATCCGCGTCACCATCGGCACGGCGGACGAGAATGCCCGCTTCATCGCCTCGCTGGAGGCGGTCCTCGCCGAAATGGGTTAAAGCCAGACCCCTTCGGGTAGAGTCATGCAGGGTCCGTCCGGTTGCCGGCGGGCCCTGTAGCTTGCCTGCCACGCTCAATGGACGCGGCCCTTGCTCCCTCCCCGAGCACACTAGCAGTAGTCCATCATGTGCTAATCCCTCTACATCTAGGTGGCACAGGGGGTTGACGCTATTCTAATGTGCATGGTAGACTGCGCCCGGCCTGGGAAATACAGGTACCCGGCCACCCCCAAGTTGCCTGGCCGACCGATGCCACGGTAGGGGTAACGGAGGCGCGTTACGCGCTTCACGACACTCCGTGGGATTTCCCCGACGGGGAGGTCCTGCGCAGCAGGGAGGTTCGCTGTTTTGAGAGGTTTGTTGTCACGACGCACGTGGCTGATCCTGAGTGCGCTCGCGTTGCTGCTCTGGGCCGCATCCGCCGTAGCCGACGTCGTTTACACTGTCCAGTCCGGCGATACGCTCGCGAAAATCTCGCAGCGCTTCGCCATGCCGATACCCCGCCTCATCGCCTTGAACCAGATCGGCAACCCCGATGTGCTCATCGTGGGGGCGAAGCTCACCCTGTCCTTGGACGAGCCGAACAATGCGGCGCCGTCACCGGCAGTTGCCACCGCAGAAGCGGAGCAGACCGCCGCCATGCCACGCGCCGCGGTCTCCCGCGAGGACGCGCCGCTCACCGGCCGCGAACTGGCCATGGCCCGCGCGCAGTATATCGCCAACCGCCGATCATCGGCCCCCGCCGCCCACGGCAGTCGCGTGGTCACCGCCGCGCGCGCCTACGCCGGCACGCCGTACCGCTACGGCGGGCTGTCATCGCGCGGTATCGACTGCTCCGGTCTGGTGGTGCGCGCCATGGCGCGGCAAGGCAAAAACGTGCCGCACCACGCCGCTTCGCTCTACCGCATGGGCCGTCCCGTCACCTACCGCAACCTGCAACCCGGCGACCTGGTGTTTTTCAACACCAATGGCCGCGGCGTGTCTCATGTGGGCATTTGGGCGGGCAACCATAAGTTCATTCATGCCTCGTCCGGCAGCGGCCAGGTTATCACCTCCGCCATGCAGGGCTACTACGCGAAACGCCTCGTTGGCGCCCGCCGCCTGTAAGGACGCGTCAATAGCGTATTTCGATGGGAGCGGGTCGCATGACCCGCTCCCATCGCATCTCATCCGCCCCTGTGGGGCATTTACGAGGTAAAAGCCCATCTCCGCCGGCAGGGAATCAGCCGCCTGCCCCGTATATATCCAACAGTATCCAGCGAGAAAGGTTATTCCATGCCCAAAATTACTTTCGTCGGCGCGGGGAGCACGGTGTTTGCCCGCAATATCCTGTCGGACTGTCTCTCCTATCCGGAGCTACAATCGAGCGAAATCGCGCTCTTCGATATCGATGAGGCGCGCCTGCGCACCTCGGCGAAGATGGCGCAGCACGTGGCGAAGGCCTGGGACGCGACGCCGCGCGTGGTGGCCACCCTGAACCCCGAGGAAGCCTTCGACGGCGCGGATTACGTCGTCTACATGTTCCAGGTGGGCGGCTACGAACCGAGCACCGTCATCGATTTCGAGATTCCGAAGAAATACGGCCTGCGGCAGACCATCGCCGACACGCTGGGCATCGGCGGCATATTCCGCGCGCTGCGCACCATCCCGGTGATGGTCCGCTATGCCTACATGATGGAGCAGCTTTGCCCGGGCGCGACGGTGCTCAACTACGTGAACCCGATGGCGATGAACACCTGGGCGATGCTGGCCGCCACCGACATGCCCACCATCGGCCTGTGCCACAGCGTGCAAGGCAGCTACCGCCCGCTGTGCGAGGCCATCGGCGTGAATCCGGACGAGGTGAACTACACCTGAGCCGGCATCAACCACATGGCATTCTACCTGACGCTGGAGCACAACG
>CAZPYA010000120.1:10463-15880 GCA_964590255.1 uncultured bacterium
GGCGAAGACCTGTACCCGGCGATCATCGAGAAAGTCGCCAGCGGCGCATACTACCCCGACTGGGACCGCGTGCGCCTGGACATGCTGCTGCGCATCGGCTACTACATCACCGAAAGCAGCGAGCATTTCTCCGAGTATAACCCGTGGTTCATCAAGCGCGACCGCCCCGATCTCATCGAGCGCTATAACATCCCGCTGGATGAATACCCGCGCCGCTGCGTGGAACAGATCAAGGGTTGGGAGCAGATGCGCGCCGACCTGGAAGCCGGCAAGGGCTTTGACAAAGTGCAGCGCACCAGCGAATACGGCTCGCGCATCATCCATGCCATGGAAACGGGCGAACCGACGCTGGTACACGGTAGCGTGCTCAACCACAACCTCATCGACAATCTGCCCGACGGCTGCTGCGTGGAAGTGCCGTGCCTCATCGATAAAAACGGCATTCAGCCGGTGAAGGTCGGCCAACTGCCGCCGATGCTGGCCGCCATGAACCGCACCAATATCAACGTGCAGGAGCTGACCGTCCTCGGCGCCCTCACCGGCAACCGCGATTACGTCTACCACGCCGCCATGATGGATCCGCACACCGCCGCCGAGCTGAGCCTGGACGAAATCTGGAGCCTGGTCGACGACCTCTTCGACGCCCACGCCGACATGCTCCCGCAGTTCAGCGACAACTGCGGCTGCGGCTGCGACCACGACCACGGGCACGAGCATAAGCATCACCACGGTGGTGATGACTGCGGATGCAAGCACTGACCGATAGGGACCACCGGGCTGCGTAATAGGCCCCCCTCCCCGGCCCTCCCCCCGTCCTCTTCGCGGACAGGGGGAGGGTGTATAATATATTGGCTCTCCCTCCCCCTGTGCACGTGAGGGCACGGGGGGAGGGCCGGGGAGGAGGGCCGATGACAGCACTGATTTGATCGAAAGCAGACCGGGGTGTGGGGCCGAGTATGCAACCTGTTTCTTATTCGAAGGATAATGATCCCATGACCGCCACCATGACCGCCGGCGCCCGCATGCGCGCCACCTATGACTTTGCGCCGATGGACCACCTGCACCGGCAGGAGTTCTACATCTGGAGCGAAGCGCTGGAGCGCTGGAAGGGCGAGGGGCTGCCCGACGACTGGGCGGAGCAGAACCTCTTCCAGTTCGATGGACAGGGGATGTTTTCCGCGGGGGCGCGGCTGGGATGGTGTGAGGCGCCGTTTCTGCCGGTCTTCGAGGAAAAGACCATCGGGGTGGATGGCGACCACGAGATCATCCAGGATTACGCCGGGCGCTGGCTGAAGGTGTTTCGCGGGCGGCGGCACGGCTTTATGCCCGACTACCTGAAGCACCCGCTGGGCAGCATGCGCGACTGGGAGGCAGTCGTCGCGCCGCGGCTGGATCCCGCCACCCCGGAGCGGTGGGAGGGCTTTGATGACCGCGTGCGCGCCCAGCGCGCGGCGGCCGACGCCGCCGGCGGCATGCTCAATCAGGGGCTCATCGGCGGGTATATGTACCTGCGCTCGCTCATCGGGCCGGAAGATTTGCTCTACATGTTCTACGACGCGCCGGAGGTGATCCATGCCGCCATGCGAGGGTGGCTGGACATCATGGAGCCATCCATCGCACGCATCCAAACGATTACCCCGCTGGACGAAATCTTCTTTGCCGAAGACATTTGCTACAACCACGGCTTGCTGGTGAGCCCGGACACCGTGCGCGAATTCCTCTTCCCCTACTACAGCCAGCTCCTCAACAATGCCCGCGCGCGGCAGACGCAGCGGCTGCACTTCCACGTCGACACCGACGGCGACTGCCGCCCCGCCATTCCGCTCTACAGCGAGTTGGGCCTCACGCGCATGTCGCCCTTCGAGGTAGCCAGCGGCTGCGACGTGGTGGAGATTGCCCAACAATATCCCGAGTTAGTGATGTCCGGCGGCATCGACAAGCGTGTGCTGGCCAGCGGCAAAGAGGCCATCGACGCCCACCTGCGCCACATTTTGCCATTCATGGTGGAGCGCGGCGGCTTTTTCCCCACCTGCGACCACGGCGTGCCGGACGACGTGAGCTTTGACGATTACCTGTATTACCGCCGGCGCGTGTGCGAATTGGATCACGCATAAAGGAGCATCCATGTCGACTGACTCCCCGATTTTCAACGCCGACCGCCGCATTCGCCTGGGCATCTGGGGCCTGGGGCGCGGGATGAGCTTTTACCACACCTGCGCCATGCTCAACTTCGACGTGGTGGCGGGATGCGACTACAACGCGCACATGCGCGAGCGCTTCCTGCACGACGTGCCGGGGGCGGTCGCCTTCGAGCATGCGGACGAGTTCCTGGCGCAGGACTTCGACGCCGTGCTGCTGGCGACATTTTGCCCGGCGCACGCCGGCGACGCGATCAAGTGCCTGGCGGCGGGCAAGCATGTGCTCTCCGAGGTGACGGCCTTCCATACGCTGGCGGAGGGCGTAGCGCTGGTGGAGGCGGTGGAGCACAGCGGGCTGGTGTATAACCTGGCGGAGAACTACCCCTTCATCGCCGCGCTGGACTGGCTGCGCCGCAAGTGGCAGGAGGGGCTGTTCGGCGAATTGATGTATGCCGAGTTCGAATACGTGCATGAGTGCCGCTCGCTGGCCTACACCTACATCGACGGCGTGCCGGTGCAGCCCGGCAACACCGTGCATAACTGGCGCAGTTGGCAGCACTTCCACTACTACTGCACCCATTCGCTGGGGCCGATTATGATCATCACCGGCGAGCGCCCCACCCGCGTGGTGTCGCTGCCGGCGGCGCAGATGCTGGCCGGCTTCCTTGACGCCCGTGGCATGGGCATGGGCGGCATCGCCCCGTCGCTTATCAATATGAGCAATGGGGCGGTGGTGCGCAATCTGATGGGCGCCACCACGAATGACACGCACATCCAGCGCATCTGGGGCACAAAGGGCTCGGCGGAGGTGAACGTCGGCAAGTCGCTGCAATTGCGGCTGGGCGGGAGCGGCGGCTCGCCGAAGATGGAGGTGACGCCGAGTTGGGACGCGCTGGGCGATCAGGCGGCGCAGACCGGCCACGGCGGCGGCGACTTCTGGGTGCTCTACTACTTCGCGCGGCAGATTCTCACTGGCGAGATGGCGCCATTCAACATCTACGCCGCCAGCGACGTGACCATCCCCGGCATCCTCGCGCTGCGTTCAGCGGTAGAGGGCGGCACGCCGTATGACGTGCCGGATTTCCGCGACCCCGCGCAGCGCGACCGCCATCGCGACGACGGCTGGGCGCAGGAGCCGTATGACGTGACTGCCGTGTTCCCGGCTGATGCCGACTACACGATTACCGGACAATTTTCGACCGTGATGTCGCAGCTTATCGACCATGCGCTGTGCTACCGCGCCTATGCCGACTGGGCGACCGTCGCCGACAACCTGACGCAACCGGAATCGGTTGCGGAAATGTTGGAGAAGCTCATCGGCCGGCTGCCCGCGCTGCTGGACACCTACGCCGCCGCCCGGCGCATCATCGACGCGTATCCCGCCAGTGACGGCGCCAGTGTGCTGCGGCAGATGCTGGAACTCGGCGACGAAGCGCGGGTGACGGCGCCCGGTTTCGCGGCCACGCTGCACGCCGAGCAGGCGGCGCTGCTCGCGCGGTATCCGCACGCGCCGGTGGCGGTAACCGTCGAAGCGAAATAATCGAGGATGGGGACGATTGAAACGTCCTCCGGCAGGACTCCCACCTTCGCGGGGCGAACCTGACAGACTATGGCACGACAGACGGGCACCTATCTGGACCGCATTCTCGCCGATACCGCGGCGGCGCTGGCCGCGCGCGGCGACCTGCCCACCACGCCGCCGGCGGTGATTCCCGCGGCGAGAGGCTTTCGCGCGGCGCTGGAGCGGCCGGGCATCGCGCTCATCGCCGAGGTGAAGAAGGCGTCGCCGTCCAAAGGCGTCATTCGCGCGGACTTTCACCCGGCGGAGATCGCCCGCGCGTATGAAGCGTCCGGTGCATCGGCTCTCTCCGTGCTCACCGACGAGAAGTATTTTCAAGGCAAGCTCGCCTACCTGGAAGAGGCGCGGGCAGCGGTGGGCCTGCCGCTGCTGCGCAAGGATTTCATCATCCACCCCGCGCAGATTATCGAGGCAGTGGGGCGCGCGGACGCCGTGCTGCTCATCGTCACCGCACTGAGCCCGGCCGAGTTGGGCGAATACCTGGCGCTGGCCACCGCCTGCGGCCTGGACACCCTCGTCGAGGTGCATGACCGCGCCGAGTTGGACATCGCCCTGGAGAGCGGCGCCCCGGTAATCGGCATCAACAACCGCGACCTGCGTACCTTTGTCGTCGACGTCGATACCACCCTCCGCCTGCTCCCCGCCATCCCCGACGACCGCATCGTCGTCAGCGAAAGCGGCATCACCACCCACGCCCAGGTGGCCGCCCTGGAAGAAGCCGGCGTCGACGCCATCCTCGTCGGCGAAGCGCTGATGGCCAGCCCGGATATCGCCGCCGCGACGCGGACGCTGCTCGGTCGCTGAACGTTGACGATTACTCCGGCCAGTTCCGTCATCGTTGACATGCACGATCGATATGATATAATCGATAATAATCGCCTGCATGCTTTCGGAGCGCTTGCTTGCGGGCGATGCCGGTGCCGGTACCGGTATCTATGCGTACGACCCCGTTCACGACATTGGAGGCCCTCATGTTGACGCATCTCTCCCGCATGCTGCTCTTCAGTCTGCTGCTGTGTATCCTGGCTGTCCCCGGATGGTGTGATTCGTATCTCACCAACGGGCTGGTGGCCCACTACACATTCACCGGCAATGCCGAGGACAGCAGCCCGTCGCAACAGACGGCCACTGTCATCAATGCCACGTTGACCACCGATCGTTTCGGGCGCCCGAATCAGGCATATGCCTTTGACGCCGTCAACGACTACCTGGTCAGGAGCGCCGATGCATTGCCAACCTCTACGCGTACGGTGTCGCTGTGGTTCAATATGGACAGTAACGCCGATGCGCACCCGGTGTTGCTGGGGTATGGCGGGAACGGTAACGCAAATTCCTTCTTCATGATGATCGATCGCCAGGCGAATCAGTTGATTATTTCGGCGCATTATAATCCGGCGCTTAACGAAGTCGCCACGCTCCAATCATCGCTGGCCGGCGCCTGGCATCACTGGATCGTGACCACTGATGCAAGCGGCACGACGATGTATCTGGACGGTGTGCAGGTGTTTACAACCAGTCGCGTCTTCCCGACGACCGCCGTCACCGATCGCGCACTGGCTATCGGCGTTGATATCTCCGGCTATGGCGTCGCGCCGTATGTTGATCCGAATGTCGACTACTTCAAAGGCAAGCTCGATGACATACGTACAGGACTTTCGCTCACCTGCAAACACATGTCTGAGTTTGGTTTGATTGGTGCG
>CAZPYA010000121.1:0-15617 GCA_964590255.1 uncultured bacterium
CGCACCAATCAAACCAAACTCAGACATGTGTTTGCAGGTGAGCGAAAGTCCTGAGGATATTCGAATACACAAATTCATTGTAGCGGTCTATTAAGTAAATCGTGTCAGCCTACTGCCGTCGCGTGATCCTGTCCGCAGGACGCGGACAGGCGCCCCGCAGGGGCACAATTCTATAGCCCAGGGTTGCACGATGCAACCCTGGGTCACGGTGCCCGAAAAAGGCTACGCCGACAGGACGTCGGCGCTATCATCGCAGGAAGCGATGCTCTACCATCGCACCGCGTATTCCAACGCCTTCCAACCTGCTTAGCGTAATGGCGTCCAGTCGGCTGTCTTCGTCTCATCATTCACCGTGAGTCGGTAGTTTCGTACCGTAAAGCTCTTAGTGTCACCCATGACTTGCTCGCGGATGATATCGTCCTTCGAAAAACTCTCGGTCGGCCCATGTGCGTAAAACGTCATGGCCTTGCTGCCCGTGCCCTCTGGGAATAGATACCAGACATCGATCAGATACACATCTGTCGGGTCTGTGCGACTACGTAATGTGCGGGCATAATGGATGCCGAATCTGTCACCGGATTGCATGTCCAGATACTCGTCGTAATACTTTATCGCTTTACGCACACATAGTTCCCTATTACTGACCGGTGTTGTTGTCGCGTGATACTGAGCACCGCCCCCTTTGGCGACGTAGTACAGGCAGAGTATGAAGGCGACGGTGGCGCCCAGCAGCACGTACCATTTTGAGTGCACGCGCAGATTCGATCCTTCTCTGGCGCGGCTCTGCCGCAGCACGTCAGCGGAATTCAGCATATCGATCCAGTCATCAATCGTCAACACCCCGGCCGTATCACCTGGCCGTATTTCATCAAGTTGTCACAGCGCGTTCATGGGCTTGTGATGGCCACCTGGCATGATACTGTCAGGAGGCCGATCTCATGGGCAACACACTCCCGTACTGGCAGCAGTTCCGCGCCGATTTCCCCCGCTGGTGCCTGCGCACGCTCGTGTCGGCGCTGATCATCTGCGTCGCGCTATACGTGATGTCGTATACCACTCCGCTGACGCGACTCGCGTACCTGAGCACGGCGCTGCTCGGGCTCTTCATCGGGCTGCTCTATCTCGGCCGGCTGGTGCGCCGCCGCCCGCGCATCTTGATTCCGTTATCAATGGTGCTGCTGGCACTCGTCGCCTGGGCCGTCTTTACCGACCGCCCGCCTGATATTGCCGGCCTGCGCGCGGAATACCTACGCCACCTGCGCGCCTACCACGGCACCGCCTACATCTGGGGCGGCGAGACGCACGTGGGGGTGGATTGCTCGGGCCTGGCGCGCGCCGCGCTGGCCGAGGCGATGATTTCGGAGGGCATCCGGGAAGGCAACCCGCGCCTGCTCGGTCCGCTGCTCTGGCGCTTCTGGTGGCAAGACATCGGCACCCGCGGCATGGATGCCGGCGCGTTCGGCCTCACCCGCCACGTCGCCCACGCCAATGCCCTCTCCGAAGGTCCGTCCCCCGCGCTGCAGCCCGGCGACCTGGCGGTAACCGGTCACACCCACGTGCTCATCTACCTGGGCGACAACCGCTGGATCGAGGCCAACCCCGAAGACCACCGCGTGGTCATCAACGCCGCCGACCCGCAATCCGACCGTGCCTACTTCAACCTGCCCGCGCACATCGTGCGCTGGACGGTACTGGATACGCGCGAAGGGCGCCGATAACGGCGCCCTTCGTCATTATAGATATGTGATATCTTTACTTCCCGCAGCAGCAGCACCCGTTCGCTGCCGCCGGCTCGGTCAGCGCGATGGTGATCTCCGGCGTGTGATGGAAGGTGTTATGCACCAGGCACGCCTCCACCGTCTTCATGAACGCCTCGTGCTGCTCGGTGGGGATGCCGGCGGGCAGATCGATGCTGACCGTCATGCGGCCAATGCGCGCCGGGTGCTCGGCCTTCTCCCAGTCCGTCGATACCGTCAGCCCCTCGGTGGAGATGCTGTGCTTGTGGCAAAACAGCAGCGCATACACGCCCACGCAACTGCCCAGCGCCGCCACCATCAGCTCCGGCGGGGTCGGCCCGACATTTTCGCCGCCCACCGACGGCGGGCTGGTGATCTGCAGCGTGTAATCGCGGATCTGCGTCTCGAAACGCAGGCCGTCCGGCTTCAGCGAACAGGTAATCGTGGCCATATCTACTCCTTCAATAATTCTTCAGTCGGCGCAGGCCGACTTTGTATCTCCACCCCCGGATTTCAATCCGGGGAGCCAAAGGTCTCGATAGAGAACAAGGCAGCACGTTTGTTCTTTTATTATATAATCACGTAGCTATGTGTGTCAACTCCATTAAAACGTCCACGCCGCGACAACGCCCGCCCCCTTATAACCGGCGGACACCATGGGCACCCAGCGCGGTACGCTTTTCCCGGTCAGCCGCCAGTAGTCGAGTGCGGCGGGCACGGCGATGAGCGCGGCCAATTCCGTGGTCGTCAACCCGGTCTCCTGGGCGATGCCGTACAGGTCGCTGGTATCATAGTCCTTCAGTACCAGCAAGTAGGCGGCGGAGATCGTCACGTGGCTCATCACCACGCCCGCCTTGAATGGCGACAGCGGCTGCTCGGGATGTGCCTCGTGCTGGCGCAGCAGGTATTCGGACAGCAGCCACTGTGTCTGAATGCCCGCGGACGCCACCTGCAGGTGGTCGGACGGCGTCATCCGCGCGTCCGGGTAGACGATGGACGCGCCTTGCACCCCGATGTCATACCCCTTCACCGTAGCGACCAGCGCGTGCCCCGCCTCGTGCGCCAGCACCCCCGCCGCCATCCCCGCCAAAAACGGCCCGGGCTGCCGCCGCGTCGCCTGCGCGTCCCACGCCTGCGCCGTCGCGACGGCCGCCAGCATAACCGAACACATCATTATCAAGACCGCACGCATACACCCTCCGTACCACGTCACCATCAATATCTCGGCTAAGCAAATATCAGAGACACTCCTCTCCCTTCTCCCAGAATTGGGAGAAGGGCTGGGGATGAGGGCGCGCGCAGGAGCGCGCAACGACAACCTGCTCCCCAAAGCCATGAAATACGAACCGGGGCGGACCAACCGGCCCGCCCCTGTATATTCACTCGCGCCTTTGCGCCTTCGTGTCTTTGCGTGAGCGCTTTTACAGCGCCGCACGCGCCTCCGCCACCACGCGCATCAGCTCGACCGCGGTATCGGTGAGCGCCGACCAGTTGCCGGCCTTGATGGACGCTTTGTCCACCAGCTTGCCGCCCACGCCCAGCGCCATGGCGCCGGCCTTGATGTAATCGGCGGCGTTGCCCACGTCGATGCCGCCGGTGGGCAGCATCTGCAGGCCCGGAAACGGCGCGCGCAGGTCTTTCAGGTAGGCGGGGCCCATGCGGGATGCTGGGAAGATCTTGAAGACTTCCGCGCCGGCCTTCTTCGCCGCCAGCACTTCCGACGGGGTGAGCACGCCGGGGAAGAACGCCACGTTCCGGCTGTGCACATAGGCGAACACCTCGGCGTCATACGCCGGGCTCACCATGTATTGCGCGCCCGCGTCGATGGCCATCTGCGCCTGTTCGACGGTGGTTACCGTGCCCGCGCCCAGGTAGACATCGCTGCCCAGCTCGCCGGCCAGCTTCGCGATGATCTTCTCCGCGTTCGGCACGGTGAAGGTCACCTCGATGGCCATCACGCCGCCGTCGCGCACGGCCTTCACCGCGCCCATCGCCTCGTCGGCGTTGTCCGCGCGGATTACCGCCACCACGCCGCAGGCCTTCACGCCCGCGATCACTTCTGCAGGGGTTCTCACAATTGGCTCCTTACATGTGTCGTTACATATTGGGTCAGTACCACAGTAGATGAGCAGAGGGTATTTCGCCCTGATACCCCCTTCTCCCATATTTGGGAGAAGGGCTGGGGATGAGGGCGCGCGCGGGAGCGCGCAACGACATCCCACAGCATCATCGTGGTCGTTATTATTGTTGTTCGGCCATCCGTCGATATTTCCTTTTTGCTCATCTCAGCAGTCACTCACACACGATAGTTCCCCTCTCCTGCTAGGGGAGGGGCCGGGGGAGGGGTCCGCGCGACCGTCGCCGGCACCAGCATGATCGCGCCACGTAGCTACGTGCACCGGAAGACTGACGTCGAACCCCAAAGAGGCAATATTGAAGCAATGAGCATCAATGCCCGCATGACCATGCGGCCCTATTGACAATCACACCGTCATATCTGGCTCATCCACCACGCTGTTCACCAGCTTCAGCGCCGCGTCCAACTCCGCCTTGCCGCCTTCCAGCATCAACCATACAGCGCCTTCCGCCCCAACCACGCCGCCGGCGGAGATCAACCGCGCCTCGACGTTGCAAAGAAGGTCGAACGCCTCGATTTCGGTGATCACGGTGCCGGTCATCGGGAAGAGCGAGACGATCGGCGCGTCGGGATGCGACACCGCCTCGCGGGTGACGCACGACAGCTCGTTGATGTCCTCATGAATGAGCTTTTCCAGCCCAATGGGGATAACCAGGTGAATCTTCCGCGAGATGATGGTGCCGTACGTGCCGCCGATGGTGCCGCCGGTGGGATGGCCGACAAGGATGCCCACCACCATCTCCGGATAATTCAGCGCGTTGCCGCCCTTGATGAACACGTCATCCGGCCCCATCTCGTTCACCGAACCCACCACCGTGGCGCCGTCGACCTGCTGCCCGTGCTTCAACACGATATCCGGATATTTGCCCGTGCCCAGCTTTTCACCCGGCACGTTCTTCGGCATCGTCCGCCCGGCCACGTATTCCCCCTTCGGAATCTCGTGCCCTAGAATCTCCTCGGCGACATACGCATTCGTGGTTCCCCGCCCGATGGCGACGGTTCCCTCCTTCAACGCCCGCTTCACCTGCGGCAGCGCCGCTACCGCCTTCGCAATCAGGCGCTTGCTCTGGGCAACAGTGAGGACAATAGATGCTTGCATAGTCTGGCTCCTTTACAGTCGTTCGTAGATCGCTAAAAAGTCATCGCGTGAGATGCCGGATTGCGTGAGGATCGTGCGTAGCGTTGAGCTTTTTATTACGGCATGATTCGGCATGGTCAGCGGGGTAGACGTGCCATCAGCATTGCGACGCTCCATAGCAATATGGTTGCCTTCGCGCACGAGGCGGAATCCGAGTTCACCGAGGACGCGAATGACAACGCGTATGGGCACATCAACGGGAAACTTGCCCATCGGCCTTACACCCGCGCTTCCGCCACAAACGCTTCGAGGATCGGGGGATCAACCTCTAGCGCCTCCGGCCCAAACGTTTCCACATGGAACTGCATCGCGGACTTCAAATCGGCTACAGCGTCCTCATAGGTTTCGCCCTCCCCCACGACCACGCCGCGAATCCCGATCGGATACGCCACATAGCCATCGGGGTGCTTTTCAACCAGTATTTTCACCGGCGCCATCGCTCCCCCTTTCAATACGCGCAATATTGTATCCTCTCACGTTCTACCCTTCGTATGCCAGCCCACAATTTACATTTTGCATTTTTCACTTTGCATTTTGCACTTCCGCCCCCCTACCCGTATTTCTTTTCCCATTTTAGCAGTTCCACCACCGCCGCCAGCGTGCTGCCGCGCTGAATCTCCTCGCGGATGCGGTTTTCGTGTTCGAGGACGTCCATGGCGCGGTTGGTGATCTCCACCGCCTGGGCTTGCGGAATGACCACCACCCCATCATCATCGGCAAGAATCCAGTCGCCAGGGCAGACTTCGACGCCGCAGATGCGCACGCTGGCGCCGATCTCGCCAAAGCCCTTCGGTTCGCCGGCATTGGGGCAGACGAGTTTGCTGAAGAGCGGCAGGCTGAGTTTCCTAATGTCGCCGGAGTCGCGCGCCGCGCCGTCGATTATGACACCTTCGATTTTCCGCTGGATCGCGGAATTCGACGCAAGCTCGCCCCAGATGGCCGGCGCCACGCCTCCGGCGTCGATGACCAGCACGTCGCCCGGCCCGGCGAGGTCAATGGCCGCCACCGGCTTCGCCCAGTCGCCCGGCGCCGTGCGCACCGTCACCGCGCGTCCGAAGCAGCGCAGGCCCGGCGTTAACGGGTGCAGGCCCGGCGCCACCCCGCCGCGGTGCATGGCGTCACTGACGTTCGCCGCCGACACCTGCGCCAGCACGTCGCGAATGGTGTCAGCCCTGGCGCGGCGGAAGAGGCCGGTCTCCACCGCCTGTCGCGTTTCGAGTACCTGTTTGATCGCCCGCGTCGCCGCCGCCGCGTCCTGCGCCTTGGTGATGGCCCCGCCGACGATGACGATACCCGCGCCGCTGGCCACGGCGTCCGCCGCCGTCTCGCTGGTGATGCCCCCGGCCGCGCTCACCGGAATCTCCACCGCCTGCGCCACCGCGCGCAGCGTGTCAAAGGGCATCAGCCCCTGCATCTGCACGTCGATGGGCGTATGCACGCTGACGATATCGACGCCCAGCGCCGCTAACTCGCGTGCACGGCTCACCGGGTCGGGCACGTTCACCAGGTCGGCAATCACCTTCGCGCCGTAGTGGCGCCCCGCTTCGATGCACTCGGCGATCGTGGTGTCCGAGGCCAGCGCCAGCACCGTCACCGCGCCCGCGCCGGCCTTCGCCGCATATTCCACCTCGGTGCGCCCGGCATCCATAATCTTCATGTCCGCCACCACCAACTTATCGGGGAAGCGGCGCTTCAACTCGCGCACGGCGTCCAACCCGGCGCATTTGATGAGCGGCGTGCCCGCCTCCAGCCAATCCGCGCCGCCCGCCACGGCCTCCGCCGCCAGCGTCATCGCGCGCTCCACATCCACAAAATCCAACGCCACCTGCAGCAGCGGCCGTTCATTCGCCATTGTGAGTCTCCTTCTTCTCCTCTCAGTGTAGCGCACCTTGCGCCGGTGGTCAAAGGGAGCGCCCTCACTATCGCAATCGTAATCGTAATCGCAATCGTAATCGAGATTGAAATCTCCCTCCGCACCCATCCAACCCCTCCCCCGCAAAGATGCCAATCTCACAACATCACCCGTCCAATCATTCTAGACAGGTTGTACGGTGTCCGTCACAACGCGCATCTCCGACTACATGCTAGAATGATGCGGCTGTGATAGATGTGGTCTTCAAGGAGGTCGCGGTGATGAAACGACGGAAACGCGAAGAAGGTTGCTGGCACCCGTGCCCGGGCTCCTGGGAGGAGGCGGTGGTACCCTACGACGAGCAGTGTGCCTGCCTGAAACACCTGACCCGGCAGCCGCACGAGCGCCCCGTCGAGACGGCCACGACGCCGCCCCCGCGCACGCCCTTCATTCCAGCGTCGCTGTAGCAGGAAACCATCCTGCCCGGCGCGAAAGCTAAGCTCCTATTCACCCCCTGAAAGGAGCCGCGCGTGCGCTGGGAACCGTTCGCCGTCACCGCCCTGGGCGCCGCCCTCGCCGCGTTGCTCGCCCGCGGGGTCGCCAACACCCGCTGCCTGCTGGTGACACGCGAGACGGTGGTCATTCCCGATCTCCCCGCCGCCTTTGACGGCTTCACGCTGCTGCAACTCACCGATCTGCACCTGCGCGCCGGCTCGCGCTGGCCCGCGCGGCTGCTGGCGCTGGTCGAGGAGATGCGCCCCGATCTCGTCAGCCTCACCGGCGACTATATTATCCGCCGCGCCACCCTTCCCGAACTGCGGGTGTTGTTGGCGGCCATCGCCGACCACGCGCCCGTCTTCGCCGTCTTCGGCAACGCCGACTACCGCGAGCCGCTGCTCTCCGCCACACAGCGCGACGAGCTGACGCGGATCGTCCCCTTCCTGCGCAATGCCGCCCGCGCGCTGGAGCGCTATGGGCAATCGCTCTGGTTCGCCGGCGTGGAAGACCCGCACGACGGCTTCGCCGATCTCCCCGCGGCCATGCGCGACGTGCCGCCGGATGCCCCCGTCATCCTGCTGGCGCACTCGCCGGAGATCATCGCCGCCGGCCTCGACCCGCGCATTCGCCTCATCCTCAGCGGGCACCCCCACGGCGGGCAAATCTGCCTGCCCGGCGGCGGCGCGCCCTACACTAATATGCGCCTCCCCCGCCGTTTCGTCGCCGGCCGCCACGCGGTGGACGGCGCCGTCCTCTACGTCAGCCGCGGCATCGGCTCCACCCGCCTGCCGCTCAGATTCAACTGCCCGCCGGAAGCGACGCTATTCACCCTCACCCGAAACGGGTAAAATACCTGACAGCCAATAGCCGACTGCCGAAAGCCCAAACCATGCCCATCCGCATCCTTGACGAATCGTTAGCCAATAAAATCGCCGCCGGCGAAGTCATCGAGCGTCCCGCCTCGGTGGTGAAGGAACTCGTCGAGAACGCCGTCGACGCCGGCGCCACCGAGATCGAGGTGGTAATCGAGGAGGCGGGGCGGAAGCTCATCCAGGTGACGGACAACGGCAGCGGCATGGCGCGCGAGGACGCGGTGCTGTCGCTGCAGCGCCACGCCACCAGCAAAATCGCCGTGGCCGACGACCTCTTCGACATCCGCACCCTCGGCTTCCGCGGCGAGGCGCTGCCCAGCATCGCCGCCGTCAGCCACCTGCGCATGGTGACGCGCCCGCACGGTGAGGCGGTGGGCACCGAGCTGCTGGTGCGCGGCGGCACCATCGTCGACCTGCGCGACATCGGCTGCCCGCCCGGCACCCGTTTTGAGGTGCGTCAGCTCTTCTTCAACACCCCGGCACGGTTGAAATTCCTCAAAAGCGACCAGACGGAATCCGGCCACGTCGCCGACCTGCTCAACGCCATCTCGCTGGCCTACCCCGGCGTGCATTTCCGGCTGCTGGTGAATGGCCGCGAGACCTTCACCCGCCCCGCCAGCGGCGACCTGCGCCCACACCTGTCCGCCTGGCTCGGCCGACAGACGGCGGAGGCGATGGTGCCCATTGACCTGGACACCCCCGGCCTGCGCGTGGACGGCTACGTGGGCAAGCCCGAAGCCGCGCGGGGCAATCGCTCCGGCCAACTCGTCATCGTCAACGGCCGCCGCATTGCCAACCGCGCCATCACCCACGCGCTGGAATACGCTTGCGAGGGCCTGCTCGACCACGGCCGCTACCCCGTCGCCGTACTGCGCCTCACCCTCGATCCCCGCCAGGTCGACGTCAACGTCCACCCCGCCAAGGCCGAAGTCCGCTTCCATCGCGAGCAGGAAATCCACGCCGTCGTCGTCCGCGCCGTGAAAGAAGCCCTCGCCGGCGTCAGCATGATCCAGGAACTCGCCGTCTGGCAACCCGGGAGCGCCGCCCCCCTCGCCGGCAAATCGCAACCCGCCACCCAATCGACGATGGACTTTCCGCGGAGCGCGGATTTGCAATCCGCACGAGTATCCGCGCTGGAAATGCCAGCCGCCCCCATGCAACACGTCGGCCTCCGCCCCCTCGGCCAGTTCCACGGCATCTTCCTCCTTGCCGAGGGCCGCGACGCCCTGCTCGTCATCAACCAGCACCGCGCGCATGAGAAGGTCATCTTCGAATCCCTCTGGCGCGCCCGCGACCACGTCACGTCGCAGGGTCTGGTGCTGCCCGCCACCGTGCACCTCGGCCACCGTGAATCCGCCCAGCTCGACGCCCAACTCGACAACCTCGCCGCCTTCGGCTTCGACATCCAGCCGATGAGCGGCCAGAGCTACCTGGTGCGTGCCGTGCCTGCCGTCCTCGCCGGGCAAAACCCGGAAACAATGCTGCAGGAAATCCTCGCCGACCTCGACGGCGGCATCACCCTCGCCCCCTTCACCCCCGAAGACCCCGCCCGCCGCGCCCTGGAAGAAGGCCGCCGCCGCCTCCTCGCCGCCATTGCCTGCAAAGGCGCCATCAAAGCCGGCAAATGGCTCTCCCCCGAAGAACAAACCAAACTCCTCGACGACCTGCAACGCCTCCCCAACCCCGGCATCTGCCCCCACGGCGACCCGGTGATCATGACCATCACCCGCTACGAACTCGACAAGAAATTCCAGCGGTAAACATCAGTATCTCACAACAGCACCGTGTGGAAGGCAGGCAAGCAACGCGCAGCCCCGCCGTTATTAACATAGGGATACCCCCGCACCCCGGTCAGCGACTCACCCGCAAAAGCCCCGCTCCCGGGGCGTCGCTCGGTAGCCCGGCCGTTATGCTCTGTGACGAATGATTGCCGCTTCACCCACCGCGGCAGTCGCTCACACGAGCGAGCTCCCCTCTCCTGCTAGGGGAGGGGCCGGGGGAGGGGTCCGCGCGACCGTCGCCGGCACCAGCATCACCACATCACATAGCTACGTGCACCGAAACTCCCGGTAGTCCGCGCCCAGAGTTAACCCCGAAGAAATCGGGGCGGCGCGTGTTCTCGCTTTAAGCATCCAGGGTGCGGGTAGCCACCGTCATGGATAACAGCGCCTATTTCGCACCCCGGTAAGGACACATCCGTCCAAGCCCCGTTCACGGGGCGTCGTTCAGTAGCCCGGCCGTTTACGGCCTGGCGGGCCGGGCCCTCACTTCCCCGCCACCGCCACATACCCACTCTCCGCCACCAGCGCCTGCCCTTCCGGCGTCAGCAGCCAGTCGCGCACGCGGATGGCGGGGTTCTCCGCCGCCGTGCCTTTGCGCGTCACGGCGTAGACTTCCGTGACATAGGGATAGGTGCGGTTGCGAATCGTCTCCGGCGTGGGCAGCACGTAGTTGATGCTGATGACCTTCAGCGCGGGAATCGGCTTGGCATTCGGGTTGCCTTCACGGACCGCTACGATGACCTTATTCATCGGCGACTGCACGGTGTGGTAATAGTAGAAGGTATAGCCGATGCCATTGCTCGAATGATTGAGTTTATTGTATGGTCCGCCCATGCCCTGGCCGATGATCTGCTCCACCGGCGGCGCCATCGTCAGGCCTTTCATCACCAGTTCCTGCATCGTCTCCTGGCTGCCCGAGTTGCGCTCGCGCTGATAGGCCACCAGCTTTTCGTTGCTGCCGCCCACCTCCGACCAGCGCAAAACATTGTCCTGGTAAATCGCCTGCAGTTGCGGGATAGTTAGATTCGAGATGGGATTCGCCCCGCCCACCATGAAGATGAAAGCATCCAGGCCGATGACCCGACTCTCCAGCTCGATGCCGTGAAGTTCCGCCTGTTTGCGCTCATACGCCGACGGCGGTCGTGCCACAATAATGATGTCGGTGGAGCGGCAGATGAGGTTGCGATAGGCATTGCCGGTGCCGCTCATCAACAATTGCATGCGCAGGCCGGGGAAGGTATTGGCATCGTACTCAGCATCGTGCACGAGGGGAGACGCCCCGCACACTGGCAGCAGGATGCGCTCTGGCGACACCTGCCTCTCCCCGGCATTTATCCAGCGATATGTCCACACAGCCCCCAGGCCAAGCGTGCGGCAGAAGACCAGCGTCCACAGCGGTTGGGCGGTAGTGGAACCATCGACACGTGGAAACGACTGCCAATCCAGCGCCACCCCCTGCGGGCGTGGCCCGGCCGAGAAACCATCCGGCGGCGTTTCTTTGATCTGCTCGATTCGCGTATTAATCGATTCCAATACGGACGCGATGTCTTCCGCTGACTGGCGGATGCCGTCATACCCGCGCGGATTTTGCAGCTTGATATGCCACTCTTTCACCTGGCGGCGGTATTGCAGGTATGCCTCGCGCGTGCGCGTAGCCTCCGTCATACCTTGCAACGCCTGCACCAGCGCCTGTAATGCCGTCAGGTTTTTTGATTCCGCATCCAGTTGCGCCTGGTTATACTCCTGTATAGACAACAACTCGCCGTGATTTTTAGGCTGCCCTTGCAGCTCCTTCTCCACGCGCGCCAGTTCCCCGCGGAAGCCGACCACCTTGCGCGAGACATTTTCCCGCATACTCAACGCCGATTCCGTCAAATATCGCCAATCCGCCGCATCCGGTTGCGGCAGCGCATCCGCCGCGCGAAGGAGGGAAAGGGAAACGAGAAGGGAGAGGCAAATCAACAGGCTACGCAAGAAACCACCCTCCATTGTCAGTCGAGATAACCGCTCAATTCGCCCCTCGCTCATGAATCCCTGCTCCACTAACGCCGCATCTGGCCAATCCACCCCCTTGACAAACAAACGCATTTTTGCTATACTGCCACCGCAACTGAGAGCGCGGATTTGCACTCAGCACGACGACAGATCAAGTTATCACCAGAACCCGTTCGTAGTCAGCCACGCAGCACCGCGGAGTGGCGTTCGATTACAGCAAAGGCGATCATATGTCTACCCCCCTCTCCTCGGGGAGAGGGGGCGATGCGGCAGACGACTACCCCCTTTTTGAAAAAATGACCATAAATCTGGGGGTAGTCACCGGGGGGTAGTCACACCGATGGCACCGCCACCTCCGCCCCCTTGCGTTCGGCGGACAGGTAGGCGGCGTAGATGACGGCGGTCGTGTCGATGGCCAGGTCGAGGTCGGATTGCGGTTGGCGGCCGGCGGCGGCACATGCGAGGAAATCCTGGATTTCCTCCTGGTAGCCCATCGTCCAGTTCTCGTCCGGCGCGGCGGGGTTCCAGCCGGCATTGGTGGAGAGTTTCTCCATCAGGTACAGGTCGTCGGCGCGGGCGTCACCGGGGTTATACAGGTCCATCACGTTGGTGGGACTCAGCCGGCAGCGCGCGCGGTGGTTGTTGGCGAAGACTTCAACATAGTCATAAATGCCGCCGAGGGTGACTTCTCCGGTGACAATGTCGCCGAAGGTGCCGTCCTCGAAGATGACATGCATCCAGCCGCTGTCCTCGACGTCGCGGTAATCGGTGCGGATGAAGCCGCGGTCCTGGTAACCGGGCAGGCGCGTCAGTTCATGCGTGCGGGCGGAGACGGCGACGGGGCGGATGGGCCGGCTATCGCGGGCGATGCCCTCGCGGCGCTTCAGGTAGAGCAGCGCGCCCAGCGGATGGCAGCCCTTGCCGATGAGCGAGCCGCCACCGGCGTGCCGCCAGATGCCGTAGACCGGCGAGTGTGAGCCGTTGTGCGACTCCTCGCCGAGCATGCGCAGGATTTGCGCGCCGGTGCGCTCGATCACCTCGCGCTCTTTCTGCACCGCCGGGCCGTAGACGAAATTCTCGGCGTAGCCGAAGACGGCGCCAGAGGCGGCGGTCAACTCGCGGATTTCACGCAGCGTGTCCAGCACCGCCTCAAGCATTGGCGCCTTCGGCGCAGTGTCGCCGCGAAAGGCGTCGTCCGTGCCAAAGTAGCCGGTGAGAGGTTTTTCGACGATAAGGTGTTTCCCCGCTTGTGCGGCGATGCGGATGCCGTCCAGGTGGCAGGCGGGCGGCGTGCAGATATCTACCACATCCACTGCGTCGAGCATCGCCGCCAGGGAGTCGAAGACGGGCAGCCCACGCTCGGCACCGAAGCGCGCGCGGCTTTCCGCCCGTAGCGAGGTGACGCCGGCGATCTCCACTGGCACGCCGTAGACGCGGCGCAGGCAGACGACGTGATAGGCGGCGGCCATCCCCGCCCCGACAATGCCGACGCGCAATGCGGTCATGCAGCCCTCACTTTCGAGGGATACGGTAGCATAGCCGCGCGCGCCGGTCAATCATACGGGGATGACCGGCCGAATCCGTTCCGGAGGGGATTACACCTGCGCCTTGTCCCAGTCCTCCTTGCTGACGAACTTCGTCAGGGTGCGGCCATCCGCGGTTTTGCCGCGCAGCGCGTAGCGCTCCCGCCCACCCTGGCCATACACCACTTTGTCGGTCACGTCGGCTTCGACTTTCTCGCGCGTCTTCACATCATAAAAGGTCGCTTTCATGCTCACGCCTCCTCATCTCTTGTTGTGCCTGCCGACTGGTTCAGGCGGCTTCATTCTACCGTGCGTGCCTTGTCGAGCGTGTCAGACAGCGCACACGCGCACCGTTTTCTGCCTCACACGCTCACGGTTGGTGCAATCACCTACCAAAGACTCAGGCCACGGGCAGCATATTCAACTCGGTTGCGACAGCACGTGCAGTCGAATGGGTTATTCGTTATAACGGCACGAAACCTAATCGCGGGGACCAGGATAAACAATCCACCAAACTCACGGGAGTTATAGATCGAAAATCGGTGTGTCGACCAAGGTGAATTGGGAACACCATATCAAATAGCCGCTCACAAATTCATATGATATGGTATCCCCAATATTGTTACTTCAGCATTTCTTTCGGCAATGCAAACGCTCCGGATTCGTATCCGGCACGCCGCGACCATGCTGTCACTGGTTAACTTGCAGGTCTTTCCACAGGCTGGCATCCAGCCAACGTTTGACGGGAGCGAGCAATCGCACTACGATAGGTTCAGGATGCCACAAGTCGACAACGACAGCGTCTGACTCACTCTAACGAGTTACTGGAGGCAGGTCATGGTAGGATTTTTACGCAATCTTTTCAAACCGAACGCGCCGATACAAGAATCCGAAGTGGCGGACATTTATAGCTCACTTCGCCAACAAGTTCTCCTATATCCCCAACTGATATCGGACTTTCCATAGACTTACCGAATCGGGTTTGGGCGGTGCTGGTTGAGACAGGATGCCGATTTCCGAGGTCAGTGGTCTCGCTTGTCACCATTGCAGATGGAACGGTCAGTCTATACTTCAGCACTGGCGGAGGTCTCATCGGCATTGGTCAACATCAGGGGCCACGTGAGGCCTGTTTCGATTTATTGACCCTGGTGCCACAGTTTCTGCAGCATGCACAGCCGACGACAACCTTTCCACTCCCCAATATAGGACACACACAGTTTTTCTTCCTTACCTATGACGGCGCATTCATGTATGACGCTCCGGAGAAGGATCTCGCTTTTAGTCGCTCTCCATTATCTCCACTGTTTCACAAAGCGCAAGCCGTGATTACCCAAGCGCGTATTGCGGAAGGGAAGACCAAAGAATCAGCCCAACGGCTGTTATACGCCGCAAGGACAGGCGATACTGGAGGGTTGCGGTCATTGCTGGATGCAGGTTCATCCGTTGACATCGCGGATAAGACGGGGTTGACTCCTCTCATGGCATCATCGTTCACAGGCAAGACTGAAGTTGTGCGGCTTTTACTTGACGCCGGGGCAACTGTTGACGCGACAGATAGTTGCGGATACACCGCGTTGATGTTTGCTTGTAACTCGGGGCAGCAAGATTGTGCACAGTTGTTGATCGAAAAAGGCGCAGATATCAATCACCGTGACAACGATGCGTCCACCCCCATCATGTTCGCAGCTCAACATGGCTATAACGAGGTTGTGCGATTATTGTTGGACCATGGCGCAGACCCGGAATTCAAAGGACAACACGGATTATCTGCAATAGGCTTCGCCAAACAAAATCGTCATGCTGAAACAGAGAGCATCCTCGTCAATCACACGAGAGGATAGGCGCTTGTGCGGACAGCGGACATAAATGTCCTGATATGCCCGTTGCAGGCTCGCTGCGTCGCCCGGGTACTGGGGTTGTGGTGTCGCATTTGTGGCGAGACGTAACTGGCGAATGCCCCGCTAATGTCATCGGCCATCAGCATGCGCATGAAGGTCACGGCTGCAGTCTTCTGTTGGCTCATTGAGCTATTGCGTATTCCGGCCCATGTCGACCACCCATTCCGATTGATGCCGACCACTGATT
>CAZPYA010000122.1:0-15428 GCA_964590255.1 uncultured bacterium
CGGCCCTACGCCGCCCGACCATTCAGGCGGTGGGATGTTGAGCGAAAGTCCTGATTAGGTTAAAAGCCCCAACGGGGCGACGGCCATTGCCTGTCGCCCCGTTGGGGCTTTCACAATTTCGACTCACTTTTCCACGGGTTCCGCTGCGCTGCACCCGTGGCTAATCGCTGACGGCCCTTTGGGCCTGTTGCATCCCATACATCAGCATCAACTCCCGCACGATCTTCGAGGCGACGGCGGTGGTAGCGCCGGTGGGGTCGAGGGGCGGGGCGACCTCATTGATATCGATGGCGACGACGTGGAGGTTTGCGAGGGCGTAGAGGCAGGCCATGAGTTCGGTGTAGGTGACGCCGCCGGCTTCGGGGGTGCCGGTGCCGGGGGCCTGGCTGCAGTCAAGCACGTCGATGTCCAGTGTGAGGTAAATGGGGCGCTCGGCGAGGGCGAGGCGGACGCCGTCGGGGATGTCCAGCCCCATGCTGAAGTGAGCACAACGTGCGCGGCCGAGGGTGAATTCCTCGCGCAGGCCGGAGCGGATGCCGAGCTGCACCAGGCGCTCAAAGCCGTAGGCTGCGCCGGCATGGTATGCCCAAGCGGCGTGAGAGAGCGGTTCACCCAGGTATGCCTCGCGCAGATCAGCGTGGGCGTCGAAGTGAAGGATCATCGCGTCGGGGTGCCGCGCCATCACCGCGTGGGTGATGCCCAGCGCGATGGTGTGCTCGCCGCCCAGGATGAGCGGCAGCGTGCCGGTATCGAGCAGCTTGCCCGTCTCAGCGGCGATGTGGTTCACCGCGTCCTGCTGCGACAGGTGCGACCCCCTCTCCCCCCCCTGCCCCCTCTCCCCGGTGAGAGGGGGTGTCGCAAAGCACAGGTCGCCGAGGTCGCCCACGTCAAGGTCTTCCAGGTCAAGGTCGAGGTAGGGGCTGTAGGTCTCCAGGTTTTCCGACGCCCAGCGGATGCCGTGCGGCCCTTCGGCCGTGCCGGGACGGAAAGAGCCGGTGCGGTCGAGCGGCGCGCCAAGGAGGGTGACCCGGCCGATGTGGCCGGGCTTACTCGCCAGATATGGGTACGGGGAAGGCGGCAGGATCATCGGCGGTATGCATCTCCAGCGCGGCGGCGAGGAAATTGGGCAGGGCGAACGCCGCCTGGTGGATGGCCGGCGTGTACCACCCGGTGGGGCAGCCATTGGCGCGCAGGCGGGTGGCGATGGCGGCCGGTGCGACGGCGGCGGGATCGCACCCCTGCGACGCGGCGGTGAAGCTCCACAGCACGCCCGGATAGAGCGGAATAGAGCAGAGATAGGTGCGCACGATGGGGAAGACGCGGCGCATGAGCGCGGCGGCGGCGAGCAACTCATCCAGCATCACCAGCGGCGACCCGCTCTGGGTGACAATGATACCGTCCCGTCCCAGCGCGCGGCGGGCGTCCTGGTAGAAGGACTCGCCGAAGAGATCGACTGCCGGCCCCACCGGATCGGTGGAGTCGACGAGGATGACGTCGAAATGCTCTCCCGTCTCGCGCAGGTACTTCACGCCGTCGCCGATGATCAACTCGGCGCGGGGATCGTCGAACGCATCACCGGCGATGGAGGGTAGCATCTCGCGGCTGACACGCACCACCTCGCCGTCGATCTCGACCATGGTGGCTTTGGCGACGGGGTATTCCAGCACGCGGCGCAGCGCGCCGCCGTCACCGCCGCCGATAACCAGTACGCGCTTCGGATCGGGGTGCGCCATCATAGGCACATGCACCAGCATTTCGTGGTAGACATATTCGTCGACTTCGCTTGTTTGGGTGGCGTCGTCCAGCACCAGCATGCGCCCAAAGGGCACGGTGTCCAGCACCTGGATGTGCTGAAAGTCGGACTGCCCCTCGTACAGCGTGTCGCGGACGAGCACCTCTTGCCGCCACCCGTGGCGATACGGCTCAGCAAACGCCTGCATACATCGTCTCCGGGTCTCGGGGCTGCGACGTGGGCTCGTCAATGATGAGACCGCGATTCATCTCCATCACCTGGATGCGCTCGGGATGAAAATAACGGCGCAATACCGGCACGGCCTCGTTTGGATCGGTGTGGAAGCCGCAGGTAAAGACATCCACCGCCGCGTAACCGTGCTCGGGCCAGGTATGAATCATCATATGTGATTCGGACAGGATGGCCACGCCGGTCACGCCGATGGGCGTAAACGGGTAGACACGCAAGTCCAGCAGGGTGGCTCCGCACGCCTCGACGGTGTCCGTCATGGCGCGCTCGATCGTCTCGATGGAGTTGATACGCTCGGCGTCACAACCCCATAGCTCCAAAATCAGGTGGCGTCCAATACGCTGCATGTCAGTTACCTCCACCACAGCACAACGGCGGCAATGGCGCAGCCGATGCGCTCGACTTTGTGCTCGGACGAAAAAACCAGGAGTTCGTCCAGCTCCATCCCGCGCTGGGCAAAGCCCTCGCGGACCATGCGGCTCACCGTGTCTTCCACGGCGTCTCGCGAACCGCCCGTATTCTCGAAAATCATCCCGTGCCCGTCGCGGCGCAGACCGATGCCTACAGCCGCGGCGACGATGTCGCCGGGCGTGTCGCTCAACTTCACCGTGTAGACGGTGGGCACCAGCGCGCCCGGTTCCAGATCCTCCGGGCGCACGTCCAGCAGTTGGACGTCGGCCGGCACGATGCTGCTGACCTTGATGAGGTTCAGATTGCCGATGCCCCCCACCAGGAGCGCGTTATCGAATGCGTTCAGCTCGGTCAAGCCTTCGGCATGACCGGCGGTGGGCCAGATGCAATTCGGTGTCGTCCAGCGCACGGGCTGTGTCTCCCTTTTTTCGTACTCCTGCGCGCGCATAACCGTCGATAAAGCGCGCGAAAGCACCACCCCCAAGGTGGCCCCAGCCCTCTTCGAGCCAGTGGTGGCAATTGCAGCCGACCCCAGATAATGGTGCTTAATCGATGCCAGGCAATCTGTCCGTGCCCTTGGCACGTGTAGCCTTCCGGCCCCCTACAGGGCGCGACAGCAACGTAGTATACAGGAAAGTGTTCGAGATTACCAGTGTTTTCCACATATTTTTCAATTGTGGATATCATCGGGGTAGACAACCTCCCTCCCAACACATGTCAGCCATACACCACTCCGTGTCGGCGTGTAGTATAATGACGAGCAGGAGGGTACGATATGGATATGTATCCCCGCCGCATTGTCGTCCTGCTCATGGCCTTGCTGATCTGTATCTTTCTGCTTGGCCAGGCCCCCGCGCCGCGTTATGACGTGGAGGTGACGCGGGGCGTGGTTTACACCACCGTCGCCGGCGAAGGACTGAAACTGGACATCTACCAGCCGCGCGACGCCGTCGGCACGGTGCCGGTGATCCTCGCCTTCCACGGCGGCAGTTGGATTGCAAATTCCCGCGACGAATTAAACCCGTTGGCGGAGGTACTGTGCGGCGAAGGCTATGCGGTGGTGAGCGCCGACTATCGGCTGGCACCGCGCCACACCTTCCCGGCGCAGGTTGAGGATGGCCGCGCCGTCGCACGCTGGGTGGCGGCGCACGCGGCGCAGTACCGCTGGGATATGGACCGCTTCGTGCTGCTGGGCCTGTCGGCGGGCGGGCAGATCGCCGCGCTGCTGGCCACCGACCGTCCCGCGGACACGCCAAAACCCCGCTGCGTGGTCACCCTCTCCAGCCCGCTGGATTTCACCGGGCCCGCGCCCAGCCTGAAGGCTGAACTGGTGGTGAAGCTGTATCTGGGCGCCTCGCGGCAGGACAAGCCGGAGTTGTACCGGCAAGCCTCGCCTATCACGCACGTCACCGCGGAGAGCCCGCCGTTCCTGCTGATACACGGCATGCAGGATGACACCGTGCCGATAACGCAGTCCGCGCGCATGCACGCCGCCCTGGTTGCGGCGAAGGTGCCGGCAGAATTCCGTCCGGTACCGAACGCCGGACACATCCTTCCCACGCGGCAATCGGTGGTCGGGCGAGCCATGTTGGGGCACGTTAGCGAATACCTGCACCGGCAGTGCGCCGGCGGGCGATAAGTTTGTTCCACGGATTTTCGCAAAAGGCCTTGACGGCGCTTCGCGTTTTCCCTATACTTACACCCGTTGCGGAGGACGCGCCGCGCCCCGTCCCGCGAAAACGGAACGCCAGGCGCAACCGCCGACCGAGCGACGTAGGGGTGTAGCTCAGTTGGTAGAGCGGCGGTCTCCAAAACCGTAGGTCGCGAGTTCGAATCTTGCCACCCCTGCCATACGCGGAACCGTGGTGTAGCCTGGTTTAACACACTGGACTGTCACTCCAGAGATCGCGGGTTCAAATCCCGTCGGTTCCGCCACTGCCATTCTTACACCGCCGGTTTTCCGGCGGTGTTTTCGTTTTCAGACATGGAATTTGCCCGCGACGACAAGGGATTTGCCTGCGAGGGGCGAATTTGAGAGTCAAGTGGGGAAGGCCCGCGATCATCAATAGGAGGAGAGACGGAATGAGCGCTGACCAGAAATGCAACTGCGAGGGCAAGCATACCGGGCACCTGTGCGTATTGCACAGCAAGGGCCTGACTGAAGAGATTGCCTGCGTGACGGACAAGCCGACGGTGGTGTGCTTCAACTGTGGGCGCGAAGCGAACGCGGCGGAAAATGTCTGCGCACCCATGCCGCTGGAGACGAAATAACCCATCCACATACGGCCCTCGGATTCCGGGGGCCGTAGTGCCTCAGTTCCCGAGGACAATCTTCTTCGCGCCGTGTTTGGCCAGCCACTCCTGCGCGCGGGGCACGATATCCCCTTGCAGGACAATCGTGTCGTCTTCCACGGTCGAGCCGCACCCCAGGCCTTTGCGCATGGCGCGGGCCAGCGCCTCCAGGCGTGGCGCGGATAGCGCCAGCCCACTGACGAGCGTCACCGTTTTGCCGCCGCGGCCTTTGCGCTCGCGGCGCACCACCAGCTTTGCCTGAGTGGACAGATCCAGTGGGTCAGTGGCCGCCGGTGCCGGTTCAGCAGTGTTCTCATACCCGCGGGCGGCCAACAGTTCCGCCAGGCGCGTATCGGCGGGCGCCTTCCCCGCGGGTTTCCGTTCTTCTTGCTTGCCCATGCTGCACTCCTGAACGCGACAAACGGCCCGCGCGTGGTTTCCGCGCGAGCCGTTTGCTATTAGTGATCGCTGTTGCCGGATTAGTAGCGGCTGCTGCTGCCGCCGCGCTGACCCTGGAAACAATCCGAACAGTAGACCGGCTTGTCGCCACGGGGCACGAAGGGCACGTGCGCTTCTTTGCCACAGCCGGAGCAGATGGCGGTGTGCATTTCGCGTGGACCGCTGCTCATGCGGCGGTCGCCGAAGCCACCGGATGCCTTGCGGGCCGAGCGGCACTCGGGACAGCGGGCCGGGGTGTTCGTGAAGCCCTTCTGGGCATGGAATTCCTGCTCGCCGGCAGTGAAGACGAAGTCTTTGCCGCAGTCGCGGCAGCTCAGGGATTTGTCGGTGTAGCTCATGCTCACACTCCTCAATAAAATACGCGTTGTTCGGAGTTTGGATCGTGTGAGCGCAGGGGTTCAATGCTTGGGGGCAGGAACATCCAGGCTGGCGCCAAACTTGCAGCACAACGTGTTGTCTAAAGGGGATATATGCTCCACCCCTTTGTACCAATATACACAACTGTTGCTGTGCACGCAAGGGGTTTACACAAAATAGTAAGGAAAGCCCTTGTTCCCGCCTGATTGGTGTGCTTTCCCTGCCATGCTCTGCTCCATTCCGACACAAACTGATGCACTTTTCCCACGACGCCCCCTGCCTCATATGCCGATGACGATGCCTCTTGACAGCATGTCGACGGTTTAATATTATAATATTCAAGCAACTATTTTACTGTGAGGACCGCGATGCACACAGACACCGTGGAGGGTATCAGGTTGAACGAGACGGGCACATGCGAGATTTTCTGCTCGAGCGAAGCGAAGGTGCGCCGTCTGCGCGGAGAAATGCCGCGGGCGGCTGGACTGGGCACGCTGTTCAAAGCGCTGGGCGACGAGACCCGCGCGAAAATTATGTATTGCCTTTGCCGCGAGGAGTTGTGCGTGTGCGACGTGGCGCACATCCTCGGCATGTCGGTGCAGGCGGTCTCGCATCATCTGCGGCTGCTGCGCGCGCTGCGCCTGGTGCGTTCACGACGCGAGGGGAAGCTGGTGTTTTACTCGCTGGATGACGCCCATGTGGCCGGCATCATTCAGCAGGGACTGGAGCATCTGTCACATACGGAGGCCTGACCATGCCGGAGACACGCACGGATACCTATCACCTGACCGGCCTCGACTGCGCGGATTGCGCGATGAAGCTGGAAGGCCGCCTGCGCGCCCTGCCGGGCGTGGAACGCGCCGCCATTGCCTTTGCCGCCGCGCGGCTCACCATCACCCACGCCACCGATGGCACCGCCATCCTGCGCACCGTGCGCGACGCCGGCCTGAATGTGGCCACCGACCCCGCTGGCATGGGGACGCAGCCATGTGCCAACGACAGTTGCGCCAGCGTCCGTCCGCGCTACTGGGAGACGCACTGGCGCACCATCATCACCGTCGCTTCCGGCCTGCTGGTGGCCACCGCGTGGACACTGGGCTGGCTGCGCGTCCCCGAGTTCTACGCGATTGCCCTTTATCTGCTGGCCACTGCCATCGGCGGCTACTGGACCTTCCGACGCGGCATCATCGCGCTGTGGGCGCGCAGCTTCGACATGAACGCGCTCATGACCATCGCGGTCACGGGCGCCATCCTCATTCGCCAGTGGGAAGAGGCCGGCGTCGTCGCCTTCCTGTATTCGCTGAGCAACCTGCTGGAATCTTACACCATGGAAAAGGCGCGGCGCTCCATTCGCGGGTTGATGGAGCTGGCGCCGGCGGACGCGCTGGTGCGCCGCGACGGCGTGGAGGCGCGCCTGCCCGTGCGGGACATCCAGCCCGGCGACCTGGTGCTGATCGCCCCGGGCGAGAAGATCGCGGTGGACGGCACGGTGACGTCGGGCGCTTCGGCGGTGAACCAGGCGCCCATCACCGGCGAAGCGATGCCGGTGGAGAAACGCGCAGGCGATCCGGTCTACGCCGGCACGCTGAACACTACCGGCGCGCTGGACGTGGCGGTGACGCGCCGCGCCGACGACACCGCGCTGGCGCACATCATTCACCTGGTGGAGGAAGCGCAGGCGCAGCGGGCGCCGGCGCAGGCCTTCGTGGACCGCTTCGCGCGCTGGTACACCCCGGCGGCGCTGGTGGTGGCGGTCGGCATCGCCGTGCTGCCGCCGCTGCTGGGACCGCTCTTTGGCCTGGCCGCGCCGTGGGCGGAATGGTTCTACCGCGCGCTGGCGCTGCTGGTAGTGGCGTGCCCGTGCGCGCTGGTTATCTCCACCCCGGTGGCCATCGTCACGGCTATCGGCACCGCGGCGCGGCACGGCGTGCTCATCAAAGGCGGCATGCACCTGGAGCAGGCGGCGGCGATCCGCGTGATTGCCTTCGATAAGACCGGCACCCTCACGCGCGGGCGGCCTGAGGTCACGGACATCATCCCGCTGAACGGGCTGGCGCCGGACGCGCTGCTGGCGACGGCGGCGGCGGTCGAGCGCCGCGCCGCGCACCCATTGGCGGACGCCATCCTCCGCGAGGCAGCCGCGGAGGGGGTGACGATTCCGGCGGCGGACGACTACCGGACATTGCCCGGCCAGGGCGCGGTGGCAACGGTAGCGGGCATAGCCACCTATGTTGGCTCCCCCACCCTCTTTTCCGAACTGGGCATTGCATTAGACGCCGCGGCGCCGTACCTTCATGCGCTGCATGGCGACGGCAAAACGGCGATGCTGCTCGGCACGCCGACGCTGCTATATGGCATCATCGCCGCCGCCGATCAGCCGCGCGCCGAAAGCCGCGCCGCGGTGCAGGCACTACACCGCAACGGCATTCGCCGGGTGACAATGCTCACTGGCGACCAGGCGGAGGTGGCGCAAATGCTGGGGACGGCGCTGGGCATCGACGAGATCACGGCAAACCTGCTGCCCGACGAGAAGATCGCCGCGGTGCGCGCGCTGCAGGCGGAACACGGCGCGGTGGCGATGGTGGGTGACGGCATTAATGACGCCCCGGCGCTAGCAGCGGCCGATTTGGGCATCGCCATGGGCGTGGCGGGCACCGACACCGCGCTGGAAACCGCGGACATCGCGCTGATGTCCGACGACCTGTCGCGCGTGCCATACCTCGTGCACTTGAGCCGCGCGACGATGAGCATCATTCGCCAGAATATCGTGCTGGCGCTGGCGGTGAAGACGCTGGCGCTGATCACCATCTTCCCCGGCTGGCTGACATTATGGATGGCGGTGATCGCCGACATGGGCGCCTCGCTGCTGGTGACGCTGAATGCACTGCGCCTGCTGTATCTCCGCCCACCAGATGCCGGATCACCATAAACCTGCCAGTTATTTAAGTATTTAAGCGCTCATATTCCGAAAACGTGGTATACTATCTTTGTTACTGCGATATGCTTTATTTGATTCGTTGATTCGCAAAGGAGCATACGATGAATACAGCCCGCTTACCCGACGCAGTCGCGTTTCTGCGTACCCATAAAATCGTCCATCTGGCCACGGCGGCGGACAACATCCCTACCGTGCGCGTGATGTCTGTGGCGCATGTGGAGGACGACGGCACGGTCTGGCTGGCGTCGCTGGCCGTCACCGAGAAGGTGCAACAGATCGTCGTGCAGCCTAAAGTCGCGCTCTCCGCCTATGCCGACGGCACCACCCTGGAGATGGCTGGCACCGCGAGGATCATCACCGATGTCGAGACGAAACGGCGCCTCTGGCATGAGAGTTGGCAACCCTACTATCCCAATGGCCATGATGACCCGGATTACGTGCTGATCGTCATCACCCCGACAGAGATCACGCTGTATTGAATGCCGCCACGGACTGCCACACAACGCCTGCCCCAGAATCCTAGGGCAGGCGTTGTGGCAATGCACTCGCACCGGGGTATGAAAAGACGCGCGTGGAATCCGCTATGCCATCCCGCGATGTATCACCGAAATCCCGCCCAGCAGCCGGTCGACGGTAATCTCTCGCAGGCCCGCTTCGGTCATGATGCCGGTGACGGTGGCGATGTCGGGGTATTGGCGCACGGAGGCGGCGAGGTAGGCGTAGGCGGCGGGATCCACGCCGCAAAGGCGAGCGAGCAGACCCGGTACGCGGGTAAAGTAGGTGAAGAAGAGGCTGGCGAGCAGCGGGGAGGATGGGCGGTTGATCTCCAGTGAGACCACGCGCCCGCCCGGCTTTGCCACCCGGCGCATTTCGGCGTAGAGGCGCTGCAGGCTGGCAACATTGCGGTTGCCGAAGGCGATAGTAACGGCATCAAAGCTGCCGTCCGGGAAGGGCAGCGCCAGCGCGTCGCCATGTATGTATTCGATGCCGTCCTCGCGCGCCCGGGCGACGGCCAGCATCTCCTCGCTGGCGTCCAGTCCCACCACCTCCACCCCCACCCGCCGCAATGACCGCGCCACGTCGCCGGTGCCGGTACACAGGTCCAGCGCGCGCATGCCCGGTTCAATGGCGCACCGTTCGACGAGCAATCGCCGCCACCGCGCGTCCAGCCCCATGCTGATGAGCCGGTTGAGTATATCGTAGCGCCGGGCAATGCGGTTAAACATCGCCCGGTTCACCCGCGCCTTCTCGGCGCGCGCGGCCTCGGTGGTGGGGTACTGGTCGGTCATCCGCCCTCCTCAGGAAAGCCGAAGCCTGCCATGCGCAACTGCTCCGCCGCCCGCTCGCTCGCACGCCGACCGACGGCTTCAGCGCGCGCGGGCGGGATGGGGTCGGGGAAGGCGTCGAGGAGCAGAGTGAAGACGGTTGCGCCGTAGGTTTCGCCGGCGCGGTTGGCGTTGACGGGGCCGTCTACGCGCACCGCGGGGATGAAAATATCACGGTCGCTGAGCAGCAGGCGGCTGCCGCGGGGGCCGTCGGTGACGGAGATGAACGGCACCTGCGCGCGTAATATCTCCTGCCCGGCGCAGTGCGCCCATTCCAGTGCATTGAGGGTGAGGTAATCGATACCGCCGGCGAGATCGGCGAGGGGCATTTCTCCATCGAGCACGTTGCGCAGCGCCGGGGCGCACATCACCGGCACGCCGAAATCCCAGGACAGCACCTCGGCGACGAAGGCGTTGGGCGCGCCGCAGAAGACCAGGGCGTCGACGTTTTCCACCAGCGTCCGGTCCTCCGCGGTGGGCCGCCAGCGGGTCATTGTCCGGCGCACGCCCACCGCCAGCTTGTCGCCCCGGGACGAGATAATCACCAGGCTGGTGTCGCTGGGGCAACCGGAGATGAGCCGCGGAAAGACGGGCACGCCTTGCAGTATCAGCGACACCATCAACTCCAGCCCTACGCCATCGGGAGTGGCAAATGCTTCCCCTTCGCCTTCGCCGAAGGGCGCGCAGAGCAGGCCGCCCAGCGCCAACGCATATCCGGCGCCCATGCCGCCGGGCTGGGCCACGCAGTGGGTGACGGGGAATGCGCCGGTCACCGCCACAGATTCCCCCACCCGCGCCAGCACCGGCTCGGCGAGGGTGTAGTCGGCGGCATACGCGGCAACGTCGTCGGAGAGCGTAAAGACGAGGTGGTCGCCGTTGTCACCGGCAAGCACAATGCGGCCGTCGTCGCGCGGGGTGCTGTCGTGGGCGGGCAGGCTCTGGTCCAGCAGCGTGCCGGCCACCAGCGGGCCGTCGATTTCCACCACCACGTCGAGGTACGCCGGGCCGAAAACCAGTATGCGGCGGTTATCCATGACGTTGCGGCATGGCGACAAGCGCGGTGAGCGGGTCGACGGGGGCGGGCACTTCTTCGTCAAGCACGCGCAGCGTCATCGCCACCTCGGTGCAGTTGCTGAATTTCGGGCAGCGGACACACTCGCTCCACACCTTGCGCGGCAGCGTGTTGCGATCCACCTCGCGAAAGCCCAGCTTGCCGAAGAAGACCGGTTGATAAGTGAGGCAGAACACCTCCGCCACGCCCAGTTCTCGCGCGTTGGCAATGCAGGCCTCCACCACCTGGCGACCGTAGCCCTTCCCCTGGCAGTGCTCGGCCACCGCGACGGCCTTCACCTCGGCAAGGTTCGCCCAGTTCACGTGCAGCGCGGCGGTGGCAACGATCTGCCCATCCTCGTCGATGACGAAGAAGTCGCGCAGGTGCTCATACAACTCATGCAGCGCGCGCGGCAGCATCTCACCGCGCTCGGCGAAGCGGTTGATTACCCGCTGCATGCCGACGACGTCTTTCACCAGAGCTTTGCGAAGTTGGGCAGTCATGGAATTATTCTAACAGGAAGCGCCGAAATGCGTCCACCCATTCACCGTTTGAAGTAGGCGATGCCGTCCCGCTCCTGCAGGCCGATCCACAGGTAATGCAGCGCGTCCTTCGCCCGCGGGGATAGTTCATGGTTGATCGCGCTATCGTGCATCATCATTGTGTCGCGAGAGTCGGGGATCCAGAATTCCGGGTAGCCGATGACGTAGAATGGGAAGTCGTCGTGCTTGTCGTAGCCGAGCAGGTGTGCGCCTTCGTGACGAAAGACATTGTCCAGCGGGTTGCTGGATGGGCGCAGCGCGACGATGCCCGCGCCGCAGAAGGTCTTCCCCTGCGCGCCGGACTCGGCGAACTTCATGCCGGTGAGGAATATCTCGGCATACTGTTGGCCGCGGTGATCCAGGCGCAGCGCAGTCAGTTTCTGGAAATCAAGCGCGTAATTCGTGCCTTCGCGCACGGTGGCGGCGTCCAGGTCCGCCTTCGCATCCTCGGGCAGGGGCATGGCCTTTACGGTGAAATCGAGACCGAGGTCGTCGATGAGCTGCTCCATATCGGCGACGGCCTGCTGCTGCTTGTACGGGCCGATCACCTCTTCGCGATAGATGCGAATTTCCTTGCCACGAAACCAGACCGCGCCGGCGAAGGTCTGTCCCGAGGCGCTGCGCACGGGCATGAAGTTGCTCATGGCGTAAAACGGCACCCGCCAGCCGAGTTGCCAGACCGGCTTGATGGAGACGCAGTAGAGCGAGATAAGCGGCAGGGTAATGGCGAGAAAGCGCTTCACCGTTTTGCCGATGCCGAAGACGCGTGGGTCGAGTTGCACTTCCTGCTGGTACCAGGGCACCACTGGCTTCGCGGGTGATGCGTCCGGAATGAGGAGCAGCTCCACGTCGATCTCGCCGCCGTCGGCCTCCAGCGTCAGCGCGCGGTAGACGCCATTGCGGTTGGCGGCGCCCGTCTCGTCCATCCGCGCCGAATGGGCGTCATCGTAGTTCACCACCAGCGTGGCATCGCGATATTGGACGACCATCGCGCCGGGCGTTTCGGTGATCGCCGATTCGGCAGCGCCGTCGGTGACGAGCAGCGGCATCTGGAAGCGCAGGCACTCGACCGGCGCACCTTCACGAGAGACCGCCGTGTGGATACATACGCGACCAACCGAGAGACGGTAGGATTCACGGATTTCTACATCGTGCCAGGCATATGTCACCGTGAAGACGACTTCGTCCGTCGTGGCGGACGCCACCGTACACCGTGCGGTCAGCCCTTCCCCCAGCGCGGCCAATGATTGCCAGCCGTCGCCCTCCGGCCAGGCGGGGCCGACAGCCAGCGGCGCGGCGGCGCGGAGCGCGTCGGGCAGGGTGTAAGACGGCGTCGCAGTGATGGGCATGCCTGGCCCCAGTTCGATCGGCGCGCTGGCGACGGCGAAGCGGCCCAGGCCGGTGGCATCGTGGTGCGCGTCGGCGCGGAGATCGATCTCCACATGGCTGCCGGCGCAGGTGGCAAAGACCTTGTGGAAGGCCTCGGGCAGGATGAAGACGTAGCCGCCGATCTCCGCCGGGCAGGGCGCCTCGGGGATATCGTCATCGGCGAAGAGCGCCGCTAACCCGAAAAATGATGCGGTGAGCAGGCTGTAGACGGAATAGATGCCGTAGGGATCGCGCCCGAACTCCGCATCGGGCGGGAAACCGTTCTTCAGGTGGCGGAAGGGCTCCATCTCCAGCCAGCGCCGCACCGCCAGCGTCGCGCGGTGGGCCTGGCGCTTGAAGGCACCGGCCAGGCGGGGGTCGGCGTCACGATACCGGCGGGCTTCCAGCTCGCACAGCGCGGCGATGATCGCTTCCTGGAAGTGGAACTGACTCGACCGCCCGCCATAGGGTACATAACCCTCCGGGGTCATAAACAGCAGCGTGGGGAACGCGGCACGATGCAGCAGCGTGTGCAGCTCCGCCGCGGATGGCCCGTCATACCCGAAGAGCAACGGCAGGATGGCCTGCAGCCGGGTGGTGATGTCGTAGGTGATGGGATCGCCAGGGTCGCGATACATGCCTTCCGCCGAAAAATGCCCGAGCTGCGGCGGCAGGTATTTGTCGAGAAACGCCCGCCCGCACGGCTGGGATTCCGGCGGGCAAAGGCCGGCCACCTCGCGCAGCCACTCGCCCGCCATGGCATAGACGGTCCAATTATGCAGCGATTCCAGATTCTCCCCGTCCGGTTTCACCTGGGAATATACCCGCTCGGGATGCACCCGGCGCAGATCGGCAGCCCATTCGGCGGCCAGCGCGGGTTCCACCAGCGGCTCCAGGCACAGGTAGGCGGTCATCAACTCGCGCGTCCAGAAGTCGGGGGATTGCGCTTCGCCGTCGGCCAGCCGCCGGCAAGCGTAACTCATGGTGCGACAGATCGCCTCGCGTAGTTCGGGCACGCGGCCGAAGGCGAGGAGGATGGCGCCGGGCGCGGCGAAGCGCGGCGAGGTTTGCCCGCCTTCCACGCCGGCCACCGAGTCGATGATCGCCCCCCGCTCATCCTGCCACCCCGCCGCGGCGCGCACGATGCGCTCCGCCAGGTCCAGGTAAAGAGTGCGGTCGCAACCGGTGGGCGCCCATCCTGCGGGAGCGGGCGCGGCCAATACGCGGCGGACGGTTTCTTCGGCGGGCGAGGACTCACCGACCGAAACCGGCAGCGGCGTCAGGCGGTCGCAGATGGGGGGGATTGTCATCGCATCCTACTTTCGCAGCACCAGCAGCGCGTTGCTGATCTCGCGCCCTGGCGTCGTCAGGTATTTGCCATTCGCCCACAGCCCGCTGGAGGCGCCGCCGTCCAGGTTCATCCCCTCCACGCAGCCCAGCGCCTTGAGGATGTGCCCCATGTCGCTCACGCGGGCGCTCTTCACGGTAACAAGCAGCAGCACGCGGTCGGCGGAGAAGCCGGCAGCGGAGCGCGCGCCGGCGCGTGTGAGGATTTTCGGGTCGTTGAAACCTTCAGCGGTGGGATTGAAGACCGGCGCGCCGTTCACCAACACGCGCGGACCAGCGCCGATGCCCTCCTGCACCCCCGCGCCGTCGCCGGCGCCCACCAGCGACGTTTCCGGGGTAAAGGCAATCTTGTCCCCCACCCGGAAACGCCGCAGCAGGCCGGCTTCACCGATAACCTGGATGACGTAGCCGTTATTGGGAATCGCCGTGGTGCCGGCGGCGATGTCGTCCACCACGCCGTCCTTCACCACCACCAGCGTGCCGCCGGCGGCGCCGACGGTCGCCCCCCAGTGGCGGGTGAACATCGTCACACAGGACGCCGCGGTGGGTTTGCGGTTGATCCAGTAGACGAACCAGCTTTCCGTGCGCCCGTTTTCATGGGTCAGCGTGCCGGAGAGGCGGTAGCGCGGGGTGAAGATGACAGGGGTGTTCTCGGCGCCGAAGCCCAGCACGCTGCCGATGTTGCTCTTGAAGATAAGCTGCCCCTTGCTGATGAGGCTCATGTCGGGGTTCTTCAACTCGGCGGAGGTGTAGGCATCGAAAAACGAGCCATTGATGGCCGCGACCGCGCCGTTGCGCTTCGCCATGCCCGCCAGCGCCTCGGTGCGTCCCACGCACCCCTGCGCCAGCCCCACCTTTACCGCCACGCGCGGGTCCTTCAAGTCTACCTTCACGCCCGTCACGGCGAAGCTTTTACCATTCGCCGTCACTTTGGTGCTGAAGGCGGTAATCGGTTCGGTGGCACGCACCAGCACGGCAACGTATACGAGGCACATCAGGACAAGTAGGCGCATACATGGTCTCCCGGCAAGGTCTTTCCGTATAGTTACCCGGTTTGGGGGTGAAATACCTGTCTGGCGGAGAGAGTCTATCGAGCCACGAACACGCACCTACGTGTGTGTGAAATCGGAAACGGCGTCCGCAAGGAAACAATGGCGGTTGGCGTGCGACTGCGATGAGGATTGGGGGGACCAAAATGAACAGGGACGGGTTCTGGATTCCCGTCCCTGTCCCCCCGCTCCGGGTAGGATCTCCCGTTCACTGTCCGTTCTCGTCCATCGCGGGTGGGTGAGAACGTCTTCCTGCACCCTCCGGGCGGTGTGCCATCCATCCACGGGGATGAGCTCACCGGGTTGTT
>CAZPYA010000123.1:0-15294 GCA_964590255.1 uncultured bacterium
TAGAAAAGCTCGGAAATTCGTTGCTGTACCCATTTCACGATAGAGGACACCGGTATGACTGACAGAATCGTCATGGGCTTCGATGTGGGCGGCACAAAGACGGCGTGCGTACTGATAGATGAAACCGGACGCGTGCTTGGCAAGGGCTTCGGCGGATCGGGGAATACGAACTTCATCCCGCTGGACATCGCCACCCAGTCCTTCACCGACGCCATCGAGAGCGCCCGTGCCATGGCGGGCATCAACAATTTGAAGGTTGACTGTGTGGTGGTGGGCACCGAACCAGATCCCGCGCCGGTCGCCATGCTCATCGCCCGCTTGAGCGGATGCCATCGCATCCTCCACCGCAAGGAAGGCGAGTGCTCGATGGTAGGTGGCCTGGTAGCCAAAGTGGGGTTATCGCTTATCTGCGGTACCGGCTCTGTCGGCTGGGGGCGCAATGCCCGCGGCGAGTCGAGCATGACGAGCTGCTGGGGACCGATCGGCGACGAAGGCTCGGCGTATGACATCGCCCGGCGGGGTGTTAACGCGGCTTTCTGGGCGTGGGATGGCCGCGGGCCGAAAACCATGCTCGTCGACATGCTGCTGGCGATGTTCGACCAGACCGACCTGCGCGAGGTGTGCACCCCGCTCTACACTAGCCCCAACCTGCGCAAGGATTTCGCCAGCCTCGCCGCGCTGGTCACCGAGGCCGCCGACAAGGACGACGCCGTGGCGCTGCAGGTGCTCCGCGACGGCGCCGCGCAAATCGCCCACTTCCTCGCCACCTGCGCGGACAACCTCGGCATGGGCGGCGACGCCTACCTGGTCGCCTCCTCAAATAGCGGACTGGTGATGGGCTCCGACTGCCGCTACTTCAATCTCATCCGTGAAGAGCTGCAGAAGCTCCACCCCGCCGCCGAACTGGTCAAACCGAAGTTCGACCCCGTCGTCGGCGCCGGCCTCATTGCCCTGGATGAAATCGGCGTGGAATGGATATCTGAGGTGGTGGCGAATATTGGAGCGACTTATTGAATCATCCTGTCGCGAACGTCCCTCCGTGGCGTTCGCTACGCTTATTTGCCCATCACCAGCATCTTCACCCCAATCACCACAATCACCGTCCCGAAGATGCGCACCAGCACCTCGTTGGAGAGCACTTTGAGATAGTCGGCGGCGAACCAGGCGAAGACGGCGGCGCCGATGGCGGTGGGAATGGCAACATTCCAGTTCACCAGGCCGTTTCCGGTGTTTTTGATGCTGGCGACAAGGGCGGTAAGCACGATGGCCGCCAGCGATGTCGCCGCCGCCGTCTTTTGATCCAGCCGTATGAAGGCGGTGAAGGCCGGCACCATAATCACCCCGCCGCCGACGCCGCACAATGCGGCCAACACCCCGCTGAACGCCCCAATGACCAGGCACCAACCTGCTGCTATCAGATCAAGCATATCGCTACCTCGTTGCTGTAATGGCATATAGCATACACCACACGATAATCCGAAACAATCGCCATCAGATGGCAGGGGTGCCGGCCCTTGCCGTCGAATCAACCGCTGGAATTCCAAAAAAGCTTCAGGAGTGAACTATGTCCTTTACCTCGCAAGTTGATCGTGCGCTGCAGCAGGTGTCCGCGTCCGGATCAGGCGCGCAGGCGCTATTGGAGCGTTTTACCGCGGAAGTGAAGTTCGCCGGCGGGCTGGCGAAAGCCAACCCGCCGCAGCAGGCAACATGGGAAGGCCTCATTCTACAAGCCGTGCAAGCCGTTCAGCAGGCACTGGCCACCGGTACGCCCATTGCGCAGGCCGTGTCGCAAGGCGAGGCGATCATGGCGCCGATGAGCGCGGCGGCGAAGGCCTACACCATCCACTGCACCGGCCACGCGCATATCGACATGAACTGGATGTGGAACTGGCCGGAAACGGTGGCCACGGTGAACGACACCTTCACCACGGTCGACAAGCTGATGGACGAGTTTCCCAACTTCACCTTCTCGCAGAGCCAGGCGTCCGTCTACCGCATATTGAAAGACTACCTGCCCGAGCTGTATGCACGCGTGAAGGCGCGCATTGCCGAAGGCCGCTGGGAGATTACCGCCAGCCAGTGGGTGGAAGGCGACAAGAACATGGCGTCCGGCGAGATCATCTGCCGCCACCTGCTCTATACTCGCCGTTTCGTCGAGGAAGAGTTCGGCATCCCCTTCGACGGCGTAGCCATCGACTGGGAACCCGACACCTTCGGTCATCCACACTCGCTGCCCGGCCTGCTGGCGAAGGGTGGCGTGAAATACTACTACTTCCACCGTGGGCACGACCGCGCTCCGTGGCTCTTCTGGTGGCAGGGGCAGGACGGCTCGCGCGTGCTGGCATTTGATGATTTCCGGCGGGGCTACAACGGCGCCTTCGGCCCGAACCTGCCCGACCTGCTCTTCGACTTCGAGCAACAGACCGGCCTGAAGGACTTCCTCTTTGTCTACGGTGTTGGCGACCACGGCGGCGGCCCCACCCGGCGCGACCTGGTGATGGCGCACACCATGATGGAATGGCCGATCTTCCCGACGATCAAGCTGAGCACCCTGCGCGATTTCTTTGCCGCCGCGGAGCAAGCGCCGAACCTGTCGGTGCTCGATGATGAGATGAACTTCATCCTGGAGGGCTGCTACACCGCGCAGTCGAATATCAAGCGCGCTAACCGCGCCAGCGAAAACGCGCTGGTCGAGGCCGAGTGCTGCGCCTTGCTCGGTGGCGCGCTCGCCGATCTCCCCTACCCCACCGACGACCTGTATACCGGTTGGCGCCATGCCATGTTCAACCAGTTCCACGACATCCTGCCCGGCTCCGGCGTGCACGCGACGTATGAATACGCCCAGGGGCTGTTCCAGGAGATCACCACGCTCACCAGCATGGTGAAGACGCGCGCGCTGCGCGCCATCGCCGGCAAGGTGCATACCGCCATCGACTGCGATTGCCAACCCGCGGACGGCATGGGTGCGGGCATCGGCGCGGGCGTGGGCGCTGGCCAGGGCGATCTCATCCTGGACGGCGGCATGACCCGTTACGGCGGCGGCGGCACCTGTTGCGACACCTTCGTCATCTTCAACCCCAGCCCGTGGATGCGCTCGGAAGTGCTCACCTTGCCGCTGTGGGACCGCGACTGGCAGCCCGGTCAACTACAGGTGCGTGACGACGCCGGCCGCAGCTACCCCGCGCAGTATCTCAGCCGCAACCACTTCTGGGGGCATAACGCCCTCAACGTGGCCATCCCCGTGCATGACGTGCCGGCCATGGGCTACCGGACGTTCAGCGTCATGCGCTCGCCCGAGCCGGGCACGGCGGCGGGCGCCTGCGGCGGCAACGGCCGCGGCATCATCGAGAACGAGTTCCTCACCGTGGAAGTGGACCAGGAATCCGGCGCCGTCATCCACCTCATCGACAAAGCCACCGGCCTCGACCTGGTGCCGGACGGTGAGTACCTGGGCGCGCTGGAATACGTGCTGGAAGCCCCACACTCGATGAGTTCGTGGATTTACGGCCAGCCGGTGAAGACGGTGCAGTTCCTGGAAGGCGCCACGCTGGAATGCCCACACAACGGCCCCTATTACGCCGCGGTGAAGGCGCAACACAAGTATAACGACAGTACCTTCACCGTCACCATCGCGCTGGCGGCGGGGGTGCCGCGGGTGGATTTCACCCTGGAAATGAACTGGTTGGAACGCGGCCACGATGGCGTGGGCGTGCCCACCCTGCGCGCCGTCTTCCCGCTGGACATCGCCGATCCGCACGCCCGTTACGAGACGCCCAACGGCTGGGTGGAGCGCCCCGCCGACCCGACGGTGATGCCGTCATACACTTATCGTACGCTGTCGCACTACAGCGGCGGCAGCCTGCCGCATCTGCCGCAATTCCCGGTGATGGTGCCGGCGCAGAAGTGGGCCGACCTCACCGGTACGCGGTCGGAAACGCGGCAGCCGGTGGGCGCCACGCTGCTGAACACCACGAAATACGGCCACAGCGCCGACGGCGGTACGCTGCGCCTGGACCTGATCCGCAGCAGCTACGATCCCGATCCGCTGCCCGAGTTCGGTCAGCATACCATCCGCTATGCGCTGCAGCCGCACATAGGCCCGTGGACGCCCGCCGACGCCGCCCGCGCCGGCTACGCTTATAACTTCGCCTTCAACGCGGTGGGCACCGGCCAGCATGCCGGCGAGTTGCCCGCATCCGCCGGCTTCGTTGACGTGCGCACCCCCAACGTGCTGTTAAGCGGCTTGAAACCGACCGAGGACGGCGCCGGCCTCATCGTCCGCCTGTATGAGGCCAACGGCGTCGAGACGACTGCCGAAGTGGCGCTGGACCAGCGCCTGCTGCCCGCCGGCGCCGCCGCCGTCGAAACGGATGTGCTGGAGCGCCCGCTGCCCCAGTCCACCGCCAGCCTCGCCGACGGCGTGCTCACCATCACCCTGCCTCCCTTCGGCACGGCTACGGTGCGCATCGGATAACCGTTCACCAATTGACACTACGCACCGGGGGATTCCGCCAGGCGGAATCCCCCGGTGCGCGTATTTCCGCGCACGCATGTGACAATCATCACCCGCTGGCACGGCACAATGATCCCAAGTGAATTGGACGCACAAACGCACTGTGTAATTAATAGCATATTTCTCATCCAGTTATGGTATAATTCATCAGGGAAGCGATTATATGACACCTGTGTCATCGCATAACTGGAGTTATTGCTCGTGCGCTAAGAATCGAACCGGGAGGTGGCGGCATGCACACACGATCTCATGCTCGCCGTGGCGTGATCCTGATCATCGCGGTCGTTGCGATGGTGGTGCTCTTTATTTTGAGTTCTTTCAGCCTGCGTGCCGGCATGCAGAGCCAGCACGAGGCGACGCGTCGCCGAGCAACAGTTGCCTCGATGCATCTGGCCGAAGCCGCCGCGGACCGCGCCGTGGCCGACCTGATGACTCGCTCGACCCCCCCAACCGCGCGCCTCGACTACGTCTTTGACGGCAATATGCTCATCGACGGCGGCGACTGCTGGTATAGCATCCTACCCGAGGCGAATAATGGCGCCTCCTGGGGCAAGCGCTTTACCATTATTGCGTATGGGCAGGCGGCAAACACCGAAATCCAATCCCAGCTTGTTGTGCAGGTGGCGCAGCAGAGCTTCGCGCTATACTCCTATTTCACTGATAGTGAAACCAGTTCGCTCACCAGTGATACGATCTGGTTTTTTGCCCGCGACAGACTACATGGTCCGGTACACACCAACGATCGTTTCCATATCTCGTGGGACACCTCCGCGTCGGAAAGTAACGCGATCTTTAAAGGCACCGTATCGAGCAATGCCAGTACCGCGGAATGGTCGCCGCGCACTCCGTCCAGCAGTCAGGACTGGAGAAAAGTGCTGTCTGGCGGGGCTTCAGCCATGACATTCGGTGTCCCGAAGATCACGTTGCCCACCAGCACGGACGACCAGAAAAAGATCGCCTGGGGTGGCACGAATTACCCGAGCACCAATGGGGTTTACGTGCCCACGTTCGGCAGCGCGCCGTCCGCGGGCATCTATATCCGCGGCGACTGCACCCTCACCTTCAGCGCCAGCGGCACGACCCAAACCATCACAGCCAAGCAAGGCTCGACAACGACGGTAATCACACATAACCTGCAGACGCAAGTCACAACGCGCAAAGTCGGCTCCGGAAGCACGGCCACGTATTCCGGCCTCACCAATGGTGTCATTTACTGCACCGGACATATCACGGCGATGAGCGGGCAACTGGGCGACAACTATTACTCGGGCACCAACATCATCCGCCGGAATGCTTGGACAGTTGCCACCGACGTGATCAACGGCAAGGATGTCACCATTAACAACAGCATTTCATATGCTACCGCGCCAGACAGCACGAAACCGGAAACGGACGTCAGCAACCTGCGCGCCGCAACTCTCGGCGTCGTCGCGCGCAACGTCATTCTCTCCGGTACGCCAAGCGATCTAACGTTGCATGGCGTCTATATGGCCGGCGCCGGCAACAGCACCAACGGCTCGCTGTATTATGCAGACTGGAATGCGACGAAACGCAACAACCTGAATCTGCTCGGTGGGTTGATTCAAAAAAAGCGTGGTCCGGTCAGCACCTTCAATGGGAATACTCTTCAGACGGGGTATAATAAGAACTACCAATACGACCCACGCATGATGAACACTCCCCCGCCGTTCTTTCCGACCACCGGCCAGTATGACATTAAGTCCTGGGAATTACATTAAGGAGACCTTCATGCGACGACGACGTTTACCTGGCGTGTCACTCATCGAAGTGCTCATCTCCGTCGTGATCCTGGGATTCGGCCTGCTTGCGTCCGTGCAGGCGATGAATGCCGCGCTGCTGACGACGCAGCATTCCAACCGCGTCGCCCTTGCAACCACCCTGGCGGAAGCCGCCGTCGAGGAAATGCGCGGCACCGGCGACTATGCGTCCGGCACCGAAGACCTGGATGTGCCGTTGCTGGTCAATGGACAGCGTGTGATTACCGTGGAAAACTACGACAATAACAGCCTGTACCTACGGAAAGTCACCGTCCTGGTGTCATGGACCGGGCGCCACGGTCAAACCGAGCATGTGCAGGTGCAGACGGTCATCGGCATTCGCAACCGTCACGCCGGAGGATAACGTAATGCTTGCAGCTCGCTATCGTCATCACGGGTTTACCCTCCCGGAAATGCTCATGGTGATCGCCATCACCAGCATCATCGTGGTGGTGCTGTTCGCAATATTAATGACCTCCATGCGCGTGTGGCATCGCGTTTCCAGTCAGCAGCAGGCGTTTCCTCCCGCGTACCTCGTCATGAGCCGCATCAGCCGCGAGTTGAAAAACGCGTACCATGTCAACATTGTTGATGATGGCGCCACGCTCATCTTCCGCACGCCGCTGCAAACGACGCGCACGATCAGCGGCGAGACGGTCACTCTGAACAGCCTGGACATCAACGGCAACTTCCAGGTCGGCACTGAAGTGATGTATTATCGCTCCGATGACACCGGCGAATACGGGGTCGAAGGCAACGTGCTCTGGCGCGAAGAGACCGTCGGCGAGGATGAGCCGGTTCTCCGGCGCATCGCCGGCAACGTGACGAATATGGAGTTCGTCGAGGAGAGCGAGACCGGAGGCGGCCGTGTCTATACCGTCTATTCCTCCACGGTCACCGTGCAGGGAGAAGAAGGCGCCCAGCAGTTCCAGAGCACCTTTGACGGCGCGATCGGTTTCCGTAATCAAACAACCTCGAATTGACGGCACGCCACGGACTGCATACCCGACCAACATCCACGGCCGCCGGAATAGCTTCCGGCGGCCGTGGGAGTCTTGACCGGTTTACCGGCTGCCTGCTCCCGAGGCAGGTGAATACACCGTCATGCACCAACCTCCTTCCGAAGACGCCAGTATGGGGGACGCCCTCACCTACCCTATCGACAGATCACCCGTCGATGCTCAACACTGGGAGCGCGGATTTCCAATCCGCACGATCAGGCAAACCGTTCCCGACGAATCACTCATTCGGCATGCGCCTCCACCCACTCCTGGTAGCGCGCCTGGATACGTTTCACATGATACGCCACGTTGGCTGAGGTGCACCCGAGCATGCGGCCCGTTTCGCGCCAGGTGTAGCCAGCCAGCAGGCAAGCGAGGATGGCGCGCTGGGTGGCGTTCAAGCGCGTGACGAAGTCAGCCATCGCCGTGGTGGCGAGGGCGACCTCCAGCGTGGCCGGCGCTGGGCACCCATTCAGTACCTCGTCGCCGGGCAGGTAGCATTTCCGGCTCGCGCCACGCTTGATGGCGTCCAGCACGCGCCAGCGGGCATACTGGATGAGGTACGATTCGGGATTGCCGATGCGCAGGTCAACGCCGGGCAGCGCCTCGCAGCAGCCCATCCACGCCTCCGACAGCAAATCGTCGGCCTTCTCCTGGCTGCACGACGCGTAGTAGCGCGCCATCCGCATCAACCGGGGCCGCAGGCTATTCAACAGATCGTCCATGGCGGCGGGGTTGCCATTCCGAGCCCGCTCAACACATAACGCGTTCATCACTCCTCCAACACAATCAGGACTTTCGCTTCACCCCCCTCTCCCAGGATTGGGAGAGGGGGGTGGGGGGGGGGGGGCCGAATCGGGAAGCGAAAGTCCTGACAAAAAAACCGAACCCTTCAGGCGCCACGGCCTGCGGGTCCGGCTGCTGGATAAGCAATGTCCGGTGGGGTTACGTCACGGGCAGGCGCGTGGAAGGAATGCGTGCAAAACAATCACGCATGTGTCGATATAGCGGGTAAATGTGATACATGCTCGTTCCTCCCTACAAAGTAATTCGGCCGCGCCGTCTGCCTATTATATCGTGCGAATGGTCCGTCGTGCTTAAGACCGTCAGATATTTTTCAGAAAAAATATTTTTCGCCGTCCTGTAATCGATCCGTCATATCCCGTCAACATGGGCCTGGCATACTGAAAGCATGACACTGGCGACTGCACAACAAGACGACATGCGGCGAAACCGCACAGGCCTGGTGTTCCTGGCGACGCTGGCGCGGGGATTGGCCATCTTCTTCGGCGCGTTTTCGCTGTTGAACGTGATGGGCGAGCTGCGCATCCCGCACTTCGACGCCAACATCTGGTGGATCGACCTGCACGGGCTGCCGGCGCCGGCGGCCCGTCTGTTGCTGGGCGCCGCTGGAAGCGCTTGGTTGGCCTTCGGCCTCTGCCCGAAGATGGCGCCGTGGCGGCGCGGGATGACACTGCTGCTCACGCTGCTGCTTCTCGGTGCCGCCGTAGCGAACACCGCGACATTTTACCAATTGCTAAGCACGGGTGCGATCCGCGCGGCGGTACGGGTGCCGGTATCGGCGTTCCTCACGGTCGCGCTGTTCCTCATCAGCCTCGGACTGCAGCCGGCAGTCGGCCATATCGCCATTCGGCGGCGCGGTGTGACCTGGGTGGTGCTGGCCTGTGCCCTGGGCTTTCCGCTGGCGCAGATCTGTGTCTTCGGCTGGACGGACTACCGCCGCCCGGCGGATATCATCGTGGTGCTGGGGGCGAAAGTCTTTGCAGACGGTACGCCGTCCACCGCCCTGTCTGACCGGGTTCGTACCGCATGCGCACTGTACCATGCAGGCCTGGCGCCGCGCCTGCTCTGCTCCGGCGGGCCGGGCGACGGCCCCACCAGCGAGCCGCAGGCCATGCGCGCCATGGCCGTGCATCGCGGCGTGCCCGCCGGAGACATTATCCTCGACGAGCAGGGGGTGGACACCCGCGCGACGGTGCGCAACTCGCTGCCCGTCTTTCGGCAGCACGGCGTGCGCCGCGTGCTGGTGGTCAGCCACTTCTTCCACCTGCCGCGCATCAAGATGACCTACCAGCGGGCCGGGTGGGATGTCTACACGGTACCCGCACACGACCAGCAATTGCGCGCCACCGTGCCATACCTGGTGGCGCGCGAGGTGGTCGCGTTGTGGGCGTATTACCTCAGTCCGCTGTGGGGCGGTTAGTACAAGTCGATTATTGATACGTCTCGTTACTCCCTTCTCCCAGAATTGGGCAATCGAAGATTCCCCGGAGGGGTCGAAGGGTTGGGGATGAGGGCGCGCGCGAGCGCGCAACGAACCCATGTCTATCTAGTCGAGGATAGGCAATCCGGCCACCTGGCCGAACTGCTGCCGACACAGCATGGCATACAACCCGTTGTGTGCCAGTAGTTCGGTATGGCGGCCACACTCCACCACCCGTCCGCCATCAATGACGGCGATCTGGTCGGCATGCAGCACGGTGGCCATGCGGTGGGCAATGACAATGGTGGTGCGCGCGCGCATCAGCGCCTCCAGCGCCTGCTGCACGATGCGCTCGCTCTCCGAGTCCAGCGCGCTGGTCGCCTCGTCGAGGATGAGGATGGCCGGATCCTTCAGGAAGGCGCGGGCGATGGCGATGCGCTGTTTCTGCCCGCCGGAAAGGCGGATGCCGCGCTCGCCCAGCAGCGTATCAAACCCGTCATCCAGGTCGTTGATGAACTCAAGGGCATACGCCTGCTCCGCTGCCCGGCGCACATCCGCGGGGGCGGCGTCTGGCCGGCCATACAGGATATTCTGCTCGATGGTGCCGGAAAAGAGCATCGGCTCCTGCGGCACCAGCCCGATCTGCGCGCGCAGCGAAGCGATGGTGTAGTCGCGCACCGGCCGGCCGTCGATGCGCACGTCACCCGCCTCCCACTCGTAGAAACGGTTCAGCAGGTGCGTCACCGTCGTTTTGCCGCCGCCGGACGGCCCCACCAGCGCCGTGGTGGTGCGCGCCGGGATCTGCAGCGAGAAGCCGGTCAGCACCGGCGACGCGGCCTCAGGATAGCGGAAGGTAACGTCCGTGATGCCAATCTCACCGGCAAAACGCGGCGCTGGCCGGGCATGCGGCGTGTCGGCAACCTCGGGTTCGGTATCCATGATGGTGAAGATGCGGTCAGTAGCGCCCATGGCGGCGGCGATAATCAGTTGCATCTCGTTCAACCATTCGAAGGGCATATAAAGCTGCCCCTGCATGAGGATGAACTGAATAACCAGGCCGGGGGTAATGTTCCCGTCGTGATAGAGCGCGATGTAGCCGCCGATGGCGATAACGAGCAGTTGTGCCGTCATCTTCACGGCGTGATTGACGGCCTCGCTGATGCCGCTCAAGCGGGCATTGCTCACGCTAAGGTCGACCAGCGAAGACGAGTCTTCCAGGAAGCGCTGCACCTCGTCCTCTTCACGGGTGAAGGTCTTCACAATCGTCGAGGCGGCCAGCTTCTCCTGGATATTGCCCGAGAGCATGGAAAGCCGGTCGCGGATCGTTTTGGTGTTCTCCTTCACCTTCCAGCCGATGGCGCGCTGCACGAGTACCTGCACCGGGATGAGCGACAGCGACAGCAGGCCCAGAAAGACGCTCTGCGAGAAGAAGTACCAGAGCACCACGGTAATAAGGCCGACGCTCATCCACACCTGCACGAAGGCCCGGCCGATGAACGGCTGAACCATCTCGACGTCGCCGATAATGCGGCTGGTGAGCGAGCCGGAGCGGTTGGCATCGAAGAAGGAGTGCGACAGCTTCTGAATGTGGGCATACAGGTCGCAGCGCAGGCGGTTAATCACCTCCTGCACCGCCCGCGACCCCAGCGCCGCGCGCAGGTAGACAAACAGCGGCGCGCCGAGGATGAGGACCCCACCGAGCCAGATGAGGTGGATGATGCGCGCCCAGGCGGCATCCGCGGTCATGGCGCCGTGCCCGGCGTTCGACAGGATGTCGATAGCCTGCCCCACCGCCCAGGCCATCACCGTCGGCGTGAGGAATTTCACCAACCCGCACGCTGTCGCCGCCGCGAACACCGGCCAGTATGGCGTCACGTATTTGAGGAGTCGAAGGAGGTTATTCGGTTTTCGAGGTGTTGTGTTATGCATCGTGCTCTTGTTTCATTCTGGCACGATGGGAGGGCTTCCTGCTTTCAGGAAGGGGTGATGCCAAGCGCTGCATATATCGCCGCCCACCGCGCATGCTGGTTCTCATGCACGATGACGGGGTGGAATCCGAGGCGCAGGTACGTTTTAATGGCGGGCAGGCGGAAGTCGTCGGTATTCAGCACAACGGTGCTGCATCCTTCCTCGCGGAATTTGTATAGGCAGGCCAGGCTCACCAACCACCCGAGGCGTTTGCCCGCGTGACCCGGCCGGCAGCCGACGTAGTGGAGATAACCTTCGTCGGGGGTCTCCGTTTTGCGGTATGCGGCGGCCACCGCGCAAGGCACGTTGTCCGGGCCGCAGGCGAAAATGATGCGGTCAGGCCGGTAGGCGGGGTCCTCCACCATGATGCGGGTGAAGTCGGCATCAGTCCATTCGACTTGAAACGACTCGCTGAGGATCCTCGCCCAGTGCGCGCCGTCACCCTCGCGACTGGTACGCAGCGTGTAGCCGGTGGGGATCTCCAGCGGCGGCAGGTCGTCGAGTGTGTCGCGGCGCATCACCAGTTGCGGCGTCAGCGGTTCTGGCATCGTATCACCATCCAGTGCGGAGCGAAGTATCGGTTGCATTTACCACCATGTTTTCACGGTCCGCTGCGTCTCTTTCGACAGATCGTCCAATTCTACCTGTTCATCATCGGTGAGGCGCCAACCCAGCGCGCCGGCGTTCTCCGCAACCTGCGCCGCCGTCTTCACGCCGACGATGGGCATGACGCCCTTGCGGATTGTCCAGTTCAGCGCCACCTGCGCGGGGGTGCGGCTGCCGTGCGTCGCGGCGATGCGCCGCATCGCCGCCAGCAGCGGCTGAATGGCGGTTAGCGCCTTCCGGCGATACAGCAGTCCGCGCAGGCCGGACGGCGGCTGCTCGGGCGTATACTTGCCGGTGAGCAGCCCATGCGCCAGCGGCATGTAGGCGATGAGGGTGATGCCCAGGTCGCGGCACACCTCCAGCACGCCGTTCCTCTCAGGCGCGCGGTGCAGCAGGCTATAGTGCACCTGGTTTGACGCCAGTGCCACCCCCCGTTTGCCCAACTCCGCATGCGCATGCACCATCTGCAGCGCCGAAAAGTTACTCACCCCGACCGCGCGGACGAGGCCGGCTTCTACCACGTCAGCCAACGCCGACAGCCAGGTCGACATCGGCGCCAGCGAATACGGCGTGTGGATCTGATACAGGTCGACGGCATCCAGTTGCAGGCGGTCCAGACTGCGGCGCAGCGCACCGAGCAGCGCGCCTTTGCGCAGGCGGATAGGTAGCAGCGGGTTGAATTTCGTGGCGATGACCGGCCGCGCGGGCGTTTCCGCGACGAAGGCGCCCAGCAGGCGCTCTGATTCGCCCATGCCGTAGACTTCGGCGGTGTCGAAGAAGGTCAAGCCGGCATCCAGCGCCGCGCGATATGCCTCGCGCAATTCCGCTTCGCCATACTTGACGCCGTAGTTCCACAGGAATGTCTGCCCCCACGGCCAGGTGCCGATGCCCAGCGCGGGAATCTCCATCGCCGTGGTGCCTAGCATGATACATTCATTCGACAACTTGATACTCCAACCGCATATCACCGTCTCCTACCCATGGATCGCCATCGCGATGTGCTACGCTATCCGGAACCGAGCACTGCAAGGAGGCATCATGTTTCTGACATTGCTGCTTGTGACGTTCCTCATCTCCGGAGCCGTATCATATCTCATCGTGCTGCTATTCACGCCGCCGATTGCGCGCATCCTCTGCCGCATCATCGTGGATGACATCGCCACGGCATGGATGACCTATATCAAATTTGGTCTGTATGTTGTCGGTATTTCCAGCGGCGTTCGCGTGTATGAGCTGGAACAATATATTACCCGTCCGATCGGCGTGGACGGGGCAATTGTACCGCTGACGCCGGAACGCTGGGTCCTCGAGGTCGTGCGCACCGTCATCGGGGTGTTGCAGGGCTTGGCCGGCGTTCTGCTTATTTTCTTCATCGTGGCCTTGATCGCCTTCGTCATCATACGCGGATTCGAGCTGCGGAAGACAAAAAATCCCGATGAATAAGAAACTATCTCAAAAGTGATCGTGGCCAGATCGCGGAGGGATGTTCGGGACTGGCTAGGCGGATTTCCGAGAGTGTATGAGGTCATACATGCCAGGAAAGCCAACGACGCCAGGCGCGAACAGACCCCGTGAGGTGGCTGTGAGCCATTTTGAGATAGTTTCTAAGCGTCGGAGTCTGGTAAATGCCTTGCCCGGCAGGAATCGTATGTGCGCTCGATTGTGAATCAGGTATCCATCCGTGGTAGCACATGCTTTCTACCCGGGGTGGGATATCCCCTACCCCGCTTCCTGTGCTACAATCAGCAATCCCCATGCCCCGGAGGGCTTCATGAAGATTGTCTGTTTCGGCGACAGCTTGACCAGTTGCGGCGGTGACGATGGCCGCTTCAGCGATATTTTGCAGGATCGCTTTCCCAACCACCTCTTCATTAACCGCGGCGTGGGCGGCGAGACGTTTGTCGACGCACTGGCCCGCATCGAGCGCGACGTGCTGGCTGAAGACCCGGACATCGTGCTGCTGGAATTCGGCGCCAACGATTGGTGGAAGGATGAACGCCCCTACCGCGCCTGGGCGCGCGACCTGGAGACATGCATTGGCAAGATTCGCGCCTGGAACGCCGCTCAGGTGATCGTAGTCGGGGTGTTTGGCGATTACCGCGACTGTGACGGGGTGCTACGTCCTAAACGCTGCAGCATCGACGACCGCGCAGTATCCTTCAAGTCGCTGGAAGAGCAGATCGCCCGCCAGCATGGCTGTGGCTACATCCACAACATGCAGGAGTGGATTATCGGCAACCGCCGCTGCTGGATGGACAGCAACCACCCGAACGAATACGGCAACCGCTACGTGGCCGACACCATTGAGCCGCTGTTGGAAGAGCTGCTGGGCGAACCAGCGCGACTGGTGCGCAAGCCGAACCTGGAGACCACCCGCGATTTCTGGCGCGAGGCGGTGACGCTGGCGTCGAACCGGCCGGCGGTGGTGGATGGCGTGACGCGCCTCACCTACGTGGAGGCCGACCACAAGGTGATGCAACTGGCGCGCGCCTTGCGCACGGCAACGAGCGCCGAACGCCCCACCGTGGCCGTCTACATGCCCAACTGCCTGGAATATTACCTCCTGTACTGGGCGGTGCAGGCGCTGGGCGGGATAATCGTGCCACTGAATACCTGGCTGAAGAGCGAGAGCCTGCAAGGCATCTTCGCCACCGTGCAGCCCGACCTGCTGTGCATCCGCCCTGGCGCGCAACCGGCGCTGGTGTTGCAGGCCGCCGAAGCGCTGGGCACGCCGGTGCTGCACGTCTCCAGCGAGCCGACCGGCGAACCGCTGGCGCCGGAAGACTGCCCGCCGCTCTCTGGCGACGACCTTTCCATCATCATGCACACCTCTGGCACCACCGCCACGCCGAAGGGGGCGATGATGCGCCACAGCGACCTGATGTTCAATGTCGCCGCTGCCATCAACGCGCACAGCTTCAGCCCGGAGGACGTGCACCTGCTGGTGAACCCGATGTTCCACTGCACCGCGCTCTACAGCTCGCTGCCCTCCGCGGCGTATCAGAAGGCGCCGGTAGTCATCACCGCCAACAGCGACCCGGAAGAGCTGATGCGGCTGGTGCAGGAGGAGCGTATCACCACCTTTCTCAGCGTGCCGGCCGTGTTCCAACGTATTCTCGCCATGCCCGATCTCGATCAGTATGACTGGTCGTCGCTGCGGGTGATGGCCTACGCCGGCTCGCCCATGCCGGTGCCGACTATCCT
>CAZPYA010000124.1:0-14841 GCA_964590255.1 uncultured bacterium
TTGGGCCTGCCGTCAGGCATGGAGAGACGCCCCCCGGAAGGGGAGGTGGTGGAGGCGGGGGGAGTCGAACCCCCGTCCGAAGACCGGGCCACGCTGGCCTCTACGAGCGTAGTCCGTGGTTAGTTCTCGCGGCGTGGCGGCCCACGGACGGGCCCCACTGTCGCCAGTTATGGTTCAGGTGTCACCCACGGCGCCACATAACCGAGGCCCGCGGTGTAGCCGGATTTGTTTTTCGCCTCGCCGAGCCCTACCGGCTCGAACCCGGACGGAGACGCCCCGTCAAAACGGGGGACAGTGTGCCTTACTGCGTATTAGGCAGCGAGGGCATACTGCTGGGTGCCAGTGTTGGCATTTGTGTTTTTTGCCCATTATTACGGGGTCAGGCGCCCCGGCTCGCATCCAACGCCACCCATGATCCCCGTCGAAACCAAGTGCGCCCCCACGGATCTCGCTTGTGGCAAGTGTATTATACCAGATTTTCGCGGCGGTGTGCGGATGGGGCCACCCTTGACGCCGGCGCGGTACGCGTGATAGCGTATTTTCATGCTTGCGCGCCTGTTCGGTATCGTCCTCGGCCTCGCCTTCCTCGCCATGCTGGCGGGGTGTGGCGGCGCGCTGCCGCCGGCGACGCCGCGCGTGCTGCTCATCGGCGATTCCATCTCACTCGGCTATCGGCCGTATGTGCCGCAATACCTGGCGGGCGCCGCGGTAGTGCATCACGCCGGGGTGAATGCCGGCTCCACCGCCAATGGACTGGCACACCTGCGCGACTGGGTCGGTGCAACGCCATGGCAGGTTATCCACTTCAATTTCGGCCTGCACGACCTGGCGCTGGATGCGACCGAGCAGCCCGCCGTGCCGCTGGCACAGTATGCCGCGAACCTGCGCGCCATCGTGCGGACGCTGCGCGATGCCGCGCCGGGCGCCCGGCTCATCTGGGCCAGCACCACGCCGGTGCCCGATGCCCCGCTGACGCCGCCGCGGCGCAACGCCGACGTGCTGGCCTACAACGCCGAGGCTGCGCAGGTCATGGCGGAGCTGCAGGTACCCGTCGACGATCTCTACACCGCCATCACGCCCTCCCTCGCCACCCTGCAGCAACCCCGCAACGTGCATTTCACCGCACTCGGCTACTCCGCGCTGGGGGCGGCGGTGGCGCGCAGCATACGGGCGGCGCTGGCGATAAAACTGCCGTGACAGTGCTCGCCGCATTGTCGCCGGCACGGCGATCGATCTCCCCCACGCGTCCGGTCGCCAGCGAGACGCCAGGGTCAGCCCCCGATTTGACCCACTCTCCCGAATCGCTGATAATATCTCCGGCCATGCCACACTCCGCCACAACCCGTCCCCACCGCCTGCGCGCCGTCATCCACGGCGCGGTGCAGGGGGTCGGCTTCCGCCCGTTCGTCTTTCGCCTGGCGGAGGAACTCCACCTGGCCGGGTGGGTGAGCAACACCGCGCAGGGGGTAATCCTCGAAGTTGAAGGCCCCGCCGAATCCCTGCGCACCTTCCAAACGCGCCTGGCCTCCGAGCTGCCACCCCACGCCGCCATCAGCAGCCTGGAGAGCACCTGGCTGGACGCCGCCGGCTACGCCGCCTTCGAGATTCGCCACAGCGACGCCACCGGCACGAAAACGGCGCTGGTGCTGCCCGACATCGCCACCTGCCCCGCCTGCCTGCGCGAGGTGCACGACCCCGCCAACCGCCGCCACCGTTACCCGCTCATCAACCGCACCCACTGCGGCCCGCGTCTTTCCATTATCACGGTGCTGCCCTGCGACCGCCCCCACACCACTATGCGCGGCTTCCCCCTGTGCCCCGCCTGCCAGACGGAATACGACGACCCCCGCGACCGCCGCTTCCACGCCCAGCCCAATGCCTGCCCCGCTTGCGGCCCGCATGTCGAGTGGTGGGACGTCACCGGCGCCGTCCGCGCCACCCACGAGGACGCCCTGCAAGCCGCCACAGCCGCTATCCGCGCCGGCCGCATCGTCGCCGTGAAGGGCCTGGGCGGCTTCCACCTGCTCGTTGATGCGCGGAATGACGACGCCGTCGCCCGCCTGCGCGCCCGCAAAGGCCGCGAGGAAAAGCCCTTCGCCGTCATGGCCCCCTCTCTGGACGCCGCCCGTGCGCTGTGCGCGATCTCCGAGACCGAAGCCCGCCTGCTGACCGCGCCGGAGGCGCCGATTGTGCTGCTGAAGGCGCGGCTCGACGGAGTCTCGCCCGCCAGTTCTATCTCGCCAGCCATTGCACCGAATAACCCCTATCTCGGAGTGATGCTCCCCTATACGCCCCTGCATCACCTGCTGCTGGACGATCTGGGCGCGCCGGTGGTGGCCACCAGCGGCAACCGAGCTGACGAGCCGCTCTGCACCGACGAGCATGAGGCACTGGCCCGCCTGCGCGACATCGCCGACGCCTTCCTGGTGCACAACCGCCCCATTGCTCGCCATGTGGACGACTCCATCGCCCGCGTCATCTGCAACCGCGAGCAGGTGCTGCGCCGCGCCCGCGGCTACGCCCCGCTGCCCGTGCCGCTGCCGAAGGCTTCACGTCCCCTGCTGGCCGTGGGCGCCCACCTGAAGGGCGCGGTGGCCATCACCGCCGCCGGCGGCGCGGTCATCAGCCAGCACCTGGGCGATTTGGAAACAGAAGAGGCCAATCGCGCCTTCCATGAGGCCACAACGAGCCTGCAATCCCTCTACGATCTCCATCCCGCGGCCGTCGTCTGCGACGCCCACCCCGACTATCGCTCCACCCGCTACGCCGAGCGGCTGGGCCTGCCGCTCATCCGCATACAGCACCACCACGCCCACGTGCGCGCCGTCATGGCCGAGCATGCGCTGGACGGCCCGGTGCTGGGCGTCGCCTGGGACGGCGCCGGCTACGGCGACGACGGGGCCGTCTGGGGCGGCGAATTCCTGCTGGTCGACGGTCCCGGCTATACCCGCGTCGCCCACCTGCGCCCCTTCCGCCTGCCCGGCGGCGACGCCGCCGCCCGCGAACCCCGCCGCGCGGCCCTCGGCGTGCTCTACGAGCTCTTCGGTGAAAACCTGCCGACTCTGCCGTCCGTCTCCACCAGCGAGTGGCAAGTGATGGCGACAATGCTCGCCCGCGGCGTCAACGCTCCCCACACCACCAGCACCGGCCGCCTCTTCGACGCAGCCGCCGCCCTCGCCGGCCTCCGCCAGGTCGCGAATTATGAGGGCCAGGCCGCCATGGAACTCGAGTTCGCCATAGACCCCACCGACGAGTTCTACCCATTCTCGATTGAGGAGTCCAAAATCCAAAATCCAAAAACCAAAATATTGAATTGGTCACCAGCCATACTCGCGCTTTTGGACGACGTCCACAAAAGCACCCCCACCGGCACCATTTCCGCCCGCTTCCATAACATGCTCGCGGCGGCCATCGTCGCTGTCGCGCAAGTCGTGGGCATCGAGCGCGTCGCCCTCTCCGGCGGCTGCTTTCAGAACCGCTACCTCACCGAGCGCACCGTCGCCCTCCTCCTCGCCGCCGGCCACCGCCCCTATTGGTCCCAGCGCGTCCCCCCCAACGACGGCGGGATTGCGTATGGGCAGTTGACGTCGGCCCTGTGTGTGTAGGTAAGGGGTTACACCTGCTCGCTGCGCTGTATACCCGAGATGCGGTTGAGCTTTCGATCAACAGACACGATGCGCCCCTCGCAGCGCTCCAGTGCGGCAGCGCAGGCGCAGGCATCACCGAAATGCTGCGCACCGCCGCCATACAGGCGCAGGGCGGCCAGGTATTGATCTTTATTCACGAGTTCAATATGCGGGGAATACAGCAGTGTTTCGAGCACGGGAGCAATCGCCGACGGCGCGATCTGATAATAGGATTGCATCACCCAGACCACTTCCGCCAGGTTCACCGGATCCAGGATCGCGATGATCTCACCGGCGTCGATAGCTTCGAAGATGTGCCGGGCTATCGTAAAGTGTTCCGGGTTATCTTTCAGCAGGTAGCGGAGGATGATATTGGCGTCGAGCGCGTATTCAGGCACGTCCTTCATCGGCTACCTCCGCCGCGATGGCCGCTTGCGTTTTCACGCGAATAGTCTCGTCTGATTCGCGCGTAGCGCCGACATGACCCGCAAAGATGCCGGCCAACTCGCGCAGCGACTTCACCGGGTGCAGTACGATGTCATCGTCGCGGATTTCCACCTGGACCTGCATCCCGGGCCGCAGCTTTGCCTGTCGGCGGATTTCAGATGGCAAGGTGATCTGTCCCTTGTCGGAAATAATCGCGGTTTTCATACATTTTCTCTCCTGTCAGATATTATATCATACTATCCGATATTGTATTGATTTTCCCCGGTCATGCTTGACGAAACAGTGATATGCAGCTATTTTCTGAAGAGAAATCCCTGGTGACGATTCGAGGAAACCATGTGTCTCGCAGTACCCGGACAACTCATTAGCACCGCCGGCGACGGCATGGCGCGCACCGGACGCGTCAGCGTCGGCGGCGTGGTGCGCGAAGTCAGCCTGGCGCTGGTGCCCGAGGCGCAGGTGGGCGATTACGTCATCATCCACGTGGGCGCTGCGCTGAGCGTCGTCGACGAGGCCGAAGCGCAGGAAACCTTCCGCTACCTCCAGGCCATGCAGGAGGCAGAGGAGGCATGAAATACGTCGATGAGTATCGCGATGCCGACGCCGCGCGCCGCTACGCCGACGTGCTGGTCAAATGCGTCACCCGCCCGTGGACGATCATGGAGATCTGCGGCGGACAGACGCACGCCATCGTGAAATACGGCGTCGACGCGCTGCTGCCCTCCGCCCTCACCCTGGTGCACGGCCCCGGCTGCCCGGTGTGCGTCACCCCTGTCGAGCTCATCGACAAGGCGGCGGAAATCGCCGCGCGCCCCGAAGTGATTCTCTGCTCGTATGGCGACATGCTGCGCGTGCCCGGCTCCCGCACTGACCTCTTCCGCGTGAAAGCCGCCGGCGGCGACGTGCGCATCCTCTACTCGCCACTGGATGCCCTGGCGCTGGCGCAGGCCCACCCCGGCCGCCAGGTGGTCTTCTTCGCGGTGGGCTTTGAAACCACCGCCCCCGCCCACGCGTTGGCGGTGGCGCAGGCGCAGGCCGCGGGCGTGGAAAACTTCTCGCTACTCGTCTCCCACGTGCTGGTGCCGCCGGCCATCGACGCGCTGCTCTCCAGCCCCGGCCATCGCGTGGACGGCTTCCTTGCCGCCGGCCACGTCTGCGCGGTGATGGGCACCGCCGAATACGCGCCGCTGGCCGCGCGGTACCGCGTGCCCATCGTCGTCACCGGGTTTGAGCCGCTGGACCTGCTGCAAGGCATCACCATGGTGGTGCGCCAATTGGAAGACGGCCGCGTCGCCGTGGAAAACCAGTACGCCCGCGCCGTGCGCCCCGAGGGCAACCCCGCCGCCCGCGCGCTCATCCAGCGGATCTTCCAGGTGGTGGACCGCAAGTGGCGCGGCATCGGCGCCATCCCCGCCAGCGGCCTGGGCCTGCGCCCCGAGTTTGCCGCATTCGACGCCGAACAGCGCTTTGGCGTCGCCAGCTACACCGCCGAGGAGGACCCCGACTGCCGCAGCGGCCACATCCTCCGCGGCGCCTGCAAGCCACCCGACTGTCCCGCCTTCGGCACCCGCTGCACCCCGGAACACCCCCTGGGCGCGACGATGGTGTCGTCCGAAGGCGCGTGCGCGGCGTATTATCGATATAGGAGGTACATGAATTTACAGGATGATCAGGATAGTTAGAATTTGCATTCCGTAAATGAAAACCGTCCGCATCGATACACCTTTTCCCCCTCTCCTCGGGGAGAGGGGGCAGGGGGTGAGGGCGCGCGCGGGAGCGCGCAACGACCACACGCACTGTTTTCCCCCTCTCCTGGTAGGGGAGGGGGCCAGGGGGGTGGGGTCTGCGACAATCGCCGCCACCAAATCCTGCTGCCACCAACTACGTCAGTAAAAATCCTGACTATCCTGACCATCCTGTGAATTCATTCAATAACATATGACCGACTTCACCCCATCCTGTCCCCTCCCCCTGCCGGCCGACGCCCAGGTGCTCCTCGCCCATGGCGGCGGGGGGCGGCTGATGCACCGGCTCATCGAAAGCGTCTTCCTGCCCGCCTTCGGCGCGACGGGCGAGCGGCACGACGGCGCGGTGCTGGAGATCGGCGGCGTGCGGCTGGCCTTCACCACCGATGCCTACGTGGTGCGCCCGCTGGTCTTCCCCGGTGGTGACATCGGCGCGCTGGCGGTCAACGGCACGGTGAACGACCTCGCCATGTGCGGCGCGAAACCGCTGTATCTGTCCGCCGCCTTCGTGCTGGAGGAGGGACTGGACACCGCCCTCCTCGCCGGTATCGCCGCCTCCATGGCCCGCGCGGCGGCGGCGGCGGGGGTGCAACTGGTGACCGGCGACACCAAGGTGGTGGACCGCGGCAAGGGCGACGGCATCTACATCGCCACCGCCGGCATCGGCGTGCTAGAGCACGGGCTGACCATTGTCCCTTCGCAGGTGCGTCTCGGCGACGCCATCCTGGTCAACGGCGATTTGGGCCGCCACGGCATCGCCATCATGTCCGCCCGCGAGGGATTGACCTTCGAGACCGCGATAGAAAGCGACTGCATGGCGCTCAACGCCCCGGTGGCAGCGCTGCTCGATGCCGGCGTGGCCGTCCACTGCCTGCGCGACTGCACCCGCGGCGGCCTGGCCAGCACGCTGGTCGAAATCGCCGAAGCGACGGACCTCCATCTGCGCATCGACGAGCGCAGCCTGCCCGTGCGCGAAGAAGTGCGCGGCGCCTGCGAACTCCTCGGCCTCGATCCCCTCTACGTCGCCAACGAAGGCCGCTTCGCCGCCTTCATCGCCCCAGACGATGCCGACCGCGCCCTCGCCATCCTGCAACAACAACCCGGCTGCGAAAACGCCGCCATCATTGGCCACGTCACCGACGGCACCCCCGCCCTCGTCACCATGACCAGCGCCATCGGCGCCAGCCGCATCATTGACATGTTAAGTGGAGAACAACTCCCCCGCATCTGCTGAGGAGGAATGGCTTCCATAGATGACCACCCCTATTCCTCCTCTATCAATCCCTTAGCCTTGGGCATCGCCCGGGGAACCGGTCGGGAGTAAAGACCCACGCCCTGTAAGAGCATAATTCCTATCTAGCATATCAAGCTCGCAATCCGGTTGTATAATGAGGTAACCAAGCGCCGTCATCGGAGGACAATACCCTTGGACGATCAACGCCCCCTATCCAAAAATGCCATCGCCAGCGCAATCTGGCATCTCATCACCAGTGTGCTCTCCGTTTGCTGTCTAGCGCCGATATTGATGATGAATGGAATCGAAGGTTTGTCAATTTTAACTGCTATGCCGGCGATGAGCATTCCCTACTGGCTTTTTATGGCGGCATTTGTAGTGCATCTCGGCACGGGCATCCAGTTGCTGGCAGGACGCAAATGGGGCATGAGCTATGTCAAAATGACATGGTTGGGCATACTTACTGGTTTCTTACTCTGGTCTGCCCATGTTTGGTATGTTGCGGAACATGAAGACGAGATGGTGTATATACTCTTTTTCACAACAGGGCCGTTCGCTGCCGGCTATCTCATTTTTTCATGGATCGCTATGCATTATTTCAAAAGCGCCATATCTCCAACTGATCGACGGGGGAATCTGGTTTGACGCCGGGTCCCATCGCGCTGCCCTGGGCTATGGAATGGGCAGAAGAGGAATGGCTTCCGTATATGACCAACCCTATTCCTCCTCTTCCAATCCCCTAGCCCCGGGCACCGCCCGGGGAACCGGTCGGGAGAAAAGACCCACGCCCTGAAAGGGCAAAATTCCTCCTTGCCCCTCACCCCCTTGCTCCGCTATACTGGTGCTATCCCGACCGAAAGGATTTACCCCCATGCGCCTGTCACTGCTCCTCATCGCACTCGCACTCGGTCTGCTCACGGTTGCGGAAACGCCCGCACCCGTCGCACTCACCCTCGACCGCCTCGCCTATACCACCTACATCGACGACCCGGCGGGGGACAACTACCTGGCGTGCATGGAGTTCGACCAACTGCACCGGTTGGGCACCGAGCGCTTCAAGTGGGGGGTGAATCTCGCCGAGTTGCGCGTCTTTCAGGTCGGCGCGAAGCTCGAATGGCTGCCCGCGTCGCTCTTCCTCATCCCGTGGCAGCGCACGGGGCAGGCGACGGTGACCACCACGCAGGACGGCGCCAGCGTCGAGACGCCCGTCACCTACACCAGCGCCGCCCTCTACGCCGTCGCTACGGCGAACGTCAACCACATCTTCGATTGGAGCACGGAACCCTTCTCGCTGGAGAACCGTCGCATCGGCCTGGGCTTCCTGTGGACGCCCCGCCCGCCGGCGCTGCACGCGGCGCGCGAGGTAGCCCCATCACCGCTGAAGCCGAAAACGCCCCCACCCCCCGTCATCGCCGTGCGCACCCATGGTTTTGAAGTCACCCGCAGTCTGGGCAGCGCCGACCGCACCTGGTACGTCAGCTACACCACCGGCTGGGAGAAATAGGCAGGGAGTCCGGGGAATGATGCCCTCACAGGGCGGGGAAGATAGATTTGGTTCCGGTTCCCAGGGTGATTACCCTGGGCTGTAGCATGATTGTCTTTCGGACAAATGCGCAGGTGCATGCCCGCACCCTCATGCCTGAAAGGCATCAAATACTATAGCCCAGGGCAACGCCCTGGGAACCGGTAGATAGAGAATATTCACGCCTTGTAAGGGCAAAATTCCTACACCGCTACCCGCGCCGCCACCATCGCGCCAAAATTCTTCAACATGCGCAGGCCGATGGCGCTGGATTTCTCCGGGTGGAACTGGCAGGCGTAGAGATTGCCGCGCGCCACTGACGAGGCATAGCGCAAGCCGCCGTGCTCAGTGGTGGTGGCGATGATGCTCGGGTCGTCGGGCGCCACGTAGAACGAGTGGACGAAGTAGACATAGGCGCCGTCCTCCACGCCGTCCAGCACCGGCGTCGGCGCAGCCCTGGTGATCGCGTTCCAGCCCATGGCGGGGATTTTCACGCCGTCCGGTGCGCCGTCGGGGAAAAAGCGCACCACGCGACCGGGCAACACGTCCAGCCCGCGCACCGGGCCAAACTCCTCGCTCTCGGTGAAGAGTAGTTGCAACCCCAGGCAGATGCCGAGAAACGGCGTGCCGGCGGCCACGACGTCGCGGATGGCGCCGTCCATACCCGCGGCGCACAGGTGCTCCATCGCCATGCCGAAGGCGCCCACGCCGGGCAGCACCACGCCGTCCGCCGCGCGCACCGCGGCCGGGTCGGCGGTCACCTCTGCGGCCACGCCCACCTTTTCAAAGCCCTTCACCACCGAGCGAAGGTTGCCCATGCCATAATCAATGACTGCGATCATGCGAACTCCCGGGTCAAAGAAACACCATTTGAAAATTTTCACTGCTACACGGTATCTTGCCGGGAAGTGGGGTAGGCTGTCAAGGGAAAAACATTACTTAGCTGTTGCAACTAATCTCGTGCTCATGTGTATAATCTTATAACAACGTAATCTCGGAGGTATCCCTATGATGCAGCGTGTGCTTGTGGCCGTCCTGGCGTTGAGCCTGGCAGCGTGCGTATTCGCCCAGCCCGACCCCAACCAGCCCGGCGGTGGCCGTCAGGGCGGCGGCCAGGGCGGAAATTTTCAGGCGCCGATGACCGATGACAACACCAAATTCGAGGTCAACGCCTACGGCATCTTCGTCATCCACAACGGCGTGGTGGCGAAATACAACGCGAACCTGAACCCGGTGGGCGTGAAAGAGCTCTTCGACCCGCTGCCCCCGCAGCCGAAAGCGGCCAACCCGCAGAACGTCACCGTCGAAGAGCGCGCCAATATCCAGGCCTGGTCGCAATTGCTGAGTGAGCGCCAGGGGCCCTTCGCGCAGATCGTGAAGGACGAGATGCTGCATCTGGTCATCGGCGCCCGCTATTTCCGCGTGAACATGAAGACGCTGGGCGTCGAGGCGAAAGCCGAGTTGAAGACCCCCGCCGCTGATGCCGATGCCGCCGCGAACCCGCAAGGCCGCGGCCTGTTCATGCGCCAGGCGCCGATGCTGAAGCTGGACGGCAACACCCTCTTCGTGCTGGGCAACCAGTCGCTCTTCGCGGTGAACACCGCCAGCGGCGCCGTCACCAACGCGGTGATGCCGAAAGAAATGTTCCCGACCGTCGATTATCGCGCGCTGTGGGGCGGCTTCGGCGGCAACGGACGCGGCGGCAATGCCCCGAATAATCCCGATGGACAGGGCGGCAACCGCGGCGGCGGCGACCGAGGCGGTAACCAGGGCGGCGGCAACCGCGGGGCCGGCGACCAGCCGCGGCAGTAACCGTATCACCGGGACTGACTGCGCATGGCCTGACGGTAACCGGGTGTATCGGTAATCGAACGTTACACCCTCACATCCGCCCCGCCATGCGTAGCCGATACATGGTGCCAGCAACCGTTTTCACAAATCCGGGGCAGGCCAACAAGTAGGCACACTGAGAAAACGGTTGCTGGCACCATGTATCCGCCTACCGCGCCGGCACCACCCCATCATCCGCTTCCCCTCTGCCGGCTTCAGCCGGCTTCGCGCAGCCCCCGGCTTGAGCCGGGGACCGATCGAATGCTGCCGGTGTTCCGTCGCCCGCGCATGATCATTCCTTAATCAACCGCTGGTCGAAATAAAATTTTGATCGGTTCTTTATGTTATACTGTGCCCATGTCGACCAACACCCCCCAACTGATAGTGGCGCTGGATTTCCCGGATGCCTTCCATGCCATAGAACTGGCCCAGCAGCTCGTCCCCGCGAAACCGTGGGTAAAAGTCGGGCTGGAGCTGCTGATGCACGCCGGACCGTGGATCGTCGCCGACCTGCGCGACCTGGGCTTGCCCGTCTTTTTGGACGGCAAGTTCCATGACATCCCGAACACCGTCGCCGGCGCGGTCGAAGGCGCGGTGTCGACCGGCGCGCAGATTGTGAACGTGCACGCCTGCGGCGGCCTGCGTATGATGCAGGCGGCGCGCGAAGCGGCGGACACCACCGCGATGACCAGTGCCATGGCCCGCCCGCTGGTCATCGGCGTCACCGTGCTCACCAGCCTTTCGGAAAAGGAGCTGATCGAGGAGATCGGCTGCGCCCGCCCCGCCGAGCAACAGGTCATCGCCCTGGCAAAACTGGCCCAGCAAGCCGGGCTGGACGGCGTAGTCGCCTCCGTGCTGGAAGCCGCCGCCATCAAAGCCGCCTGCGGCCCTGACTTCGTGGTCATCACCCCCGGCATCCGCCCCGCTCAAGTCGATGACGATCAACGCCGCGTCGCCACCCCCGCCGCCGCCGTCGCCGCCGGCGCCGACTTCCTCGTCGTCGGCCGCCCCATCACCCAGGCTCCCGACCCTCTCGCCGCGTGCCAGGCGATACTGGAAGAGATTCACGCCGCAGGAAAATGAAAAGTGCAAACTGAAAAATGTAAAATGCAAATTGCCATTCAGCGGAGGATCGCATGGCATTTGATAGCGCGCAACTCACCGAGCGTTTTCTGGACTTTTCAGCGGGCATAATGGCATATGTGGATCATTTGCCCAATATGATGCCCGGACGCAATGCGGGTGGACAGTTATTTCGCTTAGGTACGTCATGCTCTGCAAATTATGAAGAGGCCTGTGCGGCGGAAAGTCTTGCCGACTTCGTGCATAAGCTACAAGTCTCGTTGAAAGAAGCGCGTGCAACACGTTTCTGGCTTCGCCTGCTGCAACGCGCATGCCTGAAAGGCGTCACGGATTGCTCAGCGCTGTTACAAGAGATTGAAGAGCTGTGCAATATCCTCGCCCAGTCCGTCATTACGGCAAAGCGCCGACTGAGACAGAAAGATGATACCGGCTCCATCCCTCGTTAGCCGCCCATCATTTAGAACTTTGCAGTTTACACTTTGCATTATCCCCATCACAGGGAGTTATCATTGTCTGACACACCCAAAATCACCCCGTCTATCATCACCGAAACGACCGACGATGCTCCGACCACGCCCGGCCGCGTCAGCGGGTTGGCCATCGCCGGCTTCGTGCTCGTGCTGCTGTGCCCGGTCGCGCTGGCGGTGCTGCCAGGCACGCGCGTCACGCCGCTGCTCAGCTTCGGACTCGCGCTGCTCGGCCTGGTGGTGTGCGTGGTGGCCTGGGGCGTCATCGGGCGCAGTGGCGGCCGGCTGACCGGCGTGCCGCTGGCGGCCGCGGGCATCCTGCTGGCGCTCGTCTTCTTCGCCGTCCTCTCGCTGCTCGGGCGGCTGGACAGCACCTCCAAACGCAACTTCTGCCTGCGCAACCAGCAGCAAATCAGCCTGGCGATGAGCCAGTATGCCCAGGATTACGGCCGCTTCCCGGCGGACTGGGCGGCCATCCGCGCGTATGTCGACACGCATGTGAATGCCGACTTCGCCTGGAGCTGCCCCGCCCACCGGCCGCTGGACCCGCGCCCGACCGTGAATCCCTACGGCATCAACGCCGCCGTGCTCGGGCAAAAACCCGCCGCCTTCAGCGACCCCGCCATGCTGCTCTTCACCGCGGACGCGGCCCGTGATGTCATCACGACGGACGCTGACCTCGCCCGCACCCGCCACGGCGGCACCTTCATCGCCTCCTTCGCCGATGGCCACGTCGTGATGCTTGGCAGCCGCGAAGCCGTGCGCCTCGCGCCGTAAAGGGATTGTACCGCGGAGGGTGATTTCAGCAACCCTGCGCAAACACGCTGTTTGTCGCAAAGCCAGGCGCGTCCATCAATGCCATCCGTGTGCGTAAACAATACGCGCGGCACCGCTACTAAGAACTTCATCGTTCAGACTGATGGCTAGTTCGCGGCGGCCACGGCCGTCGCGTCGTCCCACGCTTCGCCGCGGCGCATTTTCCAGCTTTTCGTGGCGGCGTAGCGGCGGACGCCTTCGACGATGCCCTGGGCGACGCGTTGGCGGAAGTCGGGGTTGAGGAGGAGGGCTTCGTCTTTGTAGTGGTTCAGGTAGCCCAGCTCCAGCAGCACCGAGGGCATGCGGCTTTTGCGAATGACCAGGAAGTTGGCGGTGCGCACGCCGTTGTTTTTCAGCTTCGTGGCCTTCACCAGCTCGGCGTGCATGACGGCGGCGAACTGCGCGCTCTGTGGCGTTTTGTAGTAGGTCTCCGTGCCGTTGGCGGTGTTGCGCGCCACGGTAGAGTTGCAGTGGACGGCGATGAAGAGCGCGGCGTTACGGTCGTTGGCCAGCGCCGGGCGGCCGTCCAGCGGGATGAAGGTGTCGTCGCCGCGAGTGAGCAGCACCTTCGCGCCGGCGGCTTTCAGCAGCTTCTCCGCGCGCAGCACCACGTCCAGGTTGATGGACTTTTCCAGGATGCCGTTGGGGCTGATGGCGCCGGAGTCGTGGCCACCGTGGCCGGCATCCAGTACGATGGTCATGTTGGCGATGTTGAAGGTGCCGATGAGCAGGCGCACGCCGTCCTCTTCGCGGTCGAGGAGATAGCCGGCATCGGCCTTCAGCGTGATGATCAGCTTCGCCCCTTCCGCGTCCGCGGCGCCTTCCGCCTCAATCTTCGCCACCACCGCGTCCGCCTTCAGCTTCAGCGCGTCTTCGGGCAGCGTGTTCAGCCCGTTCGGCAGCGTCACCGTCAGGCGGCGGGTGGTGGCGTCATACGCGCACTCCACCAGCGGTGGGCCGTCCGTCTGGATGGCCAGCTCGGTCTGCTGGTTGCCCTGCGGAGTGAGGGAGACGTTGAGCAGCTTCACCGGCCCGCCGGGCGGGGCCACCGGCAACGTGGGCTCGATTTTCACCGGCGGCACCAGTTCGGGCGCCTTCGGGGCGAGGGTGATGGTGGCCAGCCGGCCGCCGTCGCTGACGGCGGTGTGCATCGTCACCGCGTCGGCCAGGTCCACTACCAGGCGCACGGCGCTCTCAATGTCGGCGCCGCCGCGCGACAGGCGCAGGCGCTGCACCGCGCCGTGGTTCACCGGCATCTGCTGGTCGGCCATGCCCAGGCCGGCGGCCTTGAAGTCCAGGTAATAGCGGACGGGGTTATCGAGCTGTCCGCTGGTGTATTGCAGCGGGGCGGCGCTGCGCACCAGCACGGCCACTGCCTCGGCGCGTGTCTCGTAGGTGACAGTGAGCAGCGGCAGCAGGGTGAGGGTGCGGGTGGCGATGTCGAAGCGCGCCTCGGCGCCGATGGCCGGGGCCAGCGCGCGCACCGGCAAGTAGAGGCTGCCGTCCACGTCGCGCGGGGCGACGGACAGGGTCATGCGGCGGCCGTCATTGGTCGCCTCGCGCGAGCCGATGGTGAGCAACACCTCTTTGTGCGCGCCGCCGGGGGTGGCCGCGGCGATAGTGATGCTGTTGCCCTTCACCGTGGCGCGGGCGCCCAGCAGGCGCAGGGCGGGCACCACGGGCGCGAGCACGTCGTTCCCCTCGGTGATGAGTGGCGCGGCCAAGGTCTGGGCGCGCCCGGCCACCACCAGGGTGTCGGCCGTGGCGAATAATATGCTGCAAAGGCCGATCAGCCAGCAGATGAGTAGTCGCGACAACACGCGGCCCTCCTCCTTACGGCAGGTGAACGTCAGTCTACCACGGGGTTGCCCGTTTGGCAATTCCCATGACCCGCGGGACAGGGTAGCGTTGGTGTACCCGGCGGGCCGGCGGGGGAAACGACGGGGAGGACTCCCGCACACGCTTCCTCACCCCATGCCCCATATGCGTCAAAACCGGATCGTTCCGTCTTGCAAATTCGTGTGCCAGCATCCGGGCTGCCAATTCGTGGCGGATGCTGCCAGCATCCGGG
>CAZPYA010000125.1:0-14817 GCA_964590255.1 uncultured bacterium
CCATGACGATCTCCTCCAGCGCGGCGTTGCCGGCGCGCTCGCCCAGGCCGTTGATGGTGCATTCCACCTGGCCGGCGCCGGCGCGCACCGCCGCCAGCGAATTCGCCACCGCCAGGCCCAGGTCGTTGTGGCAGTGCACGCTGATGACCGCCTGGTCGATATTGGGCACGCGGGCGCGCAGCGCGGTGATGAGATCGTAGTATTCGTCCGGCGTGGTGTAGCCGACGGTGTCCGGGATATTCACCGTGCCGGCGCCGGCCGTGATGACCGCCTCGACGATCTGGCAGAGGAAGTCGACGTCGGAGCGGGTGGCGTCCTCGGCGGAGAACTCCACGTCGTCGCACAGCGATTTCGCCAGTTCCACCGCCTTGACCGCCATCGCCAGCACTTCCTCGCGCGATTTGCGCAGCTTGTACTGCATATGGATGTCGGAGGTGGCGATGAAGGTGTGAATGCGCTTGCGCTTCGCGGGCGCCACCGCTTCGGCCACCGCCATGATGTCTTTGTCATTAGCGCGGCAGAGACCGGCGATGATCGGGCCTTCCACTTCCTCGGCGATGCGGTAGACCGCTTCGAAGTCGCGCTGCGAGGAGATGGGGAAGCCGGCCTCGATGACATCGACGCCCAGCCGCGCCAACTGGCGGGCCACTTCCAGCTTCTCCTCGATATTCATGCTGGCGCCGGGCGATTGTTCGCCGTCGCGCAGCGTGGTGTCAAAAATGATAATCTTCTCGGGCATGGTTCGCTCCTCGTTCCGGGAGACGGCATCGTTCGCGTTCACGAACAGATCGTCCCAGTGCACCGGCGGCTGCCCGCCGAACGCCTCGGGATCGTTCAGTACAGCCAGCATCCGCTCGCGCAATTCGGCGGATGGCTGGTAGCGCCCCTGCAGCAGGTCGGACAGATACCCCGCGCTGCAGGCCAGACGGCGCGCGAATTTCGCCTGGCTGGTATTCCTGCGGGCCAGGGCCGCCAGCAACCCTTCCCGCCGTATAAGCACGAGTGCCATGGATCTGTCCTTCCGCAGTGTTTTGCTCGACGAGCATGCGGCCCGATTGCCGTGACCGAATAATACCAGAATGTCACCGAACGGTCAATACCGTTCTGAGACATTTGTCCGTTCGCTCGCACGGGGGCCGGCGGCGTTTCGCCCTTCCCCCATTCGGGGATAATCTCGCCGGTCGGTTGCCCGCACCGGCAGGAGGAGGCGGGCGAGGGGCGAAGATACATCGGTGAATAAGAAACAGGATGGCTTGTCTATCTTACGGAATATCGTGATAGCCCGCGACAATTACTGATTACTCATCACTGATTACTTCTCTACGTCCCCTGTGTCTCTGTGGTTCGAATAATTATGTCCGTGCGATTCTTTCCGCTATTTGCCATATTGTGCCTGTTCGCCGCATTCGCGCGCGGCGATGCGCCGCCATTGCCGCCGGGGTGTCCAGTGCCGCCGGACGCGGATGCGGCGCATATCGGCTTCGGGCTGTTTAGCCTGGATGCCGAGACGATCCGCATGAATATGAAGGACGCGGAGGTGTCGGCGGAGGGGCATGTGGTGCTGTCCAGCCCGGACGGGTTGTTCAACGCCGACAGCGCGCGCTTCAATACCGTGACGAAGGCAGGATACCTGGACCGGGTGACCGGCTGCTTCGAGCCGTTCCGCTTCGCCGCGCAGAGCATGACCATGGACGCCAACGGCACGAAGCAAGTGCAACGCGTGCACCTGACCACCTGCCTGCACGAGCACCCGCACTACGCGCTGCAGGCTCGGGACTTCACCGTGGATGGCGACGGGCGTTTCCGCGTGCGCAAGGCCGGGTTAGCTATCGGTGGACACCGGCTGGCGACGCTGCCCAGCATCCACGGGAAGATCGGCGGGAAATCGGCGGAGATCGCCTCGCCGGCGCTCACCGGCGGGGTAAGCAGCATCGACGGCACTTATGTGGCGGTGAACTACGAGTATTCCCTCGCCGACGACCGCGACTTTCTGCTCACCGGGCGCACCGGCACCGCCGGCCTGGTGCGCGGCCGCGCCAGCTATACGCAGCCGTTGAAGCTGGGCGGCGACCTGGACGACGGCACGATTTCGCTGCACACAAGCTGGAAAGAGGACGTGCAGAACCGCCTCATCGCCAGCGACCTGTTCGTGGACCAGCGGCTGGAAAAACTGACCATCTCCCGCCTGCCCGCGCTGCAGGCCTTCTTCCCCACCCTGCCGCTGCGCGGTTCGCTGGACGGGTTCGCCCTGCGGCTGGGGGCGGGATTCGGCCGCTATCGCGAGGACCCCACCAATGTAAAGAAACAGCGCAGCCAGCTCTGGTCGGTGTTGGTGTCGCCAAAGGTGAAGGCCGGCCCGCTGCGCGCGTATGGCGAATTCGGCCTGCGCACTGCCTTCTACCCCGGCGAAGGCCATACTACCAACGTGCTGCAACTGACGCTGGAGACGCCGCCGGAGTTGCCCGCCTACCTCAACCTCTCCTACCTGCGCCGGCGCGAACGCGGCACTTCGCCCTTTCTCTTCGACCGCGTGCTGATGCCCGACGAATTATACAGCGAAGTGGAATTCCCGGTGAAAAAGGGCAGCCAGTGGTGGCTGAATCTGGCCAACCGTTACGATCTGGACAGCGGCCGCTCGCGTGACTTCGCCGCCACCGCCATCTACAAACTCGACTGCATCTCCTACGGTCTCACCTACAACCGCGCCGGCCGCAGCTTCGGCGTCGGCATGGTGCTGAACGCTTTCGGCTCCTTCCACAAGGGCGTGGGGGGCATCGGGTTCACGCAGTAGTGTAACGCGGGATTGATGCGTGTATCCGCATATACCAGCGAGGATTGATGCTCTTTGATTCATTGTTGCCGCATGGCCCGGCAGGGACGCAGTGCAACGGCAACCCGTGGAGGTTATCCTGAATCCTGTAGCGCCCGATACGCCGCCGCATACGCCAACCGGCGCCCGGCGGCATCCTCCGCGGCGGCCACCGCCCCGATGAGCGCTTGCCCGGCCCCCCGAACCTCGGGTTTGAGGAGCGGCAGCAGGCGCGTGAGGCGTTCATAGAGCAGGCGCTCGGCCTGCCGGTGCCGGCCCAGCCGTTCGAAGGCCAGCGCGTCAGTGAAGGCCGTCGCCATCTCCACCCGTGCCGCGGCTTCACGCACCCGGCGGTGCGCGCGCTCGCTGCGTTCGGTGGTGCAGCAGAGCGTCTGCGCGGCTTCCGCCCACATGCCCGCCCCATCCCCCACGACGGTGGCGCGCAGATCGGCCGCCAGCCGCAGCGGGGCGCCGCAGGAGCCGGCAGGAACGAACACGCGGGTATACACGCCTCGGCGCTCGCCGCTGCCCAACGCTCCCAGCGAGACGGACAACGCGTCGCCGCGCCGCTGGTGCGGCAGGTCGCCCAGCAATTCCAGCGTCACCTGCGCGGGCGCGGTGATGGTCAGCGCCGTGTCGACCACCCGTGTGCGCGCTAGCCGCGTCCATTCCGCGCGCAGGGCGCGGTCTATGTCCAGCGCATGCTCCACGGCATACAGCCGCCCACCACCCTGCTCCGCCAGGTATGCCAGCCACGGCAGGTGGCACGCCGCGCCCAGAGCGATGATGCTGGTGCCAACGCCCACCTGGCGCAGTTGCCGGACGCGCAACTCGACGGCATCTCCATCGAGACGCTCATCCAGCACCGTGCAGCCGACCAGCAGCGTCACGTGACCCACGGCCCCCGGCGGTGGCGCCACCGCCAGCCGCATGCCGGCGTCGAACCACGCTTGCAGGCACGCCGACCCGGACGCGCGCCCCTGCCCCTCCGCCATGCCGGCGATCACCGCCGCGCGCTGGGCTGGGGAGGCTGGCGCGCTCGCAACCCGCGCGCAACCCCGCCCGTCCACCACATATAGCCCCAGATGGTCGGCATGGCCAAGCACATCAAAAGCCCCTGCTGCCCCTACGGCCTTGGGGTATAAGGCATGATCCATTACCAGCGCCAGGTGGCGAGGCACCGGCGGCGAAGCGCCGTCGGGCAGGGCAACGAGCCACTCCACCAGTCGTTCACATGGGGCGTCCGCGGGCACGAAGGGGCGGTCACACTCCGCCGAGAGCATCAATCCACTCGCCATATGCTGAATTCCTCCTCATCAGCATAGCAGGCGAGAGGGACAGAATCCGTCCCGGTGCAGCAAACGATGCGATATTTCGCACCAAATAAGGCGCTTTGACAATTACAGGACTTTCGCGGCGCTGTTATCGGCCCCCATCCCCCGCCCCCTTCCCCCGTTCGCCATCCATGACGATCAGGGGAAGAGGGAGTAAACGCAGTGATGAGCGAATCAGGAGAGCCGGGCGGCCATGGCGCGCACTTCATCAGACACGCGGGCGACCAGTTCCGGCGGGGCCAGCGGCACGGCATGGCGGCCGAAGCCCAGCACCCAGCGGACTACGCTATCCAGGCCGTCGACGGTCATATGCAAGATGCAGGCGCCGTCGGGCAGCTCCTCGATGCGTTGTGAGGCGTGCCACACGCGCTCGCGGATGCGGCGGGCCCAGTCGGCATCAAAGTGAACCGCTACCGCCGCATGGCCCTCGCCCATCAGCGAGAAACGGCGGTCCAGCGCCTCGCGTATGGCTTGCGGATCGGGCGGGGTGAAGGCGTCCGGCAGCAGTTCGACCTGGCGGATGCGCTCCAGCGCGAAGTCGCGCGTCGTGCCGCGCAAGTGGCACCAGCCGTGCAGATACCACATGCCGCGGCGATAGTAGAGGTGGTAGGGATCGATCACCCGGGTGCTCACCGCGTCGCGCGAGAGGGTGTAGTAGGTCATGCGCACCTGGCGGTGCAATTCGATGCCCTGCAGCAGAGTGTTGAAGTAAATCGCTGTCTCCACGCGCGGCGGCGGCGCCGCGTCGGGCCGCGCGGAGATGAAGGGGTCGTCGTCCATCACCACCGCCTGGTACGGCTCGGGCAGCATCACGCGCAGCTTCTGCAGGCTGCGCTGCAGCGCCGGGGCGAAGGGAGTGGTCTGCAGCGCCGGCGCCAGCGTGATCATCATGCACAACGCCAGCAACTCGCCTTCTGAGAGCGGCGGGGCGGTGAGACTGAACGGCGCGATGTAGCCATAGCCGCCGCGCTCGCGGTGATATTCCACCGGCGCGCTGAAGTCATAGCGCAGCGACTGCAGGTCGCGCTTGACGGTGCGGGTAGTCACCTCGCACAACTCGGCCAACGTGTCGAGCGTGGGGTAGGCCCCTCGGACAGCGCCTGGTGGATGATGAGCAATCGGGCCAGCGACGGTCTGGTGGTCGTCATCGGGCAGCGACTCCTTTTTCCCGGCTAGTATTCTGGCAATTTATTATTGCCAGAATAGTTGCAACATCATCACGGCATGTGAAATCAAGCCATAGTTACTTTACACGGTACTAGGGAATCTGCGAATATACCGCGGTGATGCCGATGCTGCGCAGGTAGAACCCCACGATATCAAAGAGGATCACCGATGTAACGCAGGCCAGGAACATGCCGATACAGAAGGGGATGAGCCCTTTGCGGATGGAATGGGCGCCGCCCACCCGCAGCACAATGAGGCGCACCACCCAGGCGGCCAGACAGGTGAACCAGGCAATGCGGGCAAAGTAGGTGGTGGCCAGCACATAGCCCAGCGGGTGCAGTGGGAACCACATGAATAGGCTGCGCAGGAACGCCAGCAAGCCGGTGACGCCGACGCCAATGGCGACGCCCTTGGCATCGACGTTTTTCACGACGTTCAGCGGCGCGTTTTCCGGCTTCAGCATCTGCTCCGGATGCTCGGTGAATGTCGTGGGATTCGTGGCGAAGGTGCGGTCGATATTCGCCTCGCCGGTGCGATACTGGGTGAAATACCAGTTCTGACCGTACGGCCAGGTGGTGGCCATGTTGTCGGCGCCGAAGCCATACGCCCAGCACAGGAGGGCGAAGCCGCCGAAGAAGATGCCGGCGAATAGCCCGAGCCAGAGGCCGTGGCCGATGTCTCGCGCGCGCACTTTGAAGTGGCGCCCCAGTTCCATCATCTCCACCTGCACCGGCGCAATGAAGAAGAAGCAGGCCACACAGAGGAAGCCGCTGGCGAGGGTGGCGGTAAGCATGCCGGTGGTGCCGAAGACGGCGAAACCGCCGATAGCCGACACGAAGAACATGCTGTTATACGGCATCCAATACCCGAACGGCATGCCCGCTTCAGCGCGAATTTTACTGGAGGTGAGGCCGACGATGAGAATGTAACTGAAGAAGAGCAAGCTGGTCAGCCACCCCATGCGCGTCCACACGCCCCAGCCGATGATAATCGCCAGCGACAGTGCCAGCATCAGCGCCGCCGTGCGGTACGATACCACCTCGCCACTGTCATCGATCTGTTCGCGACCGATGAGATGGCGCCAGATGCGCTGCAGGTGCTTGCGCGCCGCAATGAGCGCGACGATGGCATACCCGATGAACGACCCTACCGCCTGCTGCCACTCCCACGGGTACCCGACGAAGCGATTCCAGTTAAACGCCTTGCCGAAGAGCGCGGTGAGCTGGAAGATGAGGAAACCGGCCCAGATCGAGAAGAGGATGTCCGTTTCTACCAGCAGGGCGATGGCAAAGAGCGAGAAGACCAGCGCGACGGTGGCGTTGGCAAAATAGGCCTTCAGCAGCGGGTTGGTGACATACGTATCCAGGCGGATGGCGCCGGCCCACATGTTGCTCCATGACGGCGCCGGCACCTGGGGGAAGTAGAAATGCAGTCCCTTGCAGATGGCGATGATCATCATCAAGCCGAAGCCGATCCACATCACCTTGTTGCGAAAAATGGCGAGATAGGGACGCCCCTGCTCGTCGGTTTCCTCGGTGAAGAGCTGCCGCGGCAGGATGTTCATCGGGAAGGTGAAGCGCTCGCTGTCCACCCACTGCCGCCGCAGCAGCACGTTGAAGCCCATGAAGCCGAGAAAGAGGGCGCCGATGAGGATCGTCCACGCCAACGCGGGCATCAACCACTGGTCCAGCGGGATGAACCCCTTCACCAGATAGCCGAGACCCGCTGGGGAGAACATGTTCGCCGGCTTGCGCAGGGTGAAGTCGCGCTCGTTCGTCTTCAGGGCATCGTATTTCGTCCCCGTGGCGACCTTCACGCCGGTATACAAGCCCTCGATAGCCTGCGAGTTGAAGAACTGCACATCCTGCACCGTCAATTTCCCCGGGCCGTTCAGCCCGATGCGCAGGGTGAGCGTGTTGTCCAGCGTAGTCGGGAGTTGCACCGGACAACTGCCGATGCGGATGAACCCCTGCGGCAACCCGAACGACGGGCTGGAGGGCGTGGAGTTGATGATGAGCGTGTGCTCCGGCCTTTCGTCGGCCTGCATGCCGACGAAATAGGAGGAGGTGGATGCCTGAAAGTTACCGCTGGTTTTCACGAGACAGGAGAAGAGATAATTTTCGCCAGGCACCAGCCGGTGCGCATCGGTCGAGAGGATCAGTTCCAGCGCGGACTGCTGGCCGGCTTTCTGGTTCACCAGCGTCGGGCAGCGCTGCGCTTTCGTGCGGGTCGGCCACGGCTCGGTCGTCCACTCCAGCGTCGTGCCGCCGGTCGCCTGAAAGGGCGCCAGCGTCTTCTCGCCGTTGAAGGGGCCTTTCACCAGGTTGCCGCCGTGCGGCCAGAGCATCGACGGCAGGCTCTCATACGATTTGAAGTCCTGGTTGTGCGGGATGGAGGCCAGCAGGCCGGGGATGCGGTGCCACAACCCCTGGGTCATCAGCGGGGCGGCCACCAGCAGCGCGGCAAGTATGAACACCAGTTCGGCGGCAACCAGGCGCAGCGACCGGCGAAATGCATACAGCACGGCGCTGATGGCCAGCAGCACCAACATCACCCCGATGACGCCGTTGGGCGGCGCATTTTCGGTGAGCGGGCCGCCACTGTAGGCGTAGAGTTCCTCATATTCGACCCAGATGCCGAGAAGAAATAGTGCAAAGACGGCGATGAAGAACGAACGCAGGGTGAGACCGCGCTGCGTGCCCAACTGGGCATCACGCGCATCGGTCCGTGGTGTGGGTGTGGTGGTGACAGACACGGTATTTCGCCTGTTCGGGAGGGATGTCGCCGCCGCCGGACGCGCGGCTCACCTTCAGTCTACAAAGCGGCAGAGGTATTGTCAATGCGGCGGGCGCGCGGCGGGCCGGATTACGCCTCCTCGAAGCGCACTCGTTAGATCGTCTGATCGCTCAACAAGTCACCTGTCGGTCAGCCCTTGCCCGGAACGGCGATGCATGTTATAGTATCAGTAATATAATCAGGCCTGCCATTTTACCGACGGGAGTTCACTCCAATGACACAGATACGGCGCGGTCTCATCCTCTGCTCGGTCGTTACAGCGCTCGCGATGGCGTTGACGCTGGCGCTGAACACCCTCGCGCTGGCTGAGGCCTCCGTCTCCATCCTCGCACCCAGCCCGAAAAGTGTGCTTACCGGCTATGCGCGGGTGATCGGTACCGTCACCGACGCGGAGGGGATCACGTATGCGATCCTCTACGTCGACGCGGCCGGCCGTTCGGTGACGAACGTGATGCCGTTGCGCTTCGAACTGGATACGCGCGACCTGCCGAACGGCGCGCATGTGCTGAAGATCGAAGTCTTCGACCGCGGCGGCTCGCTGGCCGTCTCGCCGGAAGTGCGCGTGGTCATCGATAATTCCACCCCGCGGCCGCGCACCACGCCCGCCGCGCCGTCGCTGGGCGCCGGCAAGCTGGTGAACAAGCCGGCCCCCGCCACCGGCAAACCGGTGACGCCGCCCGCCGCCCCCGCGTCCGCGCCGGCGGCGACCGCGGCCAACAGCAAAACCACGCCCACCGCCGCCGCCCCGGCGCCGAACGTTGCCCCGGGCACGAAGGCGACGCCGGCGAAGGTCGCTACTGACACCCCGACCGCGAAATCCGCCGGCACAGCCGTAGCGACATCCCCAGCCCCCGCGACGGGCACCGTGAAGCCGGCGACGTCAACCGCGCCAAAACCGACGCAAGTCGCGCTGGGCGCTGGCACGACGGTGACGCCGCAGGGCCGCACGCTGACGGTTACGGTGAACGGGCCGCTGCCGAAGGCCGGCGCCCCCGGCGCGAAGGCCAGCCCGGCGGCGACGCCCCGCGAGGCGCAGTTGCTGGCGGTGCCACTGACTCCGGGCGCCACGGTGAACCGCCCGGTCTCCGTGCTGCTGGACGGCAGGGCCATGACCTTTACGCCCGAGCCGTATATCGTGAACGGGCATACGATGGTCGTGCTGCGCGCGCTGCTCGCCGATTCCGGCAGTCCGGTGCGCTGGGACAATATCGCCAAACAGGCCACCGCCATCGTGGGCAATAATCGCTACCTGTTGACGCCGGACCAGCGCATCGTGCTGCGCGACGGCGAGGTGATCACCCTCACGGAGCCGGTCACGCTCACCGCCGGCCGGCTGTTCATACCCGTCACCGCGTGGCGCGACCTCTTCGGCGGCAGCGTCGCGTATCATCCCGACACCCGCCAGGTGGTGCTGAGCGCACCGAGCCGCGTGCAAGCGAAGCTGGCGCCGTAGGCCAGCGTGTTCCTCCCGCTGACGTGGCCGCATTCCGCCGAATGCGGCCACCGTTTTTCGCGCCGATGCGAAACGGGTCGGCGCTTTCGTGCTCATTTACGGCAGGTATCACGGTTATGCTCGTCTGCGAACGCTATTATCCCGCCACCGGCGACATCGAGCAGGTCGAACCCGACGATGTCGCCGACCTGCTGGCGCAGCCGGACGTCGTACTCTGGGTCGATCTGTCGCATCCGGAGAAAGACGATCTCGCCTGGGTGGCGGAAACCTTCGGCCTGCATCCCCTCGCCGCCGAAGATCTGCACAACCAGCGCCAGCGTCCGAAGCTGGACGCGTATGACAATCACCTCTTTGTCACCGTGCGCGCGGCGCATTACCACAAGGTGAATCATCGCCTCGACACCCACGAGCTGGATCTCATTCTCGGAAGAAACTACCTGGTCACCATACACCACTTCGCCATCCCCAGCCTGGAACAGGTGCGCCAGCGCTGGATGCACACCCACCCCACCGGCGTCGCCGCCCCCTATTTGTTCTACCTGGTAGTGGATGGCGTCGTCGATGGGTACTTTCCAATTGTCGATACCATCGGCGACCGCATCGACGCGCTGGACACGGAGATTTTCTCCCGCGCGTCACAGAAGGCGCTACAGACGATTTTCACCTTGCGCCGCAGCTTGCTGGCGATGCGCAAGGTGCTGGGGCCGACACGCGACATGCTGAACGAGCTCCTGCGCACCGTGGAGGAGTCGCCGGGCCAGGCCGCGCTGCGGGCGTATTACGTGGACGTGTTCGATCACGTGCTGCGCTTGATGGATTTTGTCGACACGTATCGTGACATGCTGTCCGGCTCGCTGGAGGCGTACCAGTCGACACTGGCGAATCAACTGAACACTAATATGCAGCGCCTTACCGTGGGCGCCACCGTTCTGGCCACCGCCACCGTCATTACCGGTTTCTTCGGGATGAACCTGCAAGGTCTGCTCATCAATTCGGACTGGCCCTACGGCGGGCACGCGCTGCTCGTGGCGCTCGTGGTCGTCACGGTCATCGAACTCTGGCTGTTCCGGCGCAAGGGGTGGATATAGGCGGACGGCTTTTGGCAGTCGGCTTTCGGTTTTTTCTGTTTGTAACATCGCAGCGGTATCATGCAGATTGGCTATCTGCCGGCCGCCAAGGAGACACCATGCTCATACTCATTGATAATTACGATTCGTTTACCTATAACCTGGTGCAGTATTTCGGCGAGTTGGGGGTGACGGCGGTCGTATACCGCAATGACCAGATTACCGTGGAAGAGCTGGAAGCGCTGGGGCCGGAGCGGCTGGTGATCTCACCGGGGCCGTGCGACCCGGACCACGCGGGCATCTCCTGCGCCGCCATCCGCGCCTTTGCCGGGCGCATTCCAGTGCTTGGCGTGTGCCTGGGGCACCAGAGCATCGGCCAGGTCTTCGGCGGGACGATCGTGCACGCGGAGCGGCTGATGCACGGCAAGACCTCGCCCATCCACCACGACGACCGCGGCATCTTCGCCGGCCTGCCGAATCCTTTTGAGGCAACGCGCTACCACTCGCTGGTTATCGAACGTGCCACCGCCCCCGCCTGCCTGGAGATTTCCGCATGGACCGCCGAAGACGAAATCATGGGCGTGCGCCATCGCGAGCTTACCGTAGAAGGCGTGCAGTTTCACCCGGAATCGATCCTTACCGACTCCGGCATCCGCATCCTGCAGAATTTCCTGGGGACGCATGGCGGGCGGTGGTAAGAGTTCGGCACATCCACAGCCCGGCATCCCGGCTATGATACGAGTAGTCTTCCGCAACAAATCACCGTGGTCTGGTGCGAGCCGGGAAAGAGGCTATTCATGAAGGTCCGTGTAGATCGCAACCTGTGCCGTGGAGTAGGTTCGTGCGTCGCCATTGCGCCGGGCACCTTTCAGTTCGACACTGATAAGATCGCGGTGACCATCGCGCCGCGTGCCGACGACGACGACGCCGTCTGGCAGGCAGCGGAATCATGCCCGTATGGCGCGATCATTTTGGAAGACGAGACGACGGGAGCGTGGCTGTACCCGTAATGAAAGGCTCCCTATGCCGCATGCCCCACTGCCTGACACCGCCGCCTGGATCGAAGGCCTGGAGTTGTGCCACCACAAGGCCGAACGGCACGTGGAGCGCGTCGTTGCGGCTATCGGCGGCTACCAACTCGTAAACACTGACGGGGGATCGGCGCAGGCGGCATGCCGGTCGTGGCGCGACGCAATCCGCATATTATCTTCCTGGTTGGACGACACCGAAGAAGCCGCCGCCACTCTCGCCATCGGCCCCTATTCCGCGCCGGAACTGCAGGCGCTGCTTGGCCCGCGCACGCCGCTAACGGTCTGGCAGGTTCACCAGGTCATCCGCAAGCTGCAAGACGCTTCGCGGTTGTATCCCAACACCCGCTATGTGGAGATGGTCGACTTTCCCGAGCAGTATGCCGCCGACCGCGCCTTTCGCGACGCCACCGTACAGACGCGCATCCATGAAACCGGTAACCCCACCCACACCCTGTCGCTGGGCACCGCCATCGATCACCTGCAGCCATGCAACTGGCAGTTCGCCGAGAACTTCGCCATCGTGTTGCGCGCCATCGGCGGGCAGTGCGAGACCCCCATCCCCTTCGCCGCCCACAGCCATCACCTGCGCCGGAACCCCATCGGCGCGCGCCTGCGGGTTATTGCCGCCACGCTGGCGGTCTTCTACGGCGACATGCCGGATGGTCACGTTGACGAGCAGGTCCTGGCGATGCTGGGACAGCCGACAGCGGAGAAAATTCGGCTGGCGGTCGCGCTGCGCGCGAAGCTGGTAGAGGCGTTCGGCGGCTAGCCGGCGCTTACATGACCGGCAGCGCGCCCTGCACCGACTTCAGCACGATTTCTCCGAAGAGTTTGCGCTGGCTGATGATCAGACGCTTGAGGCGGATCAACTCGAGCATGGCGAGGAAGGTGACAATCACCTCCATGCGGGTGAGCGGGTGCTCGCGGTCCTCGTAGAAGAACACCTGGGTGAAGGTGACGCCGTCGGGGGCGGCATTGAGCAGGTGCAGGATGTGCAGCATCTGCTTGCGGATGGTGATTTTCGGGCGCACGACTTCGCGCACGGCGGGGGTGACCGCCGTCTCCACACGCGCCAATACTTCCTGCAGCGCCGTCCACAGACTGAAGGCGTCGACGTTGCCGTCCAGCTCGGGCAACTGCGTGATGAGCGGCATGCCTTCCACCGCGGTGGTGCGCGGGAAGATGCGCGACTGCTCGTCGGCGCGCTGCGCCAGCGACTGCGCGGCGGATTTGTACTGCTGATACTCCAGCAACCGGCGCACCAGCCCGGCGCGCGGGTCTTCGTCCTCGTCCTCGTCTTCTTCTACCAGTACTGGCGGCCGGGGCAGCAGCATGCGCGACTTGATCTCCATCAGCGTGGCGGCCATGACGATGAATTCAGAGGCGACATCGACGTCGAGTGCTTCCAGCAGGGCGAGGTAATCGAGGAACTGCGCGGTGACGCGGGCGATGGGGATATCGGTGATATCGATTTCGTTCCGCTTAATAAGATAGAGGAGCAGATCCAGCGGCCCGGCGAACGCCGGCAATGTCACCGGATAGCCGGTGAACCGGGAGAGCTGCTCCTCTGAGAGTTGGACAGCAGATGGTGCGGCGATAGAAGCGGTATACTCTACCACGATTTTTCCACACATTCTCCACACCGGGTAATCATGATACGTGCGGCGAGGAAGCATCTAGCGGTAGTGTGTCCCGGCATGGATCCCTCCAACATGTGGTGTCTTAATATACCAAATTGATGGGTCTGCCACAAGGGGGTCGGAGGTTCTCCACACACTTTTTTCGGAATTTTCCCGGAGACTGTCCCTGGTCCGGCAAGGTTCCTGCACGGCCCCACCCGTTTGCGCAACCTTCACTATCATCGGCCCCCACCTCTGGCCCCTCACCCGAGGCGAAACCCTGCATTTATACGGCCTTCCTGCCTAGTCGGCCCCCATCCCCAGCCCTTCCCCCGTGCCATCGGGCACAGGGGAAGGGAGTTCTATCGGCTGGGGCTGGATTGCCTACTCGCCCCTGGCCCTTCTCCATGAGGAGAGAGGGGGGCAAATACGAGCAATAGGTGTGATGGGTTATTGCGCGGCAGTTCCCGCATTAGGCCGCGCGGGGGAACTCGTCTTCCGAGGTGATCTCGTCCGGCTGGGTAACGACGAAGACGACCACGCCTTTCCCCCGCATGGCGGCGTCGTGGTAGATGCGGTAAAGATCGTTGCGGAACCCGTTGACGATGGTGAGGATGGCGGGCATTTCACCGGATGCCACGCGACGGCCGATGAGCGTCTCCACGTCCTCCGGCCGCACCTGGTGGGCCAGGCGGAGGATGGCGAGTTCGCGGGCGAAGTCGCGCACCCGCGCGGGCGGCACATAGTAGACGGGCATATTCGCCTGTGCCGCCACGCGGTTGATACGCGACGGGCGCACCGGATCCTCGAAGGCGCTTAGCACCCGCTCGTGCTGGCGCTCAGCGGCGACATCCAGGGGATACAATGAGCTGACGGGGATGCTAATGGGGTGCTCGCTGCCCAATTCATGCAGCCGCATCGGCACGATAGTCGTGATCGCCGCCTTCGGCGACGACACCTGCCCCACCAGATGCTCCAACTGGTCCTCCAACAACCGCAACACGCGGTCATTCACCAGGATAAACGACGCAATCTGCATGAGCCACCTCCACCGAAGTTATGCTACCCGGCACGGCAGAGGCATGCGTGCGTTTACGTTCGGACGACGGCCATGACGGGGTGACAAGGTGACAAGGGGTGAGGCATCTGCGACAAGGTACAGTCAACGACAACGTCCGTGCTCGTGCTACTCAACCACGATAATTATGCGGACGGTTGTTTCACGCTCCCGCGCGTGCCCTCACCCCCCGGCCCCCTCTCCCAATCCTGGGAGAGGGGGAGAGATCGAATACGAGCACGAGTATGAGCATGAGTACGAATCAGACGCTTACTGAACCATGACGCAGGCTGGGTGACACCCAACGCGAATCCGCTACAAATTACTGAGCGTCACCCACGGCGCGGGCGACGGTGATGACGACCACGTGCGCGGCGCCGGCGCCTTTCAGCAGGCGGCTGCATTCGCGCAGGGTGGAGCCGGTGGTGTAGACGTCATCGACCACGCCAATGCAGCGGCCGGCGATACCGTCCAGCGCGGCGAA
>CAZPYA010000126.1:0-14750 GCA_964590255.1 uncultured bacterium
TGATGCCCTGGGCCATGGTGCGGAAGGCGCCGTCGTAGCGTTCCACCGGGATGACCACGTCGATGTCGCCAGCGGTATGTTCGGTAGACATGCGGTTCATATCCGCGATGAGCGTCTGGAGATTGGCGCGCAGCCGTTCAATAGTGTCGTTGATGAAGGCCTTCTTGCCGGGGAACTGCTCTAGCGGGGCGTCGATGTTGCCTTTGCCGAACTCAGCGATACAAGCCATGGCTTTCTTCTTCACGCTGATGTGGCCATTCACCATGTCGTTGATGCCTTGGGCCATGGCGCGATAGGCGCCGTCGAACTGGTCGGCGGGGATCGTGACATCGATGTCCCCGGCGGTGTGCTCGGCGGACATGCGGTTCATGCCGGCGATGAGCCGGTTCAGCGTGTCAACACAGCGGTTCAGGTTCTGCTTGATGGCGTTGAAATCGCCGTGGTATTCGTCGGTGATCGGCGGCGGGATATCGCCTTGCGAGATGCGGTCGACGTAGGCGGCGGCGACGTTCAGCGGGTTGATCACCGCGTCGAGCGTCTCATTCATCCCCTGCACGATGGGCTGGAACTCCGGCGTAATTTTCGAGACATCGGCGCGGGTCGACAGCCGGCCTTCTACTGCTGCTTGCGAGAGTTCGTTGGTGGTCGAGATCAGCGCGCGAGTGATGCCATTCATATTCATGGTGAAGTAGATGCCGATAACCAACGCCAGTACCAGGCCGATAATAAGCATCGTAAGGATAACACCGCGCAAGTTGGTCGCGGAGGCATCATAGCTCATATCCGCCTTGTGTGCCGCTTCCTGATTGATGGCCATGATTTGCGTGAGCAGCGCTTCGCTCCCGGTATAATGCTTCCGCTCTTTCATGGTGAGTTCAACTAGCTCATTATCGATTTTGACGATGCGTGGATCGGTAAGCGCCACGCCGGCATCCACCAACTGCTCCTTATCCTTAAACATGTTCACCAAGTTCGTATGATCTTGCTGCCATGCTTTCCAAAGCGGACTGGCCTGCTGCCACAATTTTTCTTCTTCAGACACTCGTTCAAGCGGCTCGTATATCGCGTAACCTTCCTCGATCAGTTTATCACTCTCCTCGAGTCGATTCATGAGCTTTTCACGGAAGGCCGCATCTGCGAAGAGCCGCCGCGTAAGCAGCGTACGCGTGACGGCAATCGACAATTCCTGCCCCTGGAGCATCTTCGACAGGCCGACGATGCTCATCAAGTTGACAGTGTAAATGTCGTCCTCGGCCTGTTTCATCGTATCCATCGAAACGATGCTGGTGATGCCGATAATGACGGAGATCGCGACTAGCAAGACGATAGCCACAACGAGTTTGGTGGCAAGTTTCACGCGGGAGAGCATGGTTATTCCTCCTCATCGATGCTGAAACCGGCGGACTATTCGCCAGAGCATACGCTCGCGGGATTATGCACATGCGGAATTGTTGCCACAGCTATGGTGGCGGTACTTTTTCTTCCGTGACCCTACGGTCAGAACACCCGCGAGTGGCTCGCACCACTACCTTATCGCAGTTTCATTTCCCGTGGGGCAGTTTTGAGGAGGAGAATCTAAATGTTCTATAAAGGGAAAAGTAAACCAGTTACATTACACTTTGTATAGGACTTTCGCCTCACCCCCCTCTCCCAATCCTGGGAGAGGGGGGTGAGGGGTGGGGACCGAACAAGGAAGCGACAGTCCTGATTGTAGTGTCGTGTTTATGCGGATGCTCCGTCGCGGGCGGCGTCGGCCAGCGCCTGCAATTCGCGGCGGAGGTCGTTGGGGAGCGGTTCGGGGGTGTGGGTGCGCAGCAGGCGCTCTTTGCGAGCCCGGCATCGTTCTTCCATGGAGGGCGCGCCGGATTGCACCCACTGGTCGTAGTAGCGCCGGTCGAGTAGCGTGGGGAACCACAGCTCATCGCGGAAATGCTCCGCGGTATGGTCGTGGTCGATGAAGCTGCCGCCGGGGCCGACTTCCTCGACGATGGCCACGCCCAGCGTCTCATCACGCACATCAACCGAGCGTAGAACGCTCTCCACGTAGCTGATCGCCTCGCACTGCAGCACCAACATGTCCAACGAGGACGCTTGGTCGACGCCGCTGATGCCCATATGCCCGAAGATGTCGGCGCCAGCCGCCGCACCGAGCATAAGGGTGATGCCTACTTCCATTCCCGCCTGGGCATCCGGGCGCTTGGCGTCGGTGAGGCCGACGTTGATGTAGACGGGCAAGCCGTAATACTTGCCCATCTGCGTCATCCCCACCCCGAAGAGCGCCTGTTCGGGCCCGCTGAAGATGAGCTGGGTGGTGCCCATGTCAAAGGCGTGGCAGATGCCACCGTAGCAGACAGGCATGCCCGGCTGAATGAGCTGGGTGATGCAGATACCGGCGAGAATCTCCGCGTTCTCCTGCGCCATGGTGCCCGCCACCGTGGCCGGCGCGGAGAGGCCCATCTGCGCCATCGGCCCCACCGGCACCGGCAGATTCAGCCGCGCCGCCTCGAAGAGCAGGTCGATGCCGTTGAAGGGGAAGCGGAGCGGGCTGATGGGCTCCAGAAACGGATAGCATACCGGATATTCCCGCGCGCGCTGGGCGTTGCCGCGCAGCGCGATCATCATCTCGATGAGCCAGTGCGTCGACGCCCGGTCATGGAACCAGAAGTGAATCGGCTTGGTAGTCTGCTCCAGCATCGCCAGCATCATCTGCGGCGTGCGCCAGGCGGGCGGAATCTCGTGCGGATCAGCCATCGCCCCCACCAGGTTAATCTCCGGCAAGGCGTCGCCCAGACGCGCGGCGGTGGATACATCGTCAAGGGTGGCGTATCGGCGCGGTTCACCCGGCGCGTCGACCCAACTCGCTTCCCCGGCGATGCTATTGTAGTTGCGCGTGCCTTGTCCAAAGGTCGCCGTCTTCGTCAGGTCGCGTCCATACAGGGTGAATTGCTTCCCCGCCACCCCCATCAGACGCTTCACCAGTTCCGCGGGAATGCGCACGCGCTGCGTGGCAAAATCCACCATCGCTCCGGAATCGGCGAAGCGCCGCAGTATCTCCGGATGCGGCACAAGCACGCCCGTCCGTTCGAGGATCGCCAGCGAAGCCTCGTGGATGCGCATGAGTTGTGCAGTTGAGAAGAGGGACGCGATCATGGCAGTGCTCCTTGACGGTTCACACTTCCTTTCGTCTGTGTTGCGACTTTTCCTGCCTTCCCGGCAGGGACAATCCTGCCGCTCACGAATTATCACACCCGAAGGAGATCGACCATGCGCGAAAAAGTCGTCCTCATCGGCGCAGGCAGCGCCATGTTCACCCGCGGGTTGGTCGCCGACCTGTTGCTGCGCGGGGAGCCGATCGATCTCGCGCTGGTGGATATCGACCCTGAAGCGCTACACATCGCCGAAGGCCTGGCGCGGAAGATGATTGACGCCCGCCGCGCGCCGGTGACGCTCTGCGCCAGCTCTGATCGCCGCGACGTGCTGCTCGACGCTACCGCCGTCATCTGCACCATCGGCGTGGGCGGGCGGCGCGCCTGGGAGCAGGACGTCTTCATCCCGCGCAACTACGGCATCTACCAGCCGGTGGGCGATAGCGTCATGCCCGGCGGCACCTCGCGCGCGCTACGCATGATCCCCGCAATGGTGGCCATTGCTGAAGACGTGCTCGACCTGGCGCCAACCGCGCTCTTCTTCAATTACGGCAACCCGATGGCGCCCGTGTGCCGCGCGGTGCGCAAAGCCACCGGCGCCGCGGTGATCGGCCTCTGCCACGGCGTCAATTCCGTCGGGCACTTCCTCGCCGATGTGCTGGGCGTCAAGCCGGGGCGGCTGCGCTACACCGCGGTGGGCATGAACCACCTGACCTGGTTCACTGAGGTGCGCGTCGACGGGCAGGATGCCATGCCCCGCCTGCAGGCCATCGCCGACGAGAAGATCGCGCGCATCCCCCACGACGACCCGAACGAACTGAATCCCTTCTCCTGGCAATTGCTGCGGCTCTTCGGCGCCTTCCCCGCTGTGCTGGACCGCCATGTGACCGAGTTCTTCACCCAGCTCTTCGCCGACGGCGCCTATTACGGCAAGCGGCTGGGCATCGACGCCTTCAGCTTCGAAGGCACCATCGCCTGGGGCGACCGCATCCACGACGAAATGACCGCGCTGGCGCTCTCGCCCGACCCGCTGCCGGAGGATTACTTCCAGCAGATCGGCGGCGAACACGAACAGGTGACGGAGATCATCGCCAGCATCCGCGCCGACGCCGGCCGCGTATATTCCGCCAACCTGCCCAACCGCGGCCAGGTGCCGAATCTGCCGCTGGATGCCGTCATCGAAGGCCCGGCACTCGCCGAAGCGAACGGCCTGCGCGCCATCCAGCAACCGCCGCTGCCCGCGGGCATCACCGGCACGCTGGCCACCCGCCTGCAGTGGGTGGAAACGACGGTAGAGGCCGCGCTGGAGGGCAGCCGGACGAAATTCGTCCAGGCGCTGCTTCTCGACGGCGCCGTACGCTCGCTGGACATCGCCGAAAAATTGGCAGACGATCTGCTCGCGGCGCATGCCGCCTACCTGCCGCAATTTCCACCCGTGAAAGGATAACCGATGCAGTCCATCATCCGCGAAACCGACCGCTCGCTGGGCACCGCCCGCGAAACGCTGTTCGGCTATAACATCGAATGGATCACCGATACCCCGGCGGCCATCTCCAGCGAGCGGCTGGGAAATCCCACCTTCCTGGGCCCCGCCAACGCGCAGAGCGGGCTGCCGGAGCCGTGGCGCAAGGTGATGCAGTTCCAGGGAGGCATCACCTTTCAACTGCAGGATGGGCAGAACCTCATCGGCGGGCCGGGGCAGCGAGTGCACGTCTACGATTTCAAGGCCACCGGTGGCGGCGCCGGGCTGGTGCAACCGGGTTGCTGGGTGCGCGAAGGCGAGACGCTGCGCGTGGTGCTGTGGGCGCGCTGCCAGGGCGACCCGGTGGAACTGCGCCTGGGCTTCCGCTTCCGCGGCCTGCCCGGCCCCACCTATGGTTCTGCCACCGTCAAGGTCGACGCCTCACATTTCAAACGGTATGAGGTGGAGTTCCCCATCTCCGCCAGCGACGACAACTGCCAGTTCTTCTGCCACCTCACTGGCAACGGCATCGCCTATTTTGACCGTATCTCCGTGCGGCCGGTCGACCAACCGATGCACCGCGCCGACACGCTGGCGGCCATCTCCGAGCTGCAGCCGGGCGACATCCGCTGGCCCGGCGGGTGCGTCGCCTCCAGCTACCACTGGTTCCGCGGCGTGGGCCGCGAAGAGCTGCGCCACGACGACACGGACAGCACCTTCTTCTGGAACCTGTGCTACACCTGGGGTACCGACGAATACCTGGATCTGTGCCGGCAGACCGGCGCGCGTCCGCATGTCACCATCAATATCAGCACCGGCACGCCCACCGAGGCCGGCGAGTGGGCCGCCCACTGCGCCGCGTGGTACCGCCGACAGGGCATCGAGCCGCCGGAGATGGTGTGGCAGATCGGCAACGAACACAGCGGCGCGCATGAAGTGGGCCATATGACCGGCCCCATGTATGCCGAAGCCGTGAAAGAATACTTGCCCGACATCCGCGCCAACTATCCCAACGCCGTCATCGCCAGCCTGTGCATCGACAACGAGTGGATCAGGGACGTCTTCACCGGCGGTGCCGGCGACCTCATCGACATCTTCTGCACGCACTTTTACGCCTGCCGTTACGACGCCGACCAGCGCCGCGAGGGGCTGGCCTTCGTGGGCGACGCCGCCGACTACGCCCGCGCACTGGACACCATGGCGGAGACCATTCGTGAATGCGGCGGGTCGCAACCGGTGGGCGTCACCGAGTGGGGCGCTTTCCGTGGCGAGACGCACAACGACGCGAAATTCTGCGAACCGCACACGCCGCTGACCACCCTCTTCGTGACGGCGATGCTCAATGATTTCTGCCGCCGGGCGGAATGCGTGGTGCTGGGCAACAACTACAGCCTCATCAACACCATGCCCGCCATTGTCGGCCGCGGCTCGCAGGTGGAGCGCACCGCCATCCACCAGCTTTTCCGCTTCTGGCGCCCGCTCTTCCCGTCGGAGATTCTCGACGTCGAGCAGGATGGCCCGAGCTTCGTAGCGCCGCAATCGGAAAGCGACCCTGCGCCGTGGGATGAGCGCGAACCCGGCGACCGTGCCACGCTGCCCTTCCTCGACGTCCTCGCCGGACGCAACGCCGACGGCTACTGGTTGCTACTGACGAATCGCCACCCGGAAGAGCCGATCACCGCCGTCCTCCCCGCCCGCTTCCACGGCGCAACCGCCGAGTTCCTGCTGCCGGCGGAGGATGGCCATCACTTCGCCTGGCCGCCGACGGTGGAGCAGATTGGTGAGATAGTGACCGTGCCGCCGTGCGCACATGTGAAGATACGAGTAGAATAATTTTGTCTGGTCGAACAGGTCGAGTTGTTAGAGGAGTTGCGATGAAGTGGATAGGAATGCTCTGTCTGCTGGCGTGGGGTATGTCCTGGGGTGTCGAGCCGATGGCCTTCCCCGCGCATCCGCGCTATCTGTATACCGCCGCGGAAATCACCGCGTGGAAGGCGGACGCGGCGCGGCAGGGAGAGATGAAGCACCTCATCACCCGCGCCGACGCGCTGCTGGCGAAAGGGTTGGTGGTGCCGGAGCAGGAGGGCGACTGGATTTTCTACTACGCCTGTCCGAAAGACGGGGCGTGGCTGCAGCCGGAGTCGCTGGAGAAGCACGTCTGCCCCACCTGCAAGGCCGTCTATACCGATGAGCGCACCTGCGCATCGTACCGCACACGGCTGAACGATAACCTGAATGAGGACTGCATCACGTTGGGCACGGCCTACGCGCTGACCGGCGAGGCGAAGTATGCCGACGCGGTGAAGATGGTGCTGCTGAAGCTGGCGCGCCTCTACCCAACCTGGAAACGGCACGACCGCTGGGGGCGCACCGGCATCGCCGCGGTTGTGGGTGGACGGCGGTACGCACAGCAACTGGACGAGGCATACGCCGCCATCAAGCTGGCAAAAGCGTATGACCTGGTGGCGAACGGTATTCCTGAGGCGGACCGCGCGGTCATCGAGAAAGCGGCGCTGGGCGATCCGGTGCGCGAAATTCGCCGGCTGCAGGTCTTCGTGGGGGCAAAGAACAACCACCAGACCTGGTTCAACGCCGCCTATGCCGCGGTGGGCGTAGCCATCGGCGACGAGGGATTGATCCGCGACAGCGTAGATGGCGACGCCGGGCTGAAGTGGCAGCTCAAGGAATCCGTCACCGATGACGGCCTCTGGTACGAAGGCGCCCTCGCCTACCAGCGCTATGCCATGCAGGCGGTGATGGAACAACTGGACGCGCTGAAGCGTGCCAGCATCGACTTGTCCGCCGACGCCCGGCTGAAGAGCCTGTGGACCGGCCCCATCAATCTCGCCTACCCCAACGGCCAGTTCCCCGTCTTTCACGACAGCGACCCCGCCAACCTGGACGGCTGGAAGGACGTCTTCCGCTGGGGCTACGGGTATTTCAACGACCCGGTGCTGGCGCTCTACGCGGGCCTGCCCGCCGACGGTGCGAAGAAGCCGGAGCTGAAGAGCACAAACCTCGCCGGCATGGGCATCGCCGTGCTGCGCGGCGGCACGCCCGACAACCCCATCTGCGTCATGATGGACTACGGCCAGCACGGCGACCACCACGGCCACCCCGACAAGCTGAACATCGTCGTCTACGCCCAGGGGCAGGAGTGGCTCCTCGACCCCGGACGCATCACCTACAGCGTACCCGAATACAAAACCTGGGCGCGGACGACGGTGGCGCATAATACGGTGGTAATTGGAGGGAAGGATCAGCAGGCGGATACGGGAAAGTTGCTGTATTTCGAAGACGCTCCCGGGTGTAGGGCCGCCTTCGGCATCAGCAAGGGTGCCTATCCCGGCTATACACTGAAACGCTTCATCATCCTCGCCGACAACCTGCTGGTCGACGTTTTCGCTGTTGACGGCGATAAACCAGCACAGTTCGACTGGGTCATACATGGACGCGGCGCCATTACCACGCAACTCGCCATGACTGAACGCAAAACGCCTCTCGGTGACAAGGCCGGGTATCAGCATCTGAAGAACCAGCGGGAGGGAACTGGAGACGGCTGGACCGCGTTCACCTTCATGCCGCAAGGTGGCAAACCGTACCGGGCATATTGTCGCGCGAGGAATGACGTGTTCGTCACCGGTGAAGGCATCGGATACAACCTGAAGGATGTCGTGCCGTTCCTCATGTGGCGAAAAAACGAGAAGCGCGCGTTTTTCACGTCTGTCTTCGATCTTTCAGGAACTGATCGATCACTGCATTTTGGCCGGCCAATATACGTGAATAACCTCAACAACCCCGATGAGATTAACTTTTCAGTCAGCGATGAGAAATATACCTACATCATCTCGCTCGATCTCGGAGAGCAGGCTTCGGGATGGCTACAAGGCAAGGTGGCAAAAGGAATTCATTGTATCGTCGAGCGCCAACCCCTGCCCGGCCATAAATGACCGGGCTACCGAGCTACGCCCCCTCAAGGGGGCTTCCAGAGTTTTTACACGAGCCTGTAATGAAGGAATAACCGATGTCTCTTTCGACTGATTTGAAACTCTATCTCGCTACCTCACCTGCCGTTGACGGCTTGACCTTCACCATCGATGCCGAAGATACCACCATCGACGGTTTGCCGGTGCGGGTGCTTCGGTGGTCGGCGACGGCTACGCAGGCGGTGACGACCACGCTGCGCCTGCGTCTGCCGCTGGCCGGAGAATCCGTCCCGTGGTTCATGATTCCGGGGTTGATGTATGGCGAGAACCGGCCTTCAACGGAGACGCGCCCTTACCCACGCTTCGACCCGGCGGTGATCGAGCCGAAGGGGTTCGTCGCGAGCCACTGGGCATTTACCGCCGACCGCGGGGCGCTGCCGGGGGTGTTCGCCTGGGCGGACGGCCGCTGGACGATCCTTGCCTCAGAGCCCCACTTCACCACCTCAGGTACGGTGACACTGGCGGAATACGAGCCGCAGGTGGGCATCGGCTACCGGTGGGATGCACAGGAGAAGTACCTGCAGGTCTCAGTGCCGGCGACGGACGAGCCATACGCGCTGTCGGGCAGCGCCTGGGTGCAGCCGTATGCGCCGACGCTGACGATGGCGGCGGGGGCGTCGGTGAGCGGCACGGTGTATCTGTTCTCCTTCGAAGCCGACCGGCACGGGTATGCGCAGGTGATCGAGCGCATCGGCAAAGCCTGGGGTGCTGCCCATCCATACGCCGATGTTGCGCCGCGCGAGGAGATCATCGCGGCGGCGATCGAGGGCATCCGCTGGCACTACGTCGAGAATGAGGCGGCGTTCCTCTACTCGCTGCCGTTCGACCTGTTGACCGAGCAGATCGCCAACGCGAAAGGCGTGAGCATGAACAGCGAGCAGATGGCGGTAGGCTGGACGAGTGGGTTTCCCGTCTGCTTCGGCCTGTCGTGGGCGTCGCGGCAGTGCGGCAACGCCGACGGCATCCGCATGGCGCACCAGGTGGCGGATAAGTTCAGCAGCGAAGGCATCAGCCCCTCCGGCTTCTTTTGGGGCCGCTACGCCACCCCGCATCCGGAGGCGAAGGGCTCCTATTTCCAGGGGGGAAAATACAACGGCTGGGACGGTGGGTGGAACCCCTCCCCCGACACGCTGCACACCCGCACGCTGGGCGAAGGCAACAATTTCCTGGCGCGCTTCATCGCGCAGGAGCGGGCGGCGGGCGTCGACACCGCCCGCTGGACGACGGCGCTGGCATCGAATGTCGCCAACATCCTCGCCGTGCAGCGGCAAGGCGGGAGCGGCACGTTTGGCACCTATTACAACGCCTTCAGCGGTGAAGTCGAGGGCTGGGACGGCTGCGGCGGGCTGATGTGGATTCCCGCGCTGCTGGCAGCCGGGCCGGTGCTAGGCACCTCCTTCCTGGAGCAGGCGGCACGGGCCGGCGACTTCTACGAGAAAGCCGTGCGCGAGGAATACATCTACGGTGCACCGGAGGACGTGGGCATGACGCCCACCTCGGAGGACGGCTACAACGCCATCATGGCCTACACCGCGCTGTATGACGCCACCGGCGACGCGCGCTACCTGGAACTGTGCCGCATCGCCGCCGACTGGACGATGACGTACCGCAAAGCATACAACGTGCGGCTGCACCCGAAGACGCTGCTGGGCGCATACGACTACCGCTCGCGCGGCGGCGACTTCGCCTCGGTGCGCAACAACCACCTGCATGTCTATGGCCTTATCTGCACCGGCGACCTGCTGAAGCTGGCGCAGTGGACAGGCAATCCATACTACCGCGACATGGCGCTGGCGCACTGGGCGTATTCCGCCCAGCTCATCGCCCTCGTGGACGGCCAGTACAACGGCTACCGCGGCTTCATGGCCGAGCAGGTGTACCAGTGCAACTACACCTGCTTGGGCAACAGCCTGTACTTGTATGAAGGCACCGGCGACAAACCGGATTGGATCCCGCCGAAAGGTTTTCATAACAAGGGAAATTTCGCCCAATTCACGAATATCTGGTGCATCAATCACCTGCTCCTCGCGGCGGAAGGTATGGCGCGCGCGGGGGAGTGATTTTGGAACGGTGAATCGGGAGACCAGACTGGCCTCATTGCGCGCGGGAGCGCGCAACGCCCCATCGCATACTGAACAACAAGGACAACCGTATGACCACAACCCTTCTCGCCGGCGCGGCGCAGCGTGACATCACGCCTTGGGCGGGGGTGCAACTCGGTGGCGATATCGGGCGGTATCGGCCGGCGCGGCTGGTGCTGGACCCGCTCTTCGCGCGGGCGGTGGTGCTGCGCGCGGGCGGGCAGACGCTGGCGATCCTCTCGCTCGATCTGTGCATATTGGCGAAGCAGGAGTGCGAGGCGATCCGGCGGCTGGCGGCGGAGCGGTGCGGCATAAATGCCGACGCGCTAATGATCCACGCCACGCAAACGCATACCGCGCCGAGCCTGGGGCATTTCATGCTGGACGACGAACTGCCCGGCATCCCAACCGAAGCGGAGTGGCTGCGCGGCGGCGACCCGGCCTACAGCGCCTTCGTGGTGGAAGAGACCGTCATCGCCTTGCAGGACGCCATGGCTAAGATGCAACCGGCGCAAGTCGGCAGCGGCAGCGGCATCGAGGGGCGCTATGCCTATAACCGCCGGGCCATTATGCGTGACGGCAGCATCGGCATGCCGTGGAAAGGCTGGCAGGGCGGCAAGCTCGGTCCGGCGGATATCCTCTATATGGAAGGCCCGATGGATCCGGAGGTGGGCGTGTGCTGCCTCCGCGGCGAAGATCTGCGTCCGCTGGCGGTGCTGCTCAACTACGCCTGCCATCCCGTGCATGTCTTCCCGAAAACGCTGGTCTCCGCCGATTGGCCGGGGGCGTGGTCGGCGGAGGTAGCCCAACGCTTCGGCGGCGCCGCGCTGGTGCTCAACGGCTGCTGCGGCAACCTCAACCCCTGGCCGCCATTCGATCCGGATTACACTGAAGACCTGCGCGCCATGGGGCATGCGCTGGCAGAGATGGCCGGCCACGTGCTGGAAGAGATCGACTACGCGCCGACCACGACGCTGGACTGGCGGGTGCGCTATATCGACATTCCTTTCCGTGAGTTTGACCCCGCGGCGGTGGCGGCGGCGCAGGCATACCTGGCCGCCCACCCGAAGCCGGAGTGGACGGACGACACGCGCACCGCCGTCTCCTGGGAGTGGATGATGGCGGCATCGCGCTGCGGCATCGAAATCCAGCGCCGGCGCGAAGGCGTGTTCGACTACATGATACAGGTGCTGCGCATCGGCGACACCGCCATCGTCGGCCTGCCGGGCGAGCCATTCATCGAAGGCGCGCTGGCCATTAAGCTGGCCTCCCCCACCCGCCACACCTATGTGGCGCACATGATCAGCCAGTACGTGGGCTACATTCCCACCCGCGATGCTTTGCCACGCGGCGGGCACGAGTGCAGTCACACCTACTGGTCAAAACTGGCGCCGGAGGCGCTGGAACTCATCGTCGAGAACGCCACCGCCATGCTGCGGGAACTGTTCGCCGACCGGGTGGCGCGCTGATGGGCGTCCTCCACTTCGGCGTCTGGGACTATATCCTCATCCTCGCCGTCTCCGCCATGGCGACGACGATGGCCTATGTATATCATCCGCGATGGAAGGCGGCGATCCTCGCGCTGCCCATCCCATTCTCGATGGCACTGATGTCGCTGGGCCAGCCCATCGACGCGACGAACGTGCTGGGCCTGCTGGCGCTCATCGTGTTTACACAAGGCGTGCGCATTCTCCACCACAACGCCCGGCTACCCATCTTCCCGGCGATCCTCCTCTCCATCGTCGCGTTTGTCGCCATCGCCGTACCGCTCAACCACATCGTGCCGAAGACAGACGCCGCCTTCTGGGGTTGCTGGGCGGGGGTGCTGCTCCTCTCCGTCCTGCTGCTGGCGCTGCAGCCGCCGCGCCCGGAACCGGGACACCGCGAAGAACTGCCAATCTGGATCAAGCTGCCGATGGTGCTGCTCATCACCACCGGGCTGGTGCTGGCGAAAAAGCACTTGGGCGGCTTCATGACCGTCTTCCCCATGGTCGGCGTCTTTGCCGCCTACGAGGCGCGGCACTCGCTGTGGACGGTCAGCCGGCAAATCAGCCTCTTCGCCATCCCCTTCCTGCTGCTGCTGGCGACCATCCGCTTCGCCTGGGCCTACCTGCCCCCCATCGGCGCCATCCTCTGCGGATGGGTCGTCTTCATGGGCATCCTGCTGCCGACAATGCTTGCGGCGTGGCGGCGGGAGGCGCAAATAGAGACGACCGCGGCAGTTGAACCGGTGAATTGAGGCAACTGTTGGAGACTTCTCCCCTGACTACTTCTTCTTCAGCACAAAGCCCGAATACTCCAGCACGTCCTGCCCATTCACCGTCTTTGCTTTGATGGTTTCGCCGCGGAAGCGACCGATGCCCATGGTGACAGCTTCCGTATCGTTGACGGGATCGAGGGCGACGGCGATGGGGAGACTGGCGTTGTTGACGCGGGCGAGTAGGAAGTTCTTTTCGATGGCGATAGTGATGGACATCTTTTTTATCGACTCGGCGTCGGAATTCGTCACCACGTAATTGCCCACGCGGGCTTTCCAGGCGGCGGTGATGGTCGGGGGTTGGATGCTCTCGCCGACAACCTGTTTGTAGCCGTCCGACTCCATCAGCAGCCAGCGGTGGCCATTCACGGTGGCGGTCGAGAATTCGACATCGGCAAAGGGGCCGATGGGCACAGAGAAGAACCAGAGCACGCGCGGCGGGATGAGGGTAGCGGAGTTGCCGTCGCGCGGCTGCATCTGCAGCGCCAGCTTGCCCACGGAGGCGTAGAGCTTGTTCGACTTCTGGTAGACGTTCACCGTGGCGAAGAAATCGGTGGCGAAGGTGCCGGCGAGTGCCCGATAGACATTGCCATCCATCGGCTTTTCCGCGGGGAAGTCCGGCTTGTTGATTTCCGACCACTCCTTGCCGGTACGCGCCTTCAGCGCCGCCTTTACCGTGACATTCAGCAGCTCCGACAGCACCGTGCCTATCTCGACGGAGTTGCCGAGGATGACGACGCCAAGCTGTTCGCGTGGCAGAATCACCAGCGCGGCATAATTGTTCGTCATAGTGGCGCCGCCATTGCCGTACAGCGGGCCGTCGTAGCCGGGGATCACCACCATCGCACCTTTGAGGAACCAACCGAGACCGGTGTTTACATCAAAGTCGTGGGGGTTCTTCGCGTTTTGTACCGTCAGCATCTCGTTCAGCGTGGCGGCCTTCAATAACGACTTGCCGTCGGCGCGGCCATCCGCCAGCACCATGGCCATAAATTTCGCCACGTCTTTCACGGTGGTGCGCAGCGAGTCGACCGGAGTGTCGCCCAGCGGCAGGATATCGACGCTGTAGCCGCCCACGCAGATGGCGGCATCCTGCAGCGGACGAATCTCCGCCGTGGGCGAAAAGGACGAGGATGTCATCCCCAGCGGCTTCAGCACGGCGCCGTCCATATAGCTGACGAAATCGCGCCCGCTCACCTGTTGCAGCATGTGCGCCAGCAGGCTGTAACCGATATTCGAGTAAGCATACATCATGTTCGGCGGCAGCGTGGTGTATTCGTCGCGGAGCAACGCCGCGTAGTCGGTGTAGTCGGCCGGCTTGCGGCTCCAGGTATTTAGCAGCCAGTCGCACGGCAAGCCAGAGTGGTGGTCGAGCACGCTGCGCACGGTAATGGGCCCGGCATCGGGAAAGCGCGTCTGAATGGAGAAGGCCGGGAGGTAGTTTTTCAGCGGGCGGTCGATATTGATCTTCCCCTGCTCGTCGAGCTGCATCACCGCGGTGGCAGTGAACAGTTTCGAGAGGTTGCCGGCGCGATAGATGGTCTCGGGGGTGGCCTTGCGCTTGTGGAAGACATCCGCCATGCCGAAACCTTCCGCCCACACCAGCGCCTGGTTATCGACCACCGCGATGCTCAGCCCCTTGATCTTCGAATCGCGGAGCGCTTTAGCGACCGCATCGCGCACGGGTTTCCAGGTCTTTTCGGGGTAGCGTGCGGCGGTGTTTTGCGCGATTGAGGGTAGCATCGCTGCCAGGCAAAGCAGCAGCGTGGCGAACCGCGGTAAGTGCAACATCCTGAGTGACATCGGCCACCTCCTTAT
>CAZPYA010000127.1:0-14678 GCA_964590255.1 uncultured bacterium
CGTGATCATCACGAAAGATGCCGGCGCCGTGGGGGCCGCGGAGAAGAAGGTTGTTATCTGTCGAGTCGGCGAAGTCCACCAACCCCAGCGCCGGTTTCTCCCAATGCAAGCCGTCCGTCGATTCCGCATAGCAGACCCCCACCTCGCGGGTACCGGCGTAATAGCGCGTTGTGGCCCGTTGCGCGGATGGCGTATTCGTCTCCGCTTCATCGACGATGAAGGGGCTGTACCAGCAGCGGTATCGTCCGTTCTCATGCAGAATATTGGCGTAGACGTTGTCGAGGCGTACCTCCCACGGCCGGTCCTCGATGAAGAGTGGATTCGCTGGCTCCTTTGTCACTGGGCCGGGCATGATCTGGGCATCGCACACGTCATCGATGACACGAGGGTCGAGCAGCATATACGTCTTACGTGGCAAAGCAATCTCCCGTCAGTTCGTCATCGACCGTGCATCTCATGTCGAGCACATGGACATAGGTCACAATCCCCGTGGGGTCGACGAATTCCGTGAAGGTTACCGTCTCCTCCGGCGCACCTTTACTCCATTCTCCGGGCGCTTCCACCAGAGCGCGTGCCGTCACCTTCAGGCCTCCGGGGCGAATCGTGTCATCCGGTTCGGGGTCGCCAAACGAGGCCGGATCAATGACAATCCCCGTGAACGCCGGGTATTTCGCCAACAACGCGGCGTTCTGCGCGGTACCGAGACAGTAGACGACCGGCCCGCGCAGCAGTGCCACCTTGCCCTCCTGCATCTGGCGTCCTTTCACCAGGCGCCAGGACATCGGCAGGTCGAGGGTGATGGTATCGCCTGCCTTCCATGTGCGTTGTACGGTGTATGCACCGACAGGCGCTGGGGTCGCTGACTCATCGTTGATCGCCATGGTGGCACCGTGACACCAGCGAGGGATACGCAGCCGCAACGGAAATGCGATCGGACGCGTCGGCTCAACGCGAATCACCACCCGGCCCGACGCGGGGTAGTCTGTCTCCTGCACCAGCGTCACCGCGGTATCAGGCGCCATCGGCACGGTAATGGTGGAGGCGGTATACAAGTTTACAGCTAGGCCGCCATCGGCACATCGATAATACACCATCGCCGGCAGTTCACTCATGATACGCCGGTAGTTCCCCGGACAACAGAAGCCATCCTGGTCGAAGTATGCGCGCGGGCCAGTGAAGGGCGTGAAGTAGCGTATCCGCCGACCGGCGGGATCCTGCGCGGCAAACAGCGCATTGTAGACGGTACGCTCTATCACGTCGCCGTAGCGCAGGTCACCGTCTACACGCAACAGGCTATCCAACCAGCGCAACAGATACGCGGTGACGCAGGATTCGCCAATCGCACCGGCGCCGTTTTGCGTATACGAGAAATATTCACCGTCGGACGCGGAACCGACGACATTCAGCCCACCACCTTGCCGCAGCAGCTCGCATCGCATATAGGCGGTCATCTCTAGTAACGCGGCGTCGCCGTCGTGCCGGTACAGCTCTGTCTGCGCATAGCAGCGCGCGAGCATAACATAGACGTGGGCAGGACGCGTGTCGAAGGTTTGCCGCCATTCACGCAGCGAGGCACACTGCACCTCTGCCTGCGCATTACCGTGGCGTGCTTCAGCGGCAAAAGTGAGATAGCGGGGCTCACCTGTCGCACGATAGAGCGCGATGAATGCTTCCGACAACCCGGCGGTGCTGACTTCTTCCGGTTTCGCGTCACGAGAGAAGGTGGCGATGATATAGTCGCCGAGGGCGCAGGCATCACGCCGTGATTGCGCATCAGCACTGGCATGCCAGTGCTGTACCAGCGCGAGCAGCAGGTATTCCTGATCATGGAGCACCCAGTTGCGATGGTTTTGGTGCGCCTCTGGCTCAGGTTGGAAGGTGCCGATATAACCATCGGTATCGCGGGTGGCGATGATGTCGGCGATCAGTTGCGTCGTTCGCGCCTGCACCGCCGGGTCACCGGTGAACGCACCGAAGCGGCTGCCGGCATCAATCAACTTTCCAACGCCGATATAATGGTAATTGTCGGTGAACGGCCGTGTGCGGAACGGCTCAATAAATGACACCTCAAAGTCGAGTACCATATAGTGCCGATAAATGAGGTCGTGGATACGCCGGCCGATTTCGCCGGCCAGTTCCCGCTGCGTCAACGCGATTGGCTGCAGTTGATCGGTGATCAGTAGCTCGGGTGTCGTAGACATGTTCAGTCGTTCTCCTGATCGTAAAATGCAAAGCCATACAAATCAGCATCAACCAGGTGGATAGCCAGGCGCACCGGCGTGTTCCACAGCGCGCGCACGTCGGCGTTACCCCGCCAGGTGACAGTGTGCCAGATGTCATCGCCGTGGATGGGATCGCAGTCGGCAGCGCTGAAGCCAATATACGGTCGGTGGTGTGGGTCTAATACCTCAACCCGCGCATGACCGAATTGCACGTTGGCGTTGATACGCAAGCGGTCACCCTCAAACACAAATTGCTTGGTCAGCACGCGCCCGGCATGGCGGCTGCGCAACGCGGCGTACCCGTCCTCGCGCAGCACCAACCCACCCACGGTACGGCGAGTGTTTGAGCTGTAGGGGTCAGCACCCAGCGCTTTTGCAATGGCATACCGCTCGGTGAAAATGACGCGATCCGCCTCCGGTGCCAGCACCGGGTTATCGACACGTTCAATCGTCCATTGTTGCACCGGATTGGCACAGTAGGGGATGATCGTCCGTCCGCCACTGGTGAGCGCGCCAGCCGCGGTGAAGCAGGCATAGCCATAATCCGGGCTGCCGGGCGGGCCGTTGTCTACCCACGGTTCCGGCCTATGCGCGCGGGTGAAGCGCGCGCCGTCGCGACTGCTATACAGCGCCAGCGTCACATGAAATTGGTCGCGCCAATTGGCGCCATTGCCGCCGACCTGCCACAGCGGATCGGTGTGGCACTCGCCGACGATGAGGACATAGAGCCCGCCGACCTTGCGAATAGAAGCTTCGTGGAACTCGCGGTCGGGGGGCAGCGTCGGGTCCCAGTCCACCGACAGCGCCACTTCCTTCGGCGACCAGTGGATGAAGTCCGGACTGGTCTGCCGGCCGATCTGCCGCGTGCGCGGCCCGTGGTGCCAGTGGTGCGAATACTGACTGAAGCCGATATATTGTTCTGTCGCCGCATCCCAGATGATGCGCATCTCGTGTTGATGGCGCTGCGGCACGTCATCGCTGATCATTGTCCAATGCACCCCATCCGGTGACGCCGCCACCCGCGACAGCACCCGCTGCCCACGCGCCGGCGCCTCAGACGCGGGATTGTAGAGCAGCAGGAACTTGCGCTCCGGCTCCTCGCGCCAGCGTGGATTCAGCACCAACCCGGCATGGCAGACATCCGTATGCACGATATTCGTCCGGCGATGCTCATTGAAGGGCAGCGCGTCATCACGCAACGCCTTCTCCCAGTGCAGCCCATCCGCCGATTCCGCGTAGCAGAGCACCTGCCCGTTGCCGAAGATATCGCCGGTGACGGTTTGCATATACCAGAGCTTGTAAAGGCCGTCCTCCGGATCTTGCAGCGCACCAGCGACAGCGGGATTGAACCCCGCCTGCTCCCAGGGGAGGTCGCTCCACGCCAGCAGTGACGCCTTCTCCGGGGTGACAATCACGCGCTCGACGCCGTTCAGTGCGTCGAGCATGAAATTGTCGAGAAAGAGCTGCCGTTCGGTGCCAATATGCGTAAACGGTAGCGCGTAATCCGGCGAAAAGTAGGGGTAATTCAGCTCAAACGGCCGCCGTCCGGCAAGTGTGTCGTCGATTTTGCGCGCCAGGTCCAACGGTTCGGTGGCGGATTTCGGTTCGGGTCGATCGTGCATATTTTCTCCAGGTGTATGATTACCCGCGCAGGTGCCCATGACCGTAGGCGACCCATTTATAGCTGGTCAGTTCTTCCGGGCCGACGGGGCCGCGGGCGTGGAGCTTGTCGGTGCTGATGCCCACCACCGCGCCCAGGCCGTAGTCGCCGCCGCCGGAGAGGCGGGTGGAGGCATTGACCAGCACGGAGGCGGCATCCACCCCGGCGACGAAGCGGTCGGCGAGGACCAGGCTGCCGGTGATAATGCCGTCAGTGTGGCCGGAGCCGTAGGTGTTGATGTGCGCGATGGCGGCGTCCACGCCGTCGACCACGCGCACGGAGAGAATCGGCGCCAGGTATTCGGTCGTCCAATCGTCCTCCGTCGCCGGCGCCATCGGCACGACAGCGCGGACGCGCGCGTCGCCGCGTAGCTCCACCCCCTGCGCGCGCAGGGCCTCGGCGAGGGCAGGCAGCACGCGCTCGACGGCGGCGGCGTCGACGAGCAGCGTCTCCAGCGCGTTGCACACCTCCACCTTGTCGCACTTCGAGTTCACCACCAGTGCCACCGCCATGTCGTGGTCGGCGTCGGCGGCGACATACTGGTGGCAGATGCCGTCGTAATGCTTGATGACGGGAATGCGGCTTTCTGCGGCGATGCGCTGGATGAGCGACTTGCCGCCGCGCGGGATGATGACGTCGATGTATCGGTCCAACTGCAGCAGCTCGCCCACCGCGGCGCGGTCGGAGGTACGCACGATTTGCACCGCGTCGGCGGGCACGCCGGCGTCGGCCGCGGCCGCCGCCATGAGGTCGGCGAGGAGGATATTCGTGCGCAGCGCCTCGGAGCCACCGCGCAGGATGACGGCGTTGCCGCTTTTTACGCACACCGCCGCCGCGTCGGTGGTGACGTTGGGGCGCGACTCGTAGATGATGCCGATGACGCCCAGCGGCACGCTGACGCGCTGCACGCGCAGGCCCGATGGGCGCACGTGGCCTTTGCTGATGACGCCCAGCGGGTCGGGCAGTTCCGCCACTTCTACCAGACGGTCATACATATAGGCGAGGGTCTTCTCGGACAAGCGCAGCCGCTGCAACAGCGGGCCGCTGAGGCCACCGGCTTCCGCCTCCGCCAGGTCGGCGGCGTTCGCCTGCTGAATCTCAGCGCCGCGGGCGCGTAATGCTTCCGCCATTCCGCGCAGTGCCGCCGCCCGCACGCGACCCGGCAACGTGCCCAGCACTCGCCCGGCATCGCGGGCGCGCTGGGCCATCTCATGCATCGAGGTATCCATGCCGGTATCGTAACATGCGGAGACGCGCTTGCCAACAGGGGCGGGCGCCCGGCCGTCACGGCTTTTCGATGCGATACCCCAGGGCAATAATCACCTTCAGCGCTTCCATGGCCGTCCGGAGATCATACGCTTTTTCACCTTCGGTCAATTGCGCATACGGCACCAGATCGGGATGCTGCTGCTTCGTGTCATCGCGCGCCGAACCTGGGCGCGGCAATTCACGCCGGCGTGACGGGCATGCGCATCCTGCAGGTGCTGGGGTACGGCGAACAAGACCTGAAGGGCATCCAGCAGGCGCTGCACCAGGTGCGCGACGTGGTGCTGTCCGGTTGCATCCCGTTGGTGTTCTGGGAGGAATTCGACACCACGCTGGGAGCGCACCCCTGGGGATGGCTGCGCTATTTCCTAGCGCAGATTTTGGACGACGGCACCGGCGCGCCGCACATCGATCCGGGCGTGCTACGCGCCTTCCTGCAGGTGCGCGAATACCGACACGGCACTCGCTCGATGGAGTCGATTTTCGCCACGAGCCGGCTGACCGGCCAGCGCACTTTTGAATACTCGGCGCTGCCCAGCAAGGCCCAGCTCGCGATTCACGCCGACGGCCGCGAGTTTCATGCGCTGGTGCAGGCGCCGGAGATGACCAGCCCGCTACTGGAAAAACTGACAGCGGCCGCCCACCACGTCTACAGCAAGCAGGAACTCGCGCAGGCGAAAGACGCACAACGCGACCCACGCCCCGACACGCTGGTGGAGCCCAACTCACCGCTGAGTCACAGGCGCAGAATTGTGATAATCTGCGCGGCATCGCCGTGACGTTGGCAGCGGTGATGGGGACAGACGCGCTGCCGGAAGCCGAGAAGGACTACGACCGCGTCCTCATCTCGAGCATCCCCGCTATTCTGGAGGAGGCCGGGTATACGGTAGCCCGGCTGTAACCGAGCACGCCGCATCACGAAACGTATTTACGGAAGCGGTCATTGATTATGTAGAGATATCGCGGCACATCACAAGCTTTATCGCACAGATGGCATCGCAATGACCGCGTCCCAATATGACTTATCGGTGTCCGTCCCTGTAATCTGGCATCTGTGTCTCATCTCACGCCGCAGTTACGGCGTTGCACTCAACAGCAGCGCCCGAACCGTCCCGCCATCGGCGTCCGTGGCCATCAGCTCGAACTGGTAGGCGCCGGCCGGCACGGCCGTGCCCTGCTCCGAGCGTCCATCCCAGACGAGGGCATGCTCGCCGGCGGGCAGCGGCTGCGCGCCGGCCAGGCGGCGGATGACGCGGCCGGTAGCCCCGCGCACGGTCAAAGTCACCCGCGCCTCCGCGGTGAGCGTGAAGACAACGCGGCTGCCGAGGACGCGGCTGTGCTCGGGACGCAGATTAAGGATGCGCAGCGGCGCTGCCGGCGTGGGTGTCGCCTCGATAGTGAGCCGGTAGTCACCCGCCGACGCGGGGACGACATAGTGGCTGGTCGAGCGCATGGCGCAGCGCTGTCCGGTCGCCGCATCGACCAGGGTGAGACTGATGCCGCGCGGCACCGCGCGCAGATCTGGCCAGGTGAGCGTGACGGAGCGGGCCGCCGCGCGCTGCACCACCAGGCGCCACTGCTGCGCGCCCATGCCGCCACGCAGATCGGTCTGCAGCACCGGCTGTCCGGACTGCTCGATAAACAGGCGGACATCATTGGCGTCGTCATCCTCCGCGGTCGCCTGCACTGCCGCCCCCGGCCCACCGGCCGTTTTGCCGATGCAGACCACCTGGTTGCCGGCGTCGCCGCGCGCCTGCAGTTGGAACGCCCAGCCCACGCCCGGCGCCGGCGCCATGATGGCATTCACCGTAAAGAGCTTCTCCGCCGACTCCACCGGCGTGCCGGCGTTGCCCTCGCGGGCAGCCACTTTCAGCCAATACGCGGCCGCCTGGGTGGGCACCCAGTAGACGCTGCTCGTGACGCCGTAGGTATTCAGCGCCGTCCAGGTGGCACCGCCGTTGGCGCTGACGCTGAACTGATACTGCACGCTGGCGCCGCCGGTCTTCGCGGCGGTCAGCTTGATGCTCTTATTCACCACCTGCGGCGAGGTCAGCGAGGTCGTCATCGTCACGGCGGACAGCGCCGGCACCACCGGATAGCTGACAACGGTGGTATTGACCACCGCCGGCAGCGTCGCCTCGCGCCCCGACAGCCGCAGCTTGTAGGCCCCGGCCACTGTCGGTGTCCAGGAATACGAGCCTGGCAGCGACGCCATCACCGTACCGGCAGGACTCAGCACGGAACTGACGAAGGGACTCAGCACCGTCCAGGTGGTCCCGTTATTCGCGCTGACCTCGAGCTGATACTCGACATTCGTGCCACCGGTGCTGGAGGCCTGCAGCGCGACGGCGGTATGCACCGGCTGCGGCGAGACGGGCGTCGCGACCAGCTTCAGCATCGTCGGCGGGGCGGGAGTGATGGTAAACGCCGCCGGCGCCGACTCCACCGGGCTGCCGGAGCTGCCCTCGCGGGCGGCCACCTTCACCCGGTAGCTGCCCACCACTGCCGGGATCCAGGCAGTGGTGGCGGTGGTGTTCCACGCCCGCAACACGCTCCAGGTGCTGCCATCGTTGCTGCTGGCGCTAAACTGGTATTGCACCTGTGCACCACCGGTCTTCGTCGCGGTGAGCGTGATGGACTTCGCCACCGGCTGTGGGGAGACCAGCGACATATTCAGCGTGGCGGCGGTGAGCACGGGGGTGACGGTATAGGATAGCGCCTTTTGCACCACCGTCGACGGCAGCGCCGACTCTCGAGCATATACGGCGAGGGTGTAGATGCTCGACGTCGCCGGCGTCCAGGTGGCGGTGGTCGCCGTGCTCCAGTCCTTGACAGTACACGCCGCGCCGCCGGCAGGGGTGGCGGTGAATTTATATTCGACGGTGGTGCCGCCGGTTTTCGTCGCCGTCAGCAGCACCGCCGTGTTAATGGCCTGTGGCGATACCGGTGCGAAGGCCAGCGCCACCATGGTGGGCGGCGCCGGGGCAATCAAGTATGACGTCGCCGCCGTCTCTACCGGCGTGCCGGTGGCGCCTTCCCGCGCCGCCACTTTCAACTGGTACGTTCCCGGCGTCGTAGGCACCCAGTCTGTCATCGCCGTCGTGCTCCACGCCTGCAGCACCGACCAGGTGCTGCCGCCATTGCTGCTGGCGCTGAACTGATACTGCACGCTGGCGCCACCGGTCTTTGTGGCCATCATGCGGATGGCTTTATTCACCGGCTGTGGCGCGGCCAGTGTGGTGGTGAACGCCACCGCGCTCAATGGCGACGTGACGGTGAGCGACAGCGATTTCTGCACCACCGTCGCCGGTAGCGTCGATTCGCGCACTGACACTCGCAGCGAGTATAACCCGGCTATCGCCGGCGTCCAGGTGGCGGTGGCGGTGCTGCTCCATGCGCGGATGATCGTGGTAACGCCGCTCAGCGTGGTGTCAAATTGGTACTCGACGTTCGTCCCGCCGGTCTTCGTCGTCGTCAGCGCCACCGCGGTCTGCACCACTTGTATGGTGGGCGTGGCGGCCAGCGTCACCGCGGTGGGCGGCATCGGGGTGATAACAAACGGCGTGGCGGCGGTTTCTACCGGCGTGCCACTTGCCCCTTCCCGGGCAGCCACCTTCAGTTGCCAGTTTGCGATAGTAGTGGGCGCCCAATCTTTCGTCGCCGTCGTGCTCCACGCTTGCAGCACCGCCCAGGCGCCGCCGCCGTTGCTGCTGGCGCTAAACTGGTATTGCACATTCGCCCCGCCCGTCTTTGTCGCGGTGATGCGGATGGCCTTGCCCACCGGCTGCGGAGTGGCCAGGGCGGTGGTGAATGCCACGGCCGTCAACGGCGGTGTGACGGTGAAGGCCAGCGTTTTCTGCACCACCGTCGCGGGCAGCGTCGACTCCCGCGCGGACACCCGCAGCGTATATGCGCCGGCAGTGGACGGCGTCCATGTAGCGGTGGCAGTGGTGCTCCAGGCGCAAACGACCGTGGTGACGCCGTTGTATGTGGCGTCGAACTGGAATTCCACCGTCGAGCCGCCGGTCTTCACCGCCGTCAGCGTCACCGCGGCGTTCACTACCTGGGTGGTAGGCGAGGCGGCCAGCGTCACGGCGGTGGGCGGCGTCGGGGTGATGACATACGGCGTGGCGGCGGATTCGACCGGCGTGCCGGTGGCGCCTTCCCGCGCCGACACTTTCAGGTGATACGTCCCGGCGAGCGTCGGCGTCCAGTCCTTCGTCGCTGTCGCGCTCCACGCCTGCAGCACCGTCCAGGCACCGCCGCCATTGCTGCTGGCGCTAAACTGGTATTGGACGTTGCCCCCGCCGGTGCGCATGGCGGAGATGCGGATCGCTTTCGCCACCGGCTGGGGCGTCGCCAGCGACGTATTGAACGTCACCACGGTGAGCGGTGCCACGATGGTATACGCAAGCGTGGCACTGACGACCGTCGCCGGCAGTGTCTGCTCGCGCGCGAATACGCGCAACGTATACAAGCCGGCGGCAGCCGGGGACCAGGCGGCGGACGCGGTGGTGCCCCAGGCGCGCAACACCGTGACGGCGCCACCCGCCGCCACTACGTCGAATTGATACTCCACGGTGGAGCCGCCAGATTTCCCCGCGGTCAGCGTGATGGCGCTATTCGCCGGCTGCGGCGAAGCAACCGCGGCCGCCAGCGTCACCGCGGTGGGCGGCGCCGGGGTGATCAGGTAGTCGGTGGCGGCACTGTCGACCGGCGTGCCGCTGCTGCCTTCGCGGGCGGCGACCTTTACCTGCCAGCCTGCGGCGGTGGCGGGCGTCCAGGTGGCGGTGACGGAGGTGCTCCAGGCGCGAATGACGCTCCAGGTGCTGCCGCCGTCGCCGCTGGCACTGAACTGGTATTGCACATTCGCCCCGCCGGTCTTCACGGCGGTGAGCGTCACCGCCGTGCCCACCGGGCGCGGAGCCAGCGGCGCGGCGTTGACCGTCACCGCCGAAAGCGCGGGAGTGATGGTAAAAGCCTGCGTTTTGGTCACGACGACGGCGGGATAATCGACGTCGCGCACGGAGACGCGCAGCGTGTAGCTGCCAGCGGCCGCCGGTTGCCAGGTGGCCGTCGTACCGCTGGCGTAGTCGCGCAGGATGCTCCAGGCGCTGCCCATCACTTCGAATTTATACTCGACCGAGGTTCCGCCGATCTTCCCCGCTGTCAGGGTGAAGTCGGTGTTGACCGGCTGCGGTGAGGCGGCGCTGATGGCCAGCGTGGCCGCCGTCAGCGTGGACCCACCACTGCCGACACCGGCGAAGGCCTTCAGGCAGGCGTTGCTGTTCGGGTAGTAGGTGGTGACATCCGCCCAACCGACGCCGTCGGCGCTCATATAGCTTTGCCCGGCCGACGCGGTGGCGGCCGAGCTGTAGCCGGCAATTGGCCGTTCCAGCGGTAGCGGGTACCCATACCCCGAGCTGGTGACGCGCATCACCAGCGAAAACTTCTGCCCGGCGGTGACGCTCATCGGCGTCGTCAGCATGATGGTATGATAACCCGGCTCACTGATGGTGCCTGTCTGCGTGAATGCCGCCGTCGCGCTCAGCGGGCCGTCGGTCGGATTCAGGTATCCGGACACCTGGTAGGTGGTGTTGGCGGTCAGCGCGTAGACGCCCACCGCTTTGATCTGCTCGGCGGCGGTGGCGGTGAAGACATTCGCCATCCACGCGGTGGGGCTGTTGTAGCCGGCGCTGCCGGTCTGCCCCAGCGTGTCATACTGATACACGCGCGTGTAGTTCGTCGTCGCTTCGCCATTGTAAAAACTGGAATTCGCCTTGCCGATTGCCCTGTCGGCGTAGGAGATGTAGAAGTAGCCGCTGTTGCCCCACGCGGCGCCCCAACTGTTTTTGATGATGAAGGCGCCATTCATGCCCGGATTGATGGTGAAATTGCTGGCCGGATACGCGTCGTCCCAACCGACAATCGCCACCATGTGGTTGCTGGAGGTCACGCTCGGGTTAAAAAAACTATATGTCGTGGCGCGGTAGTAGGCATCGTCCCAATACATGGTGGTGGCGACGACGCCATAGGTCATCAGCGCCTGCTTGATGTTCGCGTTATCGGTAGAGGCGGCGCGGTCAGGAATGTAGGTGACGTGCTGCACATGCTTGCGCACGGTCAGGCTGGCGGTCGAAGAAGTGCTGGTGGCGACAAACGGATCGTCATTCTCGTTCACCGGGCCGCTCCAGCGCGCCACGTAGGCGGTGGCCATCTCCCGGTTGCCGCCGCCGGTGTTCGGGTGATAGGCGAAGCCGTGTAGATTTTTCAGATTGTTCTCGGAAAAGTCCGTCGCCTCGCCGGGCAGCAGACCGGATTCCAGCGAGGCGAGGGTGCCGAACGCCCAGCAGCAGCCCGAAGATCCCTGGTTTTTCACGGGACTCACTCGGCCGGTGCTCCGCAGATCGTAACTGGCCGGGAAGGTGGCGCGGCCGGCGCGGAAGATGCGCTGTCCGGTGAGATGCGACCAGTCGGCCGGCGCGGGAACATACCCCAGCGGCCGCGGACTAGACAACGCCGCGCGCGTGCCCGCGCGCAGAAAATCTGGGTTTACCGGCGCCAGCGCGGGCGCTTGCGCCCACGCGGCCACCGACAAAGCGAGCCAGATGACGCACAGCAGTACGCCATGAAGACGCAAGGGGGGACGCATCATGGTTTTTCCTCCGTGACCCGGACACACCGGATGCAACCGCGCCGCCCAGACATACCGCGGCGCTACCGCTACCATACTATTCCATACCACACGCTCGCCGCAGCGGAATACATATAGTTTTCGTAAAGATCGCTTCGACGCGGCCGGGCATCGGGGGATCAGCCGACGTAGGCCGCCAGTTTGGCATGGCTGGCCACCGGGCCGTCAGTGAAGGGGCTGACATACCCGAGGTATTCCTCGACAGTGGCGGAGCGGGCCCAGGCGTGGTATTCGTCGGCGGCGATGGCGGCTTCGGCGTAGCAGGCGAATTCCAGGTACTGGTCGTCGCGCGCCAGGTCGAGTGGAGTGAGATTCACGGTCGAGAAGGCGCGGACGTGGAGAACGGTTTCCATCGCCGGGGCGAAGCGGAAAACCTTGGTGATATGCGGGAAAGCGGTTATGAAGCCCACGCCCTCCAGCCCGGCGGCCTGCATCCGCCCGATGAAGTCCACGGTCGACAACGGACCATACGCCCACTCGTACCGGGCCGGGTCGTCACGGCCGATGATGCTGACGAAATAGACTTTGAATACCGAAACCCCGTCCGGCATCCGCACCAGATCGGTGCCCACGGTAGTAGAATGATAAGATCGGCAGGCGGTGATGCGCATCGGTAAATCTCCCGGCGCCATTCTAGCGGATAACGCGCGCCAGGGGAAGCGACGCTATACCGCGCCGGCACAATCTGCCATGCGAGGAAACCACATATGATGCCTGCCATTCAACCGAAATCACTGCTGTTCTTCTACGCCGTGCTGGTCTGCGTGTCGTCATTCGCCGCGGCGCCCACCGGCACGCCAGCGCCGCCGTGGGCGCCGGCGACGGCGGCGGCGGTCGCGCGCTGGCAGGCCATGCGCTTTGGCCTGTTCATCCACTGGGGGCCGGCCAGTTTGACAGGCAACGAGATCAGTTGGTCGCGCGGCGGCACGAGTTGGATGGTGACCTGACCTTGAGTACCAGCACCATCACCCGCAACGTGCAGCGCATGAACACGATGATTCACGACTTGGTTGAAATCGCCCGCCTGGAAGGCCAGCAGTTCACCCTTGCCCTGGATGACGTGGCATTGCACCACTACGTGCCCGATCTCCTGGCGCGGGTGCGAAACGTCCTCCCGGTGCAGCGAGTCGCATTGAATATCCCAACGGACTTACCACCGGTACGGGCGGATGCCAGCCGACTCGAACGGATACTATTTAACCTGTTGACGAATGCCTTCAAGTATTCCGCGCCGGAGACCCCGGTACGTATCCAGGCCTCCCGGCATAACGCGACGGTCATCATCACGGTGACAGATCACGGCCATGGCATCGCCCCGAAGGATCTGCCGCATCTGTTCGAGCGCTTCTACCACGCCAGCGATGGACGCAAGGCCGAAGGCATCGGCCTGGGACTATATTTCACCAAGCTGCTGGTCGAAGCCCACGGCGGCCGCATCTGGGTGGAGAGCGAGAGTCGGCAAAGGGAGCATGTTTGCGTTTACACTGCCGGTGGCATAATCTCACCGGCAAACAGGATGAGTCAGATAGTGTGTGAGATATGCGGCCACTATTGAGGGAAAATACGATACAATCATCCTCAATGCCTGACTTGACTCCATGGGAACGCTGGTGTTACGACCACCTGCCGGTCGGTATCGCGATACTCGACCGGCAACGCGTCTATCAGTATGTCAATGCCACCTACGCGGCCACCCAGGGGTTTTACGCGCCGGACCTGCAGGCAGTTGCCTTCACGCAGGGGCCCGCCTACTGGGTCACCCTCCTGACGCCCCTGTTTGAGCAGGCTGAAGCGAATCACGATCTCGTCAGCGTGTATGACGTGACGTTGATTTATCCTGGCCAGCCCAAACTGCAACGGCAGTGGGATGTGACCGTCTTGCCGTACCGTAACGAGAACACGGTGGATGGGTTTCTCCTCTATCTGACCGATGTCACGTGCCGAGAACAACTCCGGCAACTCGGGACGGAAACTGCACGCCTCCACAGTGTATTCGATGTGGCGGTGGATACGATCCTGGTGATTGATGACGGCGGCATCATCATCAATGCCAATCCTGCTGCATGTCGTATGTTCGGCTACACCGCCGATGAATTGATCGGCTTATCCCTCCCCACACTCATGCCTGAAGACCGCCGTCAAGAGCACCGGTATGGGATGGAGCGGTATCTGCATACCGGCGTGCCGCACGTAATCAGTACGGTGTATGACGTCGAAGCCCGTCGTAAGGATGGGAGTGCCTTTCCGTGCGAGTTGTCCGTCGCCGAGTCACAGGAAAGTGGTGAACGGCGCATTTTTGTCGGCATTTTGCGGGATGTTACCGAGCGACGACGGGGAGAAGAAGCGCTGCGCGCTTCTGAATCCAGTTATCGCCAGTTATTTGAAGATGCCTCGGATGCCATCATGCTCTTTGATGACGCGGGGCATCTCCTGAACGTGAATCGACAAGCTGAGCGCCTGACCAACTATTTTGAGCACGAACTGTTGCAGATGTCGATGGATGGGCTCATTCAGCATGACCAGCGTGATGCTATCCGCGTGTGCTTCGATTCCCTTCGACAGCATGGCAGCATCGCCGGTGATACGCTGCTGCAACGCTGTGACGGCGCCGTGATCGAGGTGGAATATCGTGGCGTGCGCATTGCCCCGAACCGGTATCAGATCATCCTGCGCGATGTTACCGAGCGCAAGCGCGCTGAAGCAGAGCGGGATCGCCTGTTCGCCGAGATCGAGCAGCGTGCCGGTGAATTAGACAGTATTCTCAACTCCATCGCGGACGGCTTGGTCATCTATAATGTGAACGGCGATATCCTGCGCATCAATGAGGCGGCGCGAC
>CAZPYA010000128.1:0-13919 GCA_964590255.1 uncultured bacterium
CGACATACATTTTTAACCCGGCGGAATTGATACATTCTTAACTTGACAGTGACAGTAGATCAATGAATCTGATGTAGAACAAGAAAAGGAGATGTTATATGCCTTGCCCCAGGTGTAGTAGCGAAGATTGGAAGCTGGCCAGTTTAGTGCATAACGAAGGAACGCAGTCGATAACTGCCAAAACAACTGGCGCCGGGTGTGGATGCGGTGGAGGCGGTTGCCTCGGTATTGGGAGAGGGTATACGTCAGGGACCGTTCAAAATAATATTTCAAAACTCGCCGCGCCACCGCAAGGTTTTACTGGCACAAAGTTCTGCATCGTGATCGCGATTGTCGGATTGGTGTTCGCAACAAGCAAACCCGTTTGGATTCTGCTGACAATCATTGCGGTCGCTCTGTTATTCTACATACGTCCACGAGAAGCAGAAGATCACCGTGAAAGAATGGAGCAGTGGAACAGAACACGGATGTGTCTTCGATGTGGCGACTTTTACGTCGAATAACCGATATGAATTAATACGGTCGCCTATCACCGGATGTATGGAATGCGAGGGAACAATTTCCGGTTATCCGCGATTCCCCAGCCGCACATTCAAATTCCGCACCACCGCGTTTATGGTGCCCAACACCTTGCGGTAGTGCATGCGGCGGGGGCCAATGACGCCGACGTGGCCGGTGGCGTTGGCGGTGATCTGGTAGCTGGTGAAGACGATGGCGCAGTTGTCGAGGCCGGGGTGCGGGTTTTCCGCGCCGATGCTCACCTGCACGGCGCCGGGGGTGATGCGGGCGAAGAGCTGCTCGAAAACGGCTTCCTCGTGCAGCGCGGTCATCAAGGCGCGCAGCTTGGGCATCTCGGAGAAGTCCTGCTGCTCGAAGATGTGCGCGGTACCTTCCACGAAGAGGCGCGCGGCGTGCTCCTGCTGCAGCCCGCGGCGCACCAGCTCCGGCGCCTGCTGGGTGAAACGGCGCGCCAGGAAGGGCAGGCGGGTGACCGTCTGGTAGATCGCCTCGTGGGTCAGCTCGGAGAGTCGCCGGCCGGCGAAGGTCTCGTTGAGGATGTCGTTGAGCTGGCGCAACTGCCCGGCGGAGGGGCGGTCGAACACGGTGGAGAGGCTGTGCAGCACCTGGCGGTTGTCGGTGACGATCATCACCAGCAGTTGATCGTCGCCCACCGGCGCCAGCTCGATGTGCTGCAGCCGGTGCTCCTGCAGGCCGGGGATGAGCGCCAGTGCGGTGTAGTGGGTCAGGTCGCCCAGCAGCCGGCAGGTGGCCTCCACGCCCGGGTCCAGCTCAGGGGGTAGATTCAGCGCCTCTTCGGGCGAGGCCGAGAGGATGTAATCCACGTAAAAGCGATAGCCGAGATCGGACGGCACGCGCCCGGCGGAGGTGTGCGGCTGGTAGAGCAGCCCGACATCCTCCAGATACGCCATGTCGTTGCGCACCGTCGCCGAAGACGCGGCGATCTCCGGCCGCGCGGCGATGGCGGACGAACTGACCGGCTCGGCGGAGGCAATGTATTGCTCCACCACCGCCTGCAGGACGGCCATCTGGCGCTCGCTGATATGGAGTGTGTTGTCAGAGCGGTTCATGATAGGTGATCGGAAGGATGAAAGTCGCGACACCGTCATTATACCAAATCAAGGCGAAAATGTATCATGTGCCTGCCGACTGTCGGCGCAGCCGTGCCCGGCTGACGATATGGTATACTTGGACAGCTTTCCATGCTACATCCCCAGGAGTCGAGATGAAACGTGAGCTGTCTCACCAGTATGCGATTGCCTTGACGATGCTCAAAGGTGTTGTGAATGAGACGCATGAGGATACCTGGAGCGATACCGACAACGTGAAGGAAGCTGCCTGGCATATCGCCTATCACACCGTCTATTATGCCAATATCTACTGCAGTCCCAGCGAGCAGGCCGTGCGGCGCTGGGGGCGGCAATCCGACGAGGGCCACTTTCTCGGCCCGACACCCTGGCCGCCGCATCAGCGCCATGTGCCGGAGGTGGCGTATTCGCAGGCCGACACCGCCGAGTTTATCGACTTCGTCCTTGCCGTCATTCCGGAATATCTGGAGCACCTGGAGCCAGACGCGCCGTGTTGGCCACACTGGTATCAGCAGAATCAATTCGAGTTTCACCTGAATAACCTGCGGCACATCCAGCATCACACGGCTCAACTGATCGAGCGGAATGGCGGCAGTGCCGTGGGGTGGCTCCATGACGCGGGGGCGTAATGCTCACATGACGCACCGCATCCCCCCAGCATTTTGGGTTGCTGCCACTGGAGTGCTATAATACCCCGTCATGATCGACACCCTCGGATGCGTCACCGTCGCCATCCCCACGCTGGGGTGCAAGGCGAACCGGTACGATAGCGACACGCTGGCCCGGGCGCTCATCGCGCGCGGCTACGTCATCGTGCCGCCGCACGAGGCCGCTGACGTCTACATCGTCAACACCTGCACGGTGACCGGCGAGGCGGACGCGAAGTCGCGCAAGACGTTGCGCCGCGCGCTGCGCATCCGCGAAGACGCCACGGTGATCGTCACCGGCTGCTACGCCTCGTTGGAACCGCAACAACTCGCCGCCATCGATGGCGTGGACGCGGTGGTGCCGCTGGACGCCCAGCACGCCATCCCCGACCTGCTGGTGCAATTGCGGCCCCCCACCGGCGCCGGGGGGGGCGGATTGACCGCCTCCGTCACGCGCACCCGCGCCACGGTGAAGGTGCAGGACGGCTGCAACCTGCGCTGCGCCTTCTGCGCGGTGACCATCGCCCGTGGCGACCTGCGCAGCCGCCCACTGGATGGCGTCATCACCGAACTGCGCGGCCTAGTCGACGCGGGCATCCAGGAAATCGTGCTCACCGGCATCCGGCTGGACGCCTACGGGCTGGAGACGCGCGGCCCGCGCCTCGCGGACCTGGTGGACGCCACGCGCGACCTGCACATCCCGCGGCTGCGTCTTAGCTCGCTGGAGCCCATCGGCATCAATCCGCGGCTGGTGGCGGCGCTGACGGCGCACCCGACGCTGTGCCGTCATTTCCACGTCTGCCTGCAGTCGGGCGACGACGGGGTGCTGCACGCCATGCGGCGGGGCTACACCGCCGACCGCTACCGGCGGCTCATCAAGATGCTGCGCGCGGCGATGCCCGACGCGACCTTCACCACCGACGTCATCGTCGGCTTCCCCGGCGAGACGGACGCGGCGTTCGCGCAGACCTGCGCGCTGGTCGAGGAGATCGGCTTCATCAAGCTGCACATCTTCAAATTCTCGCCGCGCCCTCACACCGCCGCCGCCGCCATGCCTGGCGCCGTGCCCGACGCGGTGAAGGAGGGGCGTAGCGCCGCGCTCTTCGCCATCGAGCGCCGCCTCTTCGCCGCTGTCGCGGCGTCACTCGTCGGTTCCGACGTATCGGTACTGGTGGAGCGCACCGGCAAGCGCGGCGAGGGCCTCACCCCCGGCTACCTGCGCGTCTGCGCGCCCTTCCCGGCCCGCGACGCCGGGCGCATCGTGCGCGCGCGCATCGCCGCCCTCGGCGAGGACTGCCTGCTGGCGGACGGAAGCGAGTGAGCGATGTTCTCCGGAAAAACTGAACGGAATACTACGCGGTATACAAGTTTAAAATGTGTCGTTATCTGGAATAGATATTTGTGAGAATATACACAAGCAGTCAGCAATTTTACGCAGAGATTATTCACCAAATAGTGCGGTGTTGTTGATGCAGGAACTGGTCGCTTGTACGGCACGCGCTCACTACCAGAGCGAAGCAAGCCCTCCCCTGTCCACCGTTCAATTGAGCGCTAAAACGTGCCGAACGCCTCACGAGAGGCTGTTCGCGTGGTGCGAAAAAATAACCAGGCGCTACCCTCTTGCAAAATAAAAATATCCGGCTATAATAGTGTCATCCGTCACGGACATTTTCACAGCCTTCATCGTGGCAGTAGGTGGTACAATGGAAATCTTTGATCTGCCCCACAGTCGATGCGCCGTAAACCGTAAAGATGACGTCCGCCACGTGCACAGCCTCTTTCCCGCGCACCTGCAGCGCCGCATGCGTCGCGTCTGCGGCGGCGTGTGGATTTGGGAAACCCCCTGGCTGCCGAGCTACTACGGCATCGTCGAAAAGGGGATGCGCTGCGGCAACAAGCTCATGGACAGCAACCAGGCCGCGTGGTTCAACCCCGACGACTGCATCATCTATATGCCCGACACCATGGGCAACCAGGTGCTGTTGCACGAGTTCGCTCACCTGCTGGACCACGCCGTGGCGAAGGACGGTTACTTCTACTACACCACGTCGAAGGACTTTCACCGCGTGTGGAAGCAGGGCAAGCCGATCAACTGGTACGCCGCCTCCAACCCGCGCGAATACTTCGCCGAGGGCGTCACCGCCTATCTGCTGGACCAGTTGAAAGGCCGCACCGACGATGGCCGCCAGGTGAACCGCCACGGGCTCATGAAAAATGATCCCCAGCTTCATCACCTCATTAATCGGCTCTTCACCGATGCCGACCTGACCTTCGTCTACGGCCGCTGACCGACTGATAGTGAAACGCGAACCCCCGCTTCCGCGATGGAAGCGGGGGTTTTTCGTTGGCGGCCGAGACGCTGTCGAGTCGCACATTCCGAAACCGGCATACGTCATCGGCCCTCCCCCTGTCCGCGTGAAGCGAAGAGGACGGGGGGAGGGTTGGGGAGGCGGGCCGATTTCAGAGCCGGAAATGATGTGTGTGCGAAGGGCCGGGCCGAAGGGTGTGAGTCTGTCGAGCAGAGGGCGGCCGATGCCTAGAAAAGCACTCGCGAGATGGCAGCAAGCCCTTTTCATACAGTTTCTACGGGGTGGGGTCACCCCGGCGGCGGCTGATACGGTGGAATTGGCGGCGTGTATGGCCCGTCCGGGGCATCGGTGTAGCCGCCGTAGGTGGGCAAGCCTTCATAAAGGTCGTAGTAGGCCACCGCCTGCGCGATGGCGAGGAGCGGCAGCGTGAGCGCGATGCCGAGGACGACGGCCGTGCCCGGCAGGTGCAGCAGCAGCCACAGCAGGAAGTATCCGCCGAACAGCGCGGGGTGCTGCCGGCCGATCCGCGCGGCCAGCGCGATGGCGCCCAGCGCCCCGGCGCGGCGGTCGACGATGAGCGGCGCCACCGGCAGCAGCAGCCCGCCCAATATCACCCCCGGAATGAGCAGGCAGGCGCAGGCCAGCAGCACGCCGGCGGCGCCGAGCAGCGTGGCCAGCAGCAACGGTGGGACGGCATATCCGGCGCGGAAGAAGTCACGCGGGCTGATCGTTTCGCCACGCAGTTGCCGCAGCGCGGCATGGGTAAGACCGGCCATGACCGGGGCGGTGACCAGCAGCAGGCCGATGGCCGCGCACAGGTTGATGCCCCGGAGCAGCGGCGACGCCGGCGCGCGCAGCAGCAGGATGCCGCTGGCCGTGCCCGACGCCGCGAACGGCCCCAGGAACAGCAGCGCCAGCAGCCCCAGCCCCATCCACGCCGGCGCCTGCGCCCCGAACAGCCGAAACGTGGCGCGCACCCACCGGCGATAGGGCGAAAACTCCACCGGCACAATCGGCACGAACGGCTCTGGCATCACCTCACCTCACCGACCAAATTTCGCCGTTATCGAACCGGCTCCCTGCAGCCACCATGTTCGCGTATATGCTATTGGTGGGCGAGACTCTGTCGAGCCGCGTGCGGAGGGGCTGGATGCGTGTTGACACATACGCATGAGCGGGTTCCACGGTCATCAGTATGATGATGACCGATCACCATCCCTACGCAAGCGGCTCGACAGAGTCTCGCCCTCCAGCCGATCTAGACACCAGATAAATGGTGCCAGCAACCGTTTTCACAAGTCTAGAAACGGTTACCCGATTATGCACTCTCAGGAAACGGTTGCTGTCACCATTTATCCGCCCACAGCGCCAGATCCAAATGATAGTTACGCCGTGAGTAATCGAGTAGGAGGACGAGTTAGAGTACGAGTAGGAGAACCCGCTACCACCCATATACCCGCACCAGCCAGTATCCCCCCACCGCCAGCACGATGGCCAGCAGCCAGGCGCTGGTGACGATCTGTGTCTCTGTCCATCCGCCCAGTTCCAGGTGGTGGTGAAAGGGGGTCATGCGGAAAATGCGGCGGCCGGTGCCGGTGAGGCGCTTGGTGGTCTGGAAGTAGATAACCTGCAGAATGACCGATCCCGTCTCGATGAGGAAGATGAGGCCGATGGCGAGGAAGAGCAGCTCCTGCTTGATGATGATGGCCGCGCCGGCCAGTGCCGCGCCGATGGCCAGCGAGCCGGTGTCGCCCATGAAGACCTTCGCCGGGTGCTGGTTGTGCCACAGGAAGCCCATGCACGCCGCGCCCAGGCAGCCCAGGTAGGTGGCCACCGCGTGGCCCATGCTCAGCGCCGTGCCGGCGGGCATGCCCCATGCCAGCCCGGCCATGCCGAAGGCGGCGGCGGCCGAGGTGCCGGCGGCCAGCCCGTCCAGCCCGTCCGTCAGGTTTACCGCGTTGCTCATGAAGGCGATGTAGAGGAGGGCGAAAAGCCAGTACCAGTTGCCCAGGTCGACGGCGATCTGCGTGAAGGGCACGTGCAGCACCGTGGCGCGGGGGTCCAGCCACCACAGGCCCAGCAGGAAGAGCCCGGCGGCCAGAAACTGCAAGGCCAGCTTCTGCCGCGCCTTCAGCCCGTCGCCGCGTCCGCGCTTAATCTTCCCCCAGTCGTCGATGGCGCCAATGCCCGCCACCGCCACCATCAGCGCCAGCAGCAGCACGCTGTACCAGAAGGTGATCGGCAGCGCGTAGCGGTGCCAGGCGCCCATGGTGCCCACCGCCGCGCCCAGGATAATCACCACCCCGCCCATCGTCGGCGTGCCCGCCTTGCCCAGGTGCCGGTCCGGCCCGTCCTCGCGAATCGTCTGCCCCAGCTTCTTCGCCCGCAAAAACGCAATCACCGGATACGCCGTCAGCAGCGTCACCAGAAACGCCGCCAGCATGGCGGCAATGAGCATATACATATCGTGCTGGAAGAGACTCAACCCGGGGCACTCCCTCGCCCCGCATTGTAGCATAGTTCCTGACACGCTACCAAGCCGAAGTGAACTGGTCGTTGCCGTGAGTACCCCCCATTTTTTGTAAAAAGCCCCCCGTCTCCAGCCGTTGAAACGGCTGGCTAGCTTCAGTCGTCCTTCCAGGACTGGCGGGGGGTATGTTGTTGTCAGGGTGCATGTTTTATGATAAGACGATGCCAGTGTGCATAATCGAACGCCACTCCGTTGCGACTGCGTGGCTTACTACGAACGGGTTTTGGTGAGCGCCGTTCCTGTAGTCTGGTGGAGTGCAACTCCGCGGCCCCAGAGATGACGGGAGTTTCCCGCCCGCGCAGGAATCCACCCATAGAAGTGGTAATGTAACTGGACAACTTCATCCTATGCCTCCCCCTCTCCTCGGGGAGAGGGGGTTGGGGGGTGAGGGGACGTTGGGAGGGGTCATCATGATTTATCGCGGGGTGGCGTATTATCCGGAGTATTGGCCGGAGGAGCGGTGGGACGAGGATATCCGGTTGATGCGCGCGGCGCACATCAACCTGGTGCGCGTGGGCGAGTTTGCCTGGGCGGCGATGGAGCCGGCGGAGGGACGGTATACGCTGGACTGGCTGCACCGCCTCTTCGGCAAGATGGACGCGGCCGGCATCGGCGTGTTGCTGTGTACCCCCACCGCGGCGCCGCCCGCCTGGCTCACCACCCGGTATCCCGATACGCGGCTGGTGCTGGAGAACGGCACGCCGCTGACGCACGGCATCCGCCGGCATTACTGCCCGACCAACCGCACCTATCGCGACTTCTCGCGCGCCATCACCGCCACGCTGTGCGCCGCGTTCAGCGGGTATGCGAACCTGGCCGGCTGGCAACTCGACAACGAGTTTGGTCCCGAGCGCGGGCGCTGTTACTGCGAGCACTGTCAGGCGCAATACCGGACGTGGCTGCAGGCGCGCTACGGCACGCTGGAGAAGTTGAACGCCCGCTGGATGACGGGATTCTGGAGCATGACCTTCAGCGACTGGGACCAGGTGCGCCTGGCCACCGGCGACCGCTATCCGTCGATGCGGCTGGACACCCGGCGCTTCCAGTCCGACGCCTTCGTCGACTTTGCCGCCGAGCAGACCCGCGTTATCCGCGAGCTGTCGCCGGACAAGTTGATCACCACGAACGGCATGGGGCCGCTCTTCGAGCCCATCAACTACTACGATCTCTTCAGCCGGCTGGACCGCGCGGCGTCCGACCATTATTTCGACATCGCCGACCTCAGCGGCGGCGCGCTGGCCAGCGATGTCTTTCGCGGTTATCTCCCCGGCCGGCCGTGGTGGATGACGGAGACGGGTAGCGGCGCGCTTTCGCCCGACAAGGTGCCGGAGGCCGGTCAACTCCGCGCCTGGGCCTTCTCGGCGCTGGCCCGCGGCTGCGAGGCCTGGTGCTTCTTCCGCTGGCGCACCGCCCTCTCCGGCCAGGAGCAGGAGCTGCAGGGTGTGCTGGAGCACAGCGGCAAGCCCAAACGCCGCTATGCCGCCGTGCAGGCGCTCTTTGCTGAACTGGAGGCGGTGGGGCCGCAACTCGCCGCGCTGCCGCTGCCGCGGCCGAAGGTGGCGCTGGTCTACGACTACGACGTCGTGTGGGGGTATCTCTCCGCGTTCGTCGGCGACAAGATCCGCTATAAGCAGCTCTTCCAGGAGGTGTATCGCGCGTTCTTCGATCGGAACATCCCGGTGGAGATCGTGCCGCCCGACCGCGAGCTGGACGATTATCAACTGGTGGTGCTGCCCTCGCTGTCGATGGTGGACGACGGCTTCGCCGACCGTCTGCGCGCCTTCACCGCTGCCGGCGGCACCGTGCTCAGCCTGCCGCAGCTCGCCTGCCGCGACCGCAACAATAACTACCACCCCGCCGAGCCGCCGGTGGGATTGCACGACCTATTCGGCGTGCGCGTGGCCGGGGGCATGTACCTGCGCAGCTTCGTCGGCCCGGATGAGGCACTGTGGTTCCCCGAGGAACACTATTCTGACCAGACACCCGGGGTGGCGCTCACCCTCGCCGCCGGCGCCATGCACGGCACCGTGCGCACCTGGATGGAGGACCTAGAACTGGACGGCGGCCAGGCCATCGGCACGTATACCGACAACAGCTTCACCGGTTGTCCCGCGCTGGTTGGGCATCATTACGGGGCCGGCCGCGCGCTGTATCTGGGCGCCTATCCGTCGCCGGCGCTGCTCGGCGCGGTGGTCGAGGAAGCACTCGTCATCACCGGTCTGCACCCCGTCGCCACCCCGCAACACATAGAGATCGTGCCCCGTGGCGACCACACCTTCATCATCAACCACACCCCCGACCCGGTGCGCGTCGAGATCGCGGCGCGGGAAGTCGTCATCGGCGTCTATGCGGACGGCGTGGCCACGCTGGCGGGGTATGATGTGTGCGTGGTGAAGTGAGGACACGTACAGAGGTATGGAGCAAGGCAATCCCGGCCCTTCCGCACGGCCCTCACCCCCGGCCCCTCTCCCAATTCTGGGAGAGGGGAGTGCTCTGTTGTCGAGAACTACAACGTTTATGAATATCGCTCCCCTCGCCCAAGCTTGGGAGAGGGGCCGGGGGTGAGGGCCGCGCGAAGGAGCCGGGATCGCTCCACGCACACGCTGTTGCCCGTGGAACACCACGCACTGTTGCGGCTGATCGGAAGACGCAGACCTTACCCCGCCACCCACGGCAAACTCACCGTCATGTTGTCCAGCGTGCCGCCGTGGCGCGCGGCCAGGCGTTCGGTGAGGGTGAGGGCCAGGCGTTCCTCCGCCAAGGCGTCGGTGGCGCCGGCGGGGCCGGCGTCCTGCACGGCGAAGTGTACCAGTCCGGTGTCGGGGGCGCCGTCCACCGCCAGGTGAATGGCGCCGCCGGTCGGGGTGCGCTTGATGGCGATGCCGAGCAGGCTGACCAGCATGCGCTTGAGGAAGCGCGGGTCGACGGCGAGGTGGCTCACCCGCGGGTCGACGGTCATCCGCAAGTGCTGCCCGCGCTTGCGCGACGGCTCCATCAGCAGCCGCAGGCAGCCGGCGCACAGCGCGTCGATGTCGGTGGGCATCGGCTCCGGCTCCAGGTGGCCGGCGTCGATTTTCGCCAGCTCCAGCACGTCGCACACCAGCGCCTGCAGGTGCTGGCAGCTCTGCATCAGGTCGTCGACGAACTGACGTTGATCCGTGGTGAGTGGGCCGGCGAGGCCGAGTTGCAGCGCCTCCGTGAGGCCGAGGATGGCGGTGAGGGGCGTGCGCAATGCATGATTCATGCCGGCGAGGAAGTCGTCGCGCAGTCGCACGGCCGCTTCCAACTCGGCCACGCGCGCGTGCAGCGCATCCTGCTTGTCCACGATGAGGGGGTCATCGCACATCATACATGTTGCTCCTGCTGACGGCGGCGCCGGGTGCCGCAAAGATGCTGACAGTTTATTTATTCAGTAATGTTTACGAAACCCCTTCTTACATAAGAGAAATTGACAAAATCTTTACGGCACAGCGTTGGCGCGTGGCTTGGGAGCCAGCTTCAGCGCGTCTTTGCCCCAGACTGTCAGCTTCGTGCCGTTCAACAGCCCCGCGGCTGTCACCGCGCCGTCATGCCGCCGCGCGTAGGCCAGCGTGCCATTGGACACTAATGTAGTCCCGATGGTTAGCGTGCCGCCGGTGCGGTTCAGCGCCACCAGGTGGCGGTCGCCCGTTTCATCAGTGAACTCCATCGCGGTCACCGCGGCGCTGTCGGCGATCACCTTCACCGCGTCGGCCAGCGGCTTGCCCGGCCCCGGAGCGTGCGGCAGCAGCAGCGTGGTGGCCTGGATAGGCGTGGCCGGCGTGGTCGCCTGCCGCAGGGTATACTGCACGCGCAGCGGCAGCGGACAGGTGGCGTCGATGGGCTGCTCGTCCACCACCTCCAGCTTGCCGTTCGCATGAGGGAAGGCGTAAATGAGCAGGTCGCGCGGAGTGTTGCGCCAGCGGGTGAGCACGCCGGCGTTCTTGCCCAGCCCGCGCAGCGGCACCCACTCGCCCAGGTAGGTGTTGGCCCAGTTCGTCCCGGCGTCCGGCCCCAGGTTGCGCGCGCGGTACAGTTGGCCCCAGCGCAGCTTCAGGTCGAGGGTAAAGGTGACGGTGTCTTTCACCAGCACCGCCACGTTTTTGATAAAGACGATCTCGCGCTCGCATGTGGCCGGGTAGCCCATGTAGTTCTCGATGCGCGCCGTGCCGTAGGCCACCGGCCCGCAGTCCACCGCCGACGCGGCCTTCATCAGGTTATTGGTGTTTTTGATGTGGTATGGCGTGTTGTCGTAGGGATAGCCGTCATAGTCGGATATCTGCGCCATGTCGTGGTCTTCCGGGTTGCGATCCATGTAGCCCAGGCTCATCAGCAGCACCGAACCTTTGTCGGTGAGCGCCATGATGGCCGGGCGGCGGCCATGGCTGTGGCCGGCGTCGCCCGCCACGTCCACCATCAGCGACATCGCGTCGGGATCGCTGCCGCCGGTGAAGACCAGCTTGTCCGGCACCATCGTCTCGTTGAGGAAGAGGAACTGCCGTCCCGTGCGCACCTCATCCATCGTCACCGTCGTCGCGCCGTGGCGCATCAACGTGGCCACGTCGTATTCGCGCGGCTGCTCTGTGATGGCGTCGTCGGCGACGTCATACGCGTTCAGCAGCGACCAGCAGGCTTCCTCGCCGGTGTACGACCAACTGCCCAGCTTTTCGATGCGGCTGACGCCGTAGGTATACAGGCGGTGGGCCGCCCACTTGTAGCGTCCGTCCTGGTAGTGCGTCGCGCAGGCTTCGAAAATCCACACCCAGTGGCCCCAGGTGACGTTCCAGCCGGTGCTGTCCGAGTAGTGTCCGAAGGCGCCCATCGGCGTCACCTGGTACAGGTGGCGGGCCATCAGCTTCTTCACCCCGGCGTCCGCCCAGAATGTCTTCTCGCACTTGCGCAGCTCGATCCAGGTGAGCAGATAGCGGAACCACAGCGCGGTGTAGTGGTCGGTGCTCTCGTCCTGGTCGCGGTACTGCCACCAGTAGCCCCAGATCTTCTCACAATACGCGCGGAACTTCGCCGCGTCCGGCACGTTGGGGTTCAGCGCCAGCAGCGCCTCCGCGCTCACCGCCAGGTGGAAGGAACGGTTGAAGGCGCCGTATTCTTCGCGCCCATCCGGGAAGGCGGGCAACGCGTATTGCGCGAACTGGCGCACCAGTTGCGCTACTTGCGGCGTGTAGGCGGCATGGCCTTTCAGGTATTGCTCGATGCGCCAGAGGCTGATCGTCTCGTGCCAGCCCAGGCCCAGGTGGGTGCGGTCCGCCGGGGGGGTCGCCAGCAGCCGCTGCAACTGCTGCAGGGAGCCCACCGCCTGCTCTGCGTAGCGCGGTTCGCCGGCGACGGCATACATGCGCGCCAGCAACAGCGCGTTTGCGACGTGAAAAGCGGCATTGTTATACGGCGGTGTTTGTTTCAAATAGTAGTCTATGGAGTTTTTCAGGCCGGCATGAAACAGCGACATTCCCGTCGCCTTATACGCCTCGCGGCTGGCCGGCACGGCGGTCAGCGCCGGCGCCGGCGTGCGCGGCTCCGCCCGTTGCATGAGCGCCGGAATGTCGGCGGTATACCCGGCCCAGGCCGCGCACGCGCCGAACAGGAGCAGCAGGCTAATTGAATAACGCGGGAAGCTGCGCATCGGTGTAGATCTCCTCTTCGACGATGGTGAAGGTATCGGCCCAGGTGGTGACTGTGCCGTGCCAGTAGGCGCGGAAATCGACGTAGCCGCAGTCCGGGCTGACGACGAGGCGCAGCGGCACGTCCTGGTAGACGCCTCCCTGTTTGAACTCGTCGCTCATCACCGTGCGGGCATTGTTGCAGCCGCCACGCTGGGGATTCACGTCCAGGCTGACCACCGGCGCAGGTGGATTGGGCAGGTCGCCCACGCGCAGGCGGAAGAGCACGCGGTAGGTGCCCGGCGGCAGGCCTTTCCCCGACTGCCCGAGATAGAGCCCGCCGACGAGATAACCGGGCGTCTTCTGGAAGCGGGTGTTGCCGATGACGGAGAAGCCGGTGGCGCTCTCGTCGTCAGCCACTCGTCGAAAATTCGCCTGCGCGAAGTAGCGGTCGGCGTTGAAGCTCCACGTGCGCCCGCCCGGCTTCACCGCGCCGTCCCATGCGCGCACCTGCACCTGGTCCAGCCACAGTTTGGACGGCAGCCCGGTCTCCTGGACGCCCATGCTCACCTGGAAGCGAGCGCTGACCGCGCCGGCGGGCGCGGCACACAGGCGCAGCACCAGCAGCCATTTCGGCTGCGGATCATACGACAGGCCAAAGGAGACGGCGCCGATTTGTTTATTGTTGGCGTCGAAGAAATACAGCGATCCGGAGGCGTTCACCCCATCGAACCCGCCCTTGCGGCTGAAGCCCTCCGAGCGGTAGCGGAGGGACAGCAGGTAGTCATGTCCGCCTTCCACCGGCGCCACGGCCGAGGTCACGCCCGCGCCGCCCTTGACGGGCGCCGACAGCAGCAACGCCTGCCGCCCCTGGTAGGCGCCGGCGTCCGTGGCGACCACGCCATTGGCCGTCCAGCCGGTCAGGCCGTTTTCGATATCGCCGTTGGGCAGCAGGTTGGGCGGCGCCGCGGCCAGCGCCAGCACGGCGAGCAGGCTACAGCAGATGAGGACACCGATTCGCAGCATAACGACCCTCCTTCACAGGGAGCGCTTTATTGTACCACATGCCGTGGCTAATGCGCGTGATAGCAGGCGAAGCAATGAACCTGGCAGTAAGAAACTGTCTTCAAGGGTTATTTGGGTGCGCGCAAAATCTGTTACCAGAGTGAGGAGGAATAGAACGGTGGGGCAAG
>CAZPYA010000129.1:0-13831 GCA_964590255.1 uncultured bacterium
CACGCACCAATCAAACCAAACTCAGACATGTGTTTGCAGGTGAGCGAAAGTCCTGCTAATCAATTTCGCTCTCCACGGGTTCCGCTGCGCAGCACCCGTGGCAAACGGCTGGCGTCCCTTCGGGACTTACTACTTCGTCAACGCCGCATGCGCCTCCGCCAACTGTCGCCGAATCTCCAGCTTCTGCGGGCATTTCGGTTCGCACTCGCCACAGTCGACGCACGCGTCGGCCTTTGCGCCCTGGTTCCACTGGCTGGCGCCGATGCCGGCGTAGGCGGCGCGGGCGTGGTCCCACAGACCGTAGACGCGGCCCATGTTGTAGGCGCGGAAGATGTCGGGGATCTTCACCGCCTGTGGGCAGGGCAGGCAGTAGCCGCAGCCGGAACAATACAGTTCGGCCATGGTGCGCATGCGCTGAAGGTGTTCCTCGATCGCCGCTTTATCGTCCTCGGTGAGGCTGATGGCGTCGGAGCAGGTGGCCAGGTTCTCCTCCACGTGCTGCATCGTGCTCATGCCGGAGAGCGCCACCGAGACGTGCGGATTCGCCAGCACGAAGCGCAGCGCCAGCTCGGGCACACGGGCGATGCCGGGGATGAGCGATTCCAGCACCGCGCTGTCCGCGCCCAGCCGCCCGCCGCCCACCGGGCCCATGGCCACCACGCCGATGCCCTGCTCGTGCGCGTAGGCGATGGCCTCTTCCAGCGAGCGGTCCAGCAGGTTGTATTGCAGGGTGATGACGGAGGGATAACCGGTATCGATGATCTTCTTCAACGCGTCGGCATTGTCGTGGAATGAACAGCAGACGTGGCGGATCAGCCCCTGATCCTTCGCCTTCGCCATCCACTTGCTCAACCGCGGCTCTACTTCTTGCACCCAGGCGTTCCAGTTCAGCCCGTGGTGGTTGTAAATGTCGATATACTCTACCTGCAGCCGATCCAGGCTGTTTTCCAGGTTCGTCCACCATTCGCTCTCGTCGGTGCCGTAGTTGGGGTTCTTCGTGGAGACGACGATCTGCTCGCGCCAGCCCTTCAACGCTTCGCCCACAGTCCGTTGGCTGTCCTGGTTGCAGTAGCCCACGGCGGTGTCGATATAGTTGACGCCGGCCTCGAAGGCGCGATGGATCATCGGAATAGCCAGTTCGCGGTTCACGCGCGGCTCGCCGTCCACCTCGATCATTGGCAGGCGCATCGCGCCGAAGCCCAACTGCGAGACGGACAGGCCGGTGCGGCCCAGAGTGCGGTAGATCATGCGGAAATCCCCTTCGGCGCTTATGATAAACGCTTATTGGGGAAGAGGGCAAGGCCCCCCATCGCACTTGATAAATGGTGACTCTAACGAATTACTCGCTTCTGCGCGCCGTGTCCGAAATGGCATACACTGAGAAATTCGATGCCATCTCCATGTCCCGCCGCGAGTCGGCAGGCTGTTACGGCACCAGCACCACCTTGGTCCCCTCTTTACGCTCCACCAGGTCGAAGGCCTGCTGGTAGTCGGCCAGGGGCAGCACGTGGCTCACCCAGTCCTCCAGGCGGATGGCCCGGGCATCGAGGAACTGTACCAGCCGGCGCTGGGCGCGCCCTTCCATGGCGCCCACCCACTGCAGGTTCGGGCGATTGGTGTCGTCCGGGCGATACGGGGCGGATTGCGGCGGAATGCCGTAGATGCACACTGTGCCGTTGTCGCCGGCCAGCTTCAGCGCGTGGGTGAGGGCGTCGGCGGCGCCCACCGCTTCCATCACCACGTCAAAGCCGCCGCCGTCGAGAATCGACTGCACCGACGCGGGGTATGCGTCGCCGCACACGTAGTCATTCGCCCGGCACACGTCGGTGAAGCGCTCAGCATAGACTGCGCGACGGCCGAAGGCGTAGACGGACTTGGCGCCCAGCAGGCGGGCGAAGAGCGCGAAGGCCTGCGCCACCGGCCCCGAGCCGACGATGGCCACCGACATGCCGGCGCCCACGCGGCTGGTCACCAGGCAGTCGAGGGTTTCCATCAAGGTTACCATCGCGGCGGCCTGCGGCGCGGGCACATCGGGAATCAGCTTCTGCTGGTCATGAGGCAGCGCGGGATTGCCGTAGTGGACGCCCTCCTTCGCCCACAGGTCCTCCACCAGGCCGAATTCGGCGAAACCGCCCCAGCAGCTCCGGCCCTCGCCGGGCACGTCGCTGTCGCGCAGCCGTTGGCGAAACACGCGGTCGCCCACGCGGTAGCTCGTCACCTTGCCGCCCACCTCTACCACGCGGCCGATCACCTCGTGGCCCAACGCCACCGGAAAGACGCCGGGGAAGAACTCGTTCGTCAGCAGCTTGTGATCGGTGGAGTTGCAGATGGCGCACGCCTCCATCTGCACCAGCGCGTCAAACTCGCCGGGACGCGGAACGGGCAGCTCCTGCATGCCGAGAATGCCGGGATGGGTGGCCATGAGTGCGCGCATAGATAATCACTCCTCAATAATAACGACGCGGATGATCGTGCAGGAAAGCCCGCGCATCGATCACGGCAGACAGGTGGTTTGGCTGCGAGGTGACGTTGTCCAACTCCATATTCGCCTCCTGGCGCGTGCTGCCAAGGACCAGTCTATCTGTGCTGATCGCAGATACCTGCAAGCCAGTATGGCATAGGGTGCGACTTCGCACGCACGCCTTCCGATGCGTATACAGGAATAAATCCTTATTTCGCTGTCGTGGTAAAAACCCCTTCCATGGTGCATATACGCATAAACACGACAGCGGCATGGAACACCATACCGCTGTCGTGCCGAACAATGCAATATCGGGTGTTATCGCTGTTTGATAACTTGCACTTTCAAGTTGCGGAACTGACTGTTGCCATACCCGAAATTCGTGATATGGCGTCCGACGAAGCAGACCAGATTCTTCCCGACGATGGTTGCGGGATCAATCGAGCCGCCAGTGCGGTTATACAGCCATTTGCCATCCTGCATGAAATAGGTATCGACTTTCGCGCCGGCATTTTGAATGATGGTCATGCACGTCACCCAGGAGTTGGGCTTCATGGCGGTACCGGTCGGAATGCTGGCATTCGGGAAGTAGTTGCCGGCTGCAGTCCAATCATAGGTCGGGCCTGCCCAGAACGTATCGCGATACGTGCCACCCCAGGTGTTGTCCAGGATACCCATGTGCCAACCACCCGTCGGCACGGTTGCTCCAGCGGGCTCGGTAGCCTGATACATGCTGACGCCGGGCGCCTTGCCGCTGTTGTTGCCAACAACGACGGTTTGCACATCACCCCAGATAATGACATCGGACATGGTGGCAGTAGCGCTGCCGGTCGGGATGTATGCGCAGGCGTTTTCCGGTAAGGTATAGGTGGCTTGCGTGCGGAAATTATTCTGATCGCCACCGACGGCGATGAAGGTGATGGCTGTCGGCTTTTCGAGTACAACATCGCCGACCTGGAAGGGATTGATCCCGGAAGACAGCAATGCTAACGTGCGATTTGCGGCCGCGACATTCTTCATCGTTACAACCTGGACATGGCCATCAACGCAGACGGTAACAACCGTGTCATTATGCCGAGGATCGATCTGCGCACCCATATCCGTAAAGGCAAAATTTGGCGGCGGAGAATTAGTGATAATATCCGCCAGCATCAAGCAGGACACGGGCTCGTTGACTGAACCGGTCGTCGCACTGAAGAGATACGGATTGATGCCATACTCCGGTTTGTTATTGGTGCCTTTGCCGGTTTTTGACGGGCAATCGTAGATGGAGGGTTCGTTGTACGCGACGAGATAGCTTGACCAGGCCGCGGTCTTCGAATCGGGGAAGAACGTCTGCCCGTTGTCCTGTGCATACATGGTAATCGCGATGGCGACCTGTCGCTGGTTGTTCATACAAGTATTGGTGCGCGCTTTCTCGCGCGCTTTCGCGAACACCGGGAAGAGGATGGCGGCTAAAATCGCGATGATCGCGATCACCACCAGCAACTCGATAAGGGTAAACCCTCGGAATGATCTGCGCATGATACGCTCCTTTCGGCTAAGAAATCACGCAGGCGTATAGGTGAGTTGACCGAGCAATGACTAATTGCTCGCTCCACTGCTGATCGGCAACGCTTCAGAGATTTTGATTTGGGAAATGGTGGTGGCATTGCCGCCATTGTGGTCGTACAGGTAGACGCCGATTTTGCTGCGCTGCAGGATAGGAATCATCTGCGTCGTCGTCGGCGTGCACTGGAACGAGGCAGCCGTGCCGTCTGACCGTTTAATGGTGGCGTTGATCAGCGAGGCATTTTTCGTGATTGCGATGGTGGCGGTGTAAGTGCCGTTATAGGCCGAGCTGCTCATCCAGTTGTAATCGCATTTGCTGATCGTGGAACTGACCGTTCCCAGCCGCGAACCATACCAGGTGCCTCCGATGTCCCAACTGCGGCCACAGGCCAACTGCACGCCGGAAAATGCATGCGACCAGGGCGTGAAACCGACAGTATTCACCCCGTTCTGCGGCGTGGTGCCCACGGTATCAAAGAAGGTAATCCCGGACGCCATCTGATTGCCGGAGAAAGTCTGTGCCCAGGTGAATTCAATGGTCAGATCTTTGATGGCGGAAGTAGGAGTCGCCAGGAATGAGCCAACGGGCATGTCGGCATACACGGCATTTCCCTGAAAATTAGAGGAGCCGGCGGTGTTCGGGGGGGCGTAGGGCCCGGCCAGCGTGGTGCCGATCTGCACGGTCTGTCGACTCGTCACATAACCTTTGGCGAGCAGTTGCGGTAAAAAGTCGCTCCCCTTGTTCAGCGTTTCGGATATGACATGGCCGTCGACGCAGGAGAGCACGGTCGCGTTGTTGTGACGGGCGGAGATTTCATCGAAATACTGCAGACAGTAGGAACCAGGATTGCGCGCGGTGATCAAATCGGCGGTCAGGATCGTGGCCGCCGGCGTTGTCACGTCGCCCAGCGCCTGCTTGTACAGGTACCCGTTGAAACCATATTCAGGCGTGTTGTTCGTGCCTTTGCCGTTTTGGGTGGGGCAGTCGTAGATGGAACCCTCGTTGTAGTTGGCCAGACGAACCGACCAGGCGCTTTTGACGGGATTGTCGAAGAAGGTTTCGTCGTTGTCTTGCACAAACATACTGACCGCGATGGCGATCTGTCGCTGATTATTCAGGCAAGAGTTCTGATTGGCCTTTTCGCGCGCCTTCGCGAACACCGGGAAGAGGATGGCGGCCAGGATCGCAATGATGGCGATCACCACCAGGAGCTCGATGAGCGTGAAGCCCCGAGCACGCGTGGAAGAAAACATGGTACGCTCCTTTCAACAAGTCGAATATCGCATCCGTGCCGGTATCGGTGATGCCGGCAAGGGAATGCACGGATCAACAGGTCAAATAATTAAATACAGCTGCGATGACCTCTGCGCGAGCAACGTGTTCGATTATAACGATACAATACGGTCTACAGAAAATAGACGGTGAAACTAATATATATATCTACGATACAACCGATGGGCTGATTTGTCAATAATGCGGCCGGCGTGCCGGGGAACATTCCGCGGGTTATTGCTGCAGGTACCCCAGCGACTTGAGCTGTTCCAGCGCGCGCCGCGTCTCGTCGGCGGAGGCGGCGCGCCCGGCGGTTGCCTCCGACATCAAGGCATCCAACTCAGCGTCGTGCCGACGCACCAGCGCGGATAAGCTGACGGCGGTGCCCCGTGCCTGGGGCAGGATGTCGTGATACAGTCCTGGGTCCGTGCGCAGATCGAACAGCCGCTCGATGGGTTCGTCGAGGAAAAAGGTCATGGCAGACTCGAACGGCGCGCCGCCGGTATCGTGCATGCGCGTCCCGCGATAATAGGCATAATCGCGATTAACCTGGCTGCGCTGTTTATTGACGGTCGCGTGGTAGGTCGGCTTGTCGGCGCAGCGTAGCAGGGTCGACAGGTCGGTACCGTCTCCGTGGAGGCGCAGGCGGCTATCGTCCAGGCGGAGCATCGCGAGTAGCGAGGGGTACAGATCGATGAGGGGGAAGCGACCGTCGATGACTGTCCCGCTGCGTTGCCCCGGCGCCTTCACCAGCAACGGCACGTGCAGCACTTCGGGATTCAGCGTGTATTGGTGCCCGTAGCGGCCATGCTCTAAAAACTCCTCGCCATGGTCGCCGCAGACGATGATGAGCGAGTCGTCGTAGCGCCCCTGCCGCTTGAGGCCATCCAGGAATTGCCCGATGGCGTGGTCGGTGAAGGCGATTTCCGAGTTGTAGCGGGCGAGACGGCGCTGCCGGCTGGCGCCTTTTCCCTCCGCGTCACCGGCGTCGGATGCCAGCAGGCCGGTCAGGCGCCGCGCGTCCATGTGCTGCAGCGTTGGTGGCAGTGTCGTGGCCCAACGCGGGTCCAGCGCGTCGCGTGTTGACGGGTCGAAGACGAATTCAGGATGTTGTGTATACGGATCATGCGGGTCCGCATACATCAGATACATGAAAAAAGTGCGCCCGTTGAGCTCTCGTATCCGCTCCAGCGCCTGCGCCGTCACCGCTGGCGCCAGTTTCTGCGTGAAGTCATCCATGCCCAGAGTGCGATGGTATGCGAAATCCTGGCTGTAATTGAAGTTCAAATCGTTCCGCAGGAAGGGGTGGTCGGAGAGGTAGTTCGTCGCATAGCCGCGGTTGGCGAGCACCGACGGCAATCCCGGATAGACGGCGTCGGCCGCCATGTAGTCGGAAGTGCGGAAGATGCGCTCCGGATAACGGCCGGTGAGCACCGCCGCCGTCGACCACAGCGTCCACGACGACGGGGCGGCCGCGTGGGCAAAGCGCGTGCTCGCCGCGGCAAAGCGATCCAGGTTGGGCGAGGTCGGCAGGTCGTATCCGTAGCAGCCCAGGTGATCGGCCCGCAGCGAACAGACCATGATGAGGATGACATTCGGTGCGTTCCGTGCCGATGCGGCGGCCAGCGCCCAGTAGACGCCGGCGGCAAGCTGGATGGCGATGAAGAGCGCGCAACCGAGCAGGGCGACGCCGGCCGACGCCTTCCGCGTGAGCGCGGCGATACGGGACGGGGCGGGGGAGGATGGCGCTGTAGCCGGGGCAGGCCGATGCCGTAGCCGCCAGAGCACCCAGGCCAGCACAATGAGGCCCAGTCCGAGGCTGCCAAAGCGCACGACATCGGGATTGGTGAAAAACTGCCGAATCGCCTCCAGCGCGACAGCCGGCAGGAAGAGTAGACCGGCGGCTGTCAGCGCGGCCAGGGGCAGCAGGAGGCGCAGAACGAGGGCCAGCCAGCGCGGCGCGCGCCGTGTCGCCGCCAGTCCCAGCAGCAGCACGGCGCCGAGGCCGGTCACCAGCGCGGCGGGCAGCGCCACCTGTGCCGCCAGCATGCCCGTCAGCAGCCGATACAGGTGGCAGTCGGCGTAGAGGTGAAACAGGGGCGACGTCCCACAACGCCAGGCGCCGATGAGCACGCCGGCCGGTAGACCCAGCAGCAGGGGGAATACCCACCACCGCTTCAGCATGCGGCACCTCTTTCGTGTAGCAACGGCTGTGGCAATGAGACGGGCATGGCATCCTCTGATAGGTGTCACGGATCACAGATGCAGACCGAATTGGGGGCGGCTATCCGCACAATACCACCCGTCTGTGCCCGCGTCAAGGCGGCAGGGGGCTTGTATACGCCGACAGCGGCATGGGAAACCCATGCCGCTGTCGAAGCGTGGCGTGCGGAAAGCGCGATTACTGGGCGGCCTTCAGCACGGAGATGGACAGGTTGCGGAAGTTCCCCGCGCCATAGGCATACGCGTTCGTCAAGCCCATGGACTCATACGCCACAATGGCGTTGTTGAGGATATTCGCGGGCGTGATCGCGGCTGACGTGCTGCTGCCGACCAGATTGCCATTCGCGTAGTAATAGTTATCGACGTTGGCGCCATTGTTCGCGATCACGGTCATGACCTTGAACCAGCCGGCATTGAAGGGCGCGCGTGTGTCATTCGTCGTATAGCCCACGAAATAGCTCGGGGTGGCGATTTGTCCGCTGAAATTCACCGCGCTATTGTTGACGAAACCATAGAAGCGGTTTTTGGGAGACGAGAACCAGTTGTTAAAGCCGAGACCCGCATAGACGCCGACCGGCATCGGTTCAATCGTGGCGTTGGCTGCCGGAGCCGCGGCCAGGTATGCGCCAACGGTCGCGAACTTCGAGGTGTTATCGGAGGTAATCGCCAACTGCATTTCGGACGTGATCACCACGTCCGGCATCTTCACGACGCTGTTGATGGTCTTCGGGCGCGCGGCATCCGGAATCGTATACGATTGGGGGCAAGTCATCTGGTTGTTGCTCGCGCTGGCAGTGCCATTCGCGGTGCCATTCTGGTTCAGCACGATGTCGCCGATGGTATACGGGTTCAGGTTCATCGTCATCAGCGCGCCGGCTTTGCTGGCGCCGGACTTGATGGGCACGATGGCGACATGGCCGTCCAGTGCGGTGGAGACGATCGAGGAATTGTGGCGGGCATCGGTCTGATTGTTTAGGTCGGAGAACGCGAAATTGAGTGGGGTCGCCGGTGACATCACCATGTCCGCCAGCAGCAGGCATTCCGACGGCGATGCCGCCGACCCGAGCGCCGCGCCGAACACATACTGGTTGATGCCGTATTCCGGCTTGTCGTTGCTGCCTTTGCCAGTTTTAGTCGGGCAGTCATAGATGCTCGGTTCGTTGTAGTTCTTCAGGTAGGCCGACCAGGGGCTTTTGCCGGGATCGGGGAAGAACATCTCGTCGTTGTCCTGCACATACATGCTGATCGCGATGCCAATCTGCCGCTGGTTATTCAGGCAGGAATTGGTGCGGGCCTTTTCGCGGGCTTTCGCGAACACGGGGAAGAGGATGGCGGCGAGGATCGCAATAATGGCGATGACCACCAGCAACTCGATGAGGGTAAACCCTCGGGAACGCGTCGGTACCATGTGATACCCCCCTTTCAAAATAACGGAGCATACAAAGCTCCTATGCTATACAGCATACTGAACAGCATACTGAAAGTCGCCCATTTTGTCAACGAACTTGACCGTTTACAGCACCTGACGAATCGCATGGTAACTGTCAGGTGTTTCCTTCAGATTTCGCAGTAATGCTTGCGCTACCACAGCGGCGCCCCGTCGAACGCGCACCGCTGCAGCGAGGCGTCGTCGGCGCCCAGCGCGCGCAGGATCGTCGGCGCCAGGTCGTAGAGCGACGGGTCCGTTTTCGTGATCGGGCGGTTCGCGAAGAGGATGCCGGGTACCAGCGCCGGATCGAAGAGGTGGTCGCCACTCCACGCCTTCGTGTTGTCGGTCAACAGGTGGGCCGGCGCCGCCCCCAGCGCCGTCTCCCACGAGGCGCGGTAGCCCCGCTGGAAGCCCACGAACAGGTCCGGCGCCTCCGCCGCGTAGGGCCCGGTGAAGATGGCGCCGCCGTCATACACCCGGCTCACCACCGCCGCCCCGTCGCGGTCGTCGCGCCACGCCACCAGTTTCGCCGACAGTTCCGCCGTCAGGGCGTTCGCCTCCACGCCCGGCGCGACGATGCCCTGACCTTCTCGCCCGCGCAGGTTCAGGTAGATGGCGCCGAAGCCGATGGCGTAGGCGCGGGTCTGCGACCAATCGACGTCCGCCAGCAGATCGCCGCCGGTCGCCTGCCCGTCGCGCAGCGCCAGGTAACCATGGTCGCGCAGCCAGGCGTTGACGTGTACCGCCCGCCGGAACGGCCCGAAGCCGTGGTCGGACAGCACCAGCAGCACGTCCTCCGGGCCCAGTTGCTCCATCACGTGCCCGAGCACGGCGTCCATCCGCTGGTACGTCACGTTGATGGCCGCATGGTGCGGATCATCGGGATCATACACCGGGCTCCCCGGATCGGTGAAGCGCCAGCACATGTGCTGCACCACGTCAGTAGCGTCGAAATAGGCGAAGACGATGCCCCGGCGCACCCGAGCCAGCTCCAGGTCCAGCATGCGCTGCCGGATCTCGGTGTTGCGCGCGACGCGCTCCAGGAATGGCGCATACCCCAGCCTTCCCTCATTCACCGACCAGGTGTCGTTGGGCATGCCCTGGGTGGCATACAGGCCCACGCGCTCCGTCAGCTCTTTCGCGTAGCCGGCCGGCGAAGCGATGGGAAAGAACGGCTCGCGCGGGTCATAATTGATCGGGCTGGCATACAGCTTCAGTTCCGGCTCCGTCTCCACCAGGTAGAACTGCAGGATGCCCTTCATCTTCTTGAACATCCCCAGCGAGAAAGTCACCGGCTGCCAGTCGCTCCACTGCCCCTGCCGTAGCGTGAAGCGCGTGCCCCCCTGAATCTCCAACTGCACGGTGTGCGTTGCCGGGTCCATCATCACCAGCAGCGGTACGCGTATGTGGTCGACGCGCCCGCCCCCCACGGGGCGCTGCGGGCCGAACAGGTCGGTAGTCAGGCTAGTGGCATACGGCACGGAGACCACGCGGCCGCCGACGTCTACCCTCTCCACCGGCCCCGAGGTGTAGTAGGTGAAGGTGCCCTCGGTGCCGAGCACGTCCGGCACGCCCATCCCCGCCAGCATGCGCCCGCGGATCGGGTCCGGCGGGAAGGTCAGCGGGCAATTGAGGATGGCCGATTCCACCCCCGCGTCGGAGGCGTAGCTCCAGAAACGCGGCGCATGCACCACCGGCTGGAAGGCCCCCCCCTGCATGTTGGAAGTCGAGAGGGTGAGCTTGTATGTCCGCGGATCGCGGCGGATGAAGTCGTAGACGCCGTGCTTGCCGGGATTCTGCCCGGTGGAAAACCCGCTCCAGGCGACGGGCGACTGCGGCGGATTGGTGGTGGCCAGCGGCCGGTAGCCGCCCTGGCGCTGTAGCGCCGCGAAATGCGGCAGCTTGCCCGCGCGCAGCAGTGGTTCCAGCACGTCGGGAGTCATCCCGTCCATGCCCAGGATCACCACGCGTCCCGCCGGCGGGTGGGTAAGATGAATCATGACGCGGTCCTTTGCCGAAACACCAAGCAGCAGCAGCGCGAAGGCGCCGGCCGCGAAATACCGTCCGACGCGGCGCAACGCGCGCACCACGTCGCCGAAAAACCGGGTGACGCGCAGCAGGATGACGCTGAATACCGAGGCCAGCAGCGCCAGCAGCGACGCCAGCCCGCCGACCAATACGTAGCCGGTGCCGGGATCGATATACGCGAAGTCGATCACGCGATGATGCCTCCCGCCACGATGTCGCCGTTGCGCTCCAGCACAAACCGGCCCAGCGCCGGAATCCGCGCGAACGATTCGATGAGCACAGGGGGGTCCGTCGCGATCTCCACCTGGCCGATCTCCGTCTCATACAGCCGTGGCGCGTCCGCCTCGCTGAAGGCCAGCGACGACGAATCCATGCGCTGCAGGATGCGCGTCACCCGGCAGGCGGCGTCCTGCGTGGCGCAACGGAAGACCAGCGCTTCGCCGCGCTGCAGCGGCTCGCTTGCCAGCCAGCAAATGGCGCCGCGCACCGTGCGGGTAGTATGCGGCGGCGCGTCGTCGGCCGATGCCAGCACCTGCCCGCGCGCGGCGGTGTCCCCGCCGTCCAGTGTCAGGCCGATGTTCTCCCCGCACTCCGCTGCCTGCCGGTCATGCCCAAACTCGCGCACGCCGGTGACAATCACCTGCCCCTCGCCGGGCAGCAGTCGCAAGTGGTCGCCGGCCGTCACCCGGCCGCATTCGATCTGCCCGACGACGATGCGCTCACCATGCACCATGTAGACGTCTTGCACCGGCATGCGGAATGGGCCGTCAGTGAGCGCCGTGTGTTTCGGCAGCGCGTCCAGCGCCTCCAGCAGGGTAGGGCCGGCGTACCAGGGCAGGTATGCGGAGCGGGTTGCGATGTTCTCGCCCGATGCCGCCGCGATGGGGATCGGCGGCGCCGACGCAATGTCCAGCGCGCGCAGCACGTCCGCCATCTCGGCGGCAATAGCCGTGTAAACCTCCTCGCGGTACGCGACCAGGTCCATCTTGTTGACGAGGATCACCGGCTGGCGCAGGCCGAGAAACGCCAGCAGGCAGGCGTGTCGCCGCGTCTGCTCCTGCACTCCCTCGCGAGCGTCGATCACCAGCATGGCGCCTTCCGCCTGCGAGGCGCCGGTAATCATGTGCTTCAGGAATTCGCGGTGACCAGGGGCGTCGATAATCACGTAGTCACGACGCGCGGAGTTGAAGAATATCTGCGTGGTATCCATCGTGATCCCCTGCAGTCGCTCCTCGCGAATCTGGTCGGTGATATACGCGAACTCGAAGGGTAGCCCGGCCTCTGCGCAGGCCTGCCGGATTGTCTCCAGCCGGTCCGGCGGAATCGAGCCCGTGTCATGGAGCAGGCGCCCGATGAGCGTCGACTTCCCATGGTCGATGTGCCCGACGATGACAACTTTGAAGAATTCGGTTGCGGCCATCGGAATGCTCCGTTACATGTAGCCCAGCGAACGCAGCTTCTGCATGGTGTAGGCGTCTTCTTTGTCCTGCGCGCGGAACGAGCGCTCGGACACCGTAGTGATTTCTAACTCGGCGATGATCGCGTCGAGAGTTGCCGCCTCCGACGCGCTGGGGGCGCAGCAACACGCGCAGCCCAGGCTACGGTAGCGCTGGCCTTCGCGTGTGAAATACAGCCCGTTCACCGGGATGCCTTCGCGCTGGATGTAGCGCCAGATGTCCAGCTCGGTCATGTGTAGCATCGGGTGCACCCGCACGTGGTCGGCGCCGGCGGTCGAAGACTTCCACTGGTCCCATAGCTCGGGCGGCTGCTCCTGGTAACGCCAGGTAAAGTCGGCGTCGCGCGGCGAGAAGTAGCGCTCCTTCGCGCGGATGCCGTGTTCGTCGCGGCGGATCGCTAACAAGATCGCCGACAGGCGCGCGCCGGCCAGGTAGTCCTTCAGTGCCTGGGTCTTCAACTGGTGGCAGCAGTCCAGCTTCGCGCCGGCGTGCGGCCCCATCCCCGCGGCGATGGCGGTCTCATTGCGCGCCACGCGCAGGTCTAGTCCCCATTCTCGTGCCAACTGGTCGCGGAACGCATACATCTCGGGGAATTTGTAGCCCGTGTCGATGTGGATCACCGGAAAGGGGATCTCGCCGTAAAACGCCTTGCGGCACATCCACAGCAGCGCGGTCGAATCCTTGCCCATCGACCACAGCAGGCCGATGTTCTTGTATCGGGCATAGGCCTCACGGACGATATAAATGCTGGCGCTTTCCAATTCGGCTAAATGATCCATTGGTTATTGCGGCTCCGAATCCCGCGGCCATCCGGCAGGCGATGTCACCCCCGGCGGACACGCTTGCCCGCCCGTGGCGAGAGTATACCCATTTTTCCCGGAAATGTGCAGGTGCCGTTTTGCTGCCAGTGCGATGTGCACATCGTCTCCGGTTATCTTGCTGGATGCTCACCTTCCCATGCGCGGTGCAATCGACGCGAAGCGGTGATCCCGAAGAAACGAGACGGAGCGGGGAAAATGCAAATCCCGCAATACCCTCGGGAGGACTGGGGGATGAGGGCCGAACTATGCACTCGTCTCCCGCACTATTGGCCGCCTGTCGTCAATCCCCACCAAACGAAAATACCCCCCTCTCCTCGGGGAGAGGGGGGCAGGGGGGAGGGGGCGTGAAACCTCTTTACGCCGGGTTCGCCACAAAGCTGCTCCGGCAGCCTTTCAGGTAGTTCAACCCGTGTACCTGGCCGGTCATCTCCAACTCACCGCGGTAGACGGGGTCGTGCCAGCCTTCGATGTCGATGCTGCCCTGGAAACCGCCGCGCCGCAGTTCGGAGATGATATCCGTCCAGTTGCTGTCGCCGAAGCCCGTCGTGCGGTGGAAGGCGAACGGGTGCGGGCCGAATACGCCGTGCT
>CAZPYA010000130.1:0-13623 GCA_964590255.1 uncultured bacterium
GAGCGTCAGCTTCCCAAGCTGAATGTCGCGGGTTCGAATCCCGTCTCCCGCTCCATCATTGTCTCCGAGGCGACGTGGCCGAACGGTTAGGCAGAGGTCTGCAAAACCTCGTAACCCGGTTCAACTCCGGGCGTCGCCTCCAACACTATCTGCAGTGTCTCTTTCACCACTACCCGCCCAGGGGTAGCGCTTACGACTTGTAAGCAACGCGCGAAAAAAACCAACAACCTCTGCCCAAAATCGCGGCGTGAAACGCCACATGGCCCGTCGTAACCCCAACATGAAGTAGAGGTATTCACCACCGCGTCATTACCGACGCGGTCAATGATAACACCTATTCATCGGAGATGTTGTCGACGTATGTCCAGAGCATGGTCAATGACCGCGTCCCAGTATGACGTCTCGATGTCCGCCTCTATCGCTATCTGTATGCACTTGATGATGGGATGCCCTTCCGTTCTTCACCCCGCAGGTAGCAAATGCGCATGTCGCATCAATCGCTCACCGCAATCCTTCAACCAGTGAAATGGATGGGATGAAGCAGGCACATGGAAGCGGGGTGATGGTGCCGGAGGTGAATCCTGCCGCGGTGAGCAGCTCAGTCAGCGCGCGAGTCGGCAGGTACTCGGATCGGCTCACCGTGAGTTTGACGAAGAGGAAAAAGAGGTGGTCGTAGAGATTTTCGGTGTTACCCTGAACGATGAGGAGGCGGCCGCCGGGGGTGAGCATGGCGTAGAGGCGGCTCAGCGCACCGGGCTTGTCGGCAAGGTAGGGGAAGGCGTGGGTGCTGATGGCGAGATCGAACGTGACCTCGGCCGGCAGGTCGTCGAGGGTGCCCTGGAGGAACTCGATCGCCGGATGGGCGTAGTTGTCCCTGGCATGGTTGATCATTGCCGGCGAGGGGTCGATGGCGGTGATCCGGGCATGCGGGTATGCCGCACTCAGTTCACGGGCTAACTGTCCGACGCCACAGCCCAGGTCGAGAATGCGGACTGGCTGCACGCTATGCGCGCGCAGGTGGGCCAGCACCAACCGGCGGGTTGGTGCGAGGGCGAAATACTGGGCGTAGAGCCGCTCATATCGCGGCGCCCAGAAATCCCAGATGACGGCACGAAGCATCGATCACCTCCAGAACAGCAATTTCAGCATGAATTCCGTTCCGGTCACCGCGCTCAATGTGAGCAAACGCAGTGTTTCCCAAAGCCCGTAACGGCGCAGCATCATTCGCAGGGTGGCCGGCGACAGACCTGGCAGTAGGTACAGGCAATACAACCAGAGGTAATAGCGCCAGCGCGGCAGCGCCGGCGTCGTGTGCAAACGGAGCAGATCGTAGCGCCACCAGGCCGTCGCGCGTAGCGGTACCCCCCGCACACGCCCGTCATCCAGCGCCGTGCCCGGAAAGGGGGTGAGGGTGCCGAAGGTGGCGAAGGGCAGTTGCTGCTGCCGCAGATAAACGACCAGGCGTCTGAACTCCGCATCGCGCCAGGCAGGGTCGATGATGAAGAGCGCGAAGAGATCGATCTCTAACGCCCGGCAGAGTGCCACCGTCGCGTCGTTCTCCGCGCGGGTACCTGCGCCAGCGTCACCCCCGGCGTCGATGTCGCCAGCGTCCATGTGCCCGGCGCGGCGAACGTCACCGTGCGAGCGGCCTCGCCGGCGGATACCTCAATGGTGAGCGCCTGTCCAGCGCGCAGGCTGACGGGGCCGGCGGAGGCCAGTCGATACCCCTTCGGATGGCGGATCTCGCCGGCGGCGGCCAACGACAGCACCAGACCGCTGGGCCGGTCCTGCACGCTGCCGGCGCGGCCGCGGAAGGCGATCCCCTCGGCGTCGGCGGTCGCCTCCGCATCCGCCATGAAGATGTAATCGGCGCCGAAGGCGCCTTTCACCTTCATCACCGTGCCGCCGCCCAGCGTGCTGAACGCCGGCGCCGCCTCGCCGCGCAGCCGCGGGAAGAGCGCCACGAAATACGCTCCGTCGCCAGGCAACTGCAGGTGCAGCAGGTCCTGGTATTCGCTGTATTTCCCGTAGTAGCTGTGTCCCCAGCGCAGCGTATGCCGTGGGGTGTCTACTGGCGCGGCGACGTAGTATTCCACGTCCACGCCGCACTGCCCGACTGCCGTGAAGCGGTTCCCCTTCAGTTCGCGCGCGTCCCGTGGCGCGTTGCCGGGCTTGTCGGCGAGGAAGGCGGCGGCGTCCTTCGCCTCCTCCGGCGTGCCGATCTTCTCGGAGAGCGTCCAGAACTGCCACATTGTCGGCTGCCCGCCGCGCACCGTGTCGCGGAAGACGAAGTAACTCGTCCCGCGCGCCTCGCGGTCTTTCACGAAGAGCACCTGCCGCGTCCAATCCACCGGCGGCTTCCCCACGACCGGCGCCGCCGGCCATTTCGGTAACACATCGGTATGCGTCTGGTCGGGGTGCCACAGCGCCACTGGCTTCTCCGCGCGAATCGTCGCCGCCAGGTAGTCCTGCCGCGCCAGCGGCGCGAACGCGGTCATCGCCATGGGCCCACTGTGCATGAAGCGCGCCTTGCGGCTATCCAGCGTGCCCACCTCGCGCGCCGGCAGCACCAGGCTGATCAGCAACTCCTCGCGCTCGGCATACCCATGCCCGGCGAAGCGCACCGCAATCGGCGCCCCCTTCGCCCAGATGCCCGCAAAGCCGCCGCTCTCCGCGTAGTAGCACGTATAGCCCTTTGGTTCGAGGATGAAATCGGCGTAATATTCCTGCGGGGTGCCCACGCCCAACCGCAGCAGCGCGCCCATCCACGGGAAGCGCTCGCTGCCCCAGTCGGGCGCCGCTGCCGGCAGCGCCGGGTCCATATACAATTGCTCCAGCCCGCTCATCCGGTCGCTCAGGTACCCGGTGGACTGCCCGCCGCGCAGCCAGTGCCACTGCATGATACGCGAAAACGCCGGGTTCTCCGTCGCCAGCGCCTTCGCCATCATCCCGGAGAGTCCGCTCTGGTGGTATGCCGGCCCGCGTCCCGACGGCGGCGTGCCGATGAGCGCCGTCGTCCGCTCCGCGAATGGCCGTGGGTCGGGCGGGGTGTAGCTCTTCGTCAGGTACAACATCAGCCGTTGCAGTCGCGGATCGTTGACGTAATCCTTGATGCCGGCGTTTTTCGCCGCCACCGCGTAGACGACCAGCATCGCCGCGCTCACTTCCGCGTAGTTCGCAATGCTTTCCGGCCACTCGCCGTTCGGGCCCACGCTGGTGTTCAGCCACTCCTCCATCATCGCCAGCGCCGGAGCCGACCACGTCTTCGCCATCGGGTGGTCGGGTATCGTCGCCGCCATCAGCCCCTGGTTCAGCACGTGCGCCACCGTCATGTTCTGGTTGCCGCTGGCGAAACCCCGCTCCCACGACCAGTTGCTCGGGTCGCCGCACACATAGGCGAGGTAGGCCATCTGCGCGCGAAACACCGTTCGCTCCTCCGGGGTGATGATGTCGCTGTCGATCAGCGCGTCATACATGCTCGATAACTGGCTGGATTGCCGCATGCGGTCAAAATTGCCCAACTGTCCCAGGTAGGTGCGCAGGCGCTCCACCAGCCACACCTTCTTCGCCACCGCCGGCGAATTAGTGAGCAGGTACGCCAGCACGGCGTTGGGATCGCGATAGGTCGGCGTATCGACGTATTTATACACCTGGGTGTAGCTCAGTAGGTCGTCCAGTCGCTGGCCATCCACCGGCTGCGCCTGGATGCGCGCCAGATCTTTTTTGTTAAAGAAGACGCGCGGGTGCGAACCCGCGTCGCCCGGCCAGTCCAGCACCAGCTCTTTCACCCGATCCAGCGGCCACACGCCGGTGGGACAGCCGTTGGGAAAGGCCTCCCAGCGCGCCCATTGCGGTTTCTCATACGGGCCGCCGAACGCCCAGTAGCGGTCGCCCAGCGCCGCGCTGATGGTGAAGGCGATGGCGCCGTCCTCTGCCTTATTCAGCTTCAGCCACTTGCGGTCATTCCATGCCCCGCCGGGGATGCCCGGCTCCTCCCAGCGCTCGGGATACAGGCTGGAGATGCCGAGAATGACCCCTTTCTCCGGCGTCGAGAAGTTGAACCAGGACTGCTGCTGCTGATTCCACCACCCCGCCCACGCCAGCAGCGACAGCAGCGGTCCGGGCTTTTCCCGTGTCAGATCGAAATCTTGCAGGTCGCGGACGAGATTGGTGTATTTGTCGTGCTTGATCTCGCCCCAGCGCAGCGTATACGACTGATAGACCAGCGTCTGCAGCGACAGGTGCTCCAGTCCGTGGTTCATCGTCCACAGCCAGCCGCTGTTCCCCGCCACGTCGCGCTCATAGGCGTCCCGTTCCTCTTTCGTCATCACTCGCGGCGGCGTGCAGTGCATCTCCCACGTCGCCCGGCGGTTGCGCGCCGCCAGTTGCACGGCAATCTCCATCACCGCGCCGTCTTCATACGCATAGCGAATTTGCATCCGCCCCAGCACCGGCCCGTTCTCGACCATCTTCGCGCTGTACCGGCGAATCTTCCGCGCGCCATACAGGCTGCTGCCGCCGAACCATGTGCCGTCCGCCAGCCGCATCGCCGCCACCGGGCCGGGCACCGCCGATGCCACCGCGGGCAGGTCATATGTCTGCTCCCCCAGCAACAGACGCACGCCAAAGTGCGCATTCGCCAACTCGATGGCATCCGCGCCCGGCTGAATACGCAGATCCGTCGCCGGCATGGCCACCTTCGTCGAGACGCCGCCATATCGTAATGTATAGACGTCCGTCGCCAGCGGCGCCAGATCCGCCACAAACGCCACCCGCGCCGTTTTGACAAACGCCGTGTTCGGCCAGCGCTCCACCTGTGTCAACTGCACCGCCACCGGCCCCCGCGGTCCGGTCAGCGTCACCGTCTCCCGCAGGCACGCCCCTTTCGGCGCGCTGAACGGAAATGTCACCATTTCATCCGCCCACGCTACCTTCAGGTAATCGCGCAGCGTATACCGCTGCTCCCCGGCAACAGCAACAAGCGCAAGCAGCAGGAGCGCACACCCGATGATCGTAATCCGCATACGGGATCCCTTTCAAGCCACGGCGATATTGAAGCCTACCTTCGCGCCATCGCGAGAAAGTCCTGCACAATCATCCCACATCCCACAGTACCATTTATCAGTCCCATCCGACCCCAATCAAAAAAATCATCAACTCCTTCAAATCAAGGTTCAGTTCCCCTTATCAATCCTCAATCATTGACCATCCCCATTCCTAGGTATCCTCCTTGATGACTCGCGTGCCAGACAGGAGTTTCCCGACGCGCGCGGAATTCCGTATTACGGGGACGGATGCAAGCATTGGCCTCCATGGCCCAATCGGCCCAGCATGAAGAACTGTTGATCCGCCGCGCCGCGCAAGGCGACGCGGTGGCCTTTGATCGCCTGGTCGAGTTATACAGTCCGCGAGTCTATTCCCTGGCCTACCGGCTGGTGGACAACCCCGACGACGCGCAGGACATCGCCCAGGAATCATTCATTCGCGTCTACCACGCGCTGCCCCGCTACAAGGGCGAGGCCGCCTTCTCCACCTGGCTGTACCGCATCGTCACCAACGCCTGTTATGACGAGTTGAAGCGCCGCCGCCGCCGCCCGCAGCCCTTCACCGAACGCGAAAACGACGATGACGACTCGCGCGCGGAAGCGTTGCCCGGCGGCGAAAGCCCCGAGGACGCCGCCCTGCGCCGCGAACGCCAGCAGGCCGTACAGCAGGCCATCACCACCCTGCCCGAGCATTTCCGCATGGTGCTGGTGCTCTACGACCTGCAGGGGTGCAGCTACCAGGAGATCGCCGACATCCTGCGGCAGAACGTCGGCACCGTCAAATCGCGCCTCAATCGCGCCCGCAACCTGCTGCGCGAAAAATTGCAGGATCAGCGGGAACTTTTCGCGCTCGGTGGCAGTCCGAGTAATTGAGATTTACAAATCATGCCACGCCGACACGTTGACGAGTTTTATAGCGCGTACCTGGAGAACACCCTGCCGGACGACACCCGGCGGGTGGTGGAGGCGCATCTGCACACTTGCCCGCGCTGCGCCGCCGGCCTCGAAATGACGCGCGCGCTGGTCGACACGCTGCACGCCCTGCCCGCGCCGCCCGTCCCCGACGCGCTGGTGGAAGGCGTGCGCGTCCGCCTGCGCCGTCCGGTGCGCCCGCTGTGGACGCGCCCAGCCTGGGTCGCCGCCGCCGGCCTCGCCGTCGCGCTGGCCGCCGCCGTCGTCACCCCCATATGGCAGTCGCATACCCGCGAACAGCTCGCGCAGCGGCCCACCACCGCGCCGGTCACGCCGGAAGAAGCGGAAGGGACGGTCATGGATGAGCAAGGCAACACCACGGGCGCCGCGACTATGAAGTCCGCCGACGGCGTCACGGGCGCCGGCCGCACGCTGCCCGCGGTCGACAACCCAAAACCGGCAAAATATAAACTCACCGAGAAGGTCGACGATCCCTTCAGCAAGCCAGACGGCACCCGCGGCGGGGGCGGCCGCGTCGTCCCGCGGCCCCCCACCCCCCGGCCGGACACGCACAAACTCACCACGCCGGATCGCGCCGCCGACCCGCTGAAGCCGGAACGATCCGGCAACAAGAGCATCATAGTCGGCGAGGTGACGGTCACTGCCGGCGCGGGCACGGCCAAAGCCGACGGCGACGCCGCCACCGCGGATATCCGCGCGCTGCTGCAAGGCGATCAGGCGAATCCAGGTCGCCTGCGCGGTCCGCAAAGCGCCGCCCCCGGCGATCACCCGGAAATCCAGGCTAAAAGCGCCATGAGCGCCCGGGCCATGGAAGCGCCGAACTCCACCACCGCTCCGCCGGCAGTATCGCTGGAAGCTCTCCGCGAGCAGCCGGCCACCATCCAGCTCGCCTGGGCGGACGGCAAGCTGCGGCTGCAAGTCGTCGTGCGTGAGGCCGGCACACTGCTGGTCACCGCCGGTGGCACCGCGCGCAACTACCCGGTGACGCCGCCCGAGTCCACCATCACGTATGCCGCCGTCGCGGGCATGCCGGTTACCCTCACCGTGCAGGTACGGGATGCGTCGGTGGGCTTTTTCTTCTACGCCCCGGCGAAAAGCCCGGTCACAGCCATCGCGGCCGACAAAACCCCGTCGGTGCTCGACGCGCTGCGGCAGTGGGCCGGCGCCGCCGGCACCCCCGTCTTCTGCCCGCTATCCCTCACCCAGGGCATGGCCACGACCCTCACCGTAAATCCCACCCGTCCGCTGGATGCCCTGCAGGCCTTCGCCGCCCAGCGCGGCGCCACCGCCACCCTCGTCAACGGCGTGGCCGTGCTAACACCGAAGCATTAGTGGGTCATGTGCCCTGGTCAGCCGCAAAGGCTCAGTCATGCGGTGACTGCCGCCATTCTCGACCAAGACGATTGAAAATGGCTGGCTGTCACCGCATTACCCCGCAGATGATAGAGGCGGATGCAGACCGTTGCCGTATGCAGACATGAACGGCACGTTAGCATTCGCTTCGTGCATTCCGCGCCAATACCGGGTATACTAGAACCTATGGAACGCAGACGGAGCAAAATCCTGGCGGCACCCCGACCGCGGCGCATGAACGGCATGGTCGCGACGCTGCTGGTGCTCATCGGCATGGTGGCGATGGGCGGCGCCGGGTATGGCCTGGGCCGCTTCGTGCTCGCCACCAAGTTGCAGCCGTCCGAGGTACATGACAGCCGTCCCACGCCCATCCGCATCCTCACCCCGGATGAAGCGAAGGCGGTCGCCCGCGATGAAGACTCGCCGGTGTGGACCGAAGGCGTGAAGGACGAGGATATTCCGAAGGTGGAATCCGTGCCCGGTACCGACCGTCCGCGCCGCCGGCGTGCCCGCCCGGCGGAATCGGCGCCGACCACCACCTCGCCGACTACGCCCACCCCCGCGGTGGAGACGCCGGCCCCGCCCGCTGAAACGCCGGAGCCCGCACCCACCCCGCCCGCGAACACTGACGCCATTCCCGACGATTGAGCTTCCGCCCCATGCATGTCTTTCTGCTCACCGGCGAACCCTCCGGCGATCTGCACGGCGCCCGCCTGGCGACGGCGCTGCGCGCGCTGGCGCCCGGCTGCCGCCTGAGCGGCGCCGGCGGCCCGCATATGGCCGACGCGTGAGTCGCACTGGTGGCGCGCAGCGAGCACTGGGGGGCGATAGGCATCCCTGAGGCGCTGGGCAAGGTGCCGATGCTGCTGGTGCAGAAGGCGCGGCTGGAGCGCCGGCTGCGCGCGGAGCGCCCGGACGTGCTGGTAGCCATCGACTTCGGCGCCTTCAACGTGCGCCTGCTGCGCAACATTCGCCACCTCGGCATCCCCACGGTGTATTATATCCCGCCCGGCTGCTGGTCGCGCACCCGGCGCGCGGGCGACCTGCCGCAGCTCGTTGACGCCGTCGCCACCCCCTTTCCCTGGTCCGCCGAGACGCTGCGCGCCGTCGGCGTCCGCGCCGAGTGGGTGGGACATCCCATCCGCGACTACTGCACGCTGACGATGACCCGCGACGCCGCCCGCCGCGAATTGGGCCTGGATGACGCGCGACCGACGGTAGCCGTGATCCCCGGCAGCCGCCGCGCCGAGCTGCGGCACCTGCTGCCCGTCTTCCTGCGGGCGGCGCGCGCACTGCAGCCTGCCCCGCGGGTGCTGGTGTCTGTCGCCCCCAGTCTGGGCGAGGACGCCGTGCGCGCGGCGGTGCCCGCCGGCCTCGACGTGCGCTATCTGGCGGGCATGGATTACGACCGCCTGCAAGCCGCCGACGCCGCGCTGGTCACCTCCGGCACCGCCACGCTGGAGGTCGCCTGTGTCGGGGTGCCGATGGTCGTCGCCTATCGGGCATCCCTCGCCGCGTACCTGCAATATCTGCTGCTGTTGCGCGGGCGGATCGGGCATTTCTCCCTGCCCAATATCCTCGCCGACGCCCCGGTGGTGCCGGAATTGCTGCAGTATGACGCCACCCCGGCGGCGCTGGCCACGGCGCTGGCGCCGCTGCTCACTGACACCCCTGCCCGCCGCGCGCAGGTGGAGGCGTTTACCGCCATCCGCGCCAGCCTGGGCGAGGGTAGGGTTGTCGAAAAAACCGCCCGCCTCGTGCTGGACGTGGCGGGCGTATGACAAACCGCATGACGGTGAGGGTTATGTCTCGGTACTTCGATATGGCGGTGGTGGCGTCGTCGCTTCGCCTACCGCCGGTTTCGGCGCTTTGCGGCGACAGAGCCAGTCGATGCTGACTGGCCCCGCGCCGGCGAACCAGAGGTAGAGAAAGACGAAGCAGTACAGCACCGCCAGCTCACCGCCGTTGACGACAGGGAAAAAGCCGCGCACGGCGTGCGCCTTGAAGTAGGCCACCGCCATCATGCCCGAGAGCACGAACGATACCGGCCGCGTGAAGACGCCCAGCGCCAGCAGACCGCCGCCGACGAGTTCCAGCATCCCCGCCACCCAGATGAGCGAGAACGCCGGGGGCGTGCCATGCCCGCCGGGCGGGAAGCCGAGGATCTTCTGCCCGCCGTGCTGCATAAACAGCAGCGCCACAACGATGCGCATGATGCTCAACACATAGGGCGACGCCTGCTGATACCATGCTTCGAGGGTTCGCATGATCATCACCTCCGAAACAGATTCTATGTAGACTACTCCCCACCCGACATCGATTACAAACTTATATTAGTTATCAATTACCTGCTTTTCCGTAATTGAGATATTGGGTTCGCCGTGCTGTTCGCGCGGGATCGGCTCAAAGCGGCTGTCGGTGTCCGGCGGAAAGCGACCATCAGTGGGCGAAACCGTGAATCAGTGAGATTGTGTTCGTCGAGGGTTACCAGTGTGGGCGTGCCGTCGACCATACGGCGCTCTTGCTTGAGATAATGATACGCGACCAACGGACGGTCGATGTTCGGATCGAGCGGACCACCGCCGAAATCATTCATGAACAAGACTGATGTAGCATTGACACCCATGCCATTGCTGCCTTCGACATTTTGCAGTTCCATGTGCATGAGGAGTGTCTGCTGCGTCGCGGTATCCTCTTCGTACAGATCGGCGGTGAATTCGGTCAACCGCCAACGTACCGGGTCAACGGTACCTGAGATGGTAAGCGTTTCTTTACAGTAGGCGTAATTGGGCCAGGAGCCGTCCGCCGTCAGGCTCCCGCTGAAGCTGTTGCCGTTCCAGGTCAGGTTGCGCGCGAAATTGGGCCATTGCCAGTCGACGTAACTCGACGCCTTTTCCAACGTGATCTCGTTGTATCTTCCGGCAGAGGCGCTGGCGAGGAAATACGGCAACTGCTCGTGCGGCGCTTGAATGGAAATGATGTTATACGTTTTCAAGGCCGTCAACCACGCCTGCCCATCTCCGCAGTAAATCCAGATTTCGTTGGATGCGGTATCACCGATCATCACTTGGATTTTCGTGGGGCCGTCCATTGTCGCCGGCACGGTCACTTGAATGGCGGTATTAGTCCAACTGGTCGTCGTCGACGGCGTCGCGTTTATCCCGTATTGGTAGAACATCACACCGGCATTGAGCGGCTTCGCCGCGCCGAAATTCGATCCCGTGATGGTGATGACCTCGCCAGGCATGGCGGTGTCGGGCGTCAGCGGATTGAGGGTGGGGACGGCGCCGGCGCCCAAGGTGATGTCGGGAATCGTCTGGGTGACGATGGTGGATTTCGTGCGGTCGACGGTATACGGCATCTCGTAGCTCTGGCTGCCGTATTCGATGCGCAACCAGGCGTTGCCGAAGAAGGCGCGGGGAAGATGGTAGATGCCGCTGGCGTCGGTGGTGGCAGTGGTGCATGTGTAAGTGGTAGTGACGTTATTCCGTGTGACTTTCAGAATTGGCGTCACCTTCACTCCCTGCGCCGGTAGCTTATCGCTCAATACATGCCCGGTAGCGCGATAACTCCATCCCAACCGTTCAGCAATCACCTGGAAGGCGGGCCCCTGGCCCTTCGCTTTCATGCGCGTTTCCAGCGCGGTGGCCAGCGTGTCGATTTTCGACGCGCCGTCGGCGTAGGCGGCCAATACCTCGCCTTTGGTCAGCGCGCCGGCCGGTGTATTCGTTTTCAGTTTCGTGGTCCCGCTGGCGAAATCATACATGTCGTCGGCGGTGGCGCGGGTCAGCGCCGCCATCAGCGAGCAGCCAAAGCCTTCGACGCTGGGGTAATCGATCTGCGACGGCGTTTTCCGCAGTTGTGACGCGAGCCAATACCCGGTATCCGGCTTGCCGCCGTTCACCATGTCGCCCAGCAGGTACTGCACGTAATAGGCGTATTCCTCGGTAATGGTGGTGCGCCCGCCGTAGATCGATCCGATGGCATGGTTTTCGTCCGGCGCCAGGTTGAGGATCGGGCGGAATCCCGCGCTGCCCGCTAGCAGATGGTTAAGGTAGTGTCCCACCTCGTGCTGCATGATATCCGCGCTGGAGGACAGGCGCATGCCGAAATACGGCACGACCCGATCGGGAAAATACCAACCGAAGCCGGTGTAGTAGCTGCCTTCGCGCTCGGATGATTCGCCGAACGAGGGGACCATGGCCCCTTCGTACTGCGCCATCGCCGCGTCGCGCTGGGTGGCGGGCAGCGTGGCCAGGGCCGTGGCGATGTAGCCGCGCATCCGCTGCTCGATGACCGTGATGCGGTCGGGCTTCAGCGGCGTGATGCCGATGACGATGTCGCCGGTGGTGCGATCCAAGCGCGATTGCGGGTCGGTAGGCAGATCGAAGGTGGCGACACCGTCAGCAAGCGTGCCGTCGGTGATCGGCACCCAGCGAGCGGTGCGCGGCACGTTGCTGTCGTCAATGCAGCCGGCCAACGCGCCAAACACATAGCAATGTGCGGCCTGCCCTGCCGGCACCGTCACCCGCACCTGCACATGCGCGCCGGCCGGCATGGTGATCTGCATCCCCGATGCGCCGGCAAACGGATACGCCGGTCCACTGGTGATAGGGGCTATCGTCAACTCGCCCGCGGCGCCGTCGGGCAGCACCAGCACCGCGCTGGCGAGGCCGGTGGCGATCGTCTGCCCCGCCGCGCCAGTCAGGGCGTGCGCCACCGGCGTACCGGCGACAATGGGAATGGGGACATACGGCGCGACTACCGGGCCGGGGCGGTGTCCGCCGCCGCAGCCAGGAAGGAACAGGATGCCGAACAGCACGGTCAGGAAGGTTGTGATAGTGTAACGCAAGGCGAAAGCTCCCTTACATATTGTCAAAAATCACATACATCTGGTTCCGCGACTCCCAGATGTTCCCGAGGTTGTAGTCGTTCGTGAAAAACTCAATCGGGTTGTCACCAGTCCGCACGTAGTGATACGACACAACATTATCCACCGACACCGGCGTCGGGGGGTAGCCGGACTGCATGGATTGATATATACCGAAGGCCGCATAACGCTGGCCTTCATTGATCGAGCCGGACAGCTCTTTCAACTTCAATTGCACGGTCAAGGTATTGGGCGTGCCGTCGTCGTGATTCAGATAGATATGGCTCACCTGATGCATGTCCGCCGTGATGTTGATGAGCCGGCGACGCACCGGATCCAGCGTGCCGGTGATGGTGATCTCTTCCGATACCGGGCCCATTTTGCCGAAGTCGGGATCGGTGAGGTAATAGTTGCTGAAGCGCCAGGTGCCGGTGAAGGCGGCGCCGTTCCAGGTGAGATTGCGGATGACGGGACAATCAGGGTGGGCGACCGCCATGTATGGCATCGAGAGGCCGATGACGTCCGAATAGCCGTTGAGATTCTCGAAGGGTGAGATCGGGTTATGCACATAGGCGACGCGAATATCTTTGAACTGTTTCATCTTATTGAGCCAGGTGGAGCCGTCGCCGAGGTAGAGCCAAAGGTTGTTTCGATTATTTTGCATATTGGAAATCGTCACCTGTACCGGACTGTCGACGGCGCGCGGCGCGCGGATAGTGATGGTGTTGTTTGACCATGTGAGAATTTCCGGTTCAATATTGTTGTTCAGAGTGCCCGGCACGAAAAGCATGAGCTTCGTGCCGGCCGGTTGCGTGGCGCCAAAATTGCCGCCGGTAATCGTGACCACTTCGTCGGCCAGGGCCGTGTCCGGCGTCACCGCGGTGATGAATGGCCGGATGTCGAAGTCAATGTCAATATCTGGAATCGTCTGGGTGACGATGGTGGATTGCGTGCGGTCGACGGTATACGGCATCTCGTAGCTCTGGCCGCCGTATTCAATGCGCAGCCAGGCGTTGCCGAAGAAGGCGCGGGGCAGGTGGTAGATGCCGCTGGCGTCAGTGGTAGCGCTCGAGGCGGTGTAGGTGGTGGTGCTGCCGTTCTGCGTGACTTTCAGGATTGAGGAGACCTTCACCCCTTGCATCGCCAGCTTATTGCTCACGATATGCCCGGTGACATGATAGCTCCAGCCCAGCCGCTCGGCGATAACCTGGAAGGCGGGCCCCTGGCCCTTCGCTTTCATGCGCGTTTCCAGCGCGGTGGCCAGTGTATCGATTTTCGCTGCGCCGTCGGTGTAGGCGGCCAATACCTCGCCTTTGGTCAGCGCGCCGGCCGGCGTTTTCGCTTTCAGTTTCGTGGTTACACTGGCAAAATCATACATGTCGTCGGCGGTGGCGCGGGTGAGCGCTGCCATCAGCGAGCAGC
>CAZPYA010000131.1:0-4679 GCA_964590255.1 uncultured bacterium
GAACCAACCCGACCCCTCGAGGGGGAACGCGCACTTGTGGGTCACGATGAGCCTGAAGGGGAGGGGCCGGGGGAGGGGTCCGCGCGACCATTCCCGTACCGCATGACCACGCTACGTCGCTACGTGTGTCCCAATTTGCTTTGCCACCAGTTTCAACTGGTGGTACAGGAAAGCAATACGGCATCTATGAATCAAAGAGTATCAGTCCCAGCACGATGCGGCAAATAGGTGACAGCCTCCACTGTCACCTATTATTCCTCACCATACCGCCCCTCCCGGATCCCTGTGATACAAACATATGCTTGACATAAACCGCTAGATCTGCTATGCTAACGAAACTGTCGGAGCGCGGCTGTCCCAGCCGCCCCTACGGTGACACTATGATGAATCGCCGAGTCCCGTAGGGACGACTGATTCTAGCCAGCCGTTGATGCTCTTTGACAAATGAATATTGCTATGTCGAGGGATGCGAGGCCTGTGCCGCGCTGATCATGCGTCACGGCGTCATCCTGCTTCCACAGAATTTGTCCGCGTAGGCGGACAACCGGCCGACAGGCCCGGCAGGTGGGGATTTCAATCGCCGCATCTGCTAAACATAGCGATATTTATTTGTCAAAGAGCATTAACGGCTGGAAATGGATGTATACTGGTATAATACAATCGCATAAGTACCCTTGGCCCCGGTTTTTTCAAAAACCCGTCAAGCCGGGGCCAGGGAAACTGCAGGAAACAATCACATTGGTTGTCTTAACCGTCGTTATGCGCATTTCTCACAGAAGCAAGGGTAAGACGCGGGTAAGATAATCGCACGAGTTTTCTTACCCCTCTTTTTGCATTGTGTTTGCAGGGGGGTAAGGTAGGGATAAGGTAGGGGTAAGGCGGAGCAAACATACTGAAAAGCCGAAAGCCGAAAGCCGAAAGCCAACGGCGAGGAGGGACATGATCCGCGCCATCGGATACGCAGGCATCTGCCTGGGGCTGCCGGAGCGGTCCATTACGCGGACGACGCGGCTGGCGAACGCGACGCCCGAGCGGCTGCGTGAGTTGATTCAGGCGAATCTCACTGATCTGTTGGCGATTCTGCGGTACAACCGCGCCAATCGGCTGTGCATGTTCCGCATCAACCAGGGCATCGTCCCCTTCGTCTCGCACCCGGTCAATACGCTGGCGTGGTGGGAGGAATTCGGCCCGCTGCTGCGCGAGAGCGGCGAGTTCGTGATGGCAAACTGCCTGCGGGTGAGCATGCACCCCGGCCAGTATACCGTGCTGAATTCGGAGAACCCCACGGTGGTAGAGGCGGCGCTGGCCGATGTCGCCGGCACCTGCCGCGTGCTGGACACCATGGGCCTGCCGCCCATGCATAAGATCGTCATCCACGGCGGCAGCGGCAAACCCGACCGCCCCGCGGCGCTGGGGCGGTTGATGCGCACCTGGGAGCGCATTCCCGACAACGTCCGCGCCCGGCTGGTGCTGGAAAACGATGATAAAATATTCAGCGCGCAGGACCTGCTGCCCGTCTGCCGCGCGCTGGGCACGCCGATGGTCTTCGACTGGTTGCACCACCACGCCCTGCCCGGCGCCTGGGCACAGCGCCCGGTGGCGGAGATCATGGCCGAGGTGGCGCAGACCTGGCAGCCCGCCGACGGCCCGCCCAAGGTGCACTTCAGCAGCCAGGACCCGGACAAACGCGCCGGCGCCCACGCCTACTGGCTCAACAAGGACGAGTTCCTCGCCTTCGCCGCCCAACTCAACACCCTCACCGTCGACGTGATGGCCGAGTGCAAAGGCAAAGACCACGCCCTCCTCCGCCTCCGCGACGAACTGGGGTGGGAATCGCTGGAATGCGGCGAGATTTGCCCGCCGTTAAGGGATAACCACAGAGACACGGAGGGCGCAGAGGAAAAGTAAGAAGTAACCAGTTGTCAGTAATCAGTAAATCAATCTCTGTCGGCTGATTATACCGGTCCGCATATCTGTATAGTTGCTTTCACGAGATAGCTCCCCTCTCCTGCTAGGGGAGGGGGCGGGGGAGGGGTCCGCGCGATAGCGCTGGTGCCATCATCATCACGCCATGTTGCTACGTGTGTAGAGAGGCTGATGATCAGGTCCCTTACGATCTGCATTCCTGATAAATAGTGACTGTGACGAATTACGCGCGTCCAGGCCGAGTGAGCGAGTAAGTATACGGCCGTAATTCGTGACTGTCACCATTCACCTACTTATACCGCGAATACCCCGCTGCCCGCCGTGGGATAACACGTATAAATTTCCGGTTCCAGGTTGTTGGGATCGTAATACCGGGTGGTCAGCAGCGTGGCCAGGTAGTCGGCGGCCTCCTGCTTTACCAGCACCATAATGCAGCCGCCCAGCCCGGCGCCGGCGATTTGCGCTCCGGCCACGCCGTCCACCGCCAGCGCGATATCCACCATGCGGTCGATTTGCGGGATGCTGCAGGCGTAGGCGCCGATCTGACGGTGCAGCGCGGCGCGCTCGTCGCCGGCGCGGGCGGCGTCCGCCAGCGCCTGCAGCGCGGCATCGCCGCAGTCCACCACGAAGGGGGTGGGGGACGCGTCGACCCACTGTACCACGCGGTCGCCATCGTGTGAGCGGTTCATCCAGCGGCCGAATTCGTCGGCATGGCCACGCCCCAGCACCTCGGCGGTGCCGCGGCTGCGGGCGATTTCCGCCAGGCCGTAGAGCACCACCGCGCGCACCGGGTACTGGTGCAGCCGCGCGTCGTGCCCGGCAAAGACGCGCCGGCAGAACTCTGCGTCCAGCCGCTGTTCGATTGCCGCGCGGTCGATCTGCAGCGGTAGGCGGGCCAGCATTTCCATGAACTCCGGGTAGCTCACCCCCAGATGGGTGGGATCAATATCGCGCAGGTGGGTGATGCGGTCCGCAAATTGCGGGAACTCGCGGCGGAACAGCTCGCGCCCGATCTGGTAGCAGGCGACCCGGTGGTTGAACGTGTCCTTCGCCTCTTCCGTTTTTCGCGCGTGCAGGTCGGAATTGCATACCAGCAGCACGTAGCCTTCGGGAAAGGGCACGGTGGCGTGGAACTGGAAGGGGAAGAATCCGAGCTGCACCAGGCTGCCGCGACGGGCGAACTTCATGGCGCCGTGGTCGCCGGCGCCGCCGCGGGTGCCCACGTACCACTCGCCCTCGCCGCACAACTCCACGAAGCGCTCGGGGGCGATGTCCAGCCGGTTGAGGAAGACCGCTGCCTCCATCGTCGCCACCACGATGGTCGAGGAGGAGGACAGTCCGCTGGCAATGGGCACATTGCCGCCGACCATCAGGTTCATGCCGGTCAGCGGCCGTCCGGGGAACTCCGCCGCCAGCCGCGCCAACGGGGCGATGACATACTGGCTCCAGTCGCCGCGGGCGGCTTCCGCGCGTGCCAGCACGGCGGGGTTGTTCACGAAGTCCAGCCACGGCTGACCGGTGTAGCCGGTCATGATCTCGTCCAGGTCGACGGCGCGTTCGGCAAAGTGGTGGGCATCGAGGTTGGCCAGGTGTATCTGCCGGTCATCCCGCCGACCGGCGACGATGAAGACGTCGCGGTCGATGGCCATGTGGTTGTTCATGCCGCCCTGGTGGTCCACGTGGCGGCCCATCAGGTTCACGCGGCTGGGAGCGCGGGTGATGAGTACTTCCTCGTCGCCAAAGCGCTCGCGGTAGGCGGCTAGCAGGTGCAGCAGGTGCTGGCGTTTCACCTCGATGGCCGGCCGGCCTTCGCCGTAGATGGCCTCCAGCGCTGCGGTCACCGCGCGGTCGCCGGAGTCCAACAGGCGCAGCCACTCGCTCACCCGGCGCTGTCGCGCCCGCCAGTGCGTCACCGCCGTTGTGCGGCGCGTGCCGTAATAGTGCTCGATATCCCGCAGCTCTTCCGGGGTGTTGAAGGCCATCGCCTCTTCCGGGTAGCGCAGCGGCACCATCTCTACCCGCGCGCCTTCCGCGGCGAGGATGCCGATGACATCGGTGAGGTATTCCTCGTTCTGCGCGTTGTCAGCCCCCAGGCGGCGCAGCGCGCGGAACAGCGCCGGGCCTTTGAAGAGATAGACGGAAAGGTTGGCGTAGCGCACGCGCTCCAGGTATTCGGGTGGGTAGCTGTGGCCGTTGATGCGCAAGGTGTAGTCGGCGTCGGTGCAGTTGCGTTCGAGCAGTGCGCGGTCGATGGGTCGCTGCAGCTTGATCGCCTCCCAGATCGCCCCCAGCGCGGTGGCAGCCTTGTCCTCGCGCTTGAAGTAGGCCATCGCCAGCCGCTCGGCCTCGCCGGGCGACAGCGGGCGCTCGGTCACCTGTGCGCGCAGGGTGATGAGCAGGCGCATGCGCGCGATGTCGAAGGTTTCCACGTTGCCGATGATGCCGCCGTCCTCGTCGACGACCACCCGTCCGGAGCCGGGAAAGCTATCCACGGCGCCCACCGTGAAGGCCAGGTCGCAGTCCTGCGCGTAAAAGGTGTCGATGAGCCGCTGGACGATCGTCTCCTCCAGCACCTTGTCACCGGCGACGATCATGATGTCGCCGGCGTAATCCTGCGCTTCCAGCAGGTTGGCGGCGATGCGCGTGGCGTGGCCGGTGCCGCGCTGCTCGGTCTGAAAAACGCAGAACACCTGCGCGGGCACGGCGGAAGCGGTGCGCATCACCTGCTCAGCCTGCTGCCCCACCACCAGCAG
>CAZPYA010000131.1:4689-13308 GCA_964590255.1 uncultured bacterium
AGGTGGCTGGCGATGCCGGCATGCAGGTAGGTTTCCAGCGAGCGCACGATGACCGGCTTGCCGGCCACCGGCAGGCACACCTTGTGGGTGTTGGGCGCCTGCATGCGGGTGCCCTTGCCTGCGGCGAGGATGATGGAGGTGATTCGACGTGACGTTGGCATCGACGCGCTCCGCTGTAAGAATACGGTAACTATACCTGCCAGGGGGCGGCGTGTAAAGAAATTAGTGCTCGCGGAAGAACGCGACCATCGCGTCGGTGGCGCCGGGAATCCATGTGTGGCCGGAGGCGTGCTGCCGCCAAACGAGCGGCTGGCCGCCATCGGCGGGTGGATAGAGGGTATAAGCGGCGTCCTGCGTCCAGGGGAGGGTATCGGGGTCACAGCGGTTGGCGCGCAGCCACTCGGCGCGCATGGTGGCGGCTAGCGCCGGCGGTACGTAAACATCGCCGTCGCCATTGATGGTCAGCAGTGGGCGCGGCACGGCGGCTTGCTCCAGAAAGGTGGCCGGGCCGGAGGCGCCGGCGAAGGCGGCGAAGCGCGTCGGCCGCTGGGTGTAGAGCAGATAAGTGAAAGTGGCGCCGTTGGAAAAGCCGGTGGCATACACGCGCGTCGGGTCGACGTGATGTATGGCAATGAGTTGGTCGAGTAGGGCATCGATGAAATGCACATCGCGGTCGTCATATTTACCGGGGTAATCAGGCCAGCCGGGCGCCCAGAAGTTGATGCTGGGCTTCACCACGTCCAGCCCCTGCGGGTAGACTACCAGCGCCTCCGGCCAGCGCTCGTGAAAGCGCGTCATCGACGCCATGCCGTCAGCATTGCCGGTGAAGCCGTGGAACGCCAGCAGCAGCGGCGGCGCGACCGCCCGCGCCGTCGGCGGGTAGACCAGCGCCGTACGCGCCGCGCCGTCGACGGTGAGTTGGGCGGTGTAGGGTTGCGTCGGTGGCTCCGCCTCGCCCAGCGGCACCAGCGACAGCGCCCGTCCGCCGCAACCCGCGAGATGCGCTACCGTCATCGTCAGCCATGCCGTCAACAGCGCGCGCCACATCGGTGTCATCGGTTATACACGCTCCGCCACGGCGGCGCCCACCTCGGCGGTGGTGCGCGGCGTCTCGCCCGGCGCAGCAATGTCACCGGTGACGAAGCCGGCTTCCACCGCGGCCTCCACCGCCGCTTCCACGGCGCGGGCTTCCGCCTCCAGGTGTAGCGAGTAGCGCAGCAGCATGGCGGCGCTGAGGATGGTGGCCAGCGGGTTGGCGATGCCCTTGCCGGCGATGTCCGGCGCCGAGCCGTGGATCGGCTCGTAGAGGCCCATGCGCGTGGGGCCGCCGGTGTCGGCGCCCAGCGAGGCCGAGGGCAGCAAGCCCATGGAGCCCGCGAGCATCGACGCCTCATCGGTGAGGATGTCGCCGAACATATTCTCCGTCATGATGACGTCGAAATCGGCGGGGCGGCGCAACAGGTGCATGGCGCAGGCGTCGACGAGGATGTGTTCCAACTGGATGTCTGGGAACTCCTCCGCCACCACGCGCGCGGCCACGCGCCGCCACAGGCGCGAGGTTTCCAATACGTTCGCCTTGTCCACCGAGGTGAGCTTGCCGCGGCGCGCGCGGGCGAGATGCGCCGCAACGCGCACCAGCCGCGCTACCTCGCGTTCAGAGTAGGCCAGTGTATCGAAGACATATTCCTCGCCGCCGGCCAGTTGCTTGCGGCCGCGCTCGCCGAAGTAGATGCCGCCGGTCAACTCGCGCACCACGATCATGTCGACGCCGTCCAGCCGCTCCGGGCGCAGCGGCGAGGCGGCGATGAGACGCGGGTGTACCGACACCGGGCGCAGGTTGGCGAACAGATCGAGTTCCTTGCGAATAGCCAGCAGCCCCTGCTCTGGGCGCACCAGCGCGTTGGGGTTATCCCATTGCGGCCCGCCCACCGCACCCAGCAGGACGGCGTCGGCCATGCGGCACGCCGCCAGCGTCTCCGCCGGCAGCGCCGTGCCCGTCGCGTCGATAGCGCACCCGCCGATCAACGCCTCGGTCATCGTAAATGCATGCCCGAACCGCGCGCCCACCGCCTGCAGCACGCGCACGCCCTCCGCCGTCACCTCCGGCCCAATGCCATCACCCGGCAATACCACGATCTGAACGTTCACGGAAACTCCTCTCTAACGCGGGGTAAACAGTTCGGCGCGAGGGGAGGGGGTTCCTTCCGGTGTTCTATCCTCGTCCTTGACCATCCAGCGACTATCCGCAAGACACCACAGATATGGAGGGTGAGACTCTGTCGAGCCGCGAGCGTATGGGCCGGATATATCTATCTACATACTGTTGAGCGGGTTCACGGTCATGCGTATGTCAATAATGGACAAAGATGGCTACGCTCGCGACTCGACAGAGTCTCGCCCTCCAGATAAGTCGTATGCCTGGGTATCGACGATGGGCTTTCGAGCACGAGTATGAGGATAAATACGCTTACGCCCCGTACCACACCACCAGCGCTCGCAGCATCGTCCGCTCGCAGAGGAAGCGGAGGCGGGTGCGCTCAGTCGGAAGGTTGAGGATGGGGGAGACGCCGTGCTGGTGGTCGACCAGCTCGATGGCGCGCTCGGTGTCGGCGCGGGTGAGCGATGTGCGACCGTCGCCGGCGGCGAAGAGGCGGGCAAACCAGAGCTGCAGCGGGTAGGTGAAGAGTAGGGCGTCCAGCCCGTCCAACACGTCGCGGCCGTAAAAGCCGACACCGAAGAACCCCAGGCTCAGCAGCCGCATGCGCAGGCAGCGCAGCAACGGCTCCGCCGCATCGCCGTCGGGGAGGCCAAAGGAGGCCTCCAGCGTGGAAAAGGGCACGGCGGGCAGATCGGGGCGCGTCGCCGGCACCAGGCCCCGGCCCGCGAGCATGCGCAGCGAGACGTTGATGCGGTGCAGCAGGCTGGGCGGCCGGCCGCGGTGGTCGGCGCGGGCGTAGACGCCCAGCAACTGCCGGAAGGCCACCCGCGCCATGCCCGGCGGCGCCTTGCGCGCCAGCGCGTCGGTTCGCGCGCCGTCCAGCACCTTCGTCGACACCTTGCGCAGCAGTTCGGCAAAGTCCGGCTCGTCCAGCTCGGTGAGGCGCGGGTTGCGCAGCAGCGCGGCGAGGTTGATGCAGCCGGTGATGCGCCGGGTGAGGTCGAGCGATTCGGCGCACAGCAGGCCGTCCACCGCATCGACGATGCGGGTGAGGTATCCCCAGCCGAGTTGCACGCGACCAAACAATGGCGGCGGGGGGAGCGCGGCCGCCTCCGCGGGAAGCGCCAGCGCCAATAGCTCGCGCATGGCCGGCGCGTGCTCGGGCAGCGCGCGGCCGCGGTTGCACGCCACCTCGGCGCAGTCGTAGCGGATGTCCGCATGCACCTTGTTCCCCTGCGGGATGAAGCGGAAAGGGTAGAGACGGCAGGCCAGCGGCTTCGCCGGCTCCCCGTATTTCGCGTGGATGCGGCACAGCCCGCGTTCGTCGAGAAAGACGCACGCGCCATGCTCGTCGTACGCGGTCACATAACGGTCGCCGTGCGGCAGGAAGAGCGTCTTTCCCGCCAGCGCCGGGTCGCTATCCCACCCCTGCGCCACGATGCGCTTCCGCTCTTCCACGGTGACGCCGATGGCAAACCGCCCCCGGCAACACGCGCCGCACCCCACGCAATCGTAGCGCTGAAATCCTGGCGGCGTAACCAGTGTGAACGGTGGTGATGGCATCTCGGTGACATCATACCCCAAGCGGGGGTGGGTGACAACGCACGTCATTTGGAAATATCATTTATAACTTGTTGCATAAGCTAATGATTATCATGTATAATGATTCATCGCTTGGTTAACTGGCAAAGGAGGACGCCATGGATATCCGTGAATACCTGTGTTCCTGCAGCGAGATGCAGGCGTCTGACCTGCACCTGATCGCCGGTGAGCCGCCGGTGGTGCGCATTGATGGCCGGCTGCAGCGGTCGCCATTTCTGCCGCTCACGGAGGCGGAATTGTCGGACGCGCTCATCGAGTTGATGGCGCCCGACCAGCGGGAGACCTTTCATGCCACGCTGGATGTCAACTTCGCGGTGGGATTTCCGGGCATGGACCGCTTCCGGGTGAATATCCACCGCCAGCGCGGCAGCATCGAGGCGTCCTTCCGCCGGATGAATCCGCATGTGCCCACGTTGCGCGAGTTGGGCATCCCCTCTATCGCCGCCGACCTGGCGATGCGCCCGCACGGCCTGGTGCTCATCACCGGTCCGGTGGGCATGGGCAAGACCACCACGCTGCTGTCGATGGTCGAGCATATCAATACCCAGGCGGAGCGGTTGATCATAACCATCGAGGATCCGATCGAATACCTGTTCCAAAACAAAAAAAGCTTCATTAAACAGCGCGAGGTGACGGTAGATACCCCCTCGTTTTCCAGCGCGCTGCACAACGCGCTGCGCCAGGATCCGAACGTCATCGTGGTGAGCGAGATTCGCGACTTCGAAACCATCGGCATCGCCCTCACCGCCGCTGAGACCGGCCACCTGGTGCTGGCGACGATGCATGCGCCGGACACCGCGCAGGCCATCCAGCGCATCATTGACGTCTTTCCCGCCGCGCAGCAGACCCAGGCGCGCCTGCAACTCGCCGATGTGCTGCTCGGAGTGCTGTCGCAGGTGCTGCTGCCGCGCGCCGGTCGCGGCCGCGTGCCGGCGGTCGAGGTGCTTACCGCCACCCCGGCCGTGCGCAATGTCGTGCGCGAGCAGCGCATCGAGAAAATTTACGGCCTGTTGGAGACAGGCGGCAAGGACGGCATGCAAACCCGTGACAAAGCGATCACCCAACTCGCCGAGCAGGGGCTGATCACCTGCGACACCGCCACCGAGAAGCTGCTCTACCCCGACCGCTTCACCTGCCCGGTAGCATCACGCATTAATTCGTGGGCTGTGAGCGTGTCGTGAATGCGCTGAGGTGTGCCGGGTGGCGAATATGCGGTATAATACAGGCAGTTCTGCTCAAGGAATACGAATATGCTGACAAAGTATCTCCAGGCTGCCATGCATCGCGCGCATTACGAAATCTTATCGGATGACGGCACCTTTTATGGTGAAATACCGGGTTTCCAGGGAGTCTATGCCAATGCCGACACCCTGGAAGCCTGCCGTGAAGAACTGGAAGAAGTACTCGAAGAGTGGTTGCTGTTCCGCATTTCGCGCCAATTCTCGCTGCCTTCCGTTGATGGTATCGAGCTGACGATCAAGGAAGTTGCCTGATGCCTCCGTTTGGATCGATCAGCCGAGATGCGTTGATTCGCAACCTGAAACGATTCGGTTTTGATGGCCCGTTTTCTGGAGGGAAGCATCAATTCATGCTTCGTGGCACTTTTTCTGTTCGCATCCCAAACCCTCACCAGGGCGATATCGGAAAAGAGCTCTTAATCCGCATTCTTCGGCAGGCATCGATCACACGAGATGAATGGGAACGCCTGTAATTGACACTTCCTCACTGATTCGGAGTTATTGATGCCCCCGAAGCAAACCGATCCGCACATCCTCGACCTCCCCGTGCGCGCCATGGCCGTCGTCACCACCGTCGGCGATCCGAACGACGTCGCGGCGGCGGTGATGCCGGCGCTCTACGGTGCCGTCTATACGTTGAAGTTCGCGCGGAAGAAGGCCGGCGCCGGCGAGTTCAAAGTCGAAGCGCTGCGCGCGCGCTGGCCGGATGCCCACGAGAAGCCGAAAGACGCGTGGACCGCCTACTGGGCGCTGCCCATTCCCGACGACGTGACGGAATTGGTGCAGAAGGTGCCAGGTGTCGAGGTGCGCATCGAGCGGTGGGCGTATGGCACTGTGGCGCAAATCCTGCACCTGGGGCCGTTTAGCGAGGAAGGTCCGACAGTGGCGCGGCTGCACGCCTTCATCGCCGAGCAGGGCTTAACTTTCGCCGGGCCGCACGAGGAAGAGTATCTGACAAAGCTGGACGCGAAGGCGCAGAAGACCATCATCCGCTATCAAGTGAGGCCGAAATGAAGACGCAGATCGTGGTGGCGACGGCCGCCGGCATCGGCGAGCAGTGGCTGGGCATCCCCGGCGTCGAGGTCACGTCCGGCGGACGGCTCTACGTGACGTGGTTTTCCGGCGGCGACAAAGAGCCGCACCCCGACAACCAGGTGTGGCTGTGCGCCAGCGACGACGGCGGCCGCGCGTTCACCCCCCCGGCGCGCATGACCTGGCCCGCCGACAACCACCGCACCTACGACCCCACGCTGTGGCTCGATCCGCGCGGCGTGCTGTGGCTCATCTACAACCAGGGCAACAATGTCACTGGCGTGCACGGCATCTACGCCCGCTGCTGCGCCAACCCCGACGCCGCTTCGCCAGAGTGGTCGAAGCCCCGGCGGCTCGGTTACGACGTGCCTTTCTGCGCGCGCATGAATAAGCCGACGGTGCTGACCACCGGCGAGTGGCTGATGCCCGTCACCTGGAGCCGACAGGATCCGCACACCTGGTGGACCGGCGAGAACCTGCAAGGCGTGGGCATCTCCACCGATCAAGGGGAGAGTTGGGAGCTGTGCGGCGCGGTGGAGGCGCCGGCGTGGGCGCTGGAAAACATGATCGTCGAACGCCGCGACGGCAGCCTGGCGATGTATATCCGCACGGGCGCCGGCGCCATCTGGATGAGCGATTCTGCCGACCGCGGCCGCACCTGGAGCGCCGGCTACTCTTCCGGCATCCCCAACCCCGGCTCGCGCTTCTACCTCCGCGCGCTGTCCTCCGGCTGCTGGTTGCTCCTCAATAATGCCGAACCCGACGCCCGCACCGGCATCACCGCGCAGCTCTCCGATGACGAAGGGCGCGCGTGGAGCGCCCCGCTGTTGCTGGACGACCGCGCGCAACTGAGCTATCCTGACGCCGCCCTCGCCGCCGACGGCACGATTTTTGCAGTGCATGACCGCGAGCGCCATGGCGCGGCGGAGGTTATCCTGTCAATCTTCCGCGAAGGAGACGTCATTACCGCGCCATGAGAACCATCCTGCTGCTCACCGCCTCCAATATCTACATCGGCTCATCGCCGACTCCATATATCCGGCAGGTTTTCGATGCACTTGCGTGGAATCTCAACATGTTGAATAATAGAGTTGTACCAGCGATGTCGACCATGGCTGAAACACTGGGGGATCAGGCGTAAGTCACAGGTAAAGTGCCTGACCTCATACATCTCAAGCTCTGCTCACAGGAAAATTATGCTGAAAACATCAACAACCATCCTTTTTCAAGGTGACTCGATCACCAATGCGTTCCGCATGCCGGACGAAATGAATAATGCCTACCAATTGGGCGCCGGCTATGCCATGCTAATCTCCGCCCGGTTGCTGGCGACGCGGCCGGATGACCACTTGATTTTTCACAACCGTGGCATATCGGGTCAAGGCATTCGCGATCTGCAAGGACGCTGGCAGCCGGATTGCCTGGCGCTCACACCGGATCTGCTGAGCATCCTGGTCGGGGTGAACGACGCCGACCCCTTCAATGAGGTGGCGGCGCTGCCGCTGGACCAGTATGCCCGCATCTATCGCGACCTGCTGCACGACACCCGTCAGGCCCTCCCGGCGGTTCGACTGGTGCTGTGCTCGCCCTTCCTGCTCAACGTGAACAACCCCACCAAACGCGGCGTGGCCGACATCGCCGCGCAGGCGGAATTCGTCAAGGCGTTGGCCGATGAATTCGACGCGGTGTATGTGCCGCTCTATGACGTATTCACCCGGGCATGCGAGCGCGCGCCGGCGGAGTACTGGTCATACGACGGCTACCATCCCAACGCCCAGGGCCACTGGCTCATCGCGGAAACCTGGCTGGAGAGCGTGAACGTGTGAACGGGCGGGTTGTGTAAGCGCCGCACTCCACATTATCTGCTATCGGTCGTCACAGCGTATATTGGACGGGAAAGCGCATCGTCATCTTTCCCTATTCCATCTGTCCGCGTAGGCGGACAGCCGGCGCGCAGGCGCCCTGCAGCCGGGTCTTCAGTCCCAGCACTGCCCATCAAACCATCGTGTAATGTGACGACTCGAGACAACTATCCCAGCTACAACTCCTAAAAATAAGGAAAGCTTAACGGGCTATTACCCATCAACATGTTTGTTGAAGACCACCCGATTTTCCCATTCAGGATAGACATCAATGGTTAGGGGGTGCTCTGAACGCACTTTCGGATACTCGGGTGGGAAAGTGCCGCGTTGTTCCATGCAATACACGGTTGTCGCAGTCTGGATAACGATAGGTCGGCGTAAATTCGTCTCATCGTAATAAACCGTGACAGGGGCGGCATTTACGGTAGGAACTCGCATGTCACTCCATTGATCTGTTGCCATTAATGGAATGTTATTGAGGATCACAGAGCCATCGACGGAAGACAACTGCGCATACAGTTCATACATGTCTCTTCTGCCGATAACCGTTCGGGTATGGCAGGTGGTCGTGAGGAGCATGGTATGGGCAGGTGATGTATCCATAATATCGGTAGCCTCGCGGAGCCAGTGCAGGGATTGACGTGGAACGGCGACCGATACGATGAGTGCGATGGGGTGCGCGCAAAATCTGTTACCAGAGTGAGGAGGAATAGAACGGTGGGGCAAG
>CAZPYA010000132.1:0-12900 GCA_964590255.1 uncultured bacterium
TGTAGCTGACCGTGTCGCCGTACATGGCGTCCATGAGGTCGCGGCCGGCGGCCACTTCCTCCACAGCGGTCTTGCCGATCAGGCTGGTCAGCGCCTCCCATGAGCGGCAACCGTCGCTGGAGAACTGCACGTGCACACCGGGCCGGCCGAAGACGAGGACCACCACGCCGTTCGCCAGCTTGACCAGGTGCGGGGTGACGCTGGACGAAGCGACTGGCTCAGCCGCGGACCAGGTGAAGCCGTTGTCGGCAGAGCGCGCGAGCATCGTATAGCGGTGCGCGTCGTATACTGAGGCCTGATCCATGCGGACCACACACACCAACTCGCCGCCCAACCGAATCAGGGAGAACTCTTCCGTCACCCCAAAAGTGGTTCCCGCGCGGCCGACGATGACGCCGCGCGCCCGCCAGGTTTTGCCGCGGTCGGTGGAGGCGATGCAGTGCAGTTCGCAGAAATATCCGGCGTTGCGTTCGGTAGGCACGCAGTGCATGATGGCCGAGATCCAGGCGCCGTCAGGCGCCTCGACCAGCGCTTCCTGACCGGTGGCGCCATGATAGAGCCCGGTATTGCCGGCTCCGAGCGGGGTGAAAGTGGGCGTCACGTCCGGCCAGACGGCCGCGCCGGTCTTCGCCTTGAGGGTCGCGCCGAGATGCCAGTCCGGGAGGTCGAAGACCGCGTCGGCCGACTGGGGCGCGTCCGCGCCGGCCGGCTGATAGCGCACGGTGAAGGTCCGCGCCGCCAGCGGGATGTCCGCCGCGCGGTAGATTCCCACCAGACCGTATTCATTGGCCGAGACGATCATCGCCCGCGTCGTGACCCCCAGCGCGTTCAGATCGGCCGGCGGACCTTTCGGCGCGAACTGCACCCGCGCGCCGTCGGCCAACGGGAACCACTTGTTGGGCGCGCCATAGCCCTCGCGTTGTTCGGCCGTGGACGTCTGCGTCTTCCGCTCGAACGGCGCCCAGGTGAGGCCGTTGTCGCGGGAGCGGAAGCAGACGGCCAGCGCTTTGGCGCCCGCCTCCGCGTCATAGGAATCCATATGGCCGCCGTCATACACCACGATGCTGCCGTCCTCGGCGCGGTGCATATCGGGGCAGCCATAGACCCCCCACTGGCGCGTGCCGTCGTTGTCAGGGGCGACGAACAGCACCTGCCGCTCGCAGAGGCGCACATCAACCGTTTGGGCCGCTCGCGACACTTGGGATTCCAGTTTGCTTGTTGCCATGACGGTTACATCCCTTCTGTCGTCGTCTCAACCCGGTATCGCCGGAATTTCGTCACCATGCGGGCGTCGTCACCCTCGCCGACATAGTCGTCGTAAGCAATGCCAAGCAGGCTGGGCTCCAACTCGATCAACTGCCCGTAGCCGCTGGCGCTCTGGTGCCATGGTCCGGGCGATTCGCACAGCCAGTACGGGGGTGACCAGGTATTGCCTTCGTCGGCGCTGAAGAGCAGGAAGAAGCCGGGCCGACCGGAGAGACAGACCACCAACCCGCTCTGCATTTGCAGCAACATGGGGGCCACCCCATAGGCAGAGATCGGTTCGGGTGTGCTCCAGGTGAGTCCGCCATCTGCAGACCGACTGGCTACCAATGCGGTGCAGCGGTCCATTAAAGTCCCAATATTACCGCCAGTGCGCATCACGCAGAGCAGACGACCGTCGCCGAAGTGTAGCAAATCCGGCTCGCAATACCCCTCGCTCAACGCGGGCAACGGGTACTGCTCTGGCGAAGCCACGGTGGCCAGGTAGCGCCAGCTCGCACCATCGTCCTGGGAATAGATCACGCAGGTGCGGTATTTGTAGGCGGGGGCTTTCTGCTCCGCCCAGAGGCGCGGCGCGTTGTCATACGCCAGCCGGGGATAGGCCGCCTGAATCAGATAGCCATGATCCGCCTCTACCAGCTTCCCCCAGATCGCCGGGGTGTAGGCCGGCGGCTGGCTGAGGTCATCGCCCATCAGCGGGACCATGTACGGGAGGCTCACTGGCGCCTCCATGGTGGTTCCCTGTCCCTGAACCAGCGCCTCGAACGAGGCGGCGCGCACGACTGATTGCGCAATCGGCTGTCCCGGGCGCCCCTGGTAGGCCGCCTGCAAATCCCACGCCCCCGCCCAGCCAATCACCGAGCCATCTCGACGTCGGCACAAGTTGGGCCGAATCCGGGTATGGTCTCGGTCGTCTGTCTTCACATATGGCTGCCAGGTGACACCGCCATCCGTAGACGCCCGCCACCAGGGCTCTGCCGCACTCCAGTCCCGCCGCCAGCTCCCGCCGTGCGCGAGGAGCAGCCCATCCTCGCCGCGATGGAGCGTGTCCGTATACCAACCGTCTTCGGTGATGACCGCATCGCCAAGTTCCGTCAGCGTCACCGTGCCGTCCGACATGAGCACCGAAGAAATTTCCTGTTGCATATTCTGCTCCTTCCTGTTGTCGTCATTCATGTTCATGCGTGGTTCGTTTAGCGCCACCATGCCATGCGCGGTGCGAGTTGCGTGAGTAAATCACGTGTGCGGTGGGTGCCGTCCGGGCGGGTATTGACAAAGCAAACCCAGCCCAGCGCGGCGGGAAGGAGACTGCATAGGAAGAGGAGGGTGTAGCCGTCCGCCAGCGGTCCCGCGCCGGCGCCCGACAGCCGCATGGCCGCGGAGAGGATGCCGCCGGCCAGCAACGGCGCCAGGCCGCCGGTCAGGCCAACCCACGCGTAAAAGACCGCCATATAGGCCACGCTTTTCTCGGGTGGCACCACGCCGGTGAACAGCAGTCGGCCATATCCGAGTGCGATGGCATTACTGGCGATGCCGCCCAGCAGGCCCAGTGCCGCCAGCGCCGGCACCCCGAGCAGGGACGCCTTGCCCAGCGCCAGCATGACACACCAGAAACCAATCACCCCCAGGCTGAGCGTCAAGCCGGGCATCAGCACTGTGCGGCTGCCGAAGCGATCTGCCAGCCAGCCACATGGCAGGCTGATGAGCACGCCGCCCAGCAGCGCGGCGTTGTCGAGCCAGACGACCGTGCCCGGCGCCACCCCGACCTTCTCCACCAGCAGTAGCGGCATGAAGGCCGCCATCATTCCTGCCCCGAGGCCGTAGCCCGCCATGCCTGCGAGGAACCGCCGGAAATTGCGGTCACGCAGTGCCTCGCGCATCTCACCCCAGTGGGCAGCACTCGCCCGCGGACGTGCGACGGGAGCGCCGCCGGGTACGCGGAGCAGGAAGCTGGTGCCGATCAACCCCGCCAGGCAGCCGGCGCCCTGCAGCCACAGGAACCGGCCCACGCCGCTGCCGTGCCCGATGACATACCCGGCGATGGCCAGCGCGCCGATCCCGGCCAGGGTACCGAAGATGGTCGAGAGCGCGCCATACCGTCCGCGCACGCGGTCCGGCACGAATTCCTGTGTCCAGGGATAGACGGCGGTCTCCGCTACAGCCCGCACCACGGCAAAGATGAGGATGACGCCAGCCACGAAACCCAGCGTCGCCGCGCGCCCATACGTCGCCTGCACCCACGGCAGCAGGAGCAGCAGGCCGATCACCGCGTGGCGTCCGGTGTAGGCGATCACGCAGACGCGCTTGAGCCCCCACCGCGCCAGCTGCGGCGCGACCAGCGGCGCCAGCACCCCGCAAAACGGGAACAGGGATAGTAAGATGCCAATCTGGGCCTTGAGCAATCCCAGTGCCTGCAGATACAGGAGAAAGACCGAGCCGAAGACGGTCCAGGCACCGAACACCGAACTGCTCAGCGCACTGAAGCCCATGCTCCACGGCAAGGCGCGGAGCTTCGCCGCCTCGCTCGCTGTGGGCGATGGCCGCGATAACATGGGTGCTGCGCCAGTCATCTGCTCGATGGGCATGAACGTACCTAACTGTGTTAAAAACTGCCGGACGCGGATCTCCTGGCAGGGAGGACCGACGATCGGCCTCACTCCCCGGTGCCGTTGACGTGTATTGTAGCGGATGCCTCCGCATACTAGACTGCCGCAACCTTGACGTTCCGGACATTTTTCACTAGGATACAGACATCTTTTTCGCCCTCGGGGAGGACGTGTTCATGCTGCCACCTCCACCGCCCTTTCCCTACCGTCATCAGGCGTTGAAAGCACTCTGTGATCGGCTCTCAGCCGTATTGCACCCCTGGGGCGTGCCAGGGGCGATGGTGCAGTGCCACTGGGTCAGTTCCAGCCCGCTGCCGGCGCACACCACGGTCTCCCGGCATACGCACCGCTTCTACGAAGGCTTTCTGGTCTTGCAGGGGACGGTCTCGCTGATCACCCCCTGGGAGACACAGGCGTTGGAGGCCGGCAGCCTGGTGTTCCTGTCTCCCGGCACCGTGCACCAGTGGCAGACGCAGGCGGAAGCCTGCCACTGGCTGGTGCTGTCCTGCGATCTCGACCATCACCTGCGTACCCTCACGCGGCAGGCCTGGCCGGTCTATCCCGAGTTGCTGTGGACGGTGCTGCTGCTCTGCGAGACGGTTGCGCGCGCCGCCCCGGATTGGGCTGGACGGGCGAACGGCTATCTGGGGGTGCTGTATGCGGCGCTGGTCGGCCTGCTGGACCCCACCCCCGCTCCACCTTCCCTCGACACCACGCCACAACTCGTCACCCGCATCGATGAGTTATTGCGCGATCACCTCACCGCACCGCTGACCCTGGAGGCACTGGCCACGCACGTCGCCATGAGCGCCCGGCACCTGAGCCGGCGTTTTCACCAGTATACCGGCATGACGATCCATGAACGCCTGGATGCCCTGCGCCTGGAGCGCGCCGCCCAACTGCTCCGCCGGACGAATCTCCCCGTCGTGGCCATCGCACAGGCGGTCGGCATCACCAATGGCGCCTACTTCGCCCAGCGGTTTCGGCAGCGCTTCGATGCCAGTCCGAAAGCGTTTCGGCAGCGCGGCCTGACGGCGCCCGCCGACCGCCCTCACCCATGAAGAACGGCTCGCTGCGGTCGGCATGACGCCCCGCAGGGTCGCGTGGGCGTGTGCTGCTCCACCGCAACCTTCGGAAAGCGAGTGTGCCGAAGGTGGAAGACCTTTTAACCGATTTGCACTAGTAGTTCACCAATCTGATTATGCGGTGGCCCGTGTGGGATACATGCGCTGAAGTTTATTGCGGGCTTCAGCGGTCGTAAACTTCCACTCGACCGTCCGGTGTTCGGCCGTGCGCTTGCGCGCCCAAACCGTCGATTCGTGTTGCACTTGTTCCTTGGTTGCCAGCCGCCGATTCAGGCATTGGCGCAACAGAATCCTAATTTCAATTTCGACCATATTCAGCCAACTCCCGTGAACCGGAGTGGGATGCCACTCCAGTTTCCGGGCGATCCGCCGGGCGTCCTCCGGCGAGAACGTCTCATACAACGCGGCGTTGCTATGCGTATTCAAGTTATCAGTGACCAGACGAATGACTTCAGCCTCGGGGAACATCTCGTCCACCAGCCGCTTCAGCAGGTGGGCGAAGTCCTGCTTCGTCCGCCGTTCGGTCACCAACACCTCACGCTGTAAGTGCCGCTTCCGGCTAGAACACCACAAACAGGTTACAGGTGCCTTCCCGTTTATACTCATAATCGTAGCGGACGGGCTGTCCCGGCTGCGCGGGCAGCGGCTTCCGCACGTCTCGAATCAACTGATAGGGATGCTCATCGATGCACACCCGCGGTCGGCGCGGATCGGTCGCTTCGGCATACAGGTCCAAGACATCTTCCAGGTGCGCCACATAGTCGGCTCCCCCGTCGTTCAGGACGTAGGCGTCCTGCTGCCAGGGCTTGGTCTCATTTTTTTAGCACTTTGCGGATGGTCTCGTCCGAGATCGACTCGACCATGCGGATTTCCACTACTTTATCGGCCAGCAGTTGCATAGTCCAGGTGTTCCGTCCCTCCGGCGCATCAGCACAGGCCAACAGCGTGACCTGCCGCTCCTGCGCAGGGGTCAGCTTCACGCGGGCGCCGGGCCGACGCTTTTCGTTGAGCGCGCCGTCCACGTTGCCCTCGATAAACTTATTGCGGGTCCGCTGGACGGTATCCGCGGACGTATGCAACAGGGCGTCGATGTCGGTATCCGAGGCATCGGTCTCATCGGCCAACAAGAGAATATGCGCCCGCGTGTATTCCGGCCCTTGGCTTCCCCTTTATTGAGGAACGCCAATAACGTCGCGCGTTCCTCGTAGGTAAGGGTGACATGATACAAGCGATTCTTCGTCATGATACTGAGGTACTCCCATCCGGGGGCACTCAGCATACCGTAGGCAAATTATTGTATGCAAATCCAGATTGGTGAACTACTAGCAGGATGATGACCGTCATGCCTTTCCTCAGATGTTTCAACAGTGTCTGCAAGATAGCCTCCGTCATTTCGACCCACCGATGCCGTATAGACCCAGCAGCGACTGCTGCACAGCGGTAATCCTACCGTACTTTTGATTGGTAAAAGAAGCGGATGCTCTCCAGCGTGGCCTCATTGAGGGCATTGAAGGCTTGCAGGTCCGCGGGGGAGCAGGCGTCAAGGAACGCCAGCGCCATAGGGATGGCTTTGTGGCAGTCCGTTTCAGCCAGCGCTCGGGCGACAGCCCGGCGCCCCAGCGCGTCCATGCCGACTACGTCAGGGCGGAAGAGTTTACGCATATGCTGCTCCGCAGCGTCCAATTGGCGGATGATGGCCTGTTGCGCGGCGATGCGCGCGCGTGCATTGGCGACGCCGTCAGGATTGCCCTGCTGGTTGGCCTCGCCCAGCGCGCTATACGCGTTCCCCAATACCCAGCGTTGTCGCCAGGCATAATAGGGCAGCGCCAGCGCACCCTGGCAAAATTGCGCGACCGTCTCCTCAGTGCGCTCGCTGCATTGCATCCGTGCATACGCCACGAACGGGCGCAGCAGATGCGTGCTGTAGACGTCCTTGACGTTGTCGGTGGAATGGGCATTGCGGGCAATCAGCTCCGTCCAGCGGGCTTCCTGGTCATCCAACCGCGTTGTCAGTCGGCGCAGGAACGGAAGCGCCGCCGCGTCCCGGGTGGCGGCCAGGCACCGGACACGGGTCAGATCGCCAATGTCCCCCCATTTCAAGACGTCCGCGGCGGTGACCCCTTTACCCGCGACGGCGACGATCTCAGCAACCAGCCGCTCCAGCATGGGGGGAGGGTCGTCACGGTACTGCGTCGCAAGATATGCCCACCCCGGCGCAGCGGACACATACGGCAGCAGCGCGTTCGTCAACGCGTCATAGTCTGCGAGCGGTATCCCCCGGCGTTGCTCTAACAGATACTCCGCGACCAAAATCGCGTCCTCATCCGTGCCACCCTGGAGTACGGTGTGCAGCACTGCGGGGAAGGGTTTGTGCGGCGCGTGTTTGGTCGGTTCGCGTAAGATACGGCGACACTGCTCCAACTCTTCATCGACCCGGGGCGGCGAGACGACCTCGGCGCCCGCCGCCAGGTACTTCAGCACCTGGCCCATCAGCTGCGGCCAGGCGGCGTGCCGCCAATAGGGGGTCTCCGGCTGGCCGGAATGCGAGCCGGCCCACACGGCCACGCGCCCTGTGCCGTGCGTGCCGATGATCAACAGCGGAGTGCCGCCCGCAGTCATGAGCACCTTGGCGCCCGGCTTCGGTTGTAGATGGCTCGTCCACTCGACCGCGCCCTTCGTGCCGAACGACGGGGCCGTGCCGCCCAGCACGGCCGCGAACTCCGGCGTGGCGGTGAGGCGCTGGTCTGCGCCGCGCAGGCGGCGCAGGTAAGTCGATTGCTTCACCCGGACCGGCAGCGCCTCCTCGAGGAACGAGCCTTCGTAGGCGCCCTTGGACAGCGCATACCATCCGCCCAGCACCAGCAGCGCGCCGCCGTTTTCGACGAACGAGAGGAGTTCTTTGCGCTGTGCCCAGGTCAGCCCGGTGGCCGGCACCTCGTTCAGTACCAGGATATCGATGTTGCACAAGGTTTCAGGCGTGGGATAATCAGTCAGGCAGGCGATATTCTCGGCCCGCAGCGTTGCGCCGCAGGCCCCCCCGCCATTATCCAGGCTACTGGAGGTCACGCGCGCCCCCTTCACCCGCGCGAATGCTTCAGGAAGGCGATCCAGGTGGCTGAAGATGCCACGCGCGTAATGGATATCCGGGATGCCATCGCGGTGCACGGTGATCGTCGCGCCGCCCTTGCCAGGCAGGCCACGGTCCACCCCGGCCGTGTGCGCCGTGAAATCCGCGGCATGATAGACGGATTCACCCGGCCCGGCGCAGACCGGTGGGCCCTGGGCAAAGATCTTCGCCAACAGTTCCGGCGTGATCAGTACTTTCGCTTCCTGCACGGCTGTTGCGGCGTCCGGGCCGAGCGCCGGGCCGATTTGCAGCGCCGCACGGCTCTCTTCCAGCGTCATCGCCGGCGTCCCGTCCACGGCGATGGGGATCTGGCACCGCGTAAATAGATCGGTGGCTGGGGTGGCCTTCTTTAACGTCACCACCACGAGCGTCCAGGTCGAGACGCGGGGCACGATCAAACGGTTCCCCTGCAGGGTGGCATTCATGGGGACGAAGGTACGGTCGTCATCGCAGGCAAAGACGTGCTCGGCGGTATAGCCGGCGGGCAAATTGAGAGTAAAGATGACCTGCTCGCGCGGTGCGTTGACGCCCGTCGGCGGCCGGTAGGCGCCATGAAAGGTGAAGCGCTCGGAGACATTCACCAGTTGCAGAATCAGCGCGGCCGTGTCCTCGCTGACATCCTTTTCGTAAATAAACGCATCCCAGAGAAAGCCGGGGTCGCCTTCCGGTCGGATCACCTTCGCCGGATCTTGCAGGCGGCGCATCGCCGGATCGAAGATCACGCTGCTGAAGCGGGTGGCAAACTTATGATAGCGAGTGTTCCCCCCCATCGGGCGCGCGCCGCTGGCGAGCACCAAGGCCTGGTTCCAGTCGGACGGCTCATCGATGATGGCCAGCCAGTAGCCGCCGTGCAGCCGGGTGGCATCACCGCCCCAACGCAAATGCTCGATATTCGTGCGCACGGGGCCCAGGAGGCCTCGGTAATATTCGGACATGATCAGCCCGCCCCCATGGGCGCAGGCGGCCAACTCGGCATCACGGAAGGCGCCGTGCGGAGTATTGTGCTGGGGCCCAATAACGTTATAGCCTATGGCAAAGCCCGGGATCTGCTGGCGCAGGCGATCTGCGGCGTGTTTCACCACGCGCGCGGACATGGCGGGATTGCGCCAGGCGTTAAAATGGCCGTCATAGCGCACGCCATCCCAGCCCAGCAACTTCGCCGACGCGGCGATCTCGTCAACCCCCGCGTTGGCGGCGTCCATGTTGCCAATGGCGGTCCACGCGCTGATCCAATATTGCCAGAAGTCTTCATCACGACCGTGCTGGCGATAGTGCCCTTCCAGCATGCGGTCGATCATATCGACGCTGATCGCCTCGTGGGCAAATCCTGCGGTGTTAAAGACATGCATCTGATCGGGATGCCGCAGTGCATATGCCATGCCGGGCAGGCCACTGGCGCAGGATTTCCCGTAGGTGATGGATGCGATGCCATACTCCTTGAACACGCGATGCAGGGTTTGCAACGCGGAACGCTTTTTGGTGTATTGCGTCTGACCGGAATAGATCGGTTCGTCATCGTCAGGCGTCATCTCGCTATAGTCGCACGGGGCCCAGGCGAAGGCTTCGTAAATATTACAATAGCTGGCCATGTTTGCGCGGGCAATGGCATGCGCCTGCTCTGTTGCCGCTGTGTCGGTCCACCGCTGGCTGCCGAACATGGGGGTCCCGCGTCCATGCAGGGCGACTTGCCAGGGGTGGGTCATGACGCTGAACGCATGCGCGCCGCGATCCGTGCCCTGCGGCATGGCGATGTTCGCCTCTATGCCGCGCCCCCAGAGCGCCTGGCCCACGGGGAGGGTGAATGACTTCTCCACGGTGGCGTTGCCGCGGAGGGTGATTGGGCCATGTTCCAGCCTGATGCGGTGGGTAAGGCCTTCAGTGCACTCCACGGTGAGGACGCCTGTGTGCTCGTCTTGGCTGATATTCTCAATGATAACCGTTGCCTTGGCAGTGGCGCCGGGGGCGTAGGTGATGCGGTCACTGCGTATGCCGACGACGATCAGGGGACCGCTGATGTGCTCGATCTCAATCCGGTCCAGCAGGACAGTGGGCAACGGACGCTTGGCGGCATCAGGATCCTCCTCCAGAGAAGGCTCCTTCACGAGGTCAGTGCCCAAGCCGGCTTCCGGGTCCAGCGTCTGTTGATCGTGCGCGACACGCAGGCGGCGCAGTTCAGCGTCCGCTTCCGGGAGCAGGCCGCCCTGGCGGATGGAGATGGTCAACCCAGGAGCACGGTTCAACATTTCGACCGTGCAGGGAGCACCGCTGGCAAACGCATCCACCGTCTGACTGCTCGAGACATCGTTCACCGTGAGGATATAGGGGGTCTGGCGGAAGGCCTCGCCTCGGTTGTTGAAGCGCAGCCATGCGCGCACGCGCACCCTGCCCGGGGTCGCCTCCACCCGGGTAGTGAACCCCTGCGGCCCCAGCACGAGAAAACGCTCATTCGGATTCCCCAGGTGGGCCTGATCTCCACGTTGCTCAGTCCCATGCACCACTCTCGGCGCGGCATGGGCTGCCAGCGCAACCCCGAGCAGCACCACGATCAGCAGGCTGTGTATACTCATCATCCACCTTTTTCCATGGGACAGCTGATGCCGTCCCAGCCTGTCGTCAGCAGGAAGCCCGCTACTCTGAAGTCGCACTCTATGCAGCGTATGCGCAGACACCTCGCAAGTTGATCAACAGGATGCCCTCCCCATTTTCGGTGCTTGATGCTCTCTCCTGTCGATCCAATCGCATCACGAGGATCACCGCATGGCAGTCAAGTCTGCCACCGTGCGTTTCCTGTCTCGCTTGGTGACAGGGACGGCGGTACCCTGGAGTGGCTGCCCATCCCTGTCAACCGTGCTGTTGTCTTTCGAGAGCAGGATGGTGTCCATGCGATCGGGGAACAGCATCCGGAGCGCTGTACCACCGGTCAACATCTCGAAGCGAGGGGGCTGGTTCACCCTGTTTCAGCGGCACCATCGCCATGAAATAGCCGCCGTCCCGCGTTGGTTGCGGAATCCGCTACTAAATCTGGTTCTCATCCCCTCGGTCGTGAGGTGCAGACTCTCCCAATATGGGTTATTGAGCTGCAGCCAGGCTTGGCCTCGCCGTGCCATGATGCGAGCCATGATGGCCAGCATGTCCTCCTCCAGCTGAAACGGCACCGGCGTGCTGTCAGGCGCGTCTGCCGCGACTCGCTGGAGATTGTGAAGCATGCTTCTCAAGGTAACGATGGGCCTTGGGAAGGTCTCACGCATAATCGGACCTTTCTCACAGACAGTGGAACCGGATTATTTCTGCGCGCCAGCCAGATTGGTGCCCGTCGTCTTACGGGCCTTGCCGGCTGTCACAGTAATCTCCACCGGTTCGGACGACTGAAATTTCTGCCCGCGAAAGCGCACCTCGCCGCCAGCCGGCAGGATAATCGCATAATTCTTCTTATCAATCACTTTCACCACCAGCGCGGCGGCCTTCGCCTTAATGCCGTCGGCGTTGATCTCCCGCACCTGCGTGTCAAGCAGGACGTAATGCGTCTCGCCTTTCCAGGAGACCTTCACCCCGCCTGTCCCCGACCAGGGCTCGATTACGGCGACCGGCTCGTTAGCTTTCCGCGGGAAGAGGGTCACGAAGAAACCCTCGCCCTTCTGCCCCTCGATGCGGCAGAGCGCATAGGTTTCGCTGAACCCCTTGCCATACTTCTGCTGGTGCCGCGCACCCACTGCGCCCTCGCACTGGGTATTGGTGAACGTATCCTGGTGCAGTGTGACCTTAGCCGGTGCCAGCACACGCAGATCGGTATCGATCCCGAGGCCCCCCGTGAAGGTCGCCTGGCGGTCGCCGAGGGTCACCCCGTCGGCTAGTGCCCAGTAGTTGAAATTCGGCGTGCGCTCAGCCCAACCGCCGAAGTCGTCGCGGATGACGAGGTAGTTCATTCCGGCAGCGGTCGGGGCCTGGACGGATAGGAGGCGGCGCGTCCAGGTGAAGGGCTGATCAAGCTTTTTCGCCGGCGGCCAGGCTTGTGAGGCGATGGCGATTTCATAGTTCGAGGCGCGCGTGGGCTGCTCCACCAGGGCCTTGATGCTCACTCGGCCTTCGAGCAAGGAGGCGCCGCTGCACTCCGTCGCCTTGGTCACTAAGCCGCGGGTCTCAGTGATCGGCTGCCCCTCCTTGTCCCAGCCGATCTCGTAGTGCGTCGTCGGGGTTACGCCGCCGAGGTCCACATACGGCTGGTTGTTGTCGTGGTACCAGTTGCCGGGCTGGTCCTTGCCCGGATCCTTGGCGCCGCCGGGACGCACATCCCAGGCGATGGTATTGTGCGAGAGCGCGGTACAGGTCATCGGCTGGTACAGGCTGCCGTTGAACACGCTCAGCGGCACGCCCTTGTCATGCCAGTGGAACGAGAATTGGTCGGTGTTGGCATGATCGATCATGAAATTGCCGCCGACGAAAGCCAGATAGGCTTCCTCTGGCGTGCTCAGCGCGCGGCGCCGCAGGAAGGCACCGAACCCTGGATAGACTTCCGAACGCATCTGCAACGGTTTGGCCGGCACCGCCGGGTCAATGATCAGCAAGTCTGGCACCCCCATCCCACTGCTAAGATCGCCGCCGCCTTCGTTCCACAGCTGCATGAGTTGGCCCGCTAGTTCCGGATCGCTGGCGCGAAAGAGCGTGCCGAGGATGCCAGGGAAGGGCGAGCTGCCCGGACGGGTGTCGCCCTCGCACAGCAGCACGCGGATGCCCCAGCGCGGGTCGATCGGCGTCATGAGCTGCATATAGTAGCGGGCGAAGTTCCGGAGTACCGGCTCCTGGGAGACGTCGCCGAACTGGC
>CAZPYA010000133.1:0-12597 GCA_964590255.1 uncultured bacterium
CTCCTCAGGGGGCACGAAAAAAACTGTCATCCCCCGCTAATCTGCAATCACCTCTAAAATCTAAAATAACGCACGCCGTTATTTCAAATATTAAAACAACGCGCGCTGGCACCGACGCCCCCTTCCCCACATAAGCAGGCATTTCCCCGCCGCCCGCGAATTAACCAACCAGGAACCAGGAACTCGAAACAAGGAACTACCATGGCACAGATGACCGATATCGTCCTCGCGTTTTTCATGGAGCTGAACTGGCAGTTGACGCCCATCGAGGGGCGCCCGATCTTCCGCATGGAGTTCGCCAGCGAGAAGGGGGAGTGGTCGTGCCTGGTGCATGTGCGCGAGGAGATGTCGCAGGTGCTGTTCTACTCCGTCTACCCGCACAACGCCCCCACCGAGCGCCGCCTGGCCCTCGCCGAGCTGCTCACCCGTGCCAACTACGGCATGGCCAACGGCAATTTTGAAATGGACTTCACCGACGGCGAGATCCGCTACAAAACCTACATCGATACCCAGGGCGAACCGCTGCTGCCCGGCCTGCTGAAAGGCCTGGTCTACGCCAACCTGGCCACCATGCGCATGTATTTCCCCGCCATCACCGTCGTCCTGAATGGCGAATCGACGCCGGAGGACGCGGTGGCGGTGGCGCGGGGATCATAAACGGAAGGAATTCGCTATGCTTGAGACCTACCTGCAGCGTACGGCAACATATTTGCAGAACTTGCTCATCCCTTTTTGGGCTGAGCGGTATGAAGACAAGGCACACGGCGGTATTCTGGCGAATTATGACGCCCAGGGGCGTCGCACCGAGGTGACCGACAAGGCCATGCTGGCGCAAGGCCGCGCGATTGTCACGCTCAGCCATGCCATGCGGTTGGGATGGAACTGGCCGAATGGCCACGGGGTCGTGCACCGTGGCATCGATCACCTGTTCCGCGTGTTTCGCGACACCGAGCATGATGGGTACGTGTGGATGACGGCGGAGGACGGCCGACCCATTGACGACGCGAAAGTCATCTACGGCCATTCGTTTCTCATCTATGCGCTGGCCGAGCATGCACTGCTCACGGGAGACACGCGCTCGCGCGCGGAAGCCTGCCGGCTATTCACGCTGTTGATGGATCGTGCCGCCGATATCCGTTACGGTGGGTTTTACGAACACTTCGACCGCCAATTTCACCTGATTGCCGTGCGGCATGACGGACTGATCCATAAATCGCTCGATGTGCACATGCACCTGATGGAAGCGTTCACGTCGTTATATGAGTTGACCGGTGAGCCACGGCACCGCCAGGCGCTTCTCGATATCACCGGGCTGATTTTCGACCGGATGATCGATGCGCAAACGGGGGTCGGCATCTCCATTTTCCAGCCGGACTGGACTCCGATCCCGAATATCCAACTCGGAACCTTGTGGGGCGCGGACCGCTTCGATCCAACCGGCAAGCCGTCCGAAATCACCTCATATGGGCATAACATCGAATTGGCCTGGTTATATCTGCACAGCCTGGATATTCTGGGTATTCCGCGCGAGGAAGGCGCCCCGCGGGTGTTGCCGATCTTTGCCCATACGGCGCATGACGGTGTGGATTGGGACTATGGCGGGCTGTATGTCGAAGGACACCGGCAATACGGCCCAACCGAACAAAACAAGGAATTCTGGCAACAGGCAGAGGCGCTGGTCGGCTTTCTTGACGCATACGCGATGACCGGCGATGCGACATACCTGCGCGCGTTCGTCAACATTCACGACTTTATCTTCACCCATCTCATTTGCTGGGAACACGGCGAATGGTATCCGCTGGCTGACCGGCACGGCACGGTGTTGCGCGATGCGCTTGGATATCATTGGAAGGTTGGCTACCACACCATACGTGCCATGTGTGAGACCGTGAAGCGCCTGCGCGTGCTGACATCTTCAGATACGCGTCCCAATGGGAGGTGACCGCCGTAATCTACCCCCCATGTCGGGGAGGGGCTGGGGGAGAGGTGGCGCGTCGGTACGAATGAGCGCATTTCACGAGCATTGGCAGGACTCCACCCCGGCGGGGGCAAATAACACCTCTATGTCCTCTGTGTCTCTGTGGTGAACCAAAAGGAGCCCGCATGCCCGCGCTCACTCGCCCGAATATCCTCTTCATCAACACCGACCAGCAGCGGTACGACACCCTGGGGTGCAGCGGCAGCCCGGTGGCGATCACGCCGCATATCGACCAACTCGCGGCGGAGGGGGTGCGCTTCACCCGGTGCTTCACCACCAATCCCGTGTGCATGCCGGCGCGGGCGTCATATGTGACGGGGCAGTACCCCAGCCACCACGGCGTGTGGATGAACGGCGTGCCGTTGAGCCAACAGGTGGAGACATTGCAGGGGACGCTGCGCCGCGGGGGGTATGCCACCGGCTTGATCGGAAAGATACACCTGGACAACGTGTGGCTGCGCAACGCGCCACACCCCAACTACGACTTCGACGTGCTGCACGAGTGCGAGGGCGACCCCTACTGCAAGGACACCTATTTTCAGTGGCTGGACGCGCAGGGGCTGTTCGAGCCGTATATGGAACAGTTCAAGCGCGAGGGGCACCGCAACGGCTACACCCGCGACATCGCCGAAGACAAGCACATGAATAACTGGATCGCCGGGCTATGCGAGGAGTATTTTACCCGGCGCGCCGCCGACGGCCAGCCCTTCTTCCTCTCCGCCGGCTTCTTCGACCCGCATCACCCCTTCGACCCGTGCGAGCCGTACGCCTCGATGTTCGACCCGGCGGCGATGCCCATGCCGCTCTCACGCGCGGGCGAAGAGGAGCGGATGACGCCGCTGGCGCGAACATATTTTGACAAAATCCACGCCTACTGCGAAGACCCCGACCCGGCGGGCATCCGCAAGACCATGGCTGCCTACCACGCCACCATCACCCACGTCGACGCCATGGTGGGGCGGCTGATGGCGGCGCTGCGCGACACCGGGCTGGCGGAGAACACCGTGGTCATCTTCACCAGCGACCACGGCGAGATGCTGGGCGACCATGGGCTGCTGTGGAAAGGCCCGCTCTTCTACGACGGCGCGGTGCGCGTGCCGCTCATCTACCGCTTCCCCGCCCACTGCGAGCGGCGCGGGGTGGAAGACGGCTTCGTCTCCCACGTCGACCTCGCCCCCACCGTCGCCGCGCTGGCCGGCGTGCCCGGCCCGCACCTGGCGCAGGGGCAGCCGCTCTTCGACGCCGACGGGGCACCGCAACCGACCCGCGACGCCGCGCTGGTGGAATGGCGCGAAAAACGCTTCCAGACCGACGACCCCTTCACCGTCGCCCGCTGCCTGGTCACCGACGACTGGAAATACGTCCACTACCACGACCGCGATTTCGGCGAACTCTACGACAGGAGAAACGACCCCAACGAATTCGACAACCGCTGGTCCGAGCGGAAAGACGTGGTGGCGGCGATGCGAGAGCGCCTGCTGGCTTTCATGATCGAAAACGAGCCCTGCCCGACACGGATGGATATTTTTTAACCCGTTCGTAGTTGCAGCGGAAGCTGCAACAGGTCAGCAATCGAAAATACCTGGCAGTTATTCTGGCAGCGAGTCTGGAAGCCGACGTGAGTCGCGCCCAGGCTGCACTGATACTCCCGGCGCGCGACTCTCGCCGGCTTCCAGACTCGCTGTTCGACATACTCCGCTGTTATTGCTCTTACACACAGACGCGGCTTGCTGCGCGGTGCCGCTACTGAGAACTTCACCTATCAGTCCCGTGCTTATTTCGCCTACCGTCACAACCCCTCAATCTGCTATAATGGCTGCACTATGACGATTCACCTCTACAACACGTTGTCGCGGCAGGTGGAGCCGCTGATCACCCGCGAGCCGATGAAGGTGGCGATGTATGTCTGTGGCCCCACGCCGTATGACTACCCGCACCTGGGCAACGCGCGGCCGGCGGTGGTGTTCGATATCGTGCGTCGCTACCTGGAGTTCAGCGGCTACACGGTGATGCACGTCACCAACTTCACCGATATCGAGGACAAGATCATCAAGCGCGCCAACGAGCAGGGCATCGACTGGCGGGCGCTGGTTGAAAAATTCATCGCCATCTATTTCGAGGAGATGGACTCGCTGAACGTGAAGCGCGCCAGTGTCTACCCCCGCGCCACGGATAACATCGACGAGATCATCAGCCTGGTGGCGGCGCTGGAGGAACGCGGCGCGGCCTACGAGGCGGGCGGCGACGTGTATTTCGAGGTGCGCAAGTTCGCGCCGTATGGCGAGCTAAGCAACCGCAAGCTGGACGATCTGGAGTCCGGCGCACGAGTCGAAGTGAACGAGATCAAGCGCGATCCGCTGGACTTCGCGTTGTGGAAAGCTGCGAAACCCGGCGAACCGAGCTGGGACAGCCCGTGGGGCCCCGGCCGGCCGGGCTGGCACATCGAGTGCTCGGCCATGTCCATCAAATACCTGGGCAAGGGCTTTGACATCCACGGCGGTGGGCAAGACCTGATCTTCCCGCACCATGAAAACGAGATCGCGCAGAGCGAGGCGGCGATGGACGGCCCGGCGTCGACCTTCGCCCGCTACTGGATGCACAACGGCTTTGTCACGGTGAACAAAGAGAAGATGTCCAAATCGCTGGGCAATTTCTTCGTAGTGCGCGACATCCTGGAAAAATACCCGGCGGAAGTGGTGCGCTACTTCCTCACCGCCACGCATTACCGCTCGCCCATCGACTTCTCCGACCAGACGCTGGACCAGGCGAAGTCGGCCTACGAGCGGCTGAAGCTGGGCGTCTTCAACATGCAGCGGGTGGTGACGGGCGGTCGCCAGAGCGAGACGCCGAACCCCGCGGCCAGCGCCGCGCTGCGCGCCATGCTGGCGACGGCGGAAGCGGAGTTTCGCGCCGCCATGGACGACGACTTCAACACCCCGCAGGCCGTCGCCGTGCTCTTCAACCTGGTGGCGGAGGCGAACAAGCTCACCGGCGACGCGTCCTTCGTCCCCGACGACGTGGCGATCAAAGCGCTCTCCGACGCCAGCGGCCTCACGCTGCTGCTCGCGGCGGTGCTGGGCGTGCCGCTGGCAGTGACGTCGAAGGCGGAAGACACCCTCGTCGCCCCGCTCATGCAGCTCCTCATCGACCTGCGCGCCCAGGCCCGCAAGGACAAAAATTTCCAACTCGCCGACACCATCCGCGCCCGCCTCACCGACCTGGGGCTGACACTCGAGGACACGCCGCAGGGCACCGTCTGGCGCAAGGCGTAACGGAGCGCGGATGTCTCATCCGCATGTTATACCTTCCCGTAGCGCGTGCCCGCCGTGGCACGCGGGGTTGTCGACATGGTCACCCATGTTAAAAGAACCACCCCGTGAACGACCTGCGCACACGGAGTGGTTCCTCCATTGTGGAGTGTATATTCGATCACCCGCCCATCGTCACCGCACCGGCCCCCACCGCACGCCGCGCACGCCTTTCCCCTGCGCCAGCGCGCTCACCGCGTGGCCGATGTCGTCGGGCGACGGCGCGCGGACGTCAAGGGTGATGGTGCCGTCGCGCTCGCCGTCGCGCGCGTCCTCTGCCGCGAACTCGCGCAGTTCCAGGCCGTGCGTTTCCAGCGTGTCGCGCACCCACTCGATTTTACTGTCAGGATCGAGCAGGGTGAGGGTGATGCGAGCGGCGTGGGTGCGTTCCATGAAGCGCTCCAGGTTCTTGAGAAAGCCCAGCGCCAGGTAGACGACGACGGTGCCCAGCACCGCCACCGGCAGCCCCGCCTTGCCGTATCCCGCCGCCATGCCGATGCCGGCCACTGCCCACAGGCTGGCGGCGGTGGTCAGGCCGCGCACCACGCTGCCCTGCTTGATAATGGTGCCCGCGCCGAGGAAGCCGATGCCGCTGGCCACCTGCGCGGCGATGCGCCCGGGATCGTACCGGTCGCCCGCCACCAGCGCGGAGACGAGCATGTAAATGGCCGAGCCCACGCACACCAGCACATGCGTGCGAAAACCCGCCGGCCGCTCCAGCGTCTCACGCTGGTACCCAATGATGCCGCCGCATATGGTGGCGATCAGCAGTTGCGCCGTCACCATGCCCCAGTCCGCCCAGTTCATGACATACTCCCGTTGGGTGTAATCGTCTGGCGGGCGACAATGAATTGCCTGAAAATGAAAGGTTTTCCATCAGTCTCCCCTCTCCCAAGCTTGGGAGAGGGGCCGGGGGTGAGGGCCGCGCGTAGGCCCTGTTACTGTCATGCGATATACCCATGCACAGGTGTCTCACCTGTCGTTACCTTCCTCATTATACCCCATTCGTCCCGTCGCGTATGGGAAATCGCCTTTACGCCGGGGGAAGCGTCGGCTATACTCAAGACAGCGGGGCTCGATGGATGAGCCCGCGGGGAGGGTTGGATGCGCGACGAGGAACTGGTTCCGGTGTATAACGCCATGAGCGAGGTAGATGCGCTGCTCTACCGCACCATGCTCGAAGAAGCGGGCATCGACGTCGTGGAGCGTCCGTTCGAGGCCGACTGGTTGGAAGGCGTGCGCCAGGATGGCCTGCACAGCCAGTTGCTGGTGGCCGCGAGCAACGTCGCGGACGCACGCACCCTGGTGGAGGACTTCACCCGCGAAGCCGAGAACGGTGAGTTGGCCGCCGAAGCCGAAGCGGAGGCTACTCCCGCGGCGGAGGCGGAAGCGGCTCTCGACCCACCCACCGCATCGACCCCGGACGACCGGGAACTGGGTGATCCGGAATCGTAATCGTTTTGACGCCCACCCATTGAATAGGAATACCATGCGGCACCTGATACTCGTCACCATCATCGCCCTGTTCGCCGTTGGCCTGGCACGGCCGCTCCACGCGGCCGAAGATCGGCCCCCCGCGCGCGTGGTGGCGCACAGCGCCTGGACCGGCGCGGCGCTGTATTTCGGCGTGCGCGTAGACGACCCGCTGATCGTGGGCAACCAGAAATCCCCGCTTAGCCAGCCCTGGCTGGACGACGCCGTGGCCATCTACCTGGATTTAAACCCCACCGGCGACGACTTGCTGGACGGCGACTGCCTGCGCGTGGTGGTGAGCGCCGCCGGCGGCGTCACCGTGCAGCGCGCCGAGCGCGGTGAGTGGCGTGACGACCCGAGCTGGTTCGAGCTGTCCAACCACGGCACCATCCGCCTGGCGCAGAAGGTGAACGGCGTGCTGAATGACAGCACCGAGCCCGACCAGGGGTACGCCGTGGAGCTGGCGCTGGCGTGGGGGCTGCTCGGGGTGCAGCCGCCCTTTGCCACCGCGGCCAACGCCCCGCTGCCCGCCGCCGGCTACGCGGTGGCCTGCTACTCGCAGGGCGAGACGCGCGCCGTCTCCTGCTGGCCCGACGGGGTGATGGAGGAAGACCTGGAACACCCCGCGCGCTGGGGCAAGCTGGTCTTTCAGCAGAGCTCGAAGCCCACGGCGGTGAAGAACGACCGCCAGGCCAACGCTCCGCTGATGATGCTCGATCCATTCGTCGACGGCGACGTGCGCGTGACGGAATGGTTGATGTCCGGCGCCATCGGCTTTGAGAAGCGCTGGGGCAAGGGCATGGCGCCGCTGCCCGCCGGCCGGCAGACGGTGGCGCTCACCGCCGCCTGGTACAGCCTCTATCCTGATGCCCCCGAGCCGATGCACCACCCGCTGGAGCCATTGCCGCCGGGCGTCACCCCGGCGACGATGCTGTATCACCAACTGCAGGTGAAGGCGCTGCGCGAAACCGGCATCGACGCCATCGCCGTGGAGCTGCCCGCCACGCCCACCGTCGAGACGCGCGCGCGGCTGCTGGCGTTCATCGACGCCCTGCAGGCCTACGACGTCGCCGCCGGCGGTGCCCACCTGCGCGACGTGCCGCTGGTGCTGCCGGTCATCGACTGCTCGGCAGAGGCGGCCGACCCCGTGAAGCTCGTCGTCGCCATCGAGGCCGCGCTGCGCGAGGCGCTGCGCGCCATCCCCGCCCACTACCGGCTCAGCCTGCCGCTGCCCACGGGCGAGCGCGGCTGGCCGGTGCTGCTGGTAGCCCCGCCCCACGCCGGCGCGCTGGACGCGCTGCCACTGGCGGCGCTGGCCGAGCGGCTGCGCGCCGAAGGCCAGACCGTCGGCTGGCTGCTGGACGCTGCCTGGGCAGGGGAAACGCCTCCGCCGGGCACGCTCACCCGCTGCGCCTGGAACCCCACCGCGGGGGTGCAGGTGGGCGCGGGCGGCCCGCTGCGCACCGCGCTCATCGCCCCCGGCGTGGCGGCGCGCCGCGGCTACCTCAGCCGCGACGGTGGCGCCACCTATGACAACGGCTGGGTGAAGGTGGTCGGCCAGCAGCCGGATTTCGTGCTCATCCGCAGTTGGAACGACTTTCCCCGCGGCACCGAGATCGCCGCCTCGCGCCAGTATGGCCACCAGTACCTGGACGCCACCCGCCTGGCGCTCATGCGCATGGGCGCGGGGCGGGCCTTTGGGCTCAGCATCCTGTCGCATTCGCTGCCGCCGGTGCTGCGCGCCGGCGCCGGCTATCCGGTGTCGGTGCTGGTGAAAAACGGCAGCCTGGAAAAGCTCATGGCGCAGAACGGCTTCACCGTGAGCTACCGCGTGCTGCGCCGCGATGAGGTGGTGCTCACCGGCACCGTCAGCGATGCGCTGCTGCTCTACGACCTGTCCTCCTCGCGCGTCACCTTCACCCTGCCCACCGCCGTCAATCGCCGCCCGCTGCTGGCGGGCGCCTACCAGTTGTGCCTGGATTTCCGCCGCAATAAAGTGCCGTTTCTCGCCGCGCCGCTGCTCACCGAGCGGCTGGGCACGCTCACCATCCCCTTTACCGTAGCCCAGACCGCCCCGCGCGTGCAGTGCGTGGGCACCGCCTTCCCCGGCCACGCCTCGCCCGGGCAGCGCGTCCTCGCCGGGCTGCAACTGCGTAACCTGGGCGACGCCGCGTGGCGCAAGGGGAAGATGACGCTGCGCCTGCGCTGGCTGAACGAGGCGGGCGAGCCGTTGCCGGGCGAGACGCTGCTGCCGCTGCGCGCCAACGTCGCCGCCGGCGCCGAACATGTCTTCGCCGGGGCGCTGCCCCAGGCGCCGGCGGCGCGCGGATGGATGCGCGTGCGTACCGAGCTGCTAATGGGCGAGACGCCGGTGGAGGCCGGGGCGATTCCCGATACGTGGATCGCGCTACAGCCCGCCGTCGCCGCCGCGCAGGTGCTGGCGCTGAAAGGCCCCGCGGAAATGGACGGCCGCGACGTGACCGTGCCGGTGACGCTGCGCAATACCGGCTTTTTGCCCTGGGAGCCGGCGACGACGCACCTGGCCTATCACTGGCTTACCTGGGACGGCCGCCCGCTGCCCGATATCGGCGGCATCGCGCAGTTGACCGAAACCGTCGCGTCCGGCGACATGGTGACGCTGGGCATGCTGGTAGTGCCCCCGCCCGGCGCCGGCAGCTTTCGCTGCGCCTTCAGCCTGGTGCACCGGGATGAGCCGGCCGCGCTGTTCAGCAACCCCGCCGACCCAGCGCTGCCTGTCTTGTCAGTACGCGTGCGCGCCGGCCGCTGGTTGCCGCTGGATATTGGCGGCGCGGCCAATGGCGTGGCTGCCGCCGCCGAGCGGGTGGGCGCGCAGGGCGGCCTCGATCTGCAGGGCACCGTCTTCCCGCTGGAAGAATACCTGCCCGACCAGGCCACGCCGCTCGTGGGCTACCGCCCCGGCTACTACCTGGGCGACGCCGATCCCGCCGGGCCGGAATTTCTCTTCCCGCGGCCGAAGGACGGCCGGGCGCCGATGGTGCGCGGCGTGGGCCAGGCGATTCCACTGCCCGAGCGCCGCGCCGCCGCGCTGCACCTCGTCGCCTGCGCCGCCGTGGAAACCGCGCCGGCGACCTTCACCGTCACCTATGCCGACGACACCACGGACACGCTTACCGCCACCATCGGCTATGTGCTGGACGAGCCGGCGAAAGGCCAGCCGGTGATGCTGCGCACCCGCGGCATGCGCGCCCCCACCGGCGACGACTGGTACCTGTATGGCACCGCCTGCGCCTACCGCCTGCCCCTCGCCGACAAACCGGTGAAATCCGTCACTCTCCCCGCCGGCGGCACGGTATGCGTGCTGGCGATGACGCTGGAGGTGAAGGAGTAGCCGTTCCTTACCCGAATAGATTCTCCCGAATCCGCATCTCCAGGTCGGCGCGTTCGCCGTCGGAGAGCTGGGCTTCCAGCTCGTCCAGCGCAGTGGTCATCGCAATGGTTTCGCTGGCGACCACCATGCGCTTGTAAAGGAACAGGCCGACCACCGACGCCACCGCGATGGTGAGCGGCATCAGCAGGATGAACGGGAAGAGGCGCATGCCCTGCGCATGGGATTTGCAGCACTTCTTGTGCATGAATTTGTGCATGAACGCGTGCGGATGCGGATGCGGGTGCATGTTCTGACTCATACTCAAAACCCTCCTGGTCGTGAATGTCCCCCTACCATAACGCGCGAGCCGCGAACGGCATCGTTCGCGGCTCGCACATGGTTGTCGGGGTGTTGCGCTCGATTATACTTTGCCCAGGATGAGCGTGGCGTTGTGGCCGCCGAAGCCGAACGAGTTCGACATGGCGATCGAAACCGCCATCTGGCGCGGGGTGTTTGGCACGTAGTCCAGGTCGCAGTCCGGATCAGGTTCCTGGTAATGCATCGTGGCCGGCACCACACTGTCGCGCATCGCCAGCAGGCAGAAGATCGCCTCGATGGCGCCGGCGGCACCCAGCAGGTGGCCGGTCATCGACTTCGTCGAACTGACCGGGACGCGGTACGCCGCGTCGCCGAACACGGCTTTGATCGCCGTCGTCTCCACGCGGTCGTTCAGCGGGGTCGAGGTGCCGTGGGCATTGATGTAGTCGATCTGCTCGGGGGTCAAGCCCGCCTGCTCCAGCGCGCGCCGTAACACGCTCATCGCCCCGCGGCCTTCCACGTCAGGCGAGGTCATGTGATAGGCATCGCCGGTGGCGCCATAGCCCAGCACCTCGCCGTAGATCTTCGCGCCGCGCGCTTTCGCGTGCTCGTACTCCTCCAGCACCAGGATGCCCGAGCCCTCGCCCATGACGAAGCCGTCGCGGGTGCGGTCAAAGGGCCGGCTGGCGGTGGCGGGGTCGTCATTGCGAGAGGAGAGCGCCTTCATCGAACTGAAGCCGGCCATCGCCGTCGGGCCGATGGTGGCTTCCGCGCCGCCGCAGATCATTGCGGTCGCCGCGCCGCGGCGGATCATCTCCGCCGCCTCGCCGATGGAATGGGCGCTGCTTGCGCACGCCGTCACGATGGACATGTTCGGCCCGCGCGCCCCCACCTCGATAGAGATGACGCCGGCCGCCATGTCGCTGATCATCATCGGAATGAGATACGGACTTACCCGGGCGGGGCCTTTTTCTAACAGGATAGTGAACTGCTTCTCGAAGGTCGTGATGCCGCCGATGCCCGAGCCCACCACCACGCCGATCCGCGTCGCGTTGGCCTCGGTGATCTCCAACCCGCTGTCGGCCACCGCCTGTTTCGCGGCGGCCACGCCGAGCTGGGCGAACCGGTCGAGGTGGCGGGCCACTTTCCGGTCCATATGCACGGCCGGATCGAACCCTTTCACCTCACAGGCAATACGCACGTCATACGCTTCGGCATCGAAGAGCGTAATGGGGCCGGCGCCCGACTCGCCTCGCAGGATCGCCTGCCAGGTGCTGTCGACGTCCTGACCCAGCGGTGTGAGCATCCCGATGCCGGTAATGACTACGCGGGGTGCTGGCATACGCGCGGTGTTCCTTCCTGAGTCGCTGCTTCAACTCGAGCATCCGCGGCACTCCGCCGCGGCGGAGTGCCCGGAATCATTACAGACCGAGACGACCGTCGATGTAATCGACCGCATCTTTGACGGAGATGATCTTCGCGGCATCCTCGTCGGAAATGCTGTCGAGCTCGAACTGGTCTTCCAGCGCCATAATCAGCTCAACGAGAGCCAACGAATCGGCGCCGAGGTCGTCTTTGAACGATGCTTCCAGCTTCACGTCCTCTTCGGACACGCTCAGCTCGTCAGCGACGATTTTCTTGATCTTGGCGAAAGTCTGCTCAGACATGGGTGAAACCTCCTAAGTGACAGTTACAGAAAGTCGCGCGTATCATACAGGTTTTTCACTAATATGGGAAGAGGGGACGGAAAATGGGATGAATTTGATCGGCGGAGCAGGGGATCGAGGGTTTGGGGCGTGTTCCCTGGCCCCGCCCTGGCCCCGGCCTGGCAGGTACATGTGAAAAACCGGGGCCAAGGACACTGGCGCGGTTATCTTACCCTCATCTTACCCTCGCCTCGTCTATTCTGTGAAAACGGCGGTTCAGATATCCCGTTCGATGATGTTTTCCCCTGTTTTTCGGCGGATAATACGCCTACGATCCATGTTGCGATCGTTTCTCAGGTTCCAGCCGTTGATGCTCTTTGATTCATTGTCGCCGCGTTGCGAATCGATGCCGCCTGTTGGCACGTAGCTGCGTGGCGTGTGTCTCCTGATGCCCGCGGCTGTCGCGCGAACCCCTCCCCATGTAGGCTCATCGTGACCCACAAGTGCGCGTTCCCCCTCGAGGGG
>CAZPYA010000134.1:0-4716 GCA_964590255.1 uncultured bacterium
AGAACGAGAGCTGCGGCAAGTGCACGCTGTGCCGGGAAGGCACCCGGCGCATGCTGCAGATCCTGGAGAAAATCGTCGCCGGGCTGGGCACCGAGGCGGACCTGGAGACGCTGGCCGAGCTGGCCGGGGCGGTGAAGGACGGCTCGCTGTGCGGGCTGGGCAAAACCGCGCCGAACCCGGTGCTGGCCACGCTGCAATACTTCATGGAGGAATACCGCGCCCACGTGGTGGAGAAGCGCTGCCCGGCGAAGTCCTGCCAAGCCTTCAAGCATTACGTGATCGAGGCGGAGGACTGCAAAGGCTGCAGCAAATGCGCCCGTGCCTGCCCGGCCAACGCCATCACCGGAAAGATCAAGGAACCGTATACCATCGATGCCGACGCCTGCGTGCGCTGCGGGGTGTGCGTCGCGAGTTGCCCCTTCGGCGCCATCAAGGAGGTGGCCTGATGCCTAAAATGATGATTGACGGACGTCCCGTCGAATTTACCGACGAGAAGAACATCCTTGACGTGGCGCGCGCGGCAGGCATCGAGCTGCCCACGCTGTGCTACCAGGCGCACCTGTCGCCCTTCGGCGCGTGCCGCATGTGCGTGGTGGACGCCGGCGCGCGCGGCGTGGTGACGAGCTGCACCACGCCGCCGGAGGATGGCCTGGCAATTCAGACACAGTCGGAGCGGGTGCGGCGCGTGCGCAAGATGGCGCTGGAGCTGCTGCTGGCAGCGCACGACCGCAACTGCCTCACCTGCACGAAGAGCGGCGCCTGCAAGCTGCAGGACTACGCCGAGCGCTATGGCATCGACCAGGTGCGCTTCATCAACCCGACGGACGACGCGAAGAAACCGCTGGACGAGAGTAATCCCGCGCTGGTGCGCGATCCGAATAAGTGCATCCTCTGCGGCAATTGCGTGCGCGTGTGCTACGAGCACCAGGGCATGCATGTGCTCGATTTCGCGTATCGCGGTTCGGAGGTTGAGGTCGGCCCCGCCTTCGGCAAAACGCTGGCGGACGTCGACTGCGTCTACTGCGGCCAGTGCGCCAGCGTGTGCCCCACCGGGGCCATCACCGTGCGACAGGACATCGAGACAGTACGGCGGGCGCTGAATGATCCGGCGCAGACGGTCGTGTTCCAGGTGGCGCCGGCGGTGCGCGTCTCGCTGGGCGAGGCGTTCGGCCTGCCGCCGGGGACGAATATCGAGGGAAAAATCGTCGCCGCGCTGCGCCGCATGGGCGCGAAGAAAGTCTTCGACACGAATTTCGCCGCCGACCTCACCATCATGGAAGAGGCGACCGAATTCTTGCACCGGCTGAAAGCCGGCGAGAAGCTGCCTCTGTTTACCTCCTGCTGCCCGGCGTGGGTGAAGACGGCGGAGCAGAGCCATCCGGACCTGCTGCCGAACCTGTCCAGTTGTCGGTCACCGCAGCAAATGTTCGGCTCGATGGTGAAAAACTACTACGTGGGCACCTTCGGCACCCCGCCCGACCGCGTCTTCTGCGTCTCGGTGATGCCGTGCACGGCAAAGAAATTCGAGGCGGCGCGCCCCGAGTTCGCCTACGACGGCATGCGCGACGTGGATGCCGTGCTGACCACGCAGGAGTTGGCGCGCATGATCCGCGCCCACGGGCTGGACCTGGCAAGCCTGCCGGACGAAGCGTTTGACCGGCCATTCGGCGAGTCGACCGGCGCGGCGGCCATCTTCGGCGCCAGCGGCGGCGTGGCGGAAGCGGCGGTACGCACGGCGTATCACCAGTTGACCGGCGAGGAGCTGCCGCGCGCGGCATGGGAGAGCGTGCCGGCGGAGGACGGCGTACGCGAGACAACACTGGAGATTGCCGGGCAGCCGATTCACCTGGCGATGGTGAGCGGGCTGGCCAACGCCACGGCGCTCATCGAGAAGGTGCGCCGGGGTGAGCGCCATTATCACCTGGTCGAGGTGATGGCCTGCCCCGGCGGCTGCGTGGGCGGTGGCGGGCAACCGGCACACGATTCGCTGGAGAAGCGGGCGGCGCGGGCACGCGGGTTGAGCGCCATCGACCATGACCACGCCTGCCGGCAGTCGCACCAGAACACGGAAGTGCGCCGCCTGTATGGCAACGTGCTGGAGACGCCGGGCAGCGCAATCGCGCACATGGCCTTACACACCGCCTACACCAATCGGCGCCGCATCGAGGAGAGCATCCTGCTGGAGGCCGGCTGGCCGCTGACGGTGGAGGTGTGCGTGGGCACCTGCTGCTACCAACAAGGCGCGTATGAATCGATGCGCAAGCTGGGCCGCCTGCTGCGAACGCACGAGCTGGACGGCCAGGTAGAGCTGCGCGCGACGTTCTGCTTCGAGCAGTGCCAGCAGGGGCCGAACCTTGCCGTGAACGGTCGCGTGCTCGGCAACGCCACGCCGGAGCGCATCGGCGAAATTTTCGCGACGGAGATTCTGCCCGCGCTCCAGGATGACGGCGACTGCCCCGTGAACCCGGACAGAGAAGCTCCGGCGACCCGAACCGGCTGCGCCACATGCGCGGGGTGCGGCGCGCACACACCGGCTTGACAATGGCCGTTGGGCCCGTATACTGGATAATATTTTATCGATTCTACGGGTTTTGAGGAGTGACACACATGGAGAAAGTAGCGCCGAAAATGGGACGCCTGCCCACCATCCGCCGGTTGCCGGCCTACCTGCACCTGCTGCGCCGGCTGCAGGCGGACGGCTGGGCGTCGGTGTCCGGCACCTTCCTGGCCGAGCAGTTGGGCCTGGAGGCGATCCAGGTGCGCAAAGACCTGACGATCACCGGCATCGCCGGCCGGCCGCGCATCGGCTTTGACGTACCCGCGCTCATCGCCGCCATCGAGGCATTTCTCGGCTGGGACAACACTACCGAGGCGGTGCTGGTGGGCGTGGGCCACCTGGGCAGCGCGCTGCTGGGCTATTCCGAGTTCGCGCGCCACGGGCTAAGCATCGTCGCCGCCTTCGACACCGACCCGGCGAAGGTCGGCCAGACGGTGCAAGGCAAGCCGGTTTACGCCATGGCAAAGCTGGGCGACCTGGTGCGGCGGCTGCACATCCGCATCGGCATCCTCGCCGTGCCCGCCGAACACGCCGATGACGCCGCCGCCGCGCTGGTGGACGCCGGCGTCGCCGCCATCTGGAACTTCACCCCGACGACGCTGACCGTGCCCGGCCACGTCATCGTGCAGCATGAGGACCTGTCCAGCGGACTGGCGGTGTTATCGCGCAAGGTACACGACCGACTGGAACCGACGGCATCCTGACCGGAGGCACGCGATGCGGATTGAAGTATGCATGGGTTCGAGCTGTTTTCTGAAAGGCGCCTACGCCGTGCTGGACGCGCTGCGGCAGGCCGCCCACGCGCGAGGGACGACCGACCGGGTGACCATCGCCGGCGCGTTCTGTAAGGAGCACTGCCGGGACGGAGTGTCCGTCGAGGTGGACGGCGTCATCCATTCCGTGCCCGACGCGGCGCGGGCGGCAGCGCTATTCGCGGAGCTGTATCGCGATGAAACGGAATCGGCATGAGCATCATCACCATCAACCAGGTTGACTGTAAAGACTGCTACAAGTGTGTGCGCTACTGCCCGGTGAAAGCCATCCGCGTGGTGAGCGGCCACGCTGAGGTGGTAAGAGAGCGCTGCCTGGAGGACGGCAACTGCCTGCACGTGTGCCCGCAGCGGGCGAAGCAGGCGCGCAGCGACCGCGAGTGCGTGCGTGCGCTGCTCGCCTCCGGCCGGCCGGTATTCGCCAGCATCGCCCCCGCAGCGGCCGGCGTCTTTGGCGACGCGCTGCCGCGGGTGCTCGGCGCGCTGCGCGCGCTGGGCTTCGCCCGCCTGGAGGAGACGGCGCGCACGGCGGCGGCGGTGACCCAGGCGACGATGGCGCTGGCCGGCACCGGCCGCACCGTCATCAGCACCGCCTGCCCGGCAGTGACGCTGCTGGTGCAGAAGTATTTCCCCGAATACGCGGCGCTGCTGGCGCCGGTGCCCAGCCCGATGATCGCCCACGCCCGGCTGCTGCGCGCGGAGCACGGCAGCGATGCCGCGGTGGTCTTCATCGGCCCGTGCCTGGCGAAAAAGCGCGAGGCGGACGGCGGCGACGTTGCCGCCGCGCTCACCTTCGACGAGCTGGGCGCGTTGCTCATTGACGCAGGCATCGATCTCGACGCGGCTGCGCCGGCGGCATTCGACAACCCGCCGGTGGGCGTAGCCGGGCTCTTTTCGCTGCCCAACGGCATGCTGCAGACCGGCGGCCTGGCCACCGACCTGCTCACGACCTCTGTGGCATCCGTGCACGGCCTGGCCGAGGTGATGGCGTTGCTACGCGAGCTACCACAGTTGCATGATGTGCGCTTGATCGAAGCGCTGGCCTGCCCCGGCGGCTGCGCCATGGGGCCGGGCTCCGCGGAAGGCCCGCCCGCGTGGCTGCGCCGGGCGCGCATCCAGGCCGCGGTGACGCCGGGCGGCAGCGGCGGCGCCCCCGCCGACATGGCAGCCGCCTACCCCGCCGCGCCGCTGGCGCTGCCCCAGCCGCATGAGGCGGAAATTGCCGTCATCCTGCGCCGCACCGGCAAGCACGGCCCGACGGACGAGCACAACTGCGGCGCCTGCGGCTATGACACCTGCCGCGAGAAAGCGGTGGCGGTGTTCCAGGGGATGGCGGAAGCGGAGATGTGCATCCCCTACATGCGCGCCCGCGCCGAAGGCTTCGCCAAC
>CAZPYA010000134.1:4726-11597 GCA_964590255.1 uncultured bacterium
GCGCGTGCTGGACGCCAACCCCGCCTTCGAAACCCTCTTCGGCGTGACCCTCGCCGAGTTGATCGGCCGGCCGGCGCGCACGGTGCTGGACACCGCCGCCTTCGAGCGCGTGAAGAAGACGAGCCGCGCCTACGTGCGGCAGGAGCTGGAGCGCGGCGAGACGGTGCTGCGCGAACTGATCGTGCCGGTGACCGGCGAGGAGATGCTGATCGGCCTGTATATCGACGTCACCGACGACGTGGCCCGCCGCGGGCAACTGCAGCGCGCCAAGCAGGAGACGCTGGGCAAGGCGCGGCTGGTCATCGAAAAGCAGATGCGCGTCGCCCAGGAGATCGCCGGCCTCCTCGGCGAGACCACCGCCGAGACGAAGGTGCTGCTCACGCGGCTCATTAATCTGTATGACGAGCAGGGGGAGTAGGCGAGCGATGCACGATGCATACAACGGTCTGTGAACATCATGGTTCGCGGATTGAAATCTGAGGCTGGACAACCAACGTCGGCCTGCGCCGACTGGACGGAATTGCATCGCGGCAGAGTGGCTGTGACACACAACCACAGTGACAGAAACAACGACCATGTTCATTGACGTTCAGACACGACAACTGCATAAGACGGGCGAAGAGCTGTGCGGCGATTCCGTGGGCGTGCACCGGCACGACGGGGAGACCGTAGTGGTGCTGGCGGACGGACTGGGCAGCGGGGTGAAAGCGAATATCCTCTCCACGCTGACGCAGAAGATCGCGCTCACCCTCTTCAAGGAACGGTTGCCGCTGGACGACATCGTGGAGACCATCGCCGCCACGCTGCCCACCTGCAAGGTGCGCGACCTCGCCTACTCCACCTTTACCATCATCCGCGCGCGCGACGACGGCGCGGTGGACCTGGTCGAGTTCGACAACCCGCCCACCTTCCGCTTCCGCGGCAGCCTGCTGGAGCCGCTGGCGTATGAGACGCGCGCCATCGGCGGTTTCACGCTGCGCCAGGCCGCCGCCACGCTGGAGGAAGGCGATTTACTCGTAGCGGCTTCCGACGGCCTCATCCACGCCGGCATCGGCGGGCGCGAGCCGCTGGGCTGGCGCTGGGAACCGATTGCCCAGCACCTGGAGGCGCTCCTCTCCACCGATCTCGAAGCGGAAGAAGTGGCGGACAACCTCATCGAAGCCGCGGAGAACCTGTACCGCGCGCGCGTGGGCGACGACACCACCGTGGTGGCGCTGAAGGCACGCCCGCTGCGCGAGGTGGTGCTGGCGGTAGGGCCACCGGCTAACCCGGCCGACGACCGCGCCATGACCGAGCGCTTTATCAACACGCCCGGCCACAAGATCATCTGCGGCGGCACCACCGCGAAACTGGTCGCGCGGGAACTGGGGCGCAAGCTGACCGTGGACCTGTCCACCGACACGCGCGAGTTGCCGCCGATGGGACACATCCCCGGCGTCGATCTTGTCACCGAGGGCGTCATCACTATCATGCACGCCATCGACTTGCTGGACGCCGTGCGCCTATACCGCCCGCGAGTGAACGTGCATGACCTCGGCTACATGTATGGCACGCGAGACAAAGCCGCGCTGCTGCGCGACGCCCGTCGCGCCCCCGCTCAGCCGGCGCCGGAGAGCCCCGCGGCACTGCTGGCGCGCGCGCTGCGGCTGGCCGACCGCATCACCATCCTGGTGGGCGGCGCGCTGAACCCCGCCCACCAGAACCCCGAGCTGCCGGTGCACCTGGGACTGAAATTCCACCTGGTCGACCACCTGACGCAGAAGCTGCAGGCGCGCGGCAAGCAGGTGGAGGTGACGCGGTACTGCTGACCCGCCCGGCCATATATGACCTGACTACATACTCCGTGAATGGACAAACACCCCCAGTGTTTTTCTTTATCGCCGCATGGGCATATAGTATATGAGCGACGAGTCTCTGGAGGAATCGCCATGTGGTCCTCGATACAGATCATCCTGCTCGCGGCCGGCGCCATCATGCTCACCGGCTGCCGGGTGAAAGAGAATCAGCCGACATCGGCGCAACTGCCGCCGTCGGCGGAATACCGCGCCATCACCCCGCAGGAGGCGAAAGCCTTGATGCAGGCCGATCCCGCCGTGGTGCTGGTGGACGTGCGCACGCCCGCGGAATACGCGGAGAAGCGCATCCCGAAGAGCATCCTCATTCCCGATTACGAACTGGCCTCGAAGGCGCCGGCGCTGCTGCCGAAGAAGGACGCGACGATCATCCTCTATTGCCGCAGTGGCCGGCGCAGCCACCAGGCGGCGCTGGCGCTGATGGGCCTGGGCTACACGCGCATCCTTGACCTGGGCGGCATCATCAGTTGGCCGTATGAGACGGCGAGCGGGACGTGATGGCGGCAGGAACGCCTGCCCTCATGCAGAAGCTTCATGGCGAAGGGGTGTGCCATGCATGATTCTGCCGAATTAATCACCCGCCTGTTCACCGCCGAGATGGCGGCGCGGCTGGTGGCCGCGGATGATCCGGGGCGGGTGTTGAAGGATGCAATCACCGCGCGCTTCGCCGCGCTGCCGGCGCTGTACCGGGAGACGGCCGTCGCGGGGCAGCTGTCTGACGAAGAGCTGCGGGTGGCGCGGGAGCTGTGCGACTATCGTATGCCGCTGGCGGACGGCACGTCGCTGCCGATGGGGCTGCCGTATAACTGGTACTTCGGCAACGGCGACGGGCAGTATGGGGAGCAGGCGCCGCTCTACATCGTGCAGCGCATCGCCTTCGCGGGGACGCTGGCGCGGGCGCACCGCCAGACGGGCGAGGCGATCTTCGCCCCGGTGCTGCGCAATTACATCGTCGATTACGTGACCCGCTACTGGCTCGACGGCCCGGCGCTGCCGCCACTGGACAACTGGCTGTGCACCGCGGCGCGGGCCGGGTTGTGGAGCAACGGGCGCTTCGGCGGCATCTTCACCGCGTTGAGCGATCCCGCGCTGCTGGACGCATTCACCTTCGATGATCTCCTGGCCGTCTTCCGCGCCATCGACCATATGATGACGGGCCTGATTCCCAACCTGGCGCTGGGCAGCAACTGGCGGGTGCACGAGCTGTCCGGGCTGTTCACCCAGGGCTACAGCTACCTCTTCCTGGCCCACGCCGCCCATTGGCGAATGCTGGCGGCAAATGGGCTGAATGAGGAGTTCGCCATCCAGATTCGCGACGACGGCTCGCACGAGGAGCTGTCGGTGCACTACGGATTGGGCACCTGGCTGGTCTTTGCCGCCTACCATGCCCTCGCCGCGCAGGCGCCGGAGACGGGGCTACACTTCGACCCGGCGAAGATGGAGCGCGGACTGGCATATTTCCTCAGCTGTTGCAAGCCGTTCGGGCTGCAGGCGGCCATCGGCGACGATTACGCCAGCCGCTCGGCGGCGATGCTGGACGGCGTCTCTGACCCGCATCGCAACGAGGCACCGCCCGCCTGGGACGGCATGGTGCGCGAAGGCGCGCAATGGCTGGCGCAGGCGGGGGAGAGCCCCACAGCCGACTTCATGTTGCGTGGATCACCCGTGCCCGACTGGACCAGCCGGCACCACCGCAACAGCGGATTGCTCTTACTGCGCGACGGGTGGCAACCAGAGCGCCTCTACGCCAGCCTGCACATGGGGTATTACGCCAACTGCCATTGCCATTACGGCCTGCTGGGGCTGGAGGTGGCGGGGTTGGGGCGCGAGTTCATCGTTGATCCCGGCTGCAGCGCGCTGGACGACCGCCCGGCCAACGCCAACATGGCGCGCACCCGCGCGCACAGCACCATGTGCGTAGACGGCCTCGACCAGCAAGTGGCGGCGCCGGTAGTGCCCAGCCGCATCGCGCTGGGCGCGGGGTACGACTTCGCGGTAGGCGTGTATAAAGGCGGTTACACGGTCGATAACCCATACGGGCCGGGCTGCACTACCGCCGGACGATACGACAACGCCTTCTCCGGCACGCATTTCCGCCACTTGCTTCTCGTGAAGGGCAGCTACTGGGTGCTTTTCGACGCCCTGGCCACCCGCCCGGGGCACACGGCGGAGACGCGGCTGCAGTTTCTGCCGAACATGATGACCGCATTGCCGGGCGGCGGCTACTGCACCGGCTGGCCGTCGGCAAACCTGGCGCTGTTACCGCTGCAGTGGGACGGCTGGACGCACGGTATCCATGCGGGCGCAACCGAGCCCATCGAAGGCTGGATGCCCGGCCCACGGCAGACGCTGCTGCCCGCGCCGGTCTACAAGGCGACGTGCCCCACCGGCCACGGGCCATGCTGGCACGGCTCGCTGCTGTTCCCCTACCCCGGCGCCACGCCACCAGCGGTACGTATCACCCCGCTGCCACAGACGGCGGGCTTCGGCTACCGCATCGAGACGGACGCGTATACGGACTACCTCTTCCTCTCCAACTCGTGGATGCCGGCAGAAATTATGCTGGACAACATCCGCACCGACGCGCCGTGCCTGCACCTGCGGCTGGTCGACGGCCAACCGACGCAGGGATTCACCTGCGAGGGCAGTTACCTTCAGATCGGCGATACCGCCGTGTTCGACGCGCCGGGGACGATGCTGGCGCGGGAGTTCGCGTTTGGCGCGGAAGTAGCGGTGCGGGTGATGCAGGCGCGGTGGCAGGGGTAGGATCATACTCGTACTCTTACTCGTACTCATAAGCGTATCGGCCTGATGCAAGCTCTCCGCTTTGCCCGGCGAACGAGACTGCGTCAAGCCGCGAGCACGTATTGATGTATGTGAGAGATCGAAAACGGCGCCTTCGCGCGGCCCTCACCCCCAGCCCCTCTCCCAATTCTGGGAGAGGGGAGTGATCTGTTGTCGCTATCATTGTCGGTTATCTGATTAAGCTCCCCTCGCCCAAGCGTGGGAGAGGGGCCGGGGGTGAGGGCCGCGCGAAGGCGCCGGAAATGACTTCCTGCATACCTGTATACGTGTTCGCGGCTCGACGCAGTCTCGCCCAATACCATTCAAATATGCCTGCTGCGTGTGACGAACCAGCCTCATGTGCCGCCGTCATTACTCTCCCCTCCCCATGTAGGGGAGGGGGCTGGGGGAGAGGTAAAAACAGCGGGACAAAAACGTATTTAATGGCATTGGGAGTCTCGCCCGCCAGATTAAGCGTAAAAAATTTAAGTATGAGTAAGAGCACGAGGTTAGCGGTTCGTTTGCCGCCGATATTCCCGCGGGCTGCAGCCCATGGCGGCACGGAACTGGCGGGCGAAGTAGTTGCTGTCCTGGAAGCCGACGCGGAAGGCGATGTCGGTCATGCTGAGGGTGCCGTCGCGGAGGAGCGCCGCGGCGTGGTCGAGGCGCAGGCGGATGAGGTATTCGACGGGGGAGCAGCCCATGGCGCGGCGAAATTCGCGAGTGAGGGAACGGCGGGACATGTCGCCGATGGCGGCCAGTTCGTCGAGGGTGATGGGCGCGCCGTAGTTCTCCTCCAGGTGGCCGATGACGCGGGCGAGGCGCAGCAACGGCTGGGCGGCGGGGGCCTGCATGTGCGAATAGGCGCGGCACAGGTCGGCCATGAGCAGCATGAAGCAGGCGGTGACGGCGAAGCGCCAGCCCGCCACCTGGTTGCGCGACTCGCGCTCCAGTCGGGCGATGAGTTCGGCCACGTGCGCCAGTTCCTCGGGTTTCAGCCGCAGGCGGCTCTCAAACCGGTCGCGCCGGCGGAAGAGCGGCTCCAGCGTGAAGAGCGCGTGGTAGCCGGGCAGCGAGACGACGTCCTGCAGCGGCACCGCCAGCTCGTCCATGCGGAAGAGGATGTTGACCAGCTCCATGTCGGCGGTGTCGCGGTAGCCGTGCGCCTGGTTGCCGTGCAGCACAAAGGCGTCACCCGCGCCGATGGGGTAGTCGCCCGCCGGCGAGATATGCACCCCCGCCCCCCGCAGGATGATCACCAGCTCGGAGAAGGCGTGCGTGTGCAGCTCGGTATTGCCGTGCCGCGGGATGTGCATGACATCCAGCGCCAGGCCGTCGGAGAAGGCGCGTTGGATTTGTGGCGGGGTGATGGTGAGCATGGTGTCCTGATTGTACGTGTATCACGGCGGTCGGTCAATCCGCCCATGTGGAAAAGAACCCGTTTGTAGTCAGCCACGCAGCGGAGCGGAGTGGCGTTCGATGATAGAAAAGTTACCGATTGCATAATCGGACTCCACTCCGCTGCGCTATGTGGCTCACTACGAACGGGTTCTGGTGGTCACCTGTCCTGTAATCGCACGCCACTCCGCCCCGGCTGCGTGGCTCACTACACACGGATTCTTTCGAAAGCTATACAATTTGGCCCGATTATGCTATTACTGGCCGGATATTGAAGGAACAGGTCGCAAGGGGCTCGTATAATGAGCGGGAAAGAGGAGGCTGACATGCAACTGGGCGCAAATTCCGTGCTGTTTGGCGGGTATCCGCTGGAAACCGCTTTCAAATACCTGGCGATGGCAGGGTACGACGGCATCGAGCTGTCGGCGATTGACGGGATGAGCGAGCATCTGGTGCTCGATCGCTGGCAATCGCTGGCGGCGGAGATCAAGCGGCTGTCGGCCGACTACGGCCTGGCGCTGTTGGCGATGGAGCAGCCGTCGCAGGATCCGGCGAAAATGGAGCAGGCGTTCCAGGCGGCGGCGGAGATCGGCATCCCGATCGTCAACTGCGGCCCGGGCGGAAAGAGCGACGACGAAGCGACGCTGCAACAGACCATCGACTCACTGGGCACCCTCGCCGACATGGCCGGGCGCTACGGCGTCACGCTGTGCGTGAAGGCGCACGTGGGCGGCTCAGTGTATAACACGCCGACGACGCTGCGAGTAATGGAGGCGATCACCTCGCCGCACTTCGGCATCGACATGGACCCCTCGCACATTCACCGCGCCGGCGAA
>CAZPYA010000135.1:0-11333 GCA_964590255.1 uncultured bacterium
GCACGGGCCAGCGCATCGGCGCTGTCGACGAAGGACCGCTCGCGCATGGTCCCGGAAAAGCCTGCGCCGGAGGAGCTAGGCCCGCCGTGCGTCATCGAGGACGCTGTGCCGCTGGCCTGGGTGACGCCGGCGCCGCGTGGGACGGTCACCGTGGATGGCAAGCTGGCGGAATGGAATCTGGCGCCGCCGCCCATCGCCATCGATGCGAAATCTATCGCCGGGCGCGGTTATGGCGCCCCGTCGCCGGAGAGCGACGCCGATCTCAGCGTGGCCGGCGCGCTGGCCTGGGACGATACCACCCTCTACTTCGCCGCCCGTGTGCGCGACGACGATCTGGCCCGTCCCGGCGCCGCGTGGGAGAGCTTTTGGTCGCATGACGGCATCGTTGTTCAGCTATGCATGCCGCCGTGGCTCTCCGACAAACCGCGCGTGGTCACCTATGGCTTCAACTACTATCCGCCCGGCGGGGCGCCGCGGTCGCTGCCCGGTGGCGTGCGGTATGTCATCGCCACCGAGACAGACGGTTACACCATCGAAGCGGCCATTCCCTTCGCCGCGCTGGGCGTGACGCTGCGCGCGGACGACCGCCTGCCCTTCATGCTCATCCCCGTTGACGTCGACCCGAAGGCGCCGGCTGGGCGGCAGTTCCAGCAGTACCTGTGGAACACCCGCGGTGGTGACGCGCTGCGCTGGGGCGAGGTGCGGCTGATGACGGAGCGGGGCTGGGCGGCCAGCCTGACGCCGGAACAGACGACATATGCGCCCGGCGTGCCGCTGCGCTACATCGGCGTCATCGACGTCTTCCGCAAGGGCCTGGCCATCACCGCGGTGGAGGTCGTCAACAATGAAACCGGCGAGGTTGTCGCCAGCGAAGCAGTGCGGGTGTCCTTGCCCGCCAACCTGCGCGTGCGCGTGCGCGGTGACGTGCCGCTGCCGGCGCTGCCCGCGGGCCGATATGATGTGCGTGTGAAAGTGGAGTGATACCGATGCGTGGAATTCTCGTCCTGGCATTCTCGATGATCGTGCTGCCGGCGCTGGCCGGTGGCTTTGCGGTGGGCGCGGGTGGCGACGGCGTCGCCGGGGTGCCCGCCTGGGTGGATGAAGACCCGGAGCACTATGCCCAGGCGGCGCGGACGCCCGCCGAGGACCCGCGCCACGCCGTGCCGCAGGGGCCGGTGACGCGCGACACCTACTTCGACTGGTGCAAGCGCTCTGGCCATCTGGAGCGCGACCTCGTCAGCCGCGCGCACGGCCAATACGGCCCGCGCCACGCGCTGCCCAGCCTGGCCGCCTACGTGGCCACCGGCGACAAGCGCTACGGCGAGTCGGTGAAGCTGATGCTGCAGGATTTTCATCGTTGGTTGAAAGAGTTCACCGCGAAGACGGGCATGAATTTCGAGTATATGTTTGAGCCGGAATGCATCGGCATCGAGCTGCGCTATCTGCGTAAAGGCGGCCTGATCACCCCCGCGGACGAGGGATGGATCAAGGAGATGATCCTGCTGCTCAATCGCACCATACACGTGTGGGGCACCCCGGAAACCTTCTGGCGCGGCCCCATGCACCGCGCGCAGGGCGAAGGGGTGATGAAGTGGCTGGCGGCGCAGTGGTACCCCGACGCCCCCGAGGCGCCGCAGTGGCGCGCGTATGCCAAGCTCGTTTGGAACGACTTCTGGCAGTACCGCGACAACCCGGCCAACGACATCAACTATTACTCCGGCATTCTCTTCCCCATCATGCTGGGGGTAGAGCTGATGGACCGCACGCCCAGCGGGCAGACGCCGAAGGAATTTTATAACGACCCGGGCATGAAGCGCGTGTGGGAGCGGTTGATGGATACCGTCTCGCCCGATGGGGCCATCATCCCCTTCGGCCCCAGCGCCGGGTGGCACTCGCACCCCGGCCAGCGCATCTGGATGCTGGAGCATATCGCCCGCTACACCGGCGACGGCCGCTATCGCTTCGCCGCCCACCGCATTATGAATTTCGTGCTCTACCAGGAGAAGCCGTTCCGCTCGCAGCACATGATGGACGGTCCCTACACCACCGAGAGCATCGCGCTGGCCGGCCTCTTCGCCGACGACGCCGTCAAGCCGGTGCAGCCGGATGCCGGCTCCAAGGTGCTCTATCACAAGGAAACGCTGCGCGTGAATGGCAAGCAGGGCGCCGCCGCCTACCTGAAGACGCTGGACCCGGCGCTGGACAAGGCGCATATCTGCTGCAATCTCATCGTCACCGACGCGGAGAAGCCATTCAAACTGGTTTTCCGCAGCGGCTGGAACCCCGGCGACCTCTTCATGCTCGTCGACCTGTTCCCGCGGCACGAGCCGATGAACGTCACCGGCATCCTCGGGCTCACCCGCTACGGCGTGCCCTTCACCCTGTCGCCGGTCAGTAAGGCGCTCACCGACTTCCAGAACATGACGTGTATCGAAGACCTGTCCGGCACGGCGATCCCGGTGACGAACACCAACCCGAATACCGTGGACGCCTACTACCAGGAGGTGACGGTCGAGCCCTTCACCGATACGGCGCTGGCCACCCACGCGGTGGTGAATGTGCAGAACTTCGCCGGCTTCAAAATGACCCATCAGCGCGAGTTCTTCTTCATCAAAAACCGCTTCGTGGTGCTGCGCGACCTCAGCAACTTCGCCGACGGTTTTCTGGCGCGCGTCGGCCCCACCTGGCGCACCCAGCGCGTCTCCAACGCCGGCGAGAATTGGGCGAACACCTTCTTTGACGCGCCCATCGGCGCGGAAAATATCCGCCTGAACGCCCTGGCCTACGACCTGCTGGTCTATCACGCGCCGAAAGCCGGCGCGCGCCTGCTCATCTCCCAGGACGGCAAGCTGGGCGACAACTACGCCTACGCCCCGGTGCAGGTGCGCTACGCCTGGCAGGGCATCGTCGGCGGTGGCGCGCCGTGCGCCATCACCACCGTGCTGCTGCCGCACAGCCCTTTACAGCGCTCGCGCGAGCTGGCCGCCAACATCGCCACGCTGCTCGACACCCCCACCCAGACCGTCATTCGCCTCCGCGTCGAGCCGAAGCGTGAAGAGTGGATCGTCCTCAACACCGCCGGCGACGCCATCGAGGTGGACGGCCTCACCACTGACGCCAAACAACTCTACCTCGACCTCGTCGACGGTAAAGTCACCCGCGGCCTCGCCCTCGGCGGCACCTTCGCCTCCGTCGGCAAAACAAACGCCTTCCGCCTCGCCCAGCGGGGAAATTGGGAAAAGTGAGTAGATGCGTAGCGCGTGCCCGCCGTGGCACGCCAGCCGTACGACGCTGCTACCCGTGCAAAAGGAACCACCCCGTTATCGACATGCGAAAACGGGGTGGTTCCTTTATCACGGATATGATAATCAATAGAAGGGTGTGCCTCGGCGGGCACGCGCTCATTTGCACTAAAAACGCCAGACCAAACGCATGCATCACCTGAAATCATCGCGTCATGCCCGATCGTTCTCCCCTTCCCTTGTGCACGTCAGGGCACGGGGGAAGGGGTCGGGGGATGGGGGCCGACTTTGGCTAAACGCAGTGCATATGAGGCAAGCGCTATGTTCTGTTACACGTACAAATCCCGCGTCCCCGCCCGCGTCGCCGCAAGCTGCTGCGCCGTCCAGTCGCGCAGCTTCTCGTTGTCGATGCGCGCCAGGTGGCGGGTAATGAGCGCTTCGCCCTCGGCGCGGGTGGCCGGGGTGGCGTAGTCGAGCAGGTATTCCAGGAAGGTGATGAGGCCATTAGAGCTGCAGAAAGTCTGAATCTGCCCCGGTTTGGCCAGTTCCATGAAGTCGCCGCCGGTGCGGCCCTTGCGGTAGCAGCCGGTGCAGAACGACGGCATGAAGTCGCTGGCGCACAACGCCCGCACCACGTCGTCCAGGTTGCGGTGGTCGCCGGTCAGGAACTGCGGCGCCGCGTCCTTCTGCGCCTGCTCGTGATAACCGCCGGGCGAGGTGCTGCTGCCGGCGGAAAGCTGGCTCACCCCCAGGTGTATCAGCTCGTCGCGCATCGCCGCGCTCTCGCGGGTGCTCATGATGATGCCGGTATACGGCACCGCCAGCCGCAGCGTGGCGACGATCAACTTCACTTCCGCATCCAGCAGCGTGTAGGGTGGGTGGGTGGCGGCCGGCGCGCCCGGCGCGGGCTCGATGCGCGGGAAGGAGATGGTGTGCGGGCCGTGGCCGTAGGTGCGCTCCAGGTAGTCAGCATGCATCAGCAGCGCCAGCACCTCGAATTTCGGGTCGTACAGGCCGAACAGCCCGCCCAAACCAAAATCGTCCACCCCGCCGGCGATGGCGCGGTCGAACACCGTCACGCGATAATCGTAGTCCGCCTTCGGCCCCGGCGGGTGCATCGTCGCGTAGGTGGCGCGGTGATACGTCTCCTGGAAGCACTGGTAGGTGCCGATGCCGGCGTCCTTCAGCGCGGCGAAGCGCTCCGGCTCCATCGGCGCGGCGTTCACATTCACCCGGCGAATCTCCCCGTGGCCCTCGCGGGTGGCGTAGACGGTCTGAATCTCCGCCACCATCGTGTCGATGGCCACCTGCGGGTCTTCGCCCAGCACCATCAGTATGCGCTTGTGCCCCTGGCGCTCCAGCGCGCGCGTCTCCTCGGCGATCTCTTCGAGGCTCAGCCGGCGGCGCTGCAGGTCGGTGTTCGAACGGCGGAAGTTGCAATACAGGCAGTCGTTGACACAGATATTGGTGGTATACAGCGGGGCGAAGAGCACCATGCGCCGGCCGTAAATCGCTTCTTTCACGTCCTGCGCCGTCGCGAAGACGCGGGCGCACTGCTCGCCCCGCGCCTGCAGCAGCACCGCCGCCTCGTTCAGCGACAGCCCGTGCAACTCCCGCGCCTTGGCGAGGATGGCGTCCAGCTCCGCGTCGTCCGGCGCGTGCGCCGCCGCCAGCGCCGTGAAAATACGCCCCTCGTCGATGATGTGTTCCGCGCTGGTCGGCAACTTCTCCGCCATATCCGATCACCTTTCTCGCATATCCGCCACAAAAAATCGGAGCCGTCAGGTATCGTGTGAAGCAAAAACACTTGATTTCACCTACCGTGACGAGGTTGCGCCTATTCTGGCAATAGGACGTTGCTGGAATACATGCCCCGAATTGTGAAAATAATCACAAATACTATTTTACTCCCCTTCGCCAATGGCGTAAAGAGTAAAGCGGCAGGCAGGCAGAAAAAGTGGCGTGATTGCCGGGTGACTCCGGCGGTGGGGCGGACAGGCGAAGGTTCAAATAATCCCCCGCCCCCGCAACCAGTCCTCAAGCCGCGCCGGCCAACTTCCGAGCACCGGGTGCTGCGCCGCCAGGCCCACGCCGTGGGGGCCGTCGGCGTAGATGTGCAGTTCGGCGGGCACGCCGGCGGCGCGCAGGGCGCTGTAGAAGAGGACACTGTTCTCGGCGGGCACGCCGGCGTCGGTGTCGGTGTGGAAGAGGAAGGTCGGCGGGGTGTCGGCGGTCACGCGGCCCTCGGTGGACAGGTCTTCCACCAGCGCGGCGTTCGGCTCTTCGCCGAGGAGGTTCACCCGCGAGCCCCCGTGCGTGTGGGGCGGGTACAGGGTAATGACCGGGTAGCAGAGGATGGCGAAATCCGGGCGGCTGCCGTGGCGCTCCACCGGCTCATCGGCGCCGGCATCGCCGCGGTCCCAGTGGGTGGCCAGCGTGCTGGCCAGGTGTCCGCCGGCCGAAAAGCCCCACACCCCCACACGGCCAGGGTCCACCCCCCAGGCCGGCGCGTGCGCGCGGACCAGGCGCATGGCGCGGGTGGCGTCCATCAGTGGGTAGGGATGCCTGTACCCCGGCGCGTGGCGATAGCGCAGCACGAACGCCGCCATCCCGCGGGCGTTCAACCACTCCGCGATCTGCTTCCCCTCGTGATCGTTCGCCAGATGCCCATACCCGCCCCCCGGACACACCAGCACCGCCGCCCCGCACCCCGCCGTCGGCAAAAAGACCGCCAGCGACGGAATATCGTCTTCCGCCGCCCCCAGCGCCCCCGGCGCGCCGTCCGCCCACAGCGATAGCACCGGCACGGCAAAATCGGGATCAGAGAGGACACAGGTTCGTGACATGCCTGAGTAATTCGCGGAGCAAGGCAAGGGTTCCTGCCATGCCTATGGGTATAGCACCGTATGGAAGCCGACCGCAGTCGCGCCCCGGGAGTAATCGAAGCACCCGGTATCATTTAGAGCAGCGAGTCTGGAAGCCGACGCGAATCGCGCCGAAGATCAGACAAGCGCATGCATGATGAAGTTCTTAGTAGCGGCGCCGCGCAGCAAGCCGCGTCCGTATTTACTGAGTATTCACGCCAGCCACGATGTCGCCTATACTCTCTTTTTTGAAATACGTACTATTATGGCCTGAAACAGTGCGATGTTGCCCATCGACGCTTGCCTTCCCTCCGTCATCTATGCCATCTGGACCGATACTGTATAAACGATACCCGCGTTTTATACGGGTGTAGCCGAAGGTCCCGGAAGCCGCAAACGGGTCGTCGGGAAGCTTAGACAGGTATTGTGGCACCAGTGCTTTCAGCGACGATGGATACGCATGATGTCTGGCATGGTATGTGTGGAGCGCCAGCTCGCACAGCATCTGACTGCTGAGCGTCTGGTTATACAGATCACCGAAACGTTGATTCTCACACGCTTTCGCCATTATTGATATAACATATTCCGTAGTGTGGCTAGGTCGTTTACGGTGGATATAAGGTTTCTTGGCATCAGCGAGATGTGTATCGATTACGCGAAGATACTCGTCGATGACGGTTCGTTTTCGCAGAAATAAGTAATGAAAGTAAATTTGACGGGAAAATCCTGGCTCAAACACATGGCGGAGTTCAAGGAGTGAAGGGCGCAGGCCGGGTTGGCTCAATTCGTCGACCAGGTATTTGAGACTCACCCACTTTTCCTCTTCCAGCGATTCCGCCCAGGGTGGACGTGCGGCCAGGGTCGCTTCAAAGCGGGGCAACATAGCTCGAGCCGTGGTGGACGGAATACGCGGCATAATCTCGCGCAACTTGTATCGGAATTCTTTTTCAAATCCTTTGCCGATCGCTCGGTCATGCAATCCACCATGTTGTGTGCAGACTATACTGAATTCGAGCCAGTCCATGCTAGTCTGTGCGGCGTCGGTCCAGTTCCCATGCTTGGCGGCATAGTGTGTTTTCAGCAGCATCATGTGCTGCATGAAACTCAGGTCTAACTCGTATTGTGGACACTCACTAATCACGATGCTTTGTATATCCGCCGTGCCGTAGGAGTAAGTCAATCCTCGACGTATTTCGGCAAAGGCAGGTTCATTGAGGATGAGGGCGTGCGTGATTTGCGCTTCTGATGGGGGTTTGAGTGGTTTGGGTGCTGATCTGAATGCTTGCCAGGCAAGCTGCACGGTTTGGCGTTCCTGCGCCATGCTGATGGCGCGTACAAAATGATCTCGTGCATTCGGCGACGGCATCACCCGCGCAGGGTAAGTGATCTTCGGAATCGCATTCATATCCGACCACCACCATAGCCACCCCAACACTAGCGCGATGAAGATGCCTACCCAGATGAGTAGGCGCTTTTCACCTTTTGTTAGCGGCTTCTTTGCCTGTATCATAGGGGTATTATACACCCTGGGCGGGCGAGCGTCCCGAGCCTGTCCGAAAAGTCCCGAAATGGTGATTTTTACTAAAAAGTGCCGATACCAAAAGGTATTCCGACAGCCATTGCGTCGCTCTACGGGCGCCACATGGACAAGACCATTTTAGTCGGATTACCGGCATCGGACTTTTCAGGCAGGCTCTCCCCGCGAGCCGACTCCGGGTGGATATTTTATCCGTCGCCATCACACAATAATCGAACACGACGAATCAAGCTTCCACCCGGACTCGGCTCGCGGGGACGCTTGCCCGCCCATATCTGCATGCACAGACGGCTCCCCCGCGTATGCGAGGGAGCCGTCTGTCTTACATCGCTCCAGCCATCCTCAATGCGTCGCCATCAAGCTCCGCACCTTCGTCACCAGCCGCTCGGGGGCCACCGGGCGCTCCAGGTAGGCGTCGGCCTTGATCCACTGCCGGGCTTCCGGCGTGTTCAGGTCGAAAAGGATGCCGGTGCGCTGGTAGACGCTGCTGAGCAGGATGAGCGGGATCGCGTGCAGCTCCGGGTCGGCCTTCATGCGGTAGGCGAGTATGAAGCCGGCGTCCGGCGTTTCCAGCATCACCTCCGACACCACCGCGTCCGGCTTTTGCGCCAGGATCATCGCCATGCCTTCCGCCATGGTGCGGGCGATGCTTACGGTGAAGCCTTCGCCTTCCAACACGGACTGCGCCAGCGGCAGGCGTTCGGTATTATCGATGAGCACCACGGTGCCGGTAATCGGTTCGGGTACGTGCATGGCATGTTCCTTTCTCTTCTCCCCCTCCCCTCATAGGGGAGGGGGTCTGGGGGGAGAGGTTACATCCCTCTCTTGGTGTAGCTGGTGTGCAGCAGGTGGTGCGACTTCTCGCCCAGCGGCTCGCCCAGGTACTCGGCATAGAGCTGTTTGATGATCGGGTTGTCGTGTGAGGCGCGGATGGCCAGCGCTTCATCCTCGCTGTAGATGGCCGCCGCGCGCTTTTTGCGAATCTCGGTGGTGGTCGGGATGGGCCCGCCGCCGCCGCCGATGCAGCCGCCCGGGCAGCCCATCACCTCGATGAAGTGATACGGGCTGGTGCCGTCCTTAATCTGTTCGAGCAGCGTGCGCGCGTTCATCAGCCCGTGCGCCACCGCCACCTTGATTTTCGTGCCGTGCAGGTCGACTTCCGCTTCCTTCACGCCCTCCAGGCCGCGCACCGGGGTGAAGTCCAGCTTGCCCAGCATCTCGCTGGTTACGATGTATGGCTGCTCGTCTTTCGGCGCGGTGAGCAGGAAATACGCCGTGCGTAGCGCCGCTTCCATCACCCCGCCGGTAGCGCCGAAGATCACCGCCGCGCCCGAGGCTGTGCCGAAGGCCACGTCGAAATCCTCGTCTGGCAGCGTCTCGAATTTCAGGCCCGACAGTTTGATCAGGCGCGCCAACTCGCGGGTGGTCACCACGTAGTCCACGTCCTTGAAGCCGCTGTCCGTCTGCTCGGGGCGCTCCACCTCATACTTCTTCGCGGTGCAGGGCATTACCGACACGACCACCATCTTCGCCGGGTCGATGCCGTGCTTCTCGGCGTAGAAGGTCTTCAGCAGCGTGCCCAGCATCATGTGCGGCGACTTTGCCGTGGAGAGGTATGCCACCATCTCCGGATAGAAGTGCTCCAGGTACTTCACCCAGCCCGGCGAGCAGGAGGTGATCATCGGCACCGGGGCGTTGCCGGTGGTCAGGCGCTGCACCAGCTCGCTGCCCTCCTCCATGATCGTCAGGTCGGCGGCCACATCGGTGTCGAAGACCAGATCAAACCCCACGCGGCGCAGCGCGGCGGACAGCTTGCCTGTCACGCGGCTGCCGGCGGGCATGCCGAATTCCTCGCCGATGGTCACGCGGATGGCCGGGGCCACCTGCACCACCACCACCTTCTCCGGATCGTTAATGGCGTCCCACACCTCTTTCAGGTTGCTCTGCTCGCGCAGCGCGCCGGTCGGGCACACCAGGATGCACTGGCCGCAGTTCACGCACGCCGTATTGCCCAGGTCCGTGTTGAAGGCCGGGGTGATGACCGTCTGGAAGCCGCGGCTGGTGAAGTCGATGGCGGCCACGCCCTGCACTTCTTCACACACGCGCACGCAGCGCCCGCAGAGGATGCACTTGTCCGGGTCGCGCACCAGCGAGGTGCTGCTGGCGTCGATGGGAAACTCGCGATGTGCGCCGGCGTAGTGCGCCTCGCGAATCCCTAAGTCCTGCGCCATCGTCTGCAGGCCGCAACTGCCGCTGCGCACGCAGCGCAGGCATTCCTGCGGATGGTTGGCCAGCAGCAGCTCGACGATGGTTTTGCGCGCGCGCCGGGCGCGGGGGCTGTGGGTGTTTACCACCTGGCCGTCCGCCGCCGGGAAGGCGCAGCTCGGTACCAATCCGCGGGCGCCCTCGACCTCTACCACGCACATGCGGCACGCGCCGGAGGGGAACAGGTCCTCCAGGTAGCACAGCGTCGGGATGTCAATGCCCTGGTCGCGGCAGATCTGCAGCAGCGTCTGCCCCGCCTGCGCCGTCACCGGCTTGCCATTGATTGTCAGCGTAATCGTATCAGCCATTGTATGACCCTCACGTCATATCCGAGCTCGTTCGTAGTCAGCCACGCAACATCGCGGAGTGGCGTTCGACTTTCAACCCGGTATGCTTTTCTAACCTTGGACGGCACTCTATCCGTTGCGTGCCTGACGACAAACTCTCCCGTTCGAACTATTGCGCGGTGACGGCATCGAACTTGCACACGTCCTTGCACGCGCCGCAGTGCACGCACTTGTCCTGGTCAATCACGTGCGTTTGCTTTGGCGCGCCCCAGATAGCGCCGGTGGGGCACTGGCGGGCGCACAGCGTGCAGCCCTTGCATTTGTCCGCCACAATGTGGAAGGTGAGCAGCGCGCGGCAGGCGCCCGCCGGGCAGCGCCGCTCGAACACGTGCGCTTCGTATTCGTTGCGGAAGTAGCGCAGCGTGGAGAGCACCGGGTTCGGCGCGGACTGGCCCAGCCCGCACAGCGAGGTGTCCTTGATCACCGGTGCCAGCTCTTCCAGCAGCGTCACCGACTTGAAGCGTTCGATCGTCTCTTTCGGCGATTCGTCGCACGCCGGGCGCACGATGCGCTCGAGGATCTCCAGCATGCGCGTGGTGCCCTCGCGGCAGGGAATGCACTTTCCGCAGCTCTCGTTGCGGATGAATTCCATGAAGTAGCGCGCCAGGTCCACCATGCAGGTGCGGTGGTCCATCACCACCAGCCCGCCCGAGCCCATCATCGCGCCGACGCCGATAAGGCTGTCGTAATCCACCGGGGTGTCCAGCAGCGGCTCGGGGATGCACCCGCCGGACGGCCCGCCGATTTGCACCGCCTTGAACGGCTCGTCGTCGAGAATGCCGCCGCCCACCTCGAAGACCACTTCGCGCAGCGTCATGCCCATCGGCACTTCCACCAGGCCGGAGTGCTTCACCAGGCCGGTCAGCGCGAAGACCTTCGTGCCCTTGCTGCGTTCGGTGCCCACCGCGGCGTACCACTCGCCGCCGTGCAGCACGATGCTCGGCACGTTGGCGAAGGTCTCCACGTTATTGATACAGGTGGGCTGGCCCCACAGGCCGCTCTGCGCGGGATAGGGGGGCCGCACGCGCGGCATGCCGCGCTTGCCTTCGATAGAGGCCAGCAGCGCGGTCTCCTCGCC
>CAZPYA010000136.1:0-11250 GCA_964590255.1 uncultured bacterium
GAAGAGATCAACCAGTGGATCGACCTGGGCTGCTGGATCAACGGCGAGACGGGCGGCTACCTGCGCGTCTGCACCGAAGGCCGCAACTGGTTCGAGCACGACTTCCCCAACTGGATGGCCGCGCCGCCGCTGCAATTCCGCCCGGAAGACCGCGGCCACGAGCACGGCTCCTACATCATTGAAGGCCTCACCACCGGGCGCGTCTACCGCGGGCATTTCAACGTGGTCAACAAGGGCTGCATCACCAACCTGCCGCCGGACGCCATCGTGGAAGTGCCCGGCTACGTGGACTACAACGGCATGAGCATCCCCATCGTGGGCGACCTGCCGCTGGGCTGCGCCGCGGTGTGCAACCAGAGCGTAAGCGTGCAGCGCATGGCGATGGAAGCCGCGGTGCACGGCGATGACACGCTGCTGCGCCAGGCGCTGATGCTCGACCCGCTCACCGGCGCCGTCTGCAACCCGCCGGAAATCTGGCAGATGGCCGACGAGATGCTGGTGTCGCTGGAGCCGTGGCTGCCGCAATACGAAAAAGCCATCGCTGACGCGAAGAAGCGCCTCGCCAGCGGCAACCTCATCCCGACGAAGGTCGGCTACCAGGGCGCCGCCCGCCTGCACACCAAGTCGGTCGAGGAGATGGAAGCCGACCGCGAAGAGGCGCGCAAGAACGCCGCCGAAGCAGACAAGGCCCAGGAGCGGAAAGCGGCGGAGGTGTAGTTTCAGGGAGCGCCGGGATCCCCACCGGCAAATCGTATAACAGACAAGGGCGGGCGAGCGTCCCGCGAGCCGACTCCGGATGGAGATTCTGTATGTCGTGTCCAAGCTCTAGATTGGTGGCGACGGATTAGTATTCCACCCGGAGTCGGCTCGCGGGGACGCTCGCCCGCCCATTTTTTGAACCGGAGGCCCAGATGCCCATCACCCTCTCAAAACCCTTTCTGTTGTCCGATGCCGGTTCGACGCGGGCGTCGGCGTATGACAATACGAACAAGGCGGTGCGCGTCGGCGAGGTGACGCATGTGACGTGGCTGGACGCGGTGTCGGTGGTGCGCTACCGGAGCTTTGACCACTGCGCCGGCACATGGTCGGAGGCGGTGACGCTGGGCGAGGGGGCGGACAACCACTGCAACCCGGCGCTGACGGCGACGCCGGACGGCGTGTTGCGGCTGGCGTATGGGCCGCACGGCTTCTGGGATGACGGGATGTTCAACCACGGGCGCTTTCGCCTGCTGGAGCGCGCGGACGGCGCCGCATGGGCGGAGATCGGCAACGTCGGCTACGGCGCCACCTACGCCAGCCTCATCACCGACAGCCAGGGGCGCGACCACCTGGCCTACCGGGGCGGCGAGGGCACGCCCGGCTGCTTCTACGAGCGCCGTGTGCTCGACGGCAACTGGGACCTGACGACGAAACTCTCCGTCATTCGCCGCAAGCCGGACTACAGCTATGTGAACCCCACCCTCGCCGTCGGCCCGGGCGACGTGCTGTATGCCGGCTTCATGTACTACTACCTCGACTATTCGACCGGGACAGACGAGAGCGCCGGCGTGTGCGCATTGAAATCGCCCGACGGCGGCGAGACGTGGACGGGCCTGGACGGCCGCCCGGCGCGCCTACCACTTCCGTATGACCCCGACTTCGCCATCCCGCACATCGGCGTCATGCCCTACCTCGGCTCGCTGGCGGTGGATGCGGACGGGAACCTGGTCGCGTTCACCCACGATTATGGCCCGAAGGACGGCTTGCCCGCGCCGAACAGCAGCCTGCTCTCGGTGTGGCGCGCCGGCGGATGGCAGACGACCGCCCTCGATCCCTTCCTGCCCGCGGGGTGGAGCATCCACCGCGGCAACGTCACCGTCGACGCCCACAACCGCATCCTGGTGGCGGTGGACGCCACTCACGGTGCCCTGGGCGAGACGCGCTGGGGCGACCCATCGCTGGAATGTTTCCTACTGGCCTCCGAGGACGGCGGCCGCACCTTCGCCTGCGCGCAGATCAGCGAGACGAACCCCAACGTGCCCAACTGGCTGCCCAACATCAGCCGCACCGGCTCCAACCATGACTTACGCACGCCGCTGGTGCTCTACACGCAAGGCGTGGCTGGCAGCGGCTGCGCGCCGGAAGACCGGACGCAGGTATTTGGGGTGTGGGTGGAGTAACAGATTGTATACCGGAGTAGCGTCCGATTATAGAAAAAGTCATCACCCTGTCGGGCTGGTAGTAAGCCACGAAGCGCCAGCGGAGTGGCGTTCTTCTGTAAAATCTGTGACCAGTCCTGTAATCGGACGCCACTCCGCTGCGGCTGCGTGGCTTACTACAAACGAGTTTCTATGGGAACGGTATCTATGACTACGACAACTGACGAACTCTCCCCCCGCGTGGCGTCGCTGAAGGCGCGCCTCGACCGCAAGCGTCAGGTGCTGGAAGGCACCGTGCCGGAGGACTGCCCGGCGGCCGCGTATGACGGGCGCGAGCCGTTTCATGACGCGTGGATGGCGCATGCGGACGATCCCTTTCCAGTGCGGCTGGCGCACGCGCAGGCGGCGTGGCGCGGGGCGGTGCGACCGCTGCTGGCACCCGGCCATCTGGTGCAGGGCACGCCGCCGCCGCCGGCCATCATCCACTACGCCACCGGCGTCTTCGCCTGGGATTTTCAACTCAACGAGCCGCTGGCGGCACAGCATCCGCAAGGGACGGAGATCGTCGCCTACTGGAAGGACTGGCTGGCGCAGCGGCCCTATCCGCCGCGGCCGGAACAGATGACCGACCCCGCGGTCACCGACGCGCTGTGGACGGTCGGCATCTGCTGCCACTCCACCCAGGACTACGGCCTGGCCATCGAGCTCGGGCTGGGCGGGTTGCGTGACAAAGTGCAGGCTCATTCCCCCCTCGCCTCGGGGAGAGGGGGGCAGGGGGGTGAGGGCGCGTGGCACACCGCCGTCCTCATCGCCCTCGACGGCGCCAGCGCCTACATCAACGCCCATGCCGAGACGATGGAGCTCGCGGCGGTGACGTGCCCCAAGGACGCCGACCTGTGGCGAAAACTGGCGGCCAACTGCCGCCATATCGCTCACCACCCGCCAGCGACCTTCCTGCAGGCGGTGCAGCTGTTCGAATTCCTGTTCATGCTGAACGGGCACGACTCGCCCGGGCGCATGGACCAGTATCTGTGGCCGCCGCTACGGCGCGAGCTGGAAGCCGGTACGCTGACCGAGGCGGAGGCGCAGGAGATCCTCGACTGCCTATACCTGAAGCTGGCCGAGCACATCTGCTACGGCGCCACCATCGGCGGGCAACTGCCGGAGGGCGGCGACGCGACGAACCCGCTCACCTGGCTGTGCCTCAACAGCATCCGCCGGCTGCGGCTGCTGTCGCCGCGCACGGCGCTGCGCTGGCACCGCGGCACGCCGGACGACCTGTTCCACGCCACCGTGCACAGCCTGGCCACCGGCGCCACCTACCCGGTGTTCGTGAACGACGAGGTGGTGGTGCCGGCGATGCAGCGCCGCGGGGCGACCGCCGAGCACGCCCGCGACTATACCTTCTGCGGCTGCGGCCAGGTGACGCCGTCCGGCCGCGCCTACGGCGGGTATGAAGACCTCATCCTCAACGGCGCCAAGCCGCTCACCTACGCGCTGCATGACGGCCGCGACGAGCGCAGCGGGGCGCAGATTGGCCCGCGCACGGGCGCGGATTACGCGACCTTTGACGCGCTGGAGGCGGCGGTGTGGGCGCAGTGCATCCACCTGCTGACGCTGGGCATCGAGGCGACGAACGCCGTGCGGCTGTGGGGTGGCGACCACATCCCGGACTTCCTGCGCTCGGTGCTCACCCACTCCTGCGTCGAGCGGGGGCGCGACTGGCGCGCCGGCGGGGCGGACTACCACGAGGGGATGATCGACGTGGTGGGCCTGACCACCCTGTGCGACAGCCTTACTGCCATTAAGCGCGTGGTGTATGAAGATCGCCTTGCCACGCTACCGGAGTTGACGGCGGCCCTCGATCGCGACTGGGCCGGCGCCGAGGAGCTGTATATCGCCTGCGCCCGCCGCGCGCCGAAATTCGGCAACGAGGACGCGGAAGCAGACGGCATGGTGGCGCGCTGGGTGGGCCGGCTGAACGACTGGCTCTTCGCGCAGCGCACCGCCTATGGCGGGCCATGGGGCATCGACATCATCGGCTGGTCGGGCGCGATTATGCTTGGTAACGTCACCGGCGCCACCCCTGACGGCCGCAAGGCCGGCGACCCGCTGGCCGACTGCGCCGGCCCCGCCCAGGGGCGCGACCGCAGCGGCATCACCGCCGCGCTCAACTCCATGCTGGCCCTCCCCTTCCCCGGCACCCATGGCCCGCTGGCGCTCAGCCTGCGCGTGCCAGCCGGCGCGGTGAACACCCCGGAGGGTGAGGCGAAATTTGCCGCCCTGCTGCACGGCTACCTGAGCCGCGGCGGCCAGCACCTGCAGCCCTCCGCCGTCAGCACCGACGCCCTCCGCGCCGCCCAATCCGACCCCGACGCCCACCGCGACCTCATCGTCCGCGTCGGCGGCTTCAGCGCCTACTTCGTCGACCTCGAACCGCGCTTCCAGGACGACATGATCCGGCGGACGGAGCACGGGGTGTGAGGGAAGCGGTCACTCTACTCGCCACCACGCGCCGCGGAGGGCTCGGACTACCTTTGCTCGGCACGTTTCAGCAGTACCGGTTGTATTTGAAAAGAGAGCTGAGTATGTAAAGCAACGAGTTTGGAAGCCGGCTAGAGCCGCGCCCTGGGTGTATCAGAGGAAACCGGGCGCGATTCACATCGGCTTCCAGACTCGCTGCTCTACTTACTTCCCGGTGCTTTCCTTTGTTATTGCGCCAACTCCCGCAGCCGCGCCAAATCCGCCGCGTAGGCTTCTACCCCGCCGGGGGTCTCTAAAAATTTGGGGACGTCGCGCAAATTGGGGTCGTGGAGGAGGCGGCGAAAGGTGTCGGGGCCGAGTTGGCCCTGGGCGATGTTGCTATGGCGGTCGGCGTGGCTGGCGAGGAGTTTATCCGTGTCGTTGAGGTGCATCGCCTGCAGCCGGTCGAGGCCGATGTAGCGGTCGAACTCCGCCCAGGTGGTCGCGTATCCCTCCTCGGTGCGCAGGTCGTAGCCGGCGGCGAAGACGTGGCAGGTGTCCAGGCACACGCCCAACCGCTCCTGCTGTGCCACCCGCTCGAAAAGGCGGGCGAACTGCGCGAAATCGCCACCCAGGTAGCTGCCCTGCCCGGCGGTGGTCTCCAGCACGATCTGCACCCCCGCCTCCTCGGCCGGCGGGATGAGGAGATTCAGGCTGTCCGCCAACCGCTGCAGCCCTTCCTCCAGCGTGCTGTCCTTGAACGAGCCCCAGTGGATGATGACCATGGGCAGCCGCAGCGCGTCGCAGCGGGCGATCTCCTGCAGAAAGGCCGCGCGCGATTTCTCCAGCAGCGCCGGGTCGACGGAGGCGAGGTTGATGAGGTAGGATTCGTGCGAGGCCACCGGCCCCACGCCCGTCTCGGCCAGCGCGGCGTGAAAGGCGGCGATGTCTTCGGCCTTGTAGCTTTTATCGCGCCATTGCTGCGGACTGGCGGTGAACATCTGCAGGCACTCAGCGCCGATCTCGACGGCCGTGCGCACCATCGCTGCCAGCCCCTGACTGGTGGACAGATGCGCGCCGATGAAGGGATAGTTGGGCATGCGATGATACTCCTGATGCGGGTTACGGCGCCGCCGGCAGCCGCAACGGGATGCGGATGGCGATAGTGGTGCCGACATTTTCCACCGAGTCCACCTGCAGGCGGCCGCCGTGGGCATCCACCACGTTTTTCACCACGCGGGTGCCCAGGCCGGTGCCGCCCGGCTTGGTGCTGCGCACGCGGCCGGTGAAGAGCTTTTCCACCACGTCGGGCGGCATGCCGACGCAGGTATCCTGCACGCGCACCTCCACGTAGTGGCCGTCGGGGAAGGCGCCCTCCGCGCAGTAGGCGGTGTGCACGGTGACGCGCCCGCCGCCGGGCGTGGCGCCCAGCGCGTTGTTCGTCAGGTTGTAGATGGCGTTATACATGCGGCGGCTGTCCATCAGCGACACCGGCATCTCGCTCGGCGCGGTGTCCAGCGTCAGCCCCGCCTGCTGGGCGACGACCGTGAGCACCCGGCACACGCCGCGCACCACCTCGTTGAGGTCGGTGGGCTCGTAGGTGGGCGCCGAGGTCATCCCCTTCACCGCGTCGGCGATCTCCTTCGCCCGCTGCTGGGCGATCTGCGTGCTCTCGTCGAGGATGGAGAAGATCTCCGTCACGTCGTCGTAAATCTGCTGGCAGGAGCAGCGCAGCGCCGGCACCATTTCTGAGACGTCCTGCGCCGGGCGGTCGAGTTGGTCGCTGATCTGCTGGTGGAAGTCCTCCATCATCATGCGCAGCGTGTCGCCAGCCATGGAGATGGGGGTGAGCAGGTTTTTAATGTCATGGGAAATCTGCCCCATCATGTCGACGATGGCCGCCGCCTGCGCCTTCTGGAAGAGCTGGGCGGTGATGATAGCCGAGGCCACCTGCGTGGCCAGCACCTCCACCACCGCCATGTCTTCGTCGTTAAACAGGCCGGTGCGCTTGTTCAGCACCTGCAGCACGCCGATGCGGTCGCCGGTGCTGGCCTGCAGCGGCACGGTGACGATGGACATAGTGGTGTATTGACTCTGCTGGTCGACGGCCTGGGTGTGGGCGCGGTCGCGGTTCACGTCGTGGCTGATGCGCGCCTCGCCGGTGTGGAAGACGTCACCGCAAATGCCCTGGGTGTCGGCGATCTCCAGCCCGGTGATCTTCGCCTTCGCCGGCCCTTCCACATGGCGGAAGGTGAGCTTGCTCCGCTCGGGGTCATGCAGGATGATGGAGCCGGCGTCGGCGTCCACCGTCTCCATGGCGGTGAGCACGGCGGTGCGGAACAACTCATCCAGATCCACTTGTGTTTGCAGGGCGTGGGTGACGCGCACCACCGCCTGCAACTGCCGCTCGCGAGCGCGCAGGTGTTGCTCCAGTTCCTCGATAGTGGGCGTCGTGCCGACATCACTCATGCGTAAACCTCACTGGCGCTGCAGTACCACGCCATCCAGCGTAAAGGTTTCCATATCCTCGGGCACCACCACCGGCAGCTCCAGCCACGGCGTGGGGTCCGGCGAGTCCAGGTGCGTCAGGAAGACGGTGCTATCCACCGGCACGGCGTCCAACAGCGCAAGAATCTCCGCGCGGCCCAGGTGATAGACCGATTCATCGACCTCGGTGGCTTCCAGGATGATCGCCCGTGCGCCGTCGACGAGGGTATATAGCGCGTCGGTCATGCGCGTGTCGCCCGAGTAGGCCAGCACGCCGTTGGGCAGCATCACGCGGTAGCCGAAGGCCTGCATATACCCCTCGGCGTGCGCCATCGGCACGGCGGTGAAGGTGAGGCCGTCCGCCGTCTGTGGCGCCCCGGCCTGCGCCTCGACGAAGGTGATGGGCCGCGGCCAGCCTTTCGGCGCCACGTCGGGAAAGGCCAGGCGCATGGCGTCGCGCGTCCACGCCTCGATGCCCGGCGGGCCGACGATGGTCAGCGGCGCCGTCGTCCGCGACAGGAAGTGGTATTCCAGCAGCAGAAACGGCAGCCCGAAACAATGATCGCCGTGAAAATGGCTGATAAAGACGTGCCGAATGGCGGCGAGATCGGCCGGCAGCCGTTTCAGACTCGCCAGCACCGCCGGGCCTGCGTCCAGCAGAATCGTCCCGTCGACCAGCATGCAACTCCAGTCGCGCCCGGGCGCGAAGGCGTTGCCGGTACCCAGAAATGCGATCCGCATGGAATACTCCAGAAGCAGCAATGTCGCATTATACCATGCCGCACCGCCGCTGTCAGTCCCGGCGGGCAAACCGGGCGTCACCCGCGGCGATTGGCGGGGAATCGCGCGGGAATTCGGCGCTATTGTCGCGCGAAAGTGGCGAAAATGTAAAGAAAATATCTATCTGTTAGAGGACAACGGCATGCGTTGTCATTTCGTCTTGCATTTATTATCCGCATTTGTTACACTACGTTTGACAAATTTACGCAGGGATGATGACGAGGGAGAAACCACCATGCCCACCATCGACGAGATGAGTATCGAAGAAGTTGATAGCGCAATGATGAAATTGCGCGAGCGAAAGCGCATGCTGAGAAAATCCGGAAAAACCGCCGAACGCAAAATTCAGACGCTGGCCCGCCGTCGCGAACGGTTCATGGATCGCATTCGCGAAATCGACGCGCAGATCGAAGCGCTGCGCGCCGAAGCGGCGTTGACGCCTGCCCCGGCGCCCAAACGCCGTGGCCGCCGCCCGAAGTCCGCCATCACCGGCGCCTGACGGCAGCGTTCTGACCCGCGTATTGCACACGTAGCACCCGGCGCGTATTTCGCGGCGGGTCTATGTGTTTCCGGCGGGTAACGACGGATACGAAAGAAGTTATGGCAACGGGATCACGCATACTGGTCGAAAATCGCAAAGCCTGGCACGACTATGAAATCCTCGAAACACTCGAGGCTGGGCTGGTGCTCACGGGCACCGAGATTAAAGCGCTGCGCGCGGGGAAAGGGAATCTCCGCGACAGTTACGCGCGCGTGGACGGCAGCGAAGTCATCGTTCACAATATGCATGTGAGCCCGTATGACCAGGGCAATCGCGCCAATGTCGACCCGATGCGCCCGCGAAAAGTACTGCTGCATCGCGAAGAAATCCGCCGGTTAGTGGGGAAAACCCGCGAAAAAGGCCTCACGTTGATTCCCTTAAAAATCTATCTGTCACATGGCCGGGCGAAGCTGGAAATCGGCCTCGCGCGTGGCAAGCGTCAGTATGATAAACGCGAGGCGATCACCGAGCGAGAAGTCGCCCGGGAACGCGAACGCGCGCTGAAACACGACCGGGAATAATCGCGAATAGTTCTTATTATCTTCGCGATACCGCGAAACCGGAGTACCTGATGGCTGATCCGCTGCGCACCACGAAAATTGAACTGCGCGCCGCGCTGCGCGCCCAGCGCGATGCGGTGGCGGCGGAGGACGCCGCCGCCCACGGCGCGGCCATCGCCCGCCTGGTGACGCACCTGCCGCCGGTGGCCGCCGCCGGCACGCTGTGCTGCTACCACGGCATGGGCCGCGAGGCGCCCACCCGCGAGATCATCACCCACTTGCTGCTGGCCGGCACGCGCGTGGCGCTGCCGCGCACGGTCGCGGCCGAACACCGGCTGGCGCTGCACGCGGTGGACGACTTGCATGGCCTGGCGCCCGGCCCCTACGGCATCGCCGAGCCCCCCGCCGACAGCCCGGAGGTGGACCCCGCCGAGGTGGACGTCTTCCTGGTGCCCGGCCTGGCCTTCGACGCGCAGGGCGGTCGCCTGGGCTATGGCGGAGGCTATTACGACCGCCTGCTGGCCGCCGCCCCCGGCTGGCGCATCGCCCTCGCCTATGCCAGCCAGCTCATTCCACGCGTGCCCATGGGGCCGACGGACATCACCATGGACCGCATCGTCACCGAACGCGGGGTGATCGACTGCGCCCGCGCCCGCCGCGAGGGCGACTGGCTGCGCCTGCGCAATATGGCCTTCTACGGCCACCACGGCGCGTATGCCCACGAGCGCGAGGCGGGCATCCGTCTGGCCATCGACGTAGACCTGCGCCTGGACCTGCAGGTGCCCGGCCACACCGACGACCTGGTCGCCACCGTCGACTACCCCGCCATCTACCGCCTCATCGCCCACCTGCAGAGTACGCAGTCCTTCCACCTGCTGGAATCGCTGGCCACCCGCGTCGCCGACGCCATCCTCGCCGAATTCCCCGCCGTCGCCGAAACCCGCCTGCGCATCCGCAAATTCAACCCCCCCGTCGGCGGCCCCATGGACGCCTTCGAGGTGGAGCTGGGCCGGGAACGTACGGATTGGTCACGACCGGAACGGTAGAGGGTTCCGGGTTTCAAGTTCCGGGTTTCATGTTGGAGGTTTTACCCCCGCTTTTACCCCCATTTTATGGTTTAGCGAAATGTGGGGGTGATCAATACATGCAATGCGCCCGATACACCTCCATCGCGAATTGGTAGTCGTCAAAGCGCACTTTCGGCGATACCGAGTGGTCGGTGTGCCAAAAGTAGGCGGCGTTGAGTGCCTTCAGCGCGTCCATTTTGCCGGCGATTTCGGCTTCGATGGCAGCGCGGTCACCCTTTTCAAGTACGCGGACGTCGATGTTGCCCATGAAGGCGATTTTGTCACCGTATTGTTGGGCAAGGGAGACGACGTCGACGCCGGCTTTGGCTTCCATGGGCTGCAGGCAGTCGATGCCGGCTTCGATGAAGAGGGGCACGCCTTCGGTGATGCCGCCGCAGGAGTGGAGGATGACGGGCATGCCACGGTTGTGGAAGAAGTCGAAGAAGGCCTTGTGGTAGGGCAGGATGAGCTCGCGGTACATGCCGGGCGAGCAGAACAGGCCTTTGTTGTAGCCCAGGTCCTCGTAGATGAAGGCGCCATCGGGCTGGCCGGCCTCGGCGAAGAGGTGATCGAGGTGGCGCGTGAAGAAGGCCTGGTAGGTGGCGCAGATATCGTGAATCCACTCCGGCTCCAGCGCCAGGCTTTCCAGCATCACCTGGTCGCCCAGCATGGCGCGCAGCAGCTCGAAGACATGCACGCCGCCGAAGAAGCAGAAGGTGCCCTGTGCCCGCGCGCGCTCGATATTCGCCTTCGTCACCTCCACATTCACACGGTCGGGATCAAATGCGAGCAGCGGCGGCTTATACACCGCCTCCCAGCGCTCGGGGGTGACGCAGTCGAAGTCCACGTGCTCGGGCGTACCGGATTTGTGCTTCCACAGGCGCATCACCGAGCCGTTGCCCTGACGGATCAACTCCCACTCCTCGCTCTCCTCCACCACCTCGCGCATGCCACGGATGGGCGTGGTATCGATCCACCCGCCGCCGAAGCGCAGGTCATAACCGAAGTAGTCCTCCGGCGCGGTGTCGGCGGGGAAGCCCTGCTTCAACCAGTAATCGCGGATCGTCTCCGGCCAGAAATGGTCGAAAAGCCCCATGCGGTCGGGCAGCTCGCGGCGGAGCAGCATATTGGCGCGGTCGCGGGAGGTGAGCATATCGGACTCCTGTTATTGCTACTCCGTTATCTCAATCCAGTAGAGCGTGGCAACATGCCTGGAATGGTCAGTCCACGAAGGTGGACTTCGTTTCTCCAGCCCCGGATTTCAATCCGGGGAA
>CAZPYA010000137.1:0-3755 GCA_964590255.1 uncultured bacterium
AGGTGGGTCAAAATTGGACGCCGATGGTGGGTCAATATTCAATGCCGGTTGACAGATCAGGTGCGATTCCGGGCTGTGGTCCTCGCCGATGCGTCCCGCGGGGTCGGCGCCGGCGGTGTTGAAGTAGCGTAGGCAGGTGTATTGCAGGCCGTATGCCTCGCGGTAGCTCTCCAGCAGGCCCTCGAAGGCCAGCTTGGTGCGGCCGTAAGGGTTGATGGGCTTCGTCGGGTCGTCCTCGCGAATGGGCACGGAGTCGGGCATGCCGTAGGTAGCGGCGGTGGAGGAAAAGATGACCTGCCGCACCCCCGCGGCCAGCGCGCCGTCGATGAGGCGCTTCCCCTTCACCACATTGTTCTCGTAATACTTTTCGGGATGCGCCACCGACTCGCCCACCAGGCTGTCCGCGCCGAAATGCATCAGCGCGGTGATGCCGTGCGCACGGCACAACTCTTCTACCAGCGCGCGTTCGCCGAAATCTCCCTCTATGAAGGTCGCGTCCATCACCGCCGCCCGGTGCCCCTTGACCAGGTTATCCAGCACCACCACTGTGTCATCCGTGGTTTGCCGCAGATACTGCACCATGTGACTGCCGATATATCCGGCTCCGCCGACAATGAGGATGTTCACGAAAGGCTCCCGTGCGCGTATAATGTAGGTGACCTCAGCATACCCGGCGGACGGGTGGGCGGTCAAGGTGGAGTGCATGTCTCTGATCTTTCCTGATACTTCATTTGATATGGAAAACGTATTAATCTCAAAGATGCGCGAAGCTACAGTTGAGCAGAAAGCGCAGACGACAGGTCTGCTTAGCGCTTTATTGCGTCAACGCATCATGAGTGGGGTGCGTCTACGGCATCCGAAGGCTTCGTCGGATGAACTCCGCTGGCATTTTATCGTCCTTGCATACGGCGAGGCTACGGCACAAGCTTTGTGTAAACGCTTGGTAGATGGGGATTGTGCTACATGAAAGAGCCTGCTGAACTGATCGAATATATTGCGCGGCTGTTTGAGCAACTCGGCATCACCTATGTTCTCGGTGGATCATGGGCAAGTTCAATGCATGGCATCACCCGTGCGACCATGGATGCTGATTTCCTGGCCGATATACGTGAGGAGCATGTAGCGGAATTCATTGTAGCGATAAAGGACGATTTCTACTTTGATGAAGGCGCCATACGGGAAGCCATTCGTATTCGGCGCTCATTTAACATCATCCATCTCACAGAGCTATTTAAAATTGATATTTTTGTACGTCGTCATCGTCGATTCGATACGGTGCAATTACAACGGGGCCATCAAGAGCATCTCACCCCTGACATTATGGTCAACACCACCAGCAAAGAAGATATTCTCCTTGCCAAGCTCGATTGGTATCGCGAGGGTGGAGAGGTGTCTGAACAACAATGGCGTGACATCCTCGGCCTTCTCCGGGTCAATCAGGATACTCTTGACTCCGACTACCTCACCGCCATGGCCGAAGACCTTGGCGTCACCGACCTGTTGCACAGGGCGCTGACGCAGACGGAGCCGCTGCGCGGACAGTAAGCGGCGACTTTTTTCCCTGTATTGCATAATTTCTATCGTTTTTGCTATAATGAGCCACACTTCGTCGGATGCACCGCTTGCACGCGGGGCGTTCGAGCCGAGGAGACATCTCGGAGGAATCGCATATGACGACCACCACCGCACCCCCGCGGACGTCTGTCCGCATGTCCGGCGCGCAGGCGCTGATCGAGGGCTTGCTCCACGAAGGCGTGGATATTGTCTTCGGTTATCCCGGCGGCGTGTTGCTGCCCCTCTACGACGTCCTGTTCAACGCGTCCATTCGCCACATTCTCGTGCGCCATGAGCAAGGCGCGGCCCATGCCGCCGACGGCTACGCGCGCGCCACGGGGAAGGTGGGCGTGTGCATCGCCACGTCGGGTCCGGGGGCCACGAACCTGGTGACGGGCATCGCCACCGCCTACATGGATTCCATCCCCATGGTCGCCATCACCGGCCAGGTGACGACGGGCGCCATCGGCAAGGACTCCTTCCAGGAGGCGGACATCACCGGCATCACCCTGCCGATTACCAAACACAACTACCTCATTAAGGACCCGCGCGAGATTCCGCACGTGGTGAAGGAAGCTTTCTACATCGCGCACTCGGGGCGGCCGGGGCCGGTGCTCATCGACTTTCCGAAAGACATGGCCACGGCGATGATCGACGTGGACTGGGACGACGTGCAGGTGCGCCTGCGCGGCTACCGCCCCACGGTGAAGGGCAATACGAAGATGGTGCGCCGCGCGCTCGAGGAGATGCTGGCCGCGACGCGCCCGGTGCTCTATGTGGGCGGCGGCATCATCCGCGCCAACGCCGCGCAGGAGCTGACGCTGCTGGCGCGCGCGCTGGGCATTCCGGTGACCGCCACGCTGATGGGCAAAGGCGCCTACCCGGAGACGGATCCGCTGTATCTGGGCATACCCGGCATGCACGGTACCGCCTACGCCAACTACGCGCTGGACACCGCCGATCTCATCGTGTGCATCGGCGCGCGCTTTGACGACCGCGTCACCGGCGACGTCAGCCGCTTCGCGCCCAATGCGCGCATCGTGCATGTGGACGTGGACCCGGCGGAAGTGAGCAAGGTCATCAATGCCGACGTGCCGGTGGTGGGCGACGCGAAAACCGTGCTGCAGGAGCTGCTGGCCGAGCTGGCGGAATCCGGCGAGAAGGCGCGCAACCTGGACCCATGGCACGCGCAGATCGACGAGTGGAAGCGGCTGTATCCGCTCAAGTGGTCCACCGACTCGCGCAGCGCTTGCGCGCGGCAATGCGACCATTCGGAGAAGCCGGCCCGCTGCGGCGCGACCACCTGCACGGGCGCCAAAGGCACCATCAAGCCACCAGAAGTCATTAAAACGATCTGGGAGATGACGGAGGGCAAGGCCATCGTCTGCACGGACGTGGGCCAGCACCAGATGTGGGCGATGCAGTATTACCTGGTGGACGACCCACAGCATTTCGTCTCCTCATCCGGCCTGGGCACCATGGGTTTCGGTCTGCCCGCCGCCATCGGCGCGCAGTTCGGCAATCCTGACCACGAGGTGTGGTGCATCACCGGCGACGGCAGCATCCAGATGAACATCCAGGAGATGGCGGTAGCGGTGCTGCACGGCCTGCCCATTAAAATTGCGCTGATGAACAACGGCTTCCTGGGCATGGTGCGCCAGTGGCAGAAGATGTTCTACGACAAGCGCTATTCGCAGGTGGGCCTCACTGTGGGCACGCCGGACTTCCTGAAGCTGGCCGAGGCCTACGGCGCGGTGGGCATCCGCGTCATCGACCCGGCGGACGTGCCCGCGGCGATTGCCCAGGCGCGCGCCATCACCGACAAACCGGTGCTCATCGATTTCGTCTGCGAGATGGAAGAAGATGTGCTGCCGATGATCCCGGCCGGCAAAAGTGTCGCCGATATGATCCTGGAATAGGAAAGGAGGAGAGCATGGTCACCGAAATGCTGGATACCACAACGAAGAAACACACCATCTCCGTGTTGGTGGAAAATCGACCGGGCGTGCTTGCCCGCACCGCCGGGCTCTTCTCCCGGCGCGGCTTCAATATCGACTCGCTGAGCGTGAGCACCACCGAGGATCCGAACACCTCGCGCATGACCATCGTCGTCGATGGTCCGGAGACGATCCTCGAACAGATCAGCAAGCAGCTCTACAAGCTCATCGACGTCATCAAGGTGATGGATCATACCCAGGATG
>CAZPYA010000137.1:3765-10817 GCA_964590255.1 uncultured bacterium
CGCTGCTGAACGTCGCGCGCGAACTGGCGCTCGTGAAGGTACACGCCGCCGACTCGGTGAAGCGCGCCGAGCTGATGCAAATCGTCGATATCTTCCGCGCGAAGATCGTCGACCTGGGCGAGAAGGTGATCATTATCGAAGCCACCGGCGCCAGCGACAAGATCGACGCGCTGGAGCGCCTGCTGGACGGCTACGGCATCAAGGAAATGGTGCGCAGCGGGCGGGTGGTGCTGGTGCGCGGCAGCAAGACGACGTAACGGAATGCGGATGTCTCTTCCGCACGTGTCTCTCGGCGACCCCCGTTCTTCGGAGCGGGGGTCGCGCGTTTCTGGCAGGGAGGCGGGAGGAGGAGTCGAAATACCTTTTCTGGTGTCAAATGACACAGTTCACCGCACCGGGGAGGTGGCGCATGCGCTGCTGGATGTTGATGATCGGCCTGCTGGTCGGATGTATGCTGCCGGGGCTGGCAGCGACGAAAGAGCAAATCCTGACGACGGCAGAGGGGTTGAAGGACGCCGACGCCGCCCTACGCGCGAAGACCGCGGCAACGCTGGGCACGTATAACGACCGCCGCTGCGCCCCCTATCTCATGGAAGCATTGAAGGACGCCGAAGCGAGCGTGCGCAAAGAGGCGGCGAAGGCGCTGCCGGGCACGAAGGAGCGCACCGCGGTGCCGCCGCTGATGGACATGCTGTGCGGCGAGGCGAAGGACGCCGACGCCGGCGTGCGCGCCGAGTGCGCGAAGGCGCTGGGATTGTATAAGGACCCGCGCATCATCGACGCGCTGACGAAGGCGCTCACCGACGACGAGGAAGCCGCCGTGCGCCTGGAGGCGATCCGCGCGGTGGCAGTGTTCAAGGATACGCGCGCAGTGGAGCCGCTGGTGGCGGCGCTGAAGGATACCGTGGCGGCCAACCGGCGCGAGGCAATCGTGCTACTGGGCGGCATCAACGATGCGGCGGTGGTGGAGCCGCTGCGCGGGGCGCTGAAAGACGAGGATCCGGAAAATCGCCGGGCGGCGGCGCAGGCGTTGGAAGGCAAGCAGGAGCAGGGCGGTAACGCGCAGACGGTGGAGGAACTAACCGCGGCGCTGAAAGACCCCGACCCTGCCACCCGCCGGCAGGCGCTGCTGGCGTTGGCGAAGCAGCAGGGGAAGGACGCGCTGGGCGTGTTGATCGCCGCTTTGCAGGATGCCGACGCCGGCGTGCGCGCGGCGGCGGTGACCGGTCTGAAGACGCTGGACGACGAGAGAGTGAATCCCGCGCTGCTGGCAGCGGCGAAAGACGCGGACGCCGCGGTGCGCCGCGAGGCGATTGCCGCGCTCATCGGACGGAAATACGACGACATCGCAGCGGTGTTGGCCGATGGGGTGAAAGATAAAGATACCGGCGTGCGCGGCGACATCGCCAGGGCGCTGACCGACGCGAAGCCGGAAGTGGCGGTCGCCCCGCTCACGGTGCTGCTGGGCGATGCCGACCCCGGCGTGCGCCGCCTGGCGCTGACGCTGGCGCTGAAGGTGTATGACGTGAAGATGATTACCGCGCTAGCGGCGCTGGGGCAGGATGCTGACGCCGGCATGCGCGTCGACAGCGCGAAGGTGCTGGGTCTCATCAACAAGCCGGCGGGAGTGAAGCCGCTGGTGGCGCTGCTGGCCGACAAGGAAGCCGGCGTGCGCGTGCAAGCGGTGCTGGCGCTGCGCGCGGCGAAGGCGTCCGCGAGCATCGACCCGCTGGCGGCGTTGTTGGTCGACCCCGACGGCACCGTGCGGCTGGAGACGCTGCGCACGCTGGGCGCCATCCCCGACGGCCACGCCATGGAAGTGCTCATCCCCATCTTCAAAGACCCCAACACTGAGACGCGACGCGAGGCGGTGCGTATACTGGGCGCGAAACCGGGCCCGAAGTGCGTGCCCGCGCTGACGGTGGCGCTGAAGGATGGCGACCACTGGGTGCGCGTGCCCGCCGCGCAGGTGCTGCGCCAGATCGTCGATCCGGTGGCCATCGATCCGCTGCTGCTGGCATTGAAAAGCGACAACGCGGAAATCCGCATCGAGGCACTGCAGGGGCTCATCGACAACGCCGATCCGCGCACGGTGCCGGCGATCATCGAGCGGTTGAAGGATGGTCACGGCGAGGTGCGCCGTTGGGCGTGCGTGGCGCTGGGCGCGCTGAGAAGCAAAGACGCCGTGGAGCCGTTGCTGGCGGCGATGGCGGATAAAGAGCTGCCGGTGCGCATCGATGCCACGCGCGCACTGGGCAAGATTGGCGATACCCGCGCGGTGGAAACGCTCATTGGCGTGCTGGACGATGCCGATATCGTGCTGCCGTGGGAGGCGTCGACGGCGCTGGCGGCCATCGGGACGACGGCCATCGCCCCGCTGTCGGCCGCCTACGCGGACGGCGACGCGCGGAAGAAGCAGAAAATCGTCAACGCGCTGGGGAAAATCGGCGACGCGAAGGTGATCCCGCTGCTGAGCCGGGCGCTGAGAGAGGAGAATCTGGACGTGCGCCGCGAGGCGGCCGCCGCGCTGGGCAAAGTGGGCAAGCCGGCGGCGGCGGTGCTGCTGGAGACGCTGAAGGACGCTGACGCGCCGACGCGCGCCCGCGCCGCGGCCGGGCTGGCGGGCATCGACGCCCCGGCGGCGATCCCCGCGCTCAGCGAGGCGATTGCTGATCCGGACGGCGGGGTGCGCGCCGCCGCGGCGTCCGCGCTGGGCAAGTTCGGCAAAGGCGCCCTCGACGCGCTCATCGCTGCGCTGAAATCCGGCGACCGCGAGGTGCGCAGCCGCGCCGTGCTGGCGCTGGGCGCCACCAAAGACGTGAAGGCCGTGGCCGCGCTGGGACCGATCATCAATAGCGACGGCGACGACGGCGTGCGCCGCGACATCTACCGCGCGCTGGCCGCCATCAACGACCCATCGTGCATCGAGCCGCTCATCGTCGCGGCGACGAAGGACGGCGATGGCTGGCGGCGCACCGAGGCGATCCGCGTGCTGGCCGCGTTTAAAAGCGAGAAGTCCATTGAGGCGATGCTGGGCGCGATGAAGGACGGTTTCGGTCCCGCCCGCGGCCAGGCGGCCGCCACATTGGGCATTTACGCCGACCCGAAGGCGGAGGAGCCGATTCTCGCCATGCTGAAGGATGGCGATGCCTACGCGCGCAACGGTGCGGCCCGCGGCGCGGGGGCGATGAAACTCGTCAAGGCGGTAGAACTGCTTATCTCCATGGTGAACGACCCCACCGACTGGGTGCGGCCAAACGCGGTGTGGGCGCTGGGACAGATCGGCGACGCGGGGGCCATCGACACGCTCATCGGCGAGTTGGCCGACCAGACGCCGCAGTTGCGCTTGGAAGCAGTGCGCGCGCTGCGTAATTTCCATGATCCGAAGGTGCTGGCGGCGCTCATCACCACCGTGCGCGAGGGCGACTCCGCCATCCGCGTCGTGGCGGCCGCGAGCCTGGGCGCCTACGGCGAACCGGCGGCCATCGACCCGCTGCTGGCCGCCATGGCCGAACCCGACGTCCCGCTGCGCAAGGCCGCCGCCGCCGCGCTGCTCAACTACACGGACCCGCGCATCGCCGACGCCTACACGCAGGCGCTGGAGAACAAAGACCTGCCGGTGCTGGCCGGCGCCATGGCGCACTTCATCGCCCGTGGCGCCGAAGGCTCCGAGCCCGCGCTCATCGAGGCCTCCAAAAAGCACGGCGACCGCGCTACCGCCATCCTCTTCTTCTACAGCAGCCACCGCCCGCTGGCCGAAGCCGCCCGCGCTTGGGCCATCGAAAAAGGTGAGCCTGCGCCGACGCAGCCGGCGGAGAAGACGCCGAAGTGGGGGCAGGGGTAGGGAAGTCCTGAGTCCTGAGTCCATTGTCCTTTAATGCGCGGTCAGGAGGAATCTATGCGCCTGGTATTGATTACTCTTGTGTGGCTGGCGTCGTCGTTGCTATGGGCAGCGACGACGCTGGTGTTTGAGGCAGAAACGGTGTCGCGGGTCGAAGTCGTCGGCTTTACCGTGCGAAAGATGCCAGAGGACCCCGCCGGGCCGGCATCTGGGAACTATGTGCTCGCAGTGCCACGACAGGAATGGCAAGCACACCATGGGCGCGCGAAAGTTGCGTTCTCACTACATATCCCGCGAGCTGGTATTTACTACCTGTGGATGCGAACCCGTTGGTCGTATGCCATCGATAACAATGACCGAGGGCAATTCTTCAACCGAGTATCTGTGGTAATTGATGGGCAGAAGGATATACCACAACTCGTGGGCAACGATACCACCTATCATGTGCTGCATTGGGTACCCTTAAATGACCGAGATGGTAGCCAGCACCTGATGCCAGTCACATTGAAGAAAGGTCTGGTTACGCTCACAGTTGAAGCGCAGCCAGAAGGCGGGGTCGTGCTGGATGAACTGCTGCTGACCACTGATGCTGCCTTTCGACCAGCAGGAGCCATTCCGCCGACAGTGACGGTTGAACAACCTGTCCTGCAGCCACCGATGGGGAAGGCAATAGCTTCCAGCCTGTTGCCGCGCCTGGATGAGCCGGCGTTGGCGCTGGTTGAGTCGCTGGGCAATCCCGCCACCGACGATCGGGTGCTGCGGCGCTTGCTCGGTCTCAATCGGGAGCGCTTGTTGGGGGTGCTGGCGTATACACTGCTCTTCGATCTGCATTTACATTGTAGCTTTCGCGTGATCCACGACAATATCACCGATACCCGTCTGGCACCATATCTGTGGCATTGGCTCAATAAGGCGAATGGTCCAGAGTTGATAGCGGCATTGGCTTTGGCGAAACAACTGCCGGACCACAGCCTGCTGCGGCCGGTCATTTATGCGGCCCGGCGGGACAAATATATCACCGTGCGCTACTATGACAATGCCGAAGGCCGGGCGACATTCCGCTATGATTCTGTGCTGATGCGCGCGGCGGAAGCAGTGTATGCCATCTCCGGCGGGAAGATCGGCGTGCGGGCAGATGATGGGGCGACGGTGCCGGAGGGCGAGGCGCGAGAGGCGATGATTCGCAAGTGGGAGGAGTGGGCGGACGCGCAATCGATCCACTGACCTTTCTGTCTCCCGGTCGAGAATTGTCCCCCTGCGTCAGCCAATCACGTAAATCCCAAAATCCGATAATCAAGGTTCAGGTCAACGCAAACATATGCTTGGAAAAAATCGGCGAATCTGCTATACTCCCGCCACCCCTGGAGGGCGAGACTCTGTCGAGCCACCCGTTCCCTGGGGCCGCGGAGTTGTATTCCGCACGACCATACCCCAGGTCACCACCAGAACCCGTTCGTAGTCAGCCACACAGCGAAACGGAGTGGCGTCCGGGTACAGCCACTGTGATCGATCTGGCGTAGGGCATGCCTCACGTTGAGGGTAGGCACGTTCACCCCCAGACGATGCAGATCGGCTGGATTTACCCTTATTGCTTGACGTGCCTTGAGTTATCATTTGAGCAGATAAACGGTTCCTTCTATGAAAATACTTCCTCTGCCGGCTTCAGCCGGCTTCACGCAGACCCCGGCTTGATCCGGGGGCCGGGAGAAAGAACCGGGTATATTTTCAGTATGGGATGGTGCCGTTGCCACGGATGGCAGAAAAGCATCGTGCGATTGTCACCGGTTGATCCTTAATACAAACAAAATCAATCGCATAACTATCCTTGGCCCCAGTTTATTACAACGATGCCTGGGGCCGGGGCCAGGGCCAGGGCGGGGCCAGAGCGCAGGCGGCATTGAGATAACGCCATCCGAAATCGCCAATTCTGCCCACATACGCTATAATAGCTGCCGTGCCATTCCACCAGATTCTTGCCCAGGATATTGCCGTCGGGGTGCTGCGGCGGTCGTTGTGTGCCGAGCAGGTGAGCCACGCGTACCTGTTTGTCGGTCCCGAGGGGATCGGGAAGCGGGCGACGGCGGTGGCGTTTGCGAAAGCGCTGAACTGCACCGACCCCGACGCCCATGCGAGCGGGGATTTCTGCGATGCCTGCCGCAGTTGCCGTATGATCGCCGCGTCCACGCATCCGGACGTGCGGCTGCTGACGCCGGAGACCACCGGCGGGAAGACGGTGATCCCCATCGACGCCATCCGCACGAAGTCGGGGGAGAGTTCGCCGCATCCGCTGCCGCTTCGCGAAGACGCCTTCCTGAAACCGCTGGAAGGCCGGCATAAAGTCTACATCCTCGACCCGGCGAACCGGCCGGGTCTGCAGGAGGACGCCGGCAACGCGCTGCTGAAGACGCTGGAGGAGCCGCCGCCGCACGTCGTGTTGATTCTCATCTCCTCCAGGCCCAGCGCGGTGCTGCCCACGCTGGTATCGCGCTGTCAGCCGGTGCGCTTTGCGCTGGCCTCGCGCGAGGCGATTACCAGCGCGCTGGAGGCCCGCGGCACGGTGAGCCCCGACCAGCAGCGCGCCATCGCCGGCATGGCGGCCGGGCGCATGGGCTGGGCGCTGGCGGTGGCGGAAAACCGCGCGGTGCTGGACGCCCGCCGCGAACTGCTGGAGGAGATCGACCGCATGCTGCCCGCCGGCCGCCCCGCCGCGCTGCGGCTAGCAGAAACGCTGCACAAGCTGGCCGCTTCCGCCGACATGCCCGCCGACGGCGAGGACGACGACGGCAAGAGCCGCGGCGCCGACCGCGTTGCCCGCCAGCGCCTGCCGGAATTGCTGGACGTGACCGCTTCCTGGTGGCGCGACATGATCGTCAGCGCGCTGGGCGCCCCGGAGATGCGCATTAACGCCGACTTCGCCGACGCGCTGGACCGCTACGTGGGCCATATCCCGCTAGACGACCTGCGCCGCGGCCTGCACACCATCATGCAGACGAAGCGCCTCATCGAGCGCAATGCGAACATCGACCTGGCGCTGGAGCGGATGTGGATCTCGGTGCTGCCGGGGTAGCGCGAATGCAATCGGTGTGTCCGTTGAAGTTCTCAGTAGCGGCGCCGCGCAGCAAGCCGCGTCCGTGAGAAGCATATGACTGCAGGGAAGCTTGGCCGCGTTGCGCGCTCACGCGCGCGCCCTCACCCCTGCCCCCCCCCCCAA
>CAZPYA010000138.1:0-7182 GCA_964590255.1 uncultured bacterium
TGGCAAGCGCTTTCCTGCTCATCGGCCCCCACCCCTGGCCCCTCCCCCGCTCCGCCGCGCTGCGCAAGGGAGGGGAAGTCTGTCGTTACCGGATTGCCTAATCGGCCCCCCTCCCCGGCCCTCCCCCCGTCCTCTTCGCGGACAAGGGGAGGGGGATACCGTAGTCACTCCCTCCCCCTGTGCACGCAGGGCACGGGGGGAGGGCCGGGGAGGGGGGCCGATTATAGTACGCGGCTCGACGGAGTCTCGCCCTCCAGAGTATAATCCCCGTGACATTCATTGATACGCATCGGGGGCATGCCGTGGCTTTTTCGTCGCTTGCTGATTTCATCGCGAAGCTTGAGGCGCGGGGGGAGTTGATCCGCGTTTCGCGGGAGCTGGACCCGTACCTGGAGATTACCGAGGTGGCCGACCGGCTGGTGAAGCGCGGCGGGCCGGCGCTGCTGGTGGAGCGGCCGAAGGGGGCCGCCTTTCCTCTGGTCATCGGCCTCTACGGCACGCTGGCGCGCACGGAATTCGCCCTGGGCGCCCCGCTGGACGAATTGATGGGCCGCATCCGCGAGTGGGTGCATCTGGAACCCCCCACCACGATGGTGGATAAGCTGCGGCAACTGCCGAAGCTGGCAGAGGCCGCGGGCTGGCTGCCGAAGACGGTCTCCAACGCCCCCTGCCAGCAGGTGACGATGGCGGAGCCCGACCTGGGCAAACTGCCGGTGATGACCTGCTGGCCCGGCGACGGCGGGCCGTTTTTCACCCTGCCGATGGTCTTCACCCGCGACCCGGAGACGGGGCGCCGTAATTGCGGCATGTACCGCATGCAGGTCTTCGACGCGGCCACCACCGGCATGCACTGGCAGATTCACAAAACCGGCGCGCGCCACTACGCGATACACGAACGCCAGGGTACGCGCATGCCGGTGTCGGTGGCGGTGGGCGGCGACCCGGCCATCACCTACGCCTCCACTGCGCCGCTGCCCGACGGCATCGACGAGATGATCTTTGCCGGCTTCCTGCGCCGCAAGCCGGTGGAGATGGTGAAATGCCTCACCAATGACCTGGAAGTGCCCGCCGACGCCGACTTCGTCATCGAGGGTTACGTTGATCCCACCGAGCGCCGTCGCGAAGGCCCGTTCGGCGACCACACCGGCTATTACTCGCTGGCGGACGACTACCCCGTCTTTCACGTCACCGCCATCACGCATCGGAAGGACGCCATCTACCCCTCCACTATCGTCGGCCGCCCGCCCATGGAAGACGGCTACATGGGCAAAGTCACCGAGCGGCTCTTCCTGCCGCTGGTGCAGATGATGGCGCCGGAAATCGTCGACCTGAACCTGCCCATTGCCGGCGTCTTCCACAACCTGGCCATCGTCGCGATCAACAAGCAATACCCCGGCCACGCCCGCAAGGTGATGCACACCATCTGGGGGCTGGGGCAACTGTCGAACACGAAGACCGTCATCGTCGTCGATGCCGAAGTGAACGTGCAGGACATCGACGAAGTCATCTGGCGCGTCGGCAACCACATCGACCCCGAACGCGACACCCAGTTCACCCTCGGCCCCGTCGACGTCCTCGACCACGCCAGTCGCCTCCCCGCCTACGGCTCCAAAATGGGCATCGACGCCACGAAGAAATGGCCTAGCGAAGGATTTACCCGCGAATGGCCCGAGGAGATCACCATGGACGGGGCGGTGACAGCGCGGGTGGATGCACTGATGCATGAACTGAAACTGTAATGTGAAAGCCAAGCGCAGTCGCGCTTCTGGCGTAACAATTTGTATCACGATGTAATACCAAATTGCGAATAATCACACCCGGTTCATTCGTTCAACACACGCGCCACAGGGGACGCGGACGACCGGGTTGTCATCAACACAACTGGTATATGAAACTGTTTGGGAAGTGCTCGCCACTGACAGGAAACAAGATTCTCACCGCAGTGAACTCATACGACTCACCCAGAACCTTCCCCACATCCCCGCAATTGCGGTACAATACCGTGTTATGCCAACACTTGCGCAACCGAAACCGGTCGTGGCCATCGTCGGCCGGCCGAATGTGGGAAAATCCACGCTCTTTAACCGCCTGTCCGGCGAGCGGACGGCGATCGTCGAGCCGACGCCGGGCGTCACCCGCGACCGGCTCTATGCCGACTGTGAATGGTACGGCCATCCGTTCGTGCTCATCGACACCGGCGGCATCCAACTGGAGAAGGCCGACTTCGTCGACGAAATCCGCCGCCAGGTGGAGTTCGCCATGGACGAGGCACACGTCATCATCTTCCTGGTGGACGGTGCCGGCGGGCTCACACATGACGACCATGACATCGCCGATCTGCTGCGCCGCACCGGCAAGCCGGTGGTGCTGGCGGTAAACAAGGTGGAGAGCCGCAAGCGCATGGATGAAGCGCTGGAGTTCTACGCGCTGGGCTTCGAAGAGCCCATCACCGTCTCCGCGCTGCACGGCATGGACGTCGACATGCTGCTGGACCGCGTGGCCGAGCTGCTGCCCCCGCCGCCCGAGCGCCTGGACGATGAGGAAGAAGAAGAGCGGCTGCACATGGCCATCGTCGGCCGGCCCAACGTGGGCAAGTCGTCGCTGCTCAATGCCATCATCAACGAGGAACGCGCCATCGTCAGCGAGATCGCCGGCACCACCCGTGACGCGCTGGACATCCACTACCAGTGGAACGACGCCCTCTTCACCATCACCGACACCGCGGGCATCCGCCGTAAAAGCAAGGTACACGCGGATGTGGAGTATTACAGCGTGCTGCGCGCCTTCTCGGCCATCGACCGCTGCGACGTGGCGGTGGTGCTGCTGGACGGGCCAGAGGGCATCACCGACCAGGATAAGCGCATCCTCGGCTACGCCCACGAAAACGGCCGCGGCATCGTCATCGCGGTGAACAAGTGGGACCTGGTGCTGAACGCCGCCCGCGTCGAAAAAGGCCTGGTCGAGGAGAACAGGCAGCTCGGTACGAAGGAGCGCCGCGAACTGCTCGAGGAATACACCACGCGCATCCGCAATGAAGCGCCGTTCACTCAGTACGCCCCCATCGTCTTCCTCTCTGTGTTGAAGAAGAAGGGCGTCGATGAACTGCTCACCACGGTGACGGAGGTCGGCGAACAGCACGCCACGCGCATCCCCACCAGCGAGCTGAACCGGCTGATCGCCGACGCGCTATACGAGCGCCCGGCCTCCTTCCACGGCCGCCAACTCAAGGTGTATTACGTCACCCAGCCAAAGGTGAAACCGCCCACCTTCGTACTCTTCGTTAACGAGCCGGAGCTGCTGCACTTCTCGGTGGAGCGCTACCTGGAGAACAAAATCCGCCAGCGCTACTCGCTGGAAGGCACGCCCATCCGCCTGAAGGTGCGCGAGAGCAGCGGCAAAGACGGGGAAGAGCCCAGCAAACGCCGCCGCACGAAGCGCGAGCGCGAGGAAGGCATACACCGGCCAACACCGAGCGAGCGTCACGAAGAGGACTAATCCTCGATCAATACCACCGCCAGCGCGTAGTCGCCGGAGTGCGAGAGGGAGAGCTGCACCGCGCGGCCGGCCAGCAGTTCGGCCGCTTCGCCGGTGAGGTGGAAATACGGCGCGCTGTCTTCCTCGCGGAGAATCTCCACCTCCTGCCAGGAGAGCGGCACGCCCAGCGCCTTGGCGAACGCCTCCTTGGCGCAGAAGCGCGCGGCGTAATGCTGCGACGGCCGACCCTTGCTGTCACAATACGCCCGCTCCGCCGACGTGAACAGCTTCTCCGCGAAGCGCGGCGTGCGTTCCATCACCTCGGTGATACGCGAAATTTGCTCGATGTCGGTGCCGATGCGCATGAACGTACCTATAACCGGACCCCTCCCCCCTCGCCCGGTTCGGGGAGGGGGGCAGGGGGGAGGGGTCCGGTTATCCGCTATTTGATTGTGCTGGGCGACTGTACCCGCGGGCGGTCGAGGGAGATGTCCTTCAGCGGGGCGTCCCACGCCTTCAACAGTTCGGCGTCCAGCTCTGGGATGCGGTCAATGGCGCCGACCAGGTAGGCCTGCAGCCGCTCCGCCAGGCTTTCCAGACGGGTGCGCTGGCCGCCGTAGCGCAGCTCGATGACTTCCAGGCCGAACGGCTTGTAGGTGGTCAGCCACATGTCGCGATGGCAGCGCCACAGACCGTCCATCTCGGTACGCAAATCGGTCAACTGGCCGTCCACGATGTGCCGCAGGGCGGCGGTGTCGCCGGCACGGTAGGCCTGCTCCAGGTTGCGACGCAGCTCGACCTTCAAGGACAGCGTGCGGGCGATGCGGCGCGGGAATTCCAGGCGGCTGTTCAGACCGCCATGCTGCTCGGCTTCTTCCAGCGCGTCGGCGATGCCGGCATAGTACGCCTGCAGGCCGGCGCCGTCGGTATTCGGGTCCGCCAGCGCCAGCAAAGGATCCTGCCACAGCAGCCACTTGCTCATGTTGTCCGGACCCTTGGTGCCGTCATGCTGATTGGCCAGGTAGTCGATCTGGCTGGCCACGAAGAAGTCGTGCATGTGGCCTTCACAGGCGCCATGGAATTGCGCGTGCAGCGCGTTGTCGTCGATAGTGCCGGCGTAGGCATACTCGGCCACCAGCGCCAGCGCAGGCAACGACGAAAAGACGTCGCATTCCATGCCGTCGTCGCCCCACAGCGTGATGAAGTAATCCTGCATGCCCTTCTGCGTGCAGGCGGTGAGGCAGGCGTTCGTCGCGGCAAAGGCGTAGGGAAGGTGCGCCCACAGCCGGTTCCACGTCCACCCGCCGCCGGCCATCAGCGTCGGCGCGCCGAGCGAACGATACAGGTCGATGCCGTTGGTATAGTCTTCCACCTTCGTGTGGTAGTAGTCCCAGTAGACCAACTCGACGCCGGTGGGGATTTTGTCAATGACGTCCTGCGGCACCTTCGCGCTATAATCGTAGATGCTGCCGCTGCTGGAGGCGAGGTGGATGAACATGTCACCCCAGATCATCGGCTGCAGGCCCAGCTTATCGCAGATAGCTTTCACGCGGATCAGGTGGTCATTGAGGATATCGGCCGGCGCTTTCTCGCCTTTGAGCTGTTTATAGCGTCCGGTGCCCATGCCCCATGCCTCGTCCATGCCCAGGTGGATGCGCTTCGTGCGGAAGGGCGCGCTGGCGGCGGTGATGTAGCGCTCGATGAGCGCGTAGGTGGCGTCGTCCTCGGCTAGCAGTACGTTCCAGGTGTCCTTCACCGCGGCGTAGGCTGGCCACTGGAGGATTTCCTCCATGTGCGCCAGCGCCTGGATGCAGGGGATCATTTCGATGCCCAGCGCGAAGGCGTAGTCGTCCAGCTCCGTCAGCTCGTCCTGGGTGTAGCGGCCGCGCAGGTAGCCAAAGAACGGCTCGCCCGGTACCTCGTAGGTGTCCTCGCTGTAGAGCATCACCATGTTGAGGCCGAGCAGCGCGCAGCAGCGCAGCCAGTGCTTCGCCGCCTCGACGGTGAGCACGCCATTACGGGAGACGTCGACCATCGCCCCGCGCATCCGCAGGCTGGAGGCCTGCGCCAGCGCCGACTCGCCAGCGAAGACGCGGCCCAGCGCACGGAACGCATCCGTCTTCGACTGGTAGCGAATGGTGATGTGGGCGCCGTCGCTGATGGCGAAGCCCGGCGTGTCGCTCGGTTGGAACGTCACCCTCCGGCCCCCGTCAGTCGGGTGAAAGCGGTTGGCGAGAATCTCCGCCAGTCCGTCGCGCAATTCAGCCGGCACGGCGGCGAGATCGATAATCACATTGGGCATGGTAACCTCCACGATTGTTCATGTATGAGAATGCGTGCGCGTTCAGCGATTACACGGGCTGCAGGATTACCGCGCGCAGGTTCATCAGCACGCCGGTGTCCAACATGTAGGGTTTCACCGTCAGGGTGTGTTGTCCCTTCTCCAGGCGCAATCTTCCCGCTAAATGGTACCGATGAAATTGGTGGAGTCGGCCGGTTTGCGGCGCGGAGGCGCACAGTGTCTGGTCGGCGGCGGTTAGCGCGAAACGACGGGCGTAGGCGTTCAGTCGGTCAGAATTCTGCACGTCGATGCTCACGGTGAACTCGCCGGGGGTGTCGACAACAAATTCCCACTTCGCGGTATCGTCAGCCTGCACCCAGTTCGTCAACCGACCGCCGCGCGCGTCGGGATAGTACGCGATAGCCGGTGAGCCGCCGGCATTCGTCACCGTCGCGGCGTTGGCCGTGAGAAGCAAGCTGCCATCGCCTTCCGGGTGAATACCGTGCGGGATGACGGTCGGCTCTCCGGCGCACTCCAGGCCGATGACGCACGGACCGTCATCCGGTTGCGCGGGGGGAAGATCGATAGTAAGCAGCAGCGCGTCCTGGCGGAAAGGTACAGCCTCTCCGGATGCCAGCAGGCGTATATGTTGCACCGGCGTTGCCAATCCGCGCACCAGCAAAGGGACGGTTTGACGCGTGACATGCAGGAAGAGCGTGTTACCGTTGCGCGTGCTGACCCCCCAACTCTGCCGGCCAAATGGCCCGGCGGTGGTGCCGTATATCGCCTCGCCATTAGCCGTCATCCACTTGCCAATAGCCGCAAGCTGCTGGGTGACGATATCCGGGAAGCGGCCATCGGCCTGGGGGCCGACGTTCAGCAGCAGGTTGCCGCCCAGCGCCGCGGCATCGCAGAGCAGGGCGAAGAGCTCCTCGGTGGGATAATACAGGTTCGGGTCATCCGCTTCGATGCCCCAGGCGGTGTGGGTGCAGTGACATAGCTCCCATGGGCGGTCGCCGGCCTTCGCGGGCATGATGCCCTCGGGCGTGCCGAAATCGCCGGGCAGGCCGGTGCGGTCATTGATGAGACAGTCCGGCTGCAGCGCGCGGATCATCGCCACTAATTCGGCGGAGCGATACCCATCCGGCGAGAGGACACAGCCATCGAACCACAACTCATCGATGGGCCCGTAGCCGGTGAGCAGCTCGCGTACCTGGGCGTGCAGGTAATCGATCATGCGGGCATGGGCGGCGGAGTCGGGCAGCGGACGCCGCCAGCGATCGATCTCCGTCCAGATCAGCTCGCGCGCCCAATCGGGCTGGTGCCAGTCCAACAGCGACCAGTAGAGGCCGACCTTCAGCCCGTGACGGCGGCAAGCGGCGACATATTCGCCAACGATACCGCGCCGCGGCCCCGAGCGACTCCTC
>CAZPYA010000138.1:7192-9173 GCA_964590255.1 uncultured bacterium
GTGCTTGGTGGTGAGCACCATATACTTCATGCCGGCATCAACCGCCGCTCGCGCCCAGGCGTCGGCGTCGAAATACTCGGCGGTGAACTCCTCGGCCACCCGCGCGTAATCCGCCGGGCTGATGGTGTCGGCGTTCATCACCCACTCGCCGTTGCGGAGCACCGAATACACGCCCCAGTGAATGAACATGCCGAGACGGGCGTCGCGGAACCATGCCAGCCGGTCGGTCATACGGTACTCCCAGCCAGGCGCTGGCGGGTCTCGGTCAGTTTCTCTGCCAGTTCCAGCGCCTGTTCCTGCGTCTCCGCGCCGACATCGACCACCACGCGGGCGCCGGCGGGCCATTGCGCCGGCCACGTCCACGCCGGGCCGTCCCACACGCTCCAGTGGTACTGCCCGCAGACGGGCGCGAATGTCGTATAGGCGGCGCGTACCACGTCGGGCGGCTGGCAGATATTGAGCATGCGCAGGCCGGGGATACGCTTGAAGCCCGGCCACTGGTGGGCGGAGTCGGCGCAGCAATGGATACCAATGCCGCCGTAGCGCTCGGACAGCTCCACCAACTCGGGCAGGAACAACTCGTCGAACATGCGCGTATTTACCGCGCCCACCTCGTCCTCGGACAGCGTCATCCCCCGTGGCATGTAGTAGTAGGGGAAGTGGGCGATAAACTCGCGCCCGTAGCGGGCGAACCACGCGTCGAGGAAGGCGGTGAGCAGCGCGCGCACCTTACCCGCCAGTGCTTGCACCGCCTCTGGCGTCTCGATCATTGCTGTGTAGAAGGTGTTTTTATCCCAGATGAGGGCAGCGATATCCATCGGGCTCTGGATGTCGATCATGCGCATCAGCGCGCCGGCGCCCGCCCGGCTCTTCAACTCGTCGGCGATCTCGAAGAGCGCGGCCAGCGAGGAGGACATCACTTCCGGCACCGCCAGGTCGTCCACCTGCTCGGCGCGGGTGATGATGGGCAGCGCGAAGGGCATGTTGTCCTCAGGCCGGTGCACCGGGCAGCCGAACGCCTCCGCGAAAATCTCCGTGCCGGTGTAGGAGTCCAGCGACGGGATGAAGTCGTCGTGCAGCCACGCGGCCCGGTCCATCCAGCGCTGGTACTGCTGCCACGCCCACTCGATGCGCTCGCTGACCAGCGCCGGGTGTGGCAGCGGTCGCGGCGGCACGTCCGGGCTGTAGTTGACATGAATGACGAACGGCACTTCCGGCGCGCGGTCATAAAAAGCGCACCAACGGGCTTTGCGGTCGGCGAAGTCAGTCATCATACTGCCGTCCCCATCACCACCGCATCCACCTCCGCCCAATACGGCGCCATATCTACCACCGTGCCCGTGGTCATCGCGTCGTCGATGCCGAAGCAGGTGACGGCGGCGTTGAGGCCGTCGATGAGCGAGGTATGCGACGGCGCGCCGTGGAGGATGCTATCGGCGATGCTGCGGCAGAGGATGTTGTCGCCGCCGCCGTGCCCGCCGCTGGCATCGGTTGACATGTCCTCAATCTGTGTGCCGAAGCCGTTGCGCTGCACCTGGATGGTGCCGGCGATAACGTCCGCTCGCAGCGCGCCCTCGGTGCCCACCAGGTACATGCGGCGCTCGGGGATGCCAGCGTTGCAGTTGGTGTGGAAAGTTGCGCGCACATCATTGGCAAACTCGATAATCGCCACCTGGTTGTCGATGATGTCCTTGTCGGCGTTGAACGGATCCACCGGATGCTCGCGCCACAGGTTGCAATAGGCGACACGGCCATTCTCCGGGTCGCGGCCCAGGCGCTCCATGTGGTGGGCGTTTTCCGGGGTGAAGAAGTTACAGCCGCCGAAGCTGGCCACTCGCCGGGCGCGGCTGCCCACAAACCAGTTCACCAAGTCCACGTCGTGGCAGCACTTCTCCAGCAGGTGCGTGCCGGCGTTGGCGGTGAGGCGGCGCCAGTCGGCATGGATATAGCCGCCATGAGCAAAATGCAGCGTCTCGTTAAA
>CAZPYA010000138.1:9183-10808 GCA_964590255.1 uncultured bacterium
TAAACTCCATGCTGACCAGTTCGCCGATGACGCCTTGCTCCAGCAGTTGCTTGATGCGCATGTAGTGCGGCGAGTAGCGCAGGGTGAAGCCGATGGTGAACATCTTCCCGCTGCGCTGCCACGCCTCGTACATCGCCAGGCAGTCGGGCAGCGTGGTCGCCAGCGGCTTCTCGCAGAAGACGTTTTTTCCAGCGTTGAATGCCGCCACCGTCTGCGCCGCGTGCGCACAATTATACGAGCCGATCATCACCCAGTCGATGGTCGGGTCGCGCACCAACGCTTCATACGAGTCGTAGACAGTCATCTCCTCGTTGAAGAGCCGCTTCGTCTCGTTCACCGACTCCGGGCTCGGATCATAGACCGAGCGGAACTCGATGGCCTCCTTCGCTTCGTCGCGCACCCCCCAGACGATGCCGCCCAGGCGTCCGCCGCACCCAATTAATCCCACGCCGACTGTGCTCATATCATGCTCCCGTATGGATTGGTTTTCGCAATCCCTGCGTTTTTCGGCGATAGGGGGCGAAACCCTTTCGCGAACCGGAAGGAAAAGCGGGCAATCCCTTGAAAAATGGATGAGCGGCGCGAATAATGCGCCAGCAGTCCACCCCGACGAAAGGTTGCCCCATGGACAACTGGTATCTCGCCCTGATGGGCAAAGCCCCGCAGGTCATCCCGCACTGGGAGCACTGGTCCGATCCCGACGCCGAGACCTACCTCACCGGCATCGACTACTACGAGCACCCGCGCCTGTGCCGGCTGCGCATGCGCGAGCTGTACCCCGAGCTCGACCTGTCCATCCCCGACACGGATGCTCCCCGGCCGCGCCCGCGGCTGGACCTGGCCGGCGCCAGCTCGGACACTGACGCGCGCGGCCGGCACCGCGTGCGCTGGGGCGACAGCACCACCGAGCACTGGGATTGGGGCGACCACTTCAAGACCGCCGACGACGTGTTCGCCTTCTCGCCCCTGGCGCAGGGCGACTTCACCGACATCCCGGTGGTCGAGTCGCGCGACTACTCGGACGAGGAGAAGCTGTACCGCGAATATCGCAAGAACTACCCGGCCGAGTGGGGCGACCGCGCGCCGGAGGGCGACACGGCCAGCGTCGGCTTCTACAACACCACGTTCATGTGGCCGCTGCTGACGTTCGGCTGGAACCTGTTCCTGGAGACGTGCCTGGACCCGCGCTTCGACCGCGTCATGGACGAGTTCGCCGAGATCAACCGGCGCGTGTTCCGCGTGTTCGCCCGGCTGCCGGTCAACTTCGTGGTGTGCCACGACGACATCGTGACCTCGCGCGGGCCGGTGTGCTCGCCGGCGTGGATGCGCAAGTATGTGTTCCCGCGCTACGAGGAGCAGTGGGCGATGGTGAAGGCGACCGGCAAGCGCGTGATCTTCATGGCCGACGGCCGCATGGACGCTTACGCCGACGACGTGATGGCGTGCGGCGCCAGCGGCATCATCTCGGAGCCGTACACGGACTACAAAGCCATCGCGCGGCGACACAAGGACTGCTTCGCGGCGGGCGAGGGCGACAACCGCGTGCTGGCACGCAACAACCCGGCCGAGATCGAGGCGATGGTGCGCCGCATGGTGGACACCGCGCGGCTGACCGGCGGCTACAT
>CAZPYA010000139.1:0-10412 GCA_964590255.1 uncultured bacterium
TATCCGTATCATCATACCCCACAGGCCGTGAACCGGCAACGTGCCGCTTCCTGTCCCTGTTATACCCCGGCGGGCAGCCCGGCGATCATCGACGCCAGTTCGGCGCGCACGGCGGCCTCGGTGCCGCGGGCAAAGACGGCTGGATGGGCGTAGTAGCGGTAGGCGTCGGCGGCTTCATAGCCACCCTGGGCGATGGCGTCGTCGGTGGGCAGGTAACCGATTATAGGCGCGGCGTAACCAATCACCTCCACGGCCCATTCCGGGTGAGCGGCTTGCAGGGCGATGGCGGTCTCGACGAAGGGCTCGGCGGGGATGGCGCACCAGACCACCGGTCCCAGCCGCCAGACGCTGAGGCGCACCGGGCAGGTGGGCGCCGGGTCGGCGAGCAGGCGGGCGCGGGTGATATCCGCCCACTGACCCATCGCCTTCGCGATGTGGCGGTGACGGGGGTCGAACTCGCTGCCGGGCTGCGTGCCGAAAAAGCCGTGCAGCAGCGCCTCCGCGTCCGCCGGGCCTTGGCCGGTCTCGACGATGACGCGCATGCCATCGGTCCAGCGGGTGAGTTCCTCGATGGACAGCGGCGGTTCGTAACCGGCCTGCAGCGTGCGGGTGACGACGGCGCAAGGACGCGGCGACACGGGCTCGGACCAGCGCAGGTCGCCCAACTGGGCGATGATGCCGCCGGCGAGGTCGTGCAACTGCTCGCGTGACTGCCCGAAGACCGTCGGATTGATATCGCCCGCCGCGCCCTGGATGAAAACCGCGGGGGTGCCGAATTGCTCCGCGAACCGGCGCCGCACCGCCCCGGCCAGGTCGGCGGTGACGGCCAGCGCGCCGCGGGTAACAGGATGGCAGGCCCAGTGCAGGAGGGTGATGATGGGCTGCCCGGCGGCGTCCTCGAAGCGCACGAAGCGCATCACGTCCCACGTCGGTCCGGCCTGCACCACGCCTTCGTTGTCGGCTGCCATGGAGACGCGGCCATCAGCCAGCAGGCTGCGGCGGTAGTAGCTGACGCCGGTGACCGGCGCGCTGGTCATGCGCATCACTGCCGGGCGCATCGACGCCACGGCGGCCCGCGCCGCCTCTACCGTGCGGCGGACGACCAGCGCGAGATAATCGGGTTCGACCGTGCCGCAGGCGAGCAACTTGACGGTGGCGGGTCCGCTGTGGGTGTGCGTGCAGGCGAGAATTCGCCGTTCCGCGGGGATGTCTATCCCGGCGACGTCCAGCGCGGCGTGGAGGTCGCCGGTGATCTCCGGGCCGAGTGCCAGCAGATCGAAGATCGCCAGCAGCACCGGACCATCTCCACCGTCGGCGACCAGCACGTGCACCTCTAGTGGATCGTCGATCGCCTCGGACGGGCGGTCGCAGCGCGAAGCGAAGCCGCAGAGCGTCAAGCCCGGTTCGGGCGTGATGTCTGCGTGGGCGTGGCCGAGTAGGAACATACGTTATTCTCCACAGAATGATATCGGGGTGCCAAATCGCTCCCTCACCCCTGCCCCTCTCCCCGAGGAGAGGGGGATATTATCCTTCTACAGACGCGGTCATTGATTACACATAATCATCGGAGATGTTGTCGACGTATGGTCATGTGCAGGGCATGGTCAATGACCGCGTCCCAATATGACTTCTCGATGTCCACCTCTGTAATGCCTGCTGCACCCGGATGGCCATGGCCAGCGCGTCGCGGGAGCTCCGGGGGGTGGCGCGGAGGGGCGGTTGGCCGGTTTGCACGCACTCCAGGAAGTAGGCGATTTCGTGGTAGTAGGCGTCGATCTCGGCGGAGGTGTTCTGGGCGAAGACACGGCTGCCTTCTACCTCGACGGGCTGGCCTTCACCATTGGCGTAGAGCGTTAATGTCCCGGTGCGGCCATCGAAAGCCACGGCGCCAGCGTCGCCGACGGCTTGCAGCGTCATGGTGAAGGGGAAACCAGCGGGCATGGCCATGCTCGCTCCCACCTCGCCATAGACGCCGTCCGCCAGCGCGAAGAGCGCGGTGAAGTGGTTCACGCCGCCCTTCGCCTGCACGTCAGTCGGCAGGCCGGCGATCCAGTTGAGGACGTCGTAGTCGTGAATGGCCATGTCCCGCACGGCGCCGCCGCCACGGGCGGGGTCGAGGAACCAACTTGCGGCGTCATTCCACGCCGGCCCCTGGGAAAGGCGCTGGCAGGTGACCGACTTCAATTGTCCAATGCGCCCGGCGTGTACCAGCGCGACCGCCGCCATGTATTCCGGCCAGAAGCGCAGCACATGGGCGATCATCAGCGTGACGCCGGCCTGTTCGCACGCGGCAATCATCGCGTCCGCTTCCGCCAGCGTCACCGCCATCGGCTTTTCGCAGAGCACGTGCTTGCCCGCGGCGGCGGCGCGCAGCACGTAGTCGCAATGGTGCATCGTCGGCACGCAAATGTCGACAATATCCACCGACGGATCATCGAGGACGGCTTGATACTCGGTGGTCGCCGTTATCGGGCCAGGCAGGGCACTGGCGAGCGCCTCAGCGCGCGCCAGGCGCGTCGCCACCACGTGCGACACGCGCGCGCCGAGATCGCCTTTGTAATACGACTGGGCGTGTACCTGCCCCATGAAGCCGGCGCCGATGACGGCGACGTTCAATGCCATATCCATGCTCCTCTATTCACATGCGGATGGGACATCCGCGCTCCCACGTTATTCTATTACCGCGCGGGCGGGGGCCAGCGGGAGAGCGGGATACGTCCACTCGCTGATCTCTACGGCGTGCGGGCCGGCGGTGACGCCGAAGGCGATGCCGAGCTGCGGCGTCGGCAGGCCTTTGGTGAAGCTGTGGTCGTCGGCGAAACCGGCGTACCAGCGCTGGCCGTCCATGTGGTACATCGGGCGCGTCATCTTCGGCGGATAGGTGACCACCAGCGTGCGCAGGTCGCCATCCACCCGGCCGGAGATGGCGGTGTCGGTAAAGGTGAGATCGAACGGTCCCATGCCGCGTATGCCCAGGCTGCCGGCGGACAGGTTGACATAGCCACGCTCGGTGACGAGGAAGCGGGTGACGCCGTTGCCGGTATAGATGGTGGCGCTGCGCCCTTCGATGCGCTGATTGCCTTTCGTCTGCACGGTAGGTGTCGGACTATTGACGGTGAAGGCAGTCATATCCGCGGCCATCACCGCCGGCGAGACGATGCTGTAGGCGGCGCGAATGCTGTTGAGACCTTTACGCAGCGCGTTCAGCTTCACCGTTTCCTCGACGGGCTTGCTTGATTCGATGGTGTAGCCCTTGTATCCCACTGCGCCGGGGCCGCCGGTCAGTGCCAGCGTCACGGTATCCTTGCGGACGCGGACGGCGCCGGCGCTACCGGTGAAGGTGATGTCGTTGGCGTTATAGCTGATCGGCGTTGGCGACATGAACACGTAATCGGTGCTCTCCGGGGTGACGATCTTCAGCGCGCCGGGGGCGAGGGTGGTCACCTGCGGCGCAGGCTCGTTTTCTCCGCGCGGGTACAGCAACCAGGTATGTTCTTGCCCGGGCGCGCCGGGGATGCGCACGAAGACGTGGCGCTCCTGGTAGCCGGGATTCTCATACATCTTCGTCGGCTGCTTGGCGAGCGAGCCGTCTTTCAGCACCCAATTTGGCGAGACGCCGGGCTGCTTGAGCTGCGCGTTCCACCAGGAGTTGCCGCTCCAGCCACCGAGCGAGACGTATTGATTCTCTTCGTAGAAGTCGGGGGTCAGCGGCTCATTTTGGGCGAAGATGACGTCCAGCTTCGTCGGCCACTCGGTATTCACCGCCAGGCGCGCGCCATCGATTTTCACGTCCGCTTTCGTGCCGAGCAGGCTCAGGTTCAGCCAACTGTGCAGCTTGCCGTCGCCGGGCATGGTGTCGCGCAGCACGAAATAGTTGGGGCTTTTCGCGGCGTCCCCCTTGAGGAAGAGCACCTGGCGGTTCCAGGTGAAGGCGCCCGCGGCCTGGCCATCGCCCTGCAGCTTGCGCGGCGTGCCGAAGCCGGGGGTGCCGCCGGGCGTAATATACCACGCCGGGTAGCCGGCGGAGGCCCAGGCGTAGTCGACCGTCGGACCGAAGGCGTGGTCGAGGATGTTGCTGTCCGGCCAGGCGTGCGGGAATTCGTTCTCCGGGTGGCCGAAGCGGATTGAGTTATACATGTCGAACGCCTTGTTGGGCGACCACCAGTATTGATACGGTTGAAACGACACCAGGTTGGCGCCGCGGCTGGAGAGGATGAAGTGTCCCTGGTCGATATACCAGTGGCTCCAGTTATAGCCGCTGCGGAAAAGCATGTATGTCTCGTCCGGTCCCTGATGGGCGCGGAAGACCACCCCCACCCCGGGATACAGTTGGCTTGTCAGCGCCGGTTCCTTCGGCTGCAGCCACGGTTTGTCGAGAATGCCGTTGGCGCTCCACAGCGGGTCGCCGCGGTCGTTGGCGCCGTTGGCCATCCATGCCCAGCGCAGATTCGCCGCCAGTTCCGGGTTGCGCCGCGCCAGCGTACCCGCCGCTTCCGCAAGGTGTTCCGTATAGCTCGGTGGGCTGTTCGCCAGACCGGGGATCATCCGCGCGCGCCAGCGGCTGTCATATGGCGTGAGCAGGTTCATGTAGTAGGTCCAGTTGGCGGCGTTGTAGGCGTCGAGTTGCGGTAGGTTCGCGGCATCCACCGCCTCCAACCCGGCCAGCGCGTTCATCACCCGCGCAAAGCCGTGCATGTGGTACGCGCCACCGAACTCGAAATACCCGCCGCCGGGCGCTGTCTGTTCACCAATTTTATAGGCGATGTAAGCGCTGATGTGGTCGCGCCAGGTTGCGAACATTGGGTGGTCGGGCAGCAACGGGAGGAAGTTGCCCATGCCGGCGGTGCGGGCGGTGCCCATGTTGGGGTTGCCGCTGTGCGAGCCGTTGCCGTAGCTCATCACGTCCGGCTCCTGGTAGAGATACAGCGCCAGCGCCAACTTCGCGCGCAGCTCAGCGCGGTCCTCGGCCGGCATATTCGTCCAGGAGAACGCGTCATCCGCGACGGCGGCAATGGTGTAGTTGGGCGCCATGGCGTGATGGCCGATGGTCGGCGAAGAGATCATAAAGGTCGTCAGCCAATTCAGCCGGTTCTTCGCGTCGGTGGTGCGCTTCTTCGCCACCGCTTCGTCACCATTGAGCGCATACCAGCCCTTCAGCAGCTTTTCGCCCATGGGCGAGTCGGCCAGCGCCTTTTTATACTGCTCGATCTCCTCAGCACGCAGCACCGCGCGGGGATACTTCACTTTCGCATCGGGCCACGCGAGCACGTAATCCTTGTAGCGATCCAGGCCGACGACGCCGTAGAGCAGGCGCGCCTGCATCACCGGTCCGCAGTTCTGGTTCTCCGCCTTCACCTTCAGCGGGGGCAGGCCAAGCTGCAGGCCCCAGATGCGGCGGCCGTACGTCAGCGGCAGCCCCGGCTCGTGTTCCTGCATGGAGAAGGGTGAGGTTTCCGAGGTGACGTCGCGCAGCCAGGAGGCATGGCGCACGCCGAACGGGAAACGGAAGCTGACCTGCGCGCTGTCCGGCGAGATGATATCGATGGCGTTCATGCGCCGCCAATCACCCTTGTGCAGCGGCACGCAGGCCACCAGCGGGTACTTGTCGGGATTGGCCTTCTGCTCGGCGGCGGTGAACAGGCCGAGATACGAACGCGGGCCCCAGGCGCTGTCCGGGACGATCTCCCAGCCGGGGGTGATGGGGTTCGGCGTGGCGCCCAGCTTGCTCAACGGCAGCGTCTGACCGGGATTGAGCTGGCCGTTGCCTTGCGCGCTGCACACTTCCATGCTGTCCGGCGCCCAGCCGCGGGTGGCATTCAGTTCCCAGGCGTCGGACGTGTTCAACTCGTTCAGGTCGAACTCCTCGCGCACCAGCGCCACCGGCACACGGTCGACCACGCGGATCGTGGCGCGATAATACCCGCCGGTGGCGAACTCCAGCTCGTAACGCACCTCGGCGCAGACCGGACCATCGGCCACCAGCTTCGCGCTCCATTGACGCACCAGCCGCTCGCTGAGCATCGTCCCACCGCCCAGCCATGCGCCGTCGCCAATGCGAAAGCCGAGGATGGGCGCGGGGAGCGTCCTGGCCGCCACGGGGGCGACAAGCCGTTTCTCCATCAGCGGTGCCTTCACGGCGAAGATGCCGTTCGCCAGCGTCAGCGTTTCGCCGGCCTTCGTCACCGACACTCCCGCGATCGGTTTGCCGATGCCGTCGTCGCGCAGCACGTAGCTGACGGCGCCGTTCGGCGGCAGATCGGTGACGAAAGACAGCGTCGCCATGCCACCCTTCGCCGTCTGGGTAATCTGCGCCGGCACCGGCGTGCCGTCGGCCGCATACAGGCGCAGCTTGCCGAGATTGCCGCGGGAGAGCTGGAAGTCATACGACACCAGCTCGGGCGCAAAGCCGCGGCCGGTGTAATCCTTCAACGTGATAGTCTTCTCGAAGGCCAGCGCCGGTAGCACCAGCAGCAGCGCGAGCAGGAGGGTACAGATACGCATGATGAACCTTTCCAGAGGACGTCTATACCTTTCGACTGTCCGTCCCCTGAAAAGTTAGTGCCGTGCTCCAGGAAATCCTGCCGAAAATGGCGAAAAACCGCTTGCCGTCACGGCGATAACGCGGCACAATGTAGCGGCGGCGCTCCCAGCCGCCCCTACATCTCCGGAGAGGAACTATCCTTCCATGACCGACACCACCCTCGCCCTGTTGGGCGGACCACAGACAGTGACCGCAACCCCGCGTCCCTTTGTGCGCTACGGCGATGCCGAGCTGGAACAGCTCCGTGAGGCGCTGGCGCAGGGCACGCTGTTTTATGCCCATGGCAAAAAGGTGAAAGAACTCTGCTCGCGCTTCGCCGAAATGCACGGGGTGGCTCACTGCATCCCCACCTCGTCCTGCACGGCGTCGCTGCACGTCGCGGTGGCGGCGTTGAACCTGGAGCCGGGCGACGAGATCATCACCTCGCCCATCACCGACATGGGCACGGTCCTCGGCATGCTGTGGTGCCAACTGGTGCCGATTTTCGCGGACGTCGACCCGGACACCCATCTCATGGACCCGGCCAGCGTCGAGGCGCGCATCACCCCGCGCACGAAGGCGATCATCCCCGTGCATATGGCGGGCACGCCCTGCGACATGGCGGCGATGCAGGCGATTGCCGACACACACGGCCTGGCGATCATCGAGGACTGCGCGCAGAGCTACCTGGCGGAATACGACGGGAAGCGCGTGGGCACCTTCGGCGCGCTGTCCTGCTTCAGCATTAACGAATACAAGCACATCTCCTGCGGCGACGCTGGCCTCATCCTCAGCAACGACGACGCACTGGCCACCCGCTGCCGGCTGCTCCTCGACAAGGGGTACGACCGCAGCGGCCTGCTGCGCATCCGCGCTACGCAGTTCCTCGCCTGCAACTACCGCATGACCGAGCTGCAAGGCGCGGTGGCGCTGGCGCAGTTGGACAAGCTGGAAGGGATCGTCGCCCGTTACCGTGCGCTGTATGACCGCTTCCACGCCGCCATGCAGGGCGTCGAGGGGCTGATCCTGCCGGTGGAGCCGGCCGGCGGACGCACCTCGGCGTGGTTCTACATGATGCGCATCGACGAAGCGAAGCTGGGCGTCACCCGCGACTGGTTCGCCGAAGCGGTGCGCGCGGAAGGCGCCCCCGGCGGCGGCTACATCCCTTTCCCCATCTACCTCAACGACATCTTCGCCAACCAGGCCACGCTGGGCACCTCGCGCATGCCCTACTCGCTGCCGAGCGTCGACATTGGCACCCGCTACGACGAAGGCGCCTGCCCCAACGCCGAAATGCTGCTGAAAACCTGCCTGAACTTCAGCTTCGGCATGGCGCAGACCGAAGAGCTGATCGACCAGTATGCTGCGGCGTATCGGAAGGTGGCTGGGTATTGTTTGGGGCAGCAGTCCGGGGTGTAGCTGGTTTGGAGCGCGGATTTATAATCCGCACGCCTTTCCACCCGGTTGATTGGTAGGGTGGCAGATAATCATGCGGATTGAAAAACCGCGCTCCCAGTGATGAGGATGTCATATGTCCGATCTACGCTATCACATCGCCGGCGGTCTGGACACCAGCCAGTCGGACGCCATCCATCGCGCGGCGCTGCGCGTGCTGGAGGAGGTGGGCGTCGTCATTCCGGTGTCGGCGCTGCGCGAGCGGATCGTGGGACTTCCCGGCGTGCGGACGGACGGCAGCCGGGTGCGCTTTTCCGCGGATCTGGTGGATGGGCTGGTGCAGCGGTATCGCGCCGGCCGTCCCGCGCCCGAGCCGACGGCCGACGCACTGTCGCTGGAGATCCTCACCGGTTACGCCATCTACGAGATCGATCCCGTGACCGACGCCGTACGGCCGATGACCACCGCCGATTGCGTGCGCTGGGCGCGGCTGGTGGGCAGCCTCTACCCCGAGGGCGTGCGCGGGGGCACCCCCGGCCAGCCGCAGGACGTGCCGCCGCAACTGCGCCAATTAATGGCGTACAAAATCGGCTGCGAGCACACCATTACGAATGGCTGGGTGGGCTTTACCACGCTGGCCGAGCTGGATTACCTGCGGCAGATGGAAGCGGTGGCGGGCGGCAATATCGGTCTCGGCATCTTCCCGCGCGATCCGCTGTCGCTGGATGGCCCCACCCTCACCATGGCGCTGCACTGTCTGGACCGCGGCATCGACATCCCCATCAACATCACCAATATGGTGATTCGCGGAGTGTCGACGCCGATTCAGTTGCCCGGCGCGTTTGTGGGCAGCATCGCCACCGTGCTGGGCGCCTTCACCGCCTTCGCGCTCATCGGGCACGAGTTGATGTTCACCATGTCCGTCTTCCCCTTCGACTTCCGCGCCGGCACCATTGCCTACGGTACGCCCGACCACATCCTCTGCAACCTGCTCACCGCGCAGCTCTGCCGGTATTACGGCACCGGCTGGAGCTTCTTCCAGGCGATGCACACCAACGCCGTCTACGCCGACGCCCACGCGGTGATGCAGCGCGGCGCCTTCGCGGCGGTGGGGGCGCTGGCGGGCGCGCGGCACTTCGGCTATGGCGGGTGCGGGGGCATTGACGTCACCTTCAGCCCGGAACTGCTGCTGTACGATGTGGAGACGCTGCGCTACCTGGAGCACGTCATCGCGCCTATCCCCTTCGACGCGGAAGCGCTGGCGATGGAAGCCATCGCCGCCGCCGGGCCGGGAGGCGAGTTCCTCACCTCCGACGCGACGCTGGCACACTGCCGCGAACTCTGGACGTCGAATATCTTCCGCCACCTGACCGTAGAGCAAGCCGCCGCGCCGGGTGCCCGTCGCGTGAAGGATGAGGCGAACGCGCGGATCACCGCGCTGATTACCGGCTACGACCGCGAAATTCCCGCGGACGTGCGGCGGGAACTGGATGCGATTTACGCCCATGCGGAGCGGGAGATGGCGTAAGGGCTTGGTGCGTAATCGAGCGGATTACAAATCCGCGCTCCCGGGGTTGGAGGTGGTATGAAAGTATTGCTGACGGGCGCGGCCGGGTATGCCGGGCGTGGCATAACGAGCATATTGACACGGGCGCATCACGTGCGCAGCCTGGATATCCGTGAAGCGGAAGCGGCGACGGAATCGGTAGTCGGGGATATCGCCGACCTGGACGTCTGTCGCGTGGCGCTGGCCGATATGGAAGCCGCCGTGCTGTGCCACATGGTGCCGAACCCGTCGGGTTACGCGACGCCGGAGCTGGCCATCGACGTGAACGTGAAGGGAACGGCGAACGTCTACCATGCGGCAATCGAGCGGGGCATCAGCCGCATCGTGCTCATCTCCTCGACCGGCGTGTTGCCGAAGATACCTGCGCCCATAGCCATGCCGGGCGAGGGGCCATACAACTTCCATTACAGCCTGTACGTGCTGACGAAGATTATGCAGGAGGACATCGCCCGCTTCTACTTCGAGATGCACGGCGTCAACACCACCATCATCCGCCCGGCCTGGGTAGTCTACGACGAAGACTTCACCACGAAATACGGCGTAAAGATGGAGCGCTACGACCCCGGGCTCATCGACCCGCGCGACATCGGCGCCGCCGTTGCCGCCGCGCTGGCCCTGCCCGACCCGACGCTGGAAGCCATCGACATCGGGCAGGATGACTCGGGACTGGATTTGACGCTGGCGCGGGAGCGGCTCGCATGGAGCCCGCGGTATCGGTTTAGTGGGTTGCCGCGGTAATTGGCAAGCGAACGAGCGTCCCTATCAACCCGTACCGTCGATTCGCCAATCAGCACCACACCTATCCAAAAGGTGTAAGCTGTCTGCGTATCTATGCCGGCAACGTTATCCGTAACGGGCGTTCCCCTCTCCTGAAGGGCTCATCGTGACCCACAAGTGCGCGTTCCCCCTCGAGGGGTCGGGTTGGTTCAC
>CAZPYA010000140.1:0-245 GCA_964590255.1 uncultured bacterium
GCACGCGCCTCTTCCTGCGCACTACCGAGTTCCTCTGGCAGGAAGGCCACATCGCGCACGAAACGAGCGAGGAGGCAATGGTCGAGACCGTGAAGATGCTCGATGTCTACCGCGTCTTCGCCGAGGAATTCATGGCCATGCCGGTGCTGACCGGCGAAAAGAGCGCGGGCGAGCGCTTCCCCGGCGCGGTAAACACCTTTTGCATCGAAGCGATGATGCAGGACCGCAAGGCGCTGCAGGCCGGC
>CAZPYA010000140.1:255-10388 GCA_964590255.1 uncultured bacterium
CGCGACGGCGCCGAGAAATTCGCCTGGACCACCTCCTGCGGCGTGTCGACGCGCCTCATCGGCGGAATGATCATGACCCACGCCGACGACAACGGCATGATCGTCCCCCCGCGCTTGGCGCCGAAGCACGTGGTGCTGCTGCCCATCATCCGCAAGGAGGAAGAGCGCGAGGTGGTGATGCCCTACTGCGAGTCGCTCGCTGAAGAACTGCGCGCGCAGAGCTATGACGGACGCCCGGTGGAAGTGGTGCTGGACACCCGCGACCTGAACGCCGGCGAGAAAAGCTGGGAATGGGTGAAAAAGGGCATCCCCATCGTGCTGGAGATCGGCCCGCGCGACATCGCCAACAACAGCGTCTTCGTCGCCCGCCGCGACCGCGGCCGCAAAGAGCGCTTCGGCATGGACCGCGTCGAGTTCGTTGCCGGCATCGGCGGCATCCTCGCCGACATGCAGGCGACGCTGCTCGCTCGCGCGAAGGCCTACCGCGACGCCAACACGCAGGTCATCACCGACTGGGAGGCATTCACCGCCTTCTTCACCCCGCAAAACACCGAGCGCCCGGAAATCCACGGCGGCTTCGCCCTCAGCCACTGGTGCGAAGACCCCGCCTGCGAAGCGCGCATCAACGACGCCCTCTCCGTCACCATCCGCTGCATCCCCTTCGACGCCGAAGAACACGGCGCCGGCACCTGTATCTGCTGCGGCAAAGACGCGAAAAAGCGCGTCGTCTTCGCAAAAGCATACTAACGATCTAGCATACGCCTGGCCCCCTCTCCAGCATGGGGAGGGGGCCAGGGGGTGGGGTCGCGCGACAGCGACGGAATCTCATATTCGCACGCGCCTGTTATATATCATATCACCAGGAGATACACCAGATGATCCACCTTCCCTTCCGTCACGTGCACCTGGACTTCCACACCTCGGAAGCCATCCCCGGCGTGGGCTCGGCGTGGGACAAAGCGCACTTCCAGCGCATGCTCCAACTCGGGCATGTGAATTCCATCAACATCTTCGGTAAGTGCCATCATGGGTGGAGCTACTATCCGACCGCGGTGCCAGGCAGCGCCATGCACCCCACCCTCACCTTCGACCTGCTGGGGGCGATGATCGAGGCCTGCCACGAGATCGGCGTGAAGTGCCCGGTCTACATCTCCACCGGTCTGGACGAGAAGACCGCGTGCCAGCACGCCGAGTGGCTGCGCCGCAACCCCGACGGCACCACCTCCTGGACGGGCTGGATGCAGCCCGGCTACCATGAAATCTGCCTGCGCACGCCGTACCTGGACAACGTGGTCGCCCAGGCGGAAGAGGTGTGCCGTCGCTACGAGGCGGACGGCATCTGGCTGGACATCGTCGGGCCGCGGGTCTGCTGCTGCCAGACGTGCATCGCCGAGATGATTAACCGCGGCTGGGATCCGCGCGACGCCGAGAAGCAGAAAGAGCTAGGCCGCGAAACCTACATCAATTATGCCACGCGTATCAACGCCGCCATCACCGCCATCTGCCCGGACGCCATCATCTTCCACAACGGCGGACACATCACCCGTGGCGACCGCGAGTTGGCTTATCTGAACACCCATATCGAGCTGGAATCGCTGCCCACCGGCGGCTGGGGCTACGATCACTTTCCCCTCTCCGCCCGCTACGTCCACCAACTCGACCGTGACTACCTGGGCATGACCGGCAAGTTTCATACCTCCTGGGGCGAGTTCGGCGGCTACAAGCACCCGAACGCGTTGCGCTATGAAGCCGCGTTGGCGCTGGCCAACGGCGCGAAGATGTGCGTGGGCGACCAGATGCACCCCTACGCGCAGCTCGATGAAGCCACCTACCGCCTCATCGGCGAAGCTTATGCCGAGATCGAGCCGAAGGAACCCTGGTGCGACTACGTCACCAGCATCGCCGACGTCGGCGTGCTCTCCGTCGAAGCCTTTGCGAAGGCCACCTCCTTCTTCGATGGCAACAACCCCGCCCGCTTCACCGATCCGGGCGCGGTGCGCGCGCTGCAGGAAGGCGGCATCCTCTTTGATGTCATCGACGCCGAGAACGACTTCAGCAAGTACAAGGTCATCATCCTGCCCGACGCCATTCCGATCAATGCGGAACTGAAGAAGAAACTGAACGCATATCTAAAAGCTGGCGGCAAGCTTTTCGCTACCGGCGCCAGCGGGCTGGACGTAGAGAAGGGTAAATTCGTCATGAACTTCGGTGTCAAGTATAAAGGAAAAAGCCCGACGAACCCCTCCTACATCCGCCCGCTCTTCGACCTCGCTCCCTGGGCGCCGGCCTCGCATGTAGTCTATACCGATATGATTAAGGTCGCCGCGACCGGCAAGGTGCTGGCCGAGCGGCAGGACGCCTTCTTCAACCGCGACTACCTGCACTTCTGCTCGCACCAGCACGCCCCGTGCATGCTGAAGACGGCCGCCCCGGTGATGGTACGCACCGCCAACACCGTCTACCTGGCCTTCGATGCCTTCGCCCAATACGCGAAAATGGGCCAGAACGCGCTGCGCGAGATCATCCTGCACGGCCTCCGCGCGCTGCTTGACGCCCCCACCCTCGTCACCTCGTTGCCGGCGCAAGGCATACAGACAGCCATGCGCCAGGCGCAGGAGAACCGCACCGTCGTCCACCTCGTCTACGGCGTGCCGGTGAAGCGCGGCCAGGGTATCGAGTTGGTGGAAGACCTGACGCCGGTACACGACATCGATATCGCCCTGCGCGTCGGCGCCGCCCCGAAACGCGTCTACCTCGCCCCGCAGAACACCGACCTGCCCTACACCGTGGAATCCAGCGTGCTGAAGGCTACCGTGCCGACGGTACTCTGCCATCAGATGGTGGTCGTCGAATGATCAACACATCCGACATCGTCCAGCGCGCCTGGCGGGCGGGCACCGTGGTGCCCGGCTTCAATATCCCCTACCCGCCCATGATGGCGCCGGTGGTGCGCGCGCTGCGTGATACGGACAGTTTTGGCCTCATCATGGTCGCCCGCCTGGAATGGGTGAAGTTCCAGGCCGGCAGCCTCGCCGCTATCCGCGAGATCTACGAAACGGTGAAAGATGCACGCCACGCCCGCCTGCACCTCGACCATGTGCCCGTCATCGATGAAGACGGGCTGGCGGTGGACTACGCGGCGGATATTCGCGCCGCCATCGCCCTTGGCTACGACTCGGTGATGGTCGACGGCTCGCGCCTGCCGCTGGACGCAAACATCGCCCGCACCCGCGAGATCGTCGAGATGGCCCACGCCCTGTGCGTGCCGGTGGAGGCGGAATTGGGCGCGGTGATGGGCCACGAAGCCGGCCCGTTGCCGCCCTACGAGGAGCTCTTCGCTTCCGGCAAAGGTTTCACCGATCCCGATGAAGCCCGGCGCTTCGTGGCGGAGACCGGCGTCGACTGGCTCTCCGTCGCCATCGGCAATATCCACGGCGCCATCTCCGGCGCTGCCCGCCACGCGCAGAAGCTGCAAGCCCGCCTCTCGCTGGAGCGCCTGGCCGCCATCAACACCGCCGCCGGCGTGCCATTGGTGCTGCACGGCGGTACCGGCATCCATCGCGAGGACATCCTCGCCTCGTTCACGCACGGCATCGCCAAAATCAACGTCGCCACCGCTATCCGCCAACCCTACGAACAAGCCGCGACACCCGCGGCTGCCGATGAAGCCGTCTACCAGACGATGCGGACGATCATCGAAGACGAACTGAACATCGCCGGCAACGCCCGGCTATTTACAGACTAGAGTTCTCCCCCTCTCCTGAACTGGGAGGGGGCCGGGGGGGGCCGATTAGGCACCCCCGGCAACATACATCATCAATACAGGAGACCGCCCATGCGACCACTGACTTTCGCGCTCTATTTCGGCAATCGCGGGTTCTTCCCCGAATCGCTCATCGCCGCCGCGCGGCAAGAGATGCAGTCTGCCGTGGAAGGCGCCGGCTACAGCGCGCTGCTGCTTGACCCGGCAGCCACCCGCTACGGCGCGGTGGAGACGCCCGCCGAAGGGCGCCGCTACGCGCAGTTCCTCACCGAGCACCGTGGCCGATATGACGGCGTCATCCTCTGCCTGCCCAACTTCGGCGACGAGACCGGCGCGGTAGCGGCGTTGCAGGACGCCGGCGTGCCCATCCTCATCCAGGCCTACCCCGACGAGTTGGATAAGATGGGCGTCAGCGACCGTCGCGACGCCTTCTGCGGCAAATTCTCGATTATGGACGTCTTCTGCCAGTACGGCGTGCCTTTCACCGCCTTCACCCCGCACGTCTCGCATCCACGCAGCGCGGAGTTCGCTGCGCAATTGGCCTCCTTCGCCGTGACCTGCCGCGTGACGCGCACGCTGCGCCGCTTCACCGTGGGCGCCATCGGCGCGCGCACCACCGCTTTCAAGACGATCCGCTTTGACGAGGTGGCGCTGCAGCAATATGGCGTCACCACCGAGACGTATGACCTGTCTGAGGTCTTCCGCCGCTTCAACGACGTCGAAAACGGCGACGCCTTCACCGCGAAGGCGAAGCGCCTGGCCGCCTACACCGGCTGGCAGGGCGTGCCCGACGACGCCTTCACCCGCCTGGTGAAGCTGGGCATCGTCTTTGACGACATGATTGCCGAATACGGCCTCGACGCCATCGCGCTGCGCTGCTGGATCGAATTGGAACAGGAGCTGGGCGTGTGCCCGTGCGTGCTGCTCAGTGAACTGAACGACCGCGGCATCGCCGCCTCCTGCGAGCTGGACGTGTGCAACGCCGTGGTGATGGCCGGCCTCAACGCCGCCTCCGGCCAGCCCGCCACCTGCTTGGACTGGAACAACAACTACGGCGACGCCGCGGACAAGTGCATCCTCTTCCACTGCGGCCCGGTGCCGCAAACGCTGATGACCGGCCCTGGCCAGGTGGTGGACAACCCGCTGCTCGCCAAAGCGCTGGGCCCCGGCTGTGGCTACGGCTGCAATGTCGGCCGCATCGCCGCCGCGCCGATGACCTACGCCAGCCTGCTCACCAAGGACGGCACGCTGCGTTACTACCTCGGCGAAGGCGCCTTTACCGGGGAACCGATCGCCGACGACTTCTTTGGCTGCGCGGGGGTGGCGGAGATCGAGCACCTGCAGGCGAAGCTGCAAACCATCGGCTACGCCGGTTATCGCCACCACGTATCGGTGACCAGCGGCCACGTGGCGGCGGGCGTGCGCGAGGCCTTCACCCGCTACCTGGGCTATGAGGAAACGGCGCTGTGAGTCTGCTCGGCATCGATGTCGGCACCAGCATCTGCAAGGCGGCGGCCTTTTCCACGGACGGCCGCTGCCTGGCCTTCGCCGCGCGCGAGTACCCCACCCTGCACCCGGCGCCGGGGTATGCCGAGTTGGATAGCGCGCAGGTGTGGCGTTTGACGAGAGAAGCCATCGCCGAAGTCGCCGCGCAGACCGCCGCCGACCCGATCACCGCCCTCTGCGTCAGCTCTTGCGGCGAGGCGCTGGTGCCGCTCTCCCGTGACCGGCGCATCATCGGCCCCGCCATCCTCTCTTCCGACGTGCGCGGCGCGGAATACGCGGAGGCGCTGGGCGCGGCGTTCGGAGCGGAGGCGCTCTACCGCATCAACCCGAATATCCTCGGCCCGCACTATTCGCTGCCAAAGCTGCTCTGGCTGCGCGACCACGCCCCGGCGCGGTATGACTCCGCCGACCTCTTCCTGCTCTGGGGCGACGCCATTGGCTTCCTGCTCGGTTGCGAGCCGGTCTGCAACAGCTCGCTGGCTAACCGCACGCTGCTTCTCGACCTCGACGCCGCTGACTGGTCGGAGCCGCTGCTGGCGTGGAGCGGCATCGAGCCCGGCCGGCTGGGCCGCGTGGTGCCCGGCGGCGCCGTCGTCGGCACGGTAGCGGACGCCCAGGCCGCCGAACTGGGTCTGCCGCGTGGCGTGGTAGTCGTTGCCGGCGGGCATGACCAGTGCTGCAACGCGCTGGGCTGCGGTGCCATCGACGCCGGCACCGCCGTCTGCGGTATCGGCACCTACGAGTGCATCACGCCGGTCTTTCACAAGCCCGCCGACCCGCTGGCGATGCACGCCGCCGGACTGAATATCGAGCACCACGTGCTACCCGATCTCTACGTCGCCTTCCTCTATAACCAGGCCGGCGCGCTGGTAAAATGGTTCAGGGACACCTTCGCCGCCGACGCCACGGACGACGGCGCCGTCCTGTATGACCGCCTCAACGCGGAAATGCCCGAGGAACCGACAAACCTGCTGGTGCTGCCGCACTTCGACCCGCCGCAATGGCCCCGTTTCATCGCCGACACCGCCGGCGTCATCCTCGGCCTGCACACCGACACCACGCGCGGCGAGATCCTCAAGGCGATCATGGAGTGCAGCACCCTCTACTTCGTCGACGGCGTCGATGCGCTGCGCGACATGGGCATGCCCCTCTCCGCCTGCATGGCCGCCGGCGGCGGCGCCCGCTCAGACGCCTGGCTGCAAATCAAGGCGGATATCTTCGGCGTCCCCTTCGTCCGCCCCCGCATGCCCGAAGGCGGCCTCATGGGCGCCGCCATCCTCGCCGGCCTCGCCACCGGCGTCTACACGTCCCCGGCGGAAGCCGTGCAGGCATGCGTAATACCGGACCGCATCTTCGAACCCGACCCCCACCGCCACGCCCGCTATGCCGAAAAAGCGGCACTCTACCGCGAAGTGTATCCCACCCTGGCCCGTCTACTCGCAAACCACTGCTTATAATTTGCGTCGTAACTCCCAAATCAAGGCTCAGATACAGCAAACATGCGCTTGAATTTTTCGTCAGAATCTGCTATACTTCCGCCATCCCTGGAGCCGCGGAGTTGTACTCCGCACGAGTACAGGCCAGGTCACCACCAGCACCAGTTCGTAGTAAGCCATGCAACCCTGCGCAAGCAGGAAGTTTGTCGCACCGCGGAGTGGCGTTCGATTAAGCACACCGGCACCGCCCTATCGTCAACCCTGCACCCTGGCAACAATATACCCCACCCCGCCAGTTCTGGAAGGACGACTGAACCGAGTCAGCCGTTTCAATGGCTGTTACCCCCCATTTAGCACTTTTCATGAAAAATGGGGGGTAGTATAGCGAGAGGCTATTCCGTCTCTCCGGCCTTCTTCCGCTCACCGCACGCGCACGGAATCGCGCCGCACTTCGGACAGCCGGCGCCGTATTTCGCCTGCGCCACGGCCTCCAGGTCCACATGATGGATGCTGGCGAGGGTAACGAGCCAGGCGAAGACGTCGGCGAACTCGGCGTTGATTTGCTCGCGGCCTTCCGACCGCAGCGCCCGCCCCAATTCACCGACCTCCTCGACGAACCAGATGAACGTCTCCTGCCAGCCGCGGCCGGCATCCTTGTCGTAATAGGTGCGCTCGATGAGCTCCTGGAATTCGCGGACGGTCATGGTCGTGTCCTTTAGCGCCCGAACAGGCCGGGGAACAGCTCCGTAGTGAGCCACGCGATGATGAATAGTCCGACCAGCGCCACCGTGCCCCAGGCGATGATGTTATAGACACGGCTATTGGTGTGACGGCCCATCAGGCGCGGGTTGTTGATGAGCAGCAAGATGAAGATGAGAATAACCGGCGTGATCATGCCGCTGATCTGTTGGGCGCGCAGAATGGCATCGATATAGACGTGCTCGGGCAACAGCATCACCACCAGCGCGCCGATGATGATGATGGTGGTATACAGACCGTAAAAGAGCGGCGCTTCGCGGAAGCGGTGATCCAGGCCGCGTTCCCACCCGAACGCTTCACATACCGCATAGGACGTGGTGAGCGGCACCGCCAGCGCGCCCATGATGCTGGCGCCAAGCAGGCCGGCGGCGAACAGGTATGGGGCAAAGGCGCCGGCCACCGGGCGCAGTGCCTGCGCGGCTTCGGTGGCATTGCCGATGGCCTGGTGATGGCCAATAAAAGCGGTCGCGGTGACGACGATGATGAAAAAGGCGATGAGATTTGCCACGATGCCACCGGAGAAGATGTCGGCGCGCTGCAGCGGCAGATCCTGCGCGCGCACGCCTTTGTCAACCACCGAGGCCTGCACATAGAACTGCATCCACGGCGCCACGGTGGTGCCGATGATGCCGATGCCGAGGAGGATGAAGTGCGGCGATGCGTCCACCCACTGCGGCGAGGGCACCAGCATCGTCTGCATCACTTTGCCCCAGGCGACCGGCTCAAGGAAGGCGGCGATAGGATAGGCGATGAAGAGCAGGGCAATGATCATCAGCCCCTTTTCCACGGTGCCGTAGTCGCCTTTCACCACCAGCAGCCAGACCGCCAGGGCGATGAGCGGCACGGAGATGAAGCCGGGGATGCCAAACATGGCCAGCGCGCTGGCGATGCCGGCGAACTCGGACATGGTAATGAAAGAATTGGCGACGAGGATGGCAATCATTGCCACCAGCGTCCAGCGCACGCCAAAATTCTCACGGATGAGATCAGAGAGACCCTTGCCGGTGACCGCGCCCATGCGCGCGCACATTTCCTGCACGACAATCAGCGCAACGGTGATGAAAAAGAGCAGCCAGAGCATGCGGTACGCGTATTCCGCGCCGGCGCTGGCGTAGGTGTAGACGCCCCCGGCATCATTGCCCGCGACAGCCGCGAGGATGCCCGGTCCGAGGACCGCGAGATATGCAAGCCAGCGTGCACGGCGTTTTGTCTGGGTCATCCATCGTTTCTTTGTCCAGGTCGCAATCCGGCATGAAAGCGCCGGATTCGGGGGAGAGTCTATACTATAATTCTGGTTCGCGGCGGACGATTCCTGCCGAATAACGGGTTTTTCGTCGCCTGTATGCGCGAACAACCGAAAAACCCCCTCTCCGCAGGGAGAGGGGGTATGTGGCGAGGGGCACCGGCATATCTTAGTGCTTGAAGTGCCGCACCCCGGTGAAGACCATCGCGATGCCCAGCGCGTCGCACTTCTCAATGACTTCCTGGTCCTTGATGGAACCACCCGGCTCGATGATCGCCACCACGCCGGCCGCGTGGGCGACGTCGATGTTATCCGGTTGCGGGAAGAAGGCATCGGAGGCCAGCACGGCGCCCTGCGCCCGGTCGCCGGCCTTGCGCGCGGCGATCATGTTGGCGTCAACACGGGAATACACGCCACCGCCGATGCCGACCGTCTTCGAGCCCTTCGCGTAGACGATAGCATTCGACTTGGTGGTCTTGCAGACACGCCAGGCGAATTTCAGCTCTTCGAGCTGCGCGGCGGTGGGGGCGACTTTCGTGACGATGGTCATCTCGTCCGGGTCTGTCAGTTTGTCCAGCTCCTGTGCGATGAAGCCGCCGGTGACGCGCTTATAGTCGTAGGGATCCAGTGCGCACAGATCGGGCACCGCCACCACGCGCAGGTTCTTTTTCACCGCCAGTTTTTCCAGCGCGGCGGCGCTGAACGCCGGGGCGAGGATGCATTCCAGGAAGCCGTATTTGTCCATGCCATCCAGCAGCGCCTGCGCGGTGTCGGCGTCCACCTCGCGGTTGAAGCCGACGATGCCGCCGAACGCGGAGAGCGGATCGCATTCCAGTGCATCGACATAGGCCTGCGCCAGCACCGCGTTGGAGGCCACGCCGCAGGGGCTGGTGTGCTTCACGATGTAGGCGGAGGGAGCGTCGAACTCACGCACGCCGGCCAGCACCGCTTCCAGGTCGAGGTAATTGTTGAAGGACAGCTCCTTGCCCTGCAGCACCTGCGCGGCGCCCAGGCCATATGGCGTTTTGCCGGCGATGCGGTAGAAAGCGCCCGCCTGGTGCGGGTTTTCGCCGTAGCGCACGTCATGCACCTTCTGCCCGCGCACGCTCATTACCGACGGCAGGCCGGTCTCGCCGAGCATATTCACGCGCAGCCAGTTAGAGATGGCGGTGTCATAGCCGGAGGTGAGGGTATACGCGTCTACCGCCAGTTCGGCGCGGGTGCGGTCGCTCACCGCGCCGTCGTTGTCGCGCATCTCCTGCAGCACCTGCGCGTAGCGCGCCGGGTTGGTGACGATCGCCACGCTGCGGTAGTTCTTCGCCGCCGAGCGCACCATTGACGGTCCGCCGATGTCGATGTTCTCGATGGCGTCTTCCAGCGTCACGCCCGGCTTCGCCACCGTCGCCTCGAAGGGGTAGAGGTTGAC
>CAZPYA010000141.1:0-7539 GCA_964590255.1 uncultured bacterium
CCGATGATGATGACATCCGAGGTTGACATGACACATACGCACGCCGGCGCGCGGGGCAGGAGGAAATGCGCACGCCCCGCCGGCGACGACTCCACCGATATTGTACCGTAAACGGCGGGAACGGGGCAAGGTGAACGAAGGGACAATGGTCGGGTTACGGCGCGAAGAGCAGCAGCGGCGCCACCATCTCCTCGGCGCTCAGGCCGCCGTGACAGCCGATCATGGCGATGTGGGGACGGGGGACGGACAATTACCCCTTCAGATTCCGCGCATGAAAAAGCAGCGCCGCGGTGATGTGCTTGTCCCAGTATTCCCAGGTGTGGGCGCCGGGGAATTCCTTATAAGTGTGCGCCAGGCCCAGTTCGGCGCAGCGGGCGTGGAAGCGGCGGTTGTGCTCGATGAGGAAGTCGTCCACGCCGCAGTCGACGTAGAGCGCGGGCTTGGGGCCGGAGCGGGCGGCGAGGTGGAAGGGATCTTCGTCATCGCGCATGTTACCATGCGGAAAAATCGTTTTCAACTCGTGGCAGAGCGATTCGGTGAGCAGCGCGGCGATGTCCAGCGCGCCGGAATGCGACGCGGCCGAGCCGAAAACATCCGGATACTTCAGTCCGAGCTTCACCGCGCCGTAGCCGCCCATGGACAGCCCGCCGATAGCGCGGCCCTCGGGAGCGGCGACCGTGCGGAAGGCGCGGTCGATAACGCGCACGGTGTCGAGGATGTGCCCCTCATACCGCCCCAGCCCGGGGTGGGTATCGACATAGAAGGAGCGTCCGCCATCAAGCAGCACCACCATCATCCCCACCTTCTCGGCGTAGCGCTCGATGCTGGTGCGGCGCAGCCAGATGGTATAGTCGTCGGACAGGCCGTGGAGCTGATAGACCACGCGGAATGGCCCCTCGCCGTCGGGCAGGATGACATAGGCGCCGCACTGCTTTTCCAGCGCCGGACTGAAGTAATGCAGATGGATGAGTGACATGAATGATCCCTCGCTACGCAATAGTTCGCGGGTGGCACGGCGGATTCCTCTACCATGCGTCGGGGTCGCGGCCGGCGGTGCGCTGCCAGCGGGAGAAAGCGGCGGGACAGGAGAAGCCGAGTTCGTGGGCGACGGCCTTTTTACTGGCGCCTTCGGCGAGGCGTTGGCGGACGCGCTCCCGGCGACAGTCATCGATGAACGCATGGACGGAGACGCCGGTGTGCGCCGTGAAGATGCGCAGGAAATGGTACTTGCTGTAGCCGGCGAGACGCGCGAGGTGGTCGAGGGTGGCCCCGCGGCCGACGGTGTCGCGGATGTGCTGTTGCACGGTGGCGATGATGCGCGCCTGGAAGAGGGCGGGGTCTTCGCGGTCGGATTCGGCGAAGCCGTCCTCGACGATGCCGGTAACAAGGGCGGCCAGCGCAGTCACGAGGCGCAGGCGCCGGACGGCGGGCGGCGCGGTGGGGAGATCGAAAAGCATGAAGGCGCTGCCCACGCGGACATCGCCGCGGGCGAGCAAGCGGCTGCGGTCGGAACAGAGCACGCGGCCGTCGCGCACGGCCACGGTGCGGGCGATGGCGTGCTCGCGGGTGATGGCCACCCACAGATGGTCGGCATCCGGCGCGAAGGGAGGGCAATTCTGGTCATGCTCCTCGAAGGCGTCAAAGAAAAGTGCAGTTCCTGGCGCGCAAGGGTAGACCTGTCCGGCGTGCCCGTGCATCCCCTCCCCCGACAGAAAGAACAGCACCTCCAGATGGGCGTGGCGATGGGTGTGCTCGGTCAGCCACGCCTGATGGGCGGTATGCGCGACCGGCGCCACATCGGGTGGGCAATACCCGCTGACGATGCGCCAGCGCTCCGGCCGGGTGAGCAGCGCCAGCATCGGCGCGCTGAAGATGGGGTGTTCCGCCTGCATGTCGAGATGATAGCAATAAATGTTAATCCTTCGCAATGGTGGTGACTTGGCGAGAGCACTTTACGAGCCTATCATCGTTATATCGACATTATGAGGAGCATGCCATGTCTGTATCAAGCACGTCTCTCGCGTTGACGGGGGGAAGCAAGACGGTATCGCTGCCTTCCCCGGCCTGGCCGGTATCCGGCGAGCAGGAAGTCGCGTGGATGACCGAGGTGGTGCGCAGTGGGAAGTGGAGCTGGGTAGGTGAGCATGAGCGGGCGTTTTGCGCGGAGTTCGCCGCGTTCATCGGCAGCCGGCACGCGATGATGCTGGCGAACGGCACGGTGACGCTGCAGTGCGCGCTGCAGGCGGTGGGCGTGCAGCCGGGCGACGAGGTAATCATCCCCGGCCTCACCTGGGTGGCCACGCTGCAGGCGGCGCTGGACATCGGCGCCAACGGCGTGCTGGTGGATATCGACCCGGAGACATATTGCATCGACCCGGCGGCAATCACGTCGGCGATCACCCCGAAGACGAAGGCGATCATCCCCGTGCATCTATATGGCTGCATGTGCGACATGGACGCCATCGGCGACATCGCCCGGCGGCACAACCTGAAGATCGTGGAAGACGTGGCGCACCAGCATGGCAGCCGCTGGCGCGACGTGGGCGCCGGGGCGCTGGGCGACGCGGGTAGCTACAGCTTCCAGCAGAGCAAGGTGCTGACCTGCGGCGAAGGCGGGGCCATCACCTGCAATGACGACGCCGTCTACGAGACCGCCTTCTGCTTGAAACATGTGGGCTACATGCCCGACCTGACCACCCCCGGCAACCGCTACGGCCACAACTACCGCGCCACGGAGATGCAGGCGGTGCTGCTGCGCGGCGGACTGACGCGCATCGAGGAGCAACTACGCATTCGCGAGGAGAGCGAGGCGGTGCTGCGCGAGGGATTGGCGAAGCTCGGTGGGCCGCTGCGCGCGGCGCGGCGCGACCCGCGCGTCACCCGGCAGTCGTATTACGCGGTGACGCTGCACTTCGACGCAGCGCAGGCGGCGGGCGTCACCCGTGAGCAATATACGGCCGCGCTGGCGGCGGAAGGCCTGTTTGTCGGCGGCACCTACCCCGCCGTGTATGCCCACCGCCTGCTGAACCTGTATGACGCCACCAGCCCCATCCCCTATCGCGATCAGGCGGTGGTGCAAAACTACGCCGACCTGCGCCTGCCCGTCACCGAGCGCGTGGTGCATGAAGAAGGACTGGTATTGTCCCACTACCCACTGCTGGGTGGCGTGCCGCTGATGGCGCAGTTCCTGGATGCGGTAGCGAAGGTGAACGACCGGCTGCAGGACGTGCGGGCACATTTCACGAATCAGTAAGATGTGGTGACCCTCACCCCCTGTCCGCTTCTCCCCGAGGAGAGGCGAAAAAGCTATTGGAGGTAATCATGCGCGTCTGCATCGTCGGCGGAACGGGAAATATCAGCACAAGCATCGTGCGGCTGCTTGTGGAGTTGGGGCATGAGGTGACGGTGTTCAACCGTGGGCAGCGGACAACGCCGCCGGACGTGCGAGTGATCGTCGGCGACCGGCAGGACCGGGAGGCGTTCGAGACGTGCATGCAGGCGGAGCGGTTCGATGCCGCCATCGACATGATTTCCTTCACCCGCGAGGACGCGGCCAGCAGCCTGCGCGCCTTTCGCGACGTGAGCCATTTCATCCACTGCTCGACGGTGTGTACCTACGGCATCCAATACGACTGGCTGCCGGCGACGGAAGACCACCCGCTGCGGCCGATTACCGACTACGGGCGCAATAAAGTCGCCGCCGACTCCCTGCTGCTGGAAGCCTATTACCGCGACGGCTTTCCCGTCACCATCATCAAGCCGTCCAGCACCTTCGGGCCGCAGATGGGCCTGCTGCGCCAGGTGGCGTGGGATCTGTCGTGGATCGACCGCGTGCGCAAAGGCAAGCCGCTGCTGGTGTGCGGCGACGGCTTCGCGCTGCACCAGTTCCTGTATGTTGACGACGCCGCGCCGGCGTTCGCCTGTGCCCTGGGGCGGCAGCGGACGTTCGGGCAGGTGTATAACATGGTCAACGCCGGCTTTTATACCTGGGTGGATTACCACCAAACCGCCATGCGCGTGCTGGGCCGTGAGGTGGAGTTGATCGGCGCGCCGCTGCAGGTGCTGGTGGCGCAAAACGTGCCGGGCGTCGGCATCTGCACGGATATCTTCGCGCACAACATCTACTACAGTAACGCGAAGATCACCCGCGACATCCCCGAATTTCGCCCGCGTGTCTCGCTGGAAGCAGGCATGGCGCAGGTGATCGAGGCGCTGGACCGTGAGGACCGTATCCCCAACTCAGACGAGTTAGAGTGGGAAGACCGAATTATTGCCGCCATACGCGCGCTGTCTCCTATACCCAGTTCCCGGTAACCTGAACATGGAGGGTGCCATGCAGATCGGATTCGGCAGAGTTGATATCACCCCGCGGGTAGGCGTGGAGCTGTGCGGCTTCGGGCCGTTCATCAACCGGCACTCCATCGGGGTGCGCGACCGGCTGTGGGCGCGGGCGATGGCGGTGCGGCTCGGTGAGACAACGCTGGTGCTGGTGAGCTGCGACCTGATCGCGGTGAGCGATGTCATCACCCGGCGCACGCGGGAGCTGGTGCGCGCGGCGCACGGCCTGCCGGGCGACGCGGTGATGGTACACTGCACCCACACGCATAGCGGCCCCTGCCCCAGCCCGCTCATCGGCTGGGGAGACGCCGACTTGCCGTATGTGGAGATCCTCCCCACCCGGCTGGCGCAGGCGTGCATCGCGGCAGTGGATAATCTAACTGAGGCCGAGTTGCGCCACGCCTGCGTGCCGTGCGAAGGCATCGGGCTAAACCGGCAGTATGACATCGACGCCCCGCCGCTGGACGAGGTGCTGCGCGACGACTGGCGGCCGGTGAAACCGGAGCTGACCGATACGACCTGCCACGTCATCACCGCCCACGCCGCCGGGCGAATGATCGGCTTCCTCAGCTATTTCGGCTGCCACCCGGTGACCTGCTGCCAGGAAACGCGCTACATCCACGGCGATTACTGCGGCGTGGCCACCAACCTGCTGGAACGCGAGCACCCGGGCTGCGTCGGCCTGTTTTTGCAGGGCGCGCAGGGCGACGTAAACACCTGCGTGGTACACAAGCCGGAGCCGGAGGCGCTGCTGGCGCTGGATGTCATCGCCGGGCGGTATGCCAACGCCGTGCGCGCAGGCATGCAAGCAGCGGCGCCGATTGAGGTGGACGACATCGCCTCCGTGTCGCAACAGGCGATCTTCAGCCGGATACCCGTAACGGTGGCGGAGATGCAGGCGCTGCTGGCGGAGCAAGAGGCGATCCTGCACGCGCCGGACACCGCCGACACCGATTTCCGGCTGCGCCTGGCGACGGTGTATGCCGTGGCGCTGCGCCGGCTCATCGCCCGCCGCCAAGCCGGCGACACGCTGGAGCCCGCCACCGAGCTGCAAGGGTTCCGCATCGGCCCCCTCGCCTTGCTGGGCACACCGTTCGAGATCTACCAGGCGATTAAAAACGACGTGGTGGCCGCCGCGCAGGCGCCCATCCCCCTGGTGATGGGCCTGACGAACGACGAGCTGGGCTACGCGCCCGACCGCGCCACCGCGGCCGCCGGCGGCTATGCGGCGCGGCAGGTGCCGTTCATGCTCGGATCGCTGCCCTTCGCCAACATCCACGACGAGTTGGCGGCGGCGTTGCTGGCGTTGGACGCGCGGTTGCAGGAATTGCCGGCCACGGCGCGAATGTAGTATCCATCTCATGCTTCCGGGGGTTCTCCATGCGTTGTATTGTTATCCTGGCGTTGTGCTGCGCCTGTCTCTCCAGCGCGGTGGCCGATGTGCGGCTGCCCGCGGTCTTCAGTGACGGCATGGTGCTGCAGCGCAACGCCGACGTGCCGGTGTGGGGTTGGGCGGAGCCCGGCGAGGCGGTGACGATCAGTCTCGACCAGCAGAAAGCCACCGCGACCGCCGATAATACCGGTGCGTGGAAGGCGAAGCTGAAGCCGATGAAGGAAGGTGGTCCGTTTGAGATGACGGTGGCCGGGAAGAACGCCCTCACCGTGAAAGACATCCTCATTGGCGAGGTATGGGTGTGCTCGGGCCAGTCGAATATGGAGTGGGTGGTGAACGGCACGCGCAACGCGCAACAGGAAATCCCCGCGGCCACTTTCCCGCAGATCCGCATGTTCACCGTGGTGAAAGGCATTGCCGACGCCCCGCGCATCGACTGCCTTGGTCGCTGGGCGGTCTGCTCGCCGCAGACGGTGGGCGGTTTTTCCGCGGTAGGCTACTTCTTCGCGCGGGAGCTGCACCAGTCGCTGAACATCCCCATCGGCATGATCCACACCTCGTGGGGCGGCATCTGGCGGAAGCCTGGAGCAACCGCGCGTCGTTGGCCGCCGATCCGGATTTAAAAGGGATTGTCGACAACGCCGATGCCACCGCCGCGAACCACAGCCGCCTCATGTATGAGGTCTACAACGCCGCGCTGAAGAGCTGGCTGGCCGATGCCGACAAGGCGAAAGCCGAGGGTAAGCCGATCCCGCCGATGCCGATGTTCGCGGCTGCCGACCCGCGCTTCAGCCAGAACTACCCCTTCTCCCTGTATAACGCCATGCTCGCGCCGGTGATACCCTACCGCATCGCCGGGGCCATCTGGTACCAGGGTGAATCAAACGCCGGGCGCGCGGCGCAATACCGCAAGCTCTTCCCGGCGATGATCACCGGCTGGCGGCAAGCGTGGGGCCAGGGCGACTTCCCGTTCTACTTCGTGCAGTTGGCGAACTACATGGGCGTGCAGACGGACCCCAACGAATGGGCCGGCTGGCCGGAGCTGCGCGAGGCGCAGACGATGACGCTGGCGCTGCCGAACACGGGCATGGCAACGATCATCGACATCGGCGAGGAGCGAGACATCCACCCGCGCAACAAGCAGGACGTGGGAAAACGCCTGGCGCTGAACGCGCTGGCGAAGACCTACGGCAAGGATATCGTCTATTCCGGTCCGACCTTCGCGAGCATGACGGTGGAAGGGGACGAAGCCCACATCAAATATGCCAACATGGGCGGCGGATTGGAGGTGCGCGGCGACAAACTGAAAGGCTTCGTGATCTGCGGCGAAGATAAAAAATTCTACTTCGCCGATGCCGTCGTTGATGGCGAGACCGTGGTGGTGAGCAGCCCGCAGGTGGCGAAGCCGGTGGCCGTGCGCTACGCCTTCGCCAACAACCCGGTGTGTAACCTATATAACAAGGCCGGACTGCCGGCAGTGCCATTCCGCACGGATGCGCCGAAATAGGAGTATCCCATGCATAAACACGGCATCCTGCTCGGCATGTTGCTCCTAGCGGGCCTGGCCATGGCCGACGTCCGTCTCCCTGCCATGTTCAGTAATGGGATGGTTCTGCAGCGGGGGATGGCGGTGCCGGTGTGGGGCTGGGCGGCGCCGGGTGAAGCCATCACGGTCACCTGTGCGGGGCAGACCCACCGCACCATCACGGACGCCCGGGGGGAATGGACGGTGACGCTGACCGCCATGCCGGCGGGCGGCCCCTTCGACCTGACAGTCGACGGCACAGGGCGGCAGGTGGCCAAAGATC
>CAZPYA010000141.1:7549-10009 GCA_964590255.1 uncultured bacterium
GGTGAAGCGGTGACGGTGTCGCTGAACGGGCAGACGGCGACGGCGACAGCCGACGCGGCCGGCGCGTGGACGCTGAAGCTGAAGCCGATGCCAGAAGGCGGCCCATATGAACTGGCGGTGGCCGGGAAGAACACGCTGGCTGTAAAGGACGTGCTGATCGGCGACGTGTGGGTATGCTCGGGCCAGTCGAACATGGAGATGGCGCTCTACGGCGCGACCGGCGGCATGCAGGAATGCCAGACGGCGAATTTCCCGAACATGCGCATCTTCACCATGACCCGTCGCGGCGACATTACCCCACAGGCGGAATGCACCGGCAAATGGCTGGCGCTGAACGCCTACCAGAACAACGTCTATTGCTACGCCACGGCCTACTTCTTCGGCAAGGCGATTCACCAGGAACTGGGCGTGCCCATCGGTCTGGTGCAGGTGGCGTGGAGCGGCTCGGTGGCGGAGGGCTGGACCAGCCGACAGGTGCTGGAAGCGGACCCCGAACTGGCACCGTTGATGAAGAAGACGGACCTGATTTTCGATACCTTCAGCAAAGATTACCTCGTGAAATACGCCCCGGCGATCCGCGATTGGATGGCGGCCGCGGAGCAGGCGAAGGCGGCGGACAAGCCGCTGCCGCTGCCCCCGACGCGCGACCTGCCGCAGGACCCGCGGCTGCGCGGCGAGGCCGCCTACATGGCGACGCTGATGTATAACGGCGAGATCGCCCCGCTGGCGCCGTTCGGCATCAAGGGGGTCATCTGGTACCAGGGCGAGCACAACGCCGACCGCGCAATGCAATACAAAAAGCTCTTCCCGGCGATGATTCGCTGCTGGCGCGACACCTGGGGACAGGGGAATTTCCCCTTCCTCTTCGTGCAACTGCCGAATTACTACGCCCGTGCCACCAAGCCGGAGGACGGCGGCTGGGCGCTGATGCGCGAGTGCCAGCAGGCCGCGCTGGCGCTGCCGAACACCGGTATGGCGGTCACCATCGATATCGGTGAAGCCGCGAGCATCCACCCGTTGAACAAGGCCGACGTGGGCAAGCGCCTGGCGCTGACGGCGCTGGCCACCGTCTATGGCAAGCCCATCGCATACCAGGGACCAACCTACGCGGGCATGTCCGTCGAAGGCGAGAAGGCGCGCATCAAATACACCCACCTCGGCGGCGGGCTGGTGGCGAAGGGCGGTCCGCTGAAGGGTTTCAGCATCTGCGGCGAGGACAAGGTGTTCGTCTGGGCGGATGCCGCCATCGACGGAGAGACCGTCGTCGTCAGCAGCCCGCAGGTGGCGAAGCCGATCGCCGTGCGCTATGCCTGGGCGAATAATCCGGAGTGTAATCTCTACAACAACGCGGATTTGCCGGCGGCGCCGTTCCGCACGGATGCGCCGAAATAGATTACCGGCGCTGCTTCGCTTCCTCCACCATGTCGAGGAAGAGCTTGTGCACGCGCACGTCGGGAGTCAACTCCGGATGGAAGGCGGCGGCGAGAAGGTTGCCCTCGCGCACCATCACCGGATGGCCGTCGACTTCGGCGAGTACTTCCACGCCGGGATAGATGTGCGTGACGAAGGGGGCGCGGATGAAGACGGCGCGCACGGGGCCGCCGTCAATACCCGCCACCGGCAGGTCTTCCTCAAAACTGTCCACCTGGCGGCCGAAGGCGTTGCGACGCACGGCGATGTCCAGCACGCCGATGCGCGGTTGCTCGCTGGCCTCGATTTCCTTCGCCAGCAGGATCATCCCCGTGCAGGTGCCGAAGATCGGCTTGCCCTCGTCCGGCATATTCCGCACCTGCGCCATCAGGCCGAAGCGGTCGAGCAGTTTGCCGATGGTCGTGCTCTCGCCGCCGGGGATGATGAGCCCGTCCACCCGGGCGATCTCCTCCGCCGTCTTTACCGGCACCGCCGTCCCACCCGCCGCCTCAATCGCCGCGATATGCTCCCGCACGTCACCCTGCAGCGCCAATACCCCGATTACCACAGCCATTCGCCTGGACTCCCGTCTGTATTTCCCTCGCACTTGTTGTTCCCCAGCGGTAGGTCTCATTCCTTCTCGACGTCATCGCCAACCCGCCCGGCCATAATAGCCGGGCTACTGAGCGACTCCCCCTAAAAGGGCATATGCGTCATGGGGTGGCAAGCGCTTTCCTGCTCATCGGCCCCCACCCCTGGCCCCTCGCGGATACCGGGGGCCGGTTTGGCATGGCGTGTTGTGTCTCCCTTCCCTTGCGCAGCGCAGCGGAGCGGGGGAAGGGGCGGGGATGGGGGCCGATCCATGAAACAGGGTTTGCTCTACCATGACGCATATGCCCCGAAGGGGACTGCTCCGCTCGTTGCCGACCTATTCGCCTACGCCCCGATATGCTTTTTGACGAATGATTGCCGCTTCACCCACCGCGGCAGTCGCTCACACGAGATCACTCCCCTCTCCTGCTAGGCTCATCGTGACCCACAAAGTGCGGT
>CAZPYA010000142.1:0-9931 GCA_964590255.1 uncultured bacterium
GCGCGCGCGACGAGAACTATATATACCGTTCGCCTTTCCGATCCCAAATTGAAAAGCACCCCTACGCCCCACGCCGCCGGAACGCCTCCACCACCGCCGGCCGCGTCAGCAGGATGATCAGCACGACGGTGATAATGATCGAGAAGATGACTGCCGCCGCGATCATACCGATCATGGCAATTTTTATGGGCATCTGGTTGGCGCTGCCAGACAAGTCGTGAATCCACAGGATCGACACGCCCGCGACTGCCACGAAGCGCAGGAGGATGAGCCGAATAGCCCACACGCGCGCGGTGGGGCGCATCTGCAACAGGCCGATACCCGCAACGACGAACGCGGCAATCGCCAGGATGCTGTCTGCCCAGCCCATCTGGCGAACAGTATTGCTGATGTGAATCATGTCCTCATGCTCGGAGGGCAGGAACCCCATTAGCTCGATTGCCGCCAGCACCAGCAGCGTGATCGCGACTCCGGTGACGATGTTGGGGCGCCGGTCCGGATCCACCGCCGGCGGAGGGGGCAGCACCCGTGTCCAGGGGTCCATGGGCGGTGGCGGCACCAGCGGCGCCGGGGTCACCACCGGGGGCGGTTCCGGCGGCTGATGATCATGGGTCTCGGTCATGGCGACTCCTTTCTCCGTGCATCGAACATCGCCACTACCCCGGGCCGCGTCAGCAATATCATGATCGGCCCCAGGGTCAGCAGCGTCACGCCGAACTGCCGCCCCAGCTCGCGCAGGGCAAACTGGAGGAATTCGGCCCGTTCGGCGTAGGTGCCGGCGTGGCCGGCCAACACGAAATCCGAGATGATGATGAGCGCGTAGGCGACCGCCACGCGGATGGGCAGCATGATGAGCGTCGCCCGCCGCGCCCACGGCGCCAGGTGCGCCAGCGCCACCGCGCACACCAGGTAGGCGAGGATGCACAGCGCGCTGTCGATGACCGCCGCCCACGCCAGCGCATCCTGCCGGAAAAACAGCACGCGGAACGCCCGCAACTCGGCCACCGCGTAGACGATCAGCAGCATCACCGCCAACGACACCGCCGCCGGCCGCGCCGCCGCCGCCGGCGGCGTATACGGCACATCGACAAACGGCGACTCCCGGTCCGTATTGGTAGTCGGTGTCAACAGGTCAGGCATGTTGCGCCTTTCTGTCGCATAGGAGGAAGACGATCATGGCGACATACTGTAGCAAAGTGCCTGCTAATTGCAGGATCGTTTGCGGCAGCATATCGGATAGATTGTAAAACATCGCCGCCTTCGGATCCATCACCATCAGTTGGTGCATCGACCAAAACGCCACTCCCTGGCGAAACAAGACGATGCCCGCCAACATCCCCAGTATACCCAGCGCCGCCCAGCACGCCATTCGCCCGCCGCGCAACAGTGCCACACCCCCGGCTATTTGCGCCGGTACCGCCAGCGCCATCAGTAGAACCAGCGGCCAGACAAAGGGCTGCGATATCCGGGCAAAGACCAGTTGTGAAGCATACCCGGTATGAAATAGCATCAGAAAGGGCATCGCGAAGTATAACACCTCGCTCATCCCACGCCCCAGCAGCACGACAGCGATAAACACCACTACCGGGGGAAGACCGCCCCACGCCGGCCGCGACTCTGGCACCGTGTGCGCCGGCCGCGCCAGCAGCGCGATGATCGTCGTATAGATGACCACCGTGCCGACCGCACCCAGCGCTATCGCCGCCACCGTGACCGCTTTCATGAAACCCGACGGCCACCCTGTGGAAGGCAACATTGTGATGAGCGCCTTCACCTGCAGCACCAGCAGCGCCAGCATGCGCGCCACCGCCGCCGCCATCCCCAGCCGGCACCCCCACTCCTTCCGCAACAGCAAGGCCATCGCCGCCGGCACCTCCAGCAACAACGGCAGCACCGGCACGACGGACATCACAAACCAGGCGGGTAACGCGCCCCCAAGCCCGCGAAGCAACGCATATGCCTGCCACACCTGCATGAGCGCCTCGCCCAACAGGTACAGCCCGATGAGTGTATACACCGCCGGCCACCGCTCCACCGTTGACGAGACAACGGACGGCGGCGTCGGCGGCACGGTCGATTCGTAGGGTTCCGTCATGCTAGGCATCCTCTCATACCTTTCCCTTGTGTCCTCTGTGTTCTTTTACGGCTAATCGTTCTCCTCTTCCAACCCCCGCCGCACCACCGCCTCCGCCTCTTCCCGCGACGTAATCGCTCCGTCCAGCGCCAGTGCCCGCAACTGGTCGATCAGTCGGGCGAAGCGCGGGCCGCGGGGGACGCCCAGCGCCTTCAGGTCGTCACCGGTCAGCGGCGCGGGTTGGTGGCGCCAATCGGTGAGGTAGGTCTGTATCCGCTGCCAGACGACGGGGTGGTCGCTGAGCGCCATCAGCGCCAGGCACAGCGGCGCCGCCAGTGGCCGCAGCAGGGCATCCACCTCGCTCGGTTTTACGCCTTCGCGCTGCAGCGCCGGCAACAAGCCCGGCAGTTCCGGCGCTTTCGCCGCCATCTTCAGCTCGCGCTGGGGCAGGCGCAGGCGCTCGGCCAGCCGCGCCGCCGGTTCGGACGCCAGCCGGCAGAAGACCAGCGCCATGCGTTGCGCCGCGTCGTCAATAAGGTGCGCCGCCACGTCCGGCTGCCCGTGCGCCCACGCCAGCGCGTCCTCCAGCCGCCCGTATTCCGGCGCCGGACCCGCCACATGCCACGCCGGCTCCAGCGCCGCCAGCAGGCCCAGGTCGTCCAACCGTCGCAGCGCCACCTCGGGGAAGGGCCGCGCGAAGATCGAACGCAGTTCCTCACGGATGCGGTGCCCGGAGACGCGGTCGACCAATTCCATGGCGATGGCGTGCCGCGCCAGCTCCTCGGTGCGCTCGTCCATGCGAAAGCCGAAGCGCGCCTCGAAGCGCGCCCCCCGCAGGATGCGCGTGGGGTCTTCCACGAAGCTGAGATTGTGCAGCACGCGGATGATGCCTTCGGCCAGGTCGCGACTACCGCCGAAGGGGTCCAGCAGCCGCCCCGGCTCGTCGCCGTTCAGTTGCATGGCCATGGCGTTGATGGTGAAGTCGCGCCGGTACAGGTCCTCGCGCACCGAGCTGTGCTCGGCGGTGGGCAGCGCCGCGGGATACTGGTAGAACTCGGTGCGCGCCGTCGCCAGGTCCACCGTGCGGCCGTCGGGCAACGCCACCTTGCCGGTGTGAAACTTCGGGTGCGCCACCGCGTGCCCGCCCAGCGCCCGCGCCGCCGCCTCCGCCAGCGGGATGCCCTCGCCCTCGACCAGCAGGTCCAGGTCGATGGTCGCGTTGCCCACCAGCAGGTCGCGCACCGCCCCGCCGACGAGGAAAATCGTCACCCCCTGCGCGGTCGCCAGTTCGGCGATGCGCAGCAGCAGGTCGCGCCCCGCCTCGGGCACCCGCGCGGCAAAGAGCGCCCAGATGTTGCGCGCCGGCCCCGCGCCGCGAAAGAGCGTGTGATGCATGGCATAGCGCTCGCCGTGGATGGCGCGAATGACGTCGCTGCGCGTGACGATGCCCACCAGCGCGCCGTCCCGCAGCACCGGCAGCCGCCCCTGGTTGCCCTCGATCATCACCCGCTCGATCTCCGGCAGCGGCGTGTCTGGGGTAATGGTCACCACCCCCCGGTGCATGTAGCCGCGCACCGGCGCGTGCCCCAACTCGTGGTGAATGGCGCGGTCCACGTCGCGCCGCGTGATCATCCCCGCCACCTGGCCGGCGTCGTCCACCACCGTCAGCCCACCATGGCCGTAGCGCAGCATCAGCCTGGCGGCGTCTTCCACCGTCGTCTCGGGGGTGATGGTGCGCACCGGGTAGCTCATCAGCGTGGCGGCGGTCACCCGCGGCTGCACAACGTCGTCGAGCATGGCGACCAGCTCGTTGCGCACCTCGGCCACCGTGCGGTGGTGGATGGTCGCCGACGCCGCGCGGTCGTGTCCCCCGCCGCCGAAGTGCCGGGCGATGGCCGCCGCGTTCACCGCGTCCACGCTGCTGCGTGCCACCAGCAGCACCACGTCGTCCAGGGAAATCAGCGCGATCACCGCGTCGCTGCTCTCCAACTCGCGCAGCTTATGCGCCAGCAGCGCCAATTCGTCGGCGTTGCCCCCGGCGTCCGCGGTGGCGATGAGCACCTGGATGCCGTGCACCCGCCGCGTCTCTGCGTTGGCGAGGAGCTGGTTGAGCACGACGCGCTGCGCCTCGGACAACGCGCGGTTGATGAAGGTCGCCACCAGGTCGAGATTCACCCCCTGGCGCAGCAGCCACGCCACCGTCTCCGCGTCGTCCGGGGTGGTGGTGCTGAAGGTCAGGCTGCCGGTGTCCTCGTAAATGCCCAGCGCGAAGATAGTGGCGTGCAGCGGATCGACCGCGATGCCCCGCTCGCGCAGCAGCCGCACCATCAGCGTGGTGTTCGCCCCGTAGGGCTCGATATACGTTTCCGCCGCCGTCACCGTGGGCTGAAAGGGGGTGTGATGGTCATACAGCACCACCGCCACGTCCGGCCGCGCCAGCAACTCGGCAAAGCGCCCCAACCGCCGCGCGTGCTGCGTCTCCACCACCACCAGCCGCGTCACCCGGTCCAGCGGAATATCCTGCGGCGGGATGAGGGTAATGACGTCCCCGTGCAGCGACAGAAACTCGCGCACGTTGCGATCTGCCCCGCCGGGCAGGCTCATCACCGCCCCCGGGTACAACAACGCCGCCGCCACCATGCTCGCCAGCGCATCAAAATCCGCATTGGTATGGGAAACGATCAGATCCACGGGGGTATGATACCAGATTTAATGATAGAGGAGATTGTACGTGGAATTTATTTAGATATGTCTCTACGTCAAAATCACTGACGACGTATTGGGATTGGGGTCGGGTTGACTGGTTGATATGCTTTTAGTCCTTGATCACCAGTCATTATATCGACAGAGTAGCCTGCAGTCGAATAATATTCTGCTACTGCAACGATAGTTACATCACCAATTGACATTCTCTTGGCAGCAAAATTTGGCCAACGATCTGCAAGTTCACGCAATTTTTCCTGTTCCCATAACGCTGATTGATCGGTGAATGCAGCCCATGGAGAAGAAGCATCTGCTGCATTCCTAATATACTCGGATAAACTTGATGCTAGCTCATATCGATAATTGTCTGCCTGTGCGATATGATTGCCCGTCTCAATAAGCGTAGCTATCGGGAGAATAAAGGTACTTCCATTACTTTCTTCATGATGTAGAATTAACGTTACACGGTCTTTGTCATAACGATCAGCCTCTGGGCCTGCAGTTTCTTTACCTGGAACAGCAAGCCAGCAACAAAGGATTGAGGTATCAATAATTATTACTTTTCTGCTCATATTAAGCTTCCTTATTTTCAATATTAAGATTTAGCTCAAGCTGTTTAAATAACGCACTTTCTATTAATCCCTCACTCGACAGACGACCAATCTTACCTTGCGCTAAAAGCTTTGGTAGCTGAACAATATCTTCAATTAATGTTAACTTACTAAAACCAGTACAAGGGTCACGGTGAGCAACTGTTATGTATGGGATCATACTGCTCCCCATTGCATCTAACAATGCTGGGTTATGTGTAGTAACTAAAACATCAACCCCGCGTTGCTTCCCTATGTTTTGCAATACTTCAAGCAACAATTTTGCGCGTGACGGATGCAACCCATTGTCCACTTCTTCAATAACTATCAGACTACTATTCGGTCGGGTCAACAACGCTGTTAATATGGCTAAAAATCGCAATGTCCCATCAGACATCCCACGTGCATCAACTGTTGTAACGGACATATTATTATGCCAATTTTCTTCACAATAAAGCATCGCATCTGTATTGAATCTACCAACCGTTTCAGCATACACACGACTAATGTCTCTCTCGGGTAATTGACTTGCATATTTTGTTAATGCTTCTTCAATTTCTGTTTGCTTTTCTTTTGGCAACGCAGCAATTACACCTGCAATATTTCGCGCATCAGCCTCCAATCTTTCAGCCAACGGGGAATAGTTTCTCATATGTGACGAAATTGGATCGAGAATAAAAATATCTCTCAATACACTTGTCATCGCCATTACGCCATCTTGTATTTCAAGGCGCAACTTTTGACCGACAAGTTGAAATATTACTGCATGAGTACGGCTAAGCTGCCGCGGTGTTCCCTGTTTCTCATTATATAGACGCGCAACTATTGTCGGTGCAATTCCAGCACCACACGGATCAGTTCGAAACAATCGGATTCGACCTACCTCTGACTTTCGCGACATTTTTTTATCCAAACGATACTTAATTCTCGTCAATTGTTCTGCCATTAAGTCGCAACGGTTCTCACTCACTCTGCACTCAATAAGGTATTCATAATCGGTTGTTTCGTCTGATTTTGTTACAACACTTAGCGAAAACGTATCGCCTGGCTTTCTTGCAGCCCATTCCGTACCACCACGTAGCGCAGGTAGTACAGAGTCACCTTGAAGGGCAGTCGTAAGCATCATGCCCATAGCAATGCGATTTAGAAATGAAATCGCATCCAATGCATTCGATTTTCCACTTGCATTTGTACCAATGATAACTGTAAGAGAGTCAACAAAGAGTTCTGCGTCCTGAAAACTCTTCCAATCTTTTAAATGCAACGTAGTAATCATAAAATACCCCATACAAGGAGGCAATCTCCAAAAACTCAACCACGGACTATTTATACATGATACCAAAAATGAAACATAGGCGCAAATATGCCACCATCCTGTAGTTAAACTGCTCTACATATTTCTAGCGCAGTTTCATCGGGTTGTATTTCTACGCCTCCACCGGCTCTCCCGGCTCACTCGGTTCCTTCGGCGGCGGGGCTTCCAGGGCGGGGGTGAAGACTTCCACGCGGTTGCGGCCGTTTTTCTTGGCGGCGTAGAGGGCGCGGTCAGCGGCGTCGACGAAGTCTTCGACGCTGTTCACGGCGTCGTCGAGCATGGCGACACCCGCGCTGACGGTCATGCGGATGAGGGTGCCGTCTTCCAGGGGGAACGGAGTCTCGGCGACGCGGTGGCAGATGCGCTGGGCGACGGCGTAGGCCTCCAGCAACACGGTATCGATGACGGGCAGCGCGAACTCCTCGCCGCCGATGCGGCAGAAGAAGTCGATGTTGCGGACTTCCTGCTGCACCAGCCGGGCAACGCCTTTCAGCACTTCGTCGCCGGCGAGGTGGCCATACTCGTCGTTGACGCGCTTGAAGAAATCCAGGTCGAAGGCCAGCAGGCACAGCGGCGCGCCGGTGCTTTTCGCGCGGGCGATCTCGGCGCCCAGCCGCAGATTGAAGAGGCGGCGGTTGCCCAGGCCGGTCAACTCGTCGGAGAGGGACAACTCCTGCGCGCGCTCGAAGAGCTTGGCGTTTTCGATGGCCAGCGCCAGCACGCGCGCCAGCGAGCCGAGAAAGTTGAGGTCGTCCTCGGTGAAGTCGTCGCCGGTGTGGCGGCCCAGCGCCAGCACGCCCAGCGTGCGCGCGCCCATGCGCAGCGGCACCAGGATGAGGCTGCTCACTTCCTCGACGATGCCGGGCAGCCGGGGGATATGCTCGGATTCTGAAGTGAGGCGCAGCGGGTGTTGGGCCTGCAGCGTGCGACCGAGCACTCCTTCGCCGATGCGGCCGGCATAGGCGCCAACCTCCTGGTCGGCGGGGCGGGCGGCTTCCAGCAGCAGGATGTCGCCGGCGTTGAGCCAGTAGACGGCGAGCACGTCGACGTGGAGCATGGTGCCGAGCTGCGTCATGGTGGTATCCATGATGCTGTCCATGTCCAGCGAGCTATTCACCGCGGTGGCGATGCCGTTCAGCAGGGCCAGCTCTTCGTTCATGCGCATCAGCCGTTCCTGGCCGACGCTCATCTCTTCGAGCAGCGCCTCGTAGCGCTGGGCGGAGGCCTGCGCCCGCTGCAGTTGCGCTTCCATCTCGGCCACCTGCGCCAGTTGGCGGCGCCGGGCGAGATTGCCGTAGACGCCGACAAGAATGCCGAGGACGAGGTAGCCGCCGGACAGCAGCAGCCAGACGGTGGGATTCAGCGCGGGGTGCATGCGCGGGTTTTCGTCAAAAATGTAGGTGGGCGCAGTGAGGAAGGAGCAGACCATCGCCACTAAAATGCCCGCCATCCACCCGCGCACCAGCGCGAGCAGGGCGATGGGCACCATGAGCAAGGCGCAAATGAGCGCGGAGCCGAAACCGAGGGAGAAGATGCCGAGGCTCATCACCGTGACGGTGAGCAGCGTAAAACCGGGCACGTCAATGCGCCGCTGCAGCGCCACCCACCAGGGCAACTGGCGGGACCACTGCGCGGCGTCGTCGCTCACGTCATTGTCATACCCGCGATAATGCATAGTCCGGTCATCGCCGACGCGTGCCCTCGACAGAGAGGAGCACGGCTATCAAGTAAATTATTACATAGTTTATATGTATTTATGAGAACTCCTCCCGAACTCCGGACTAATTGCGATAATTGTCGGGCGTGTTACCGAAAAGACGGACACCGACCGCGCCGGCAGGAGATCGGCCGCGCGAGCCGAATTCACTGGGAAGCCATAGAAACTGCGTTGAAAGGGATCGTGGCCAGATCGCTTTCACCACGGTTGCTGCTCAAGGAGTGTCACCATGCGTCGCGGGATCGTCTGTTCGGGAGTCTCCTGTCTGGATCTGTTTTTATACGGCACGGCGCCGCTGCCCACGCGCGAGAGCCTGTCGATGGTGCGCGAGACGCAATACCGCCCCGGCGGCGCCACCTCCAACACCGGCCGCGCGCTGGTGAAGCTGGGCATGCCAGTGGACTATATCACCGTCATCGGCGCCGACGCCAACGGCGATATCCTCATGAAGCTGTGGCAGGAAGACGGTATCGACACCCGCTGCGTAGTGCGCTCCGCCGAGAAAGGGACCGCGCTGAGCACCATTCCCGTGTATGAGGACGGCAAGCGCGGCGTCTATTTCAGCCCGGGCACCAATGACATCATGGGCCTGGAGAATATGTTCGGCCCGGACCGCGCCTATCTGCGCCTGCTGGAGGAGCGGCTGGTCTTCCACATCGGCTACCCGCCGCTGATGGCCCGTTTGCAGGGCGACGACCTGGCGGCGACGCTCGCCGCGGTGCGCGCCACCGGCGTGCTGGTATCGCTGGATACAACCCCGGTGGCCGACGATGTCACGCTGGCCCGGATGCTCGAACCGGCGCTGCCCCTCGCCCACCTCTTCACCCCGAACGTGATGGAGGCGGCGCAAACGGTAGGTTGCTTCTTGCGCCTGGTCGCCCGCGCCCGCGCCGTCTCTGAAGAAACAGGCCAACCGGCGGACATCGAGGAGATCATCACCCTGGAGGAGCTGACCGAAATCGGCGAGGCGCTGCTGGCGCGGGGCGTGCCCATCGTCGTCATCACCCTCGGTCCCAACGGCGCATTCCTCTGCACCGGCGATGAAGACACGCTGCGCGGCGTGCCGCTGGCGCCGAAGAATCCGACGGGATGGGCCAACCAGCGCCTCTTTGTGCCCGCCTACCAGGTCGACGGCCCCATCAACACCACCGGCGCCGGCGACACCTTCACCGCCGGCCTCTTCACCGGCATGTGCATGGGCATCGACTCGCTGGCGGAAATCGCGCGCCTCGCCCACTGCGCCAGCGCCCTCCACGTCGACCTCACCCGCGGCGCCCGCACCTTCGCGGAAGTCCAGGCCGCCCTCCCCGCCATGCGCGTCCGCCCCCCCGCCAATCCGCACCTGCGCGCAATGTGCACGGCCTGAGTTTACAAACCGCGATGAATCCGCTATAATCCCCCTGTCATGGGGCGTTGGTCTATCGGTTAGGACGTCGGCCTTTCAAGCCGAAGACGACGGGTTCGATTCCCGTACGCCCTACCAACTTTGCCGCCGGAGGTTACTCTCCGGCGGTTTTCTCGTTGGTGGGAGA
>CAZPYA010000143.1:0-8569 GCA_964590255.1 uncultured bacterium
TTCCAGAACTGCGGGGTGATGCCCTGGTAGCTGGGGTTGCGCACCATGCGGGTGAGCGTGCCGTCCTCGATGAGCCAGCCCACCTCGGTGCTGAACTGGAAATTGAGCCGCAGGTCGTCGATGCTCCAGCTTTTCGTGTTGTCGAGGAGGATGCCGCGCTTCGTGTCGGCGATGATCTCGTCCAGCGTCCAGTCGCCCGGCTCCAGGTTGATGTTCGTCATGCGGATGAGCGGCGGGCGCGACCAGCCGTCGGCGCGCATGGCCCCCTGGCTGTGGCCGCCCAACTGCGCCGCCGTCTCGCGTGAGGTGAGATAGCCCATAAAGACCCCCTCCTCCACGATGGGGGTGCGCTGGGCATGTATGCCTTCGTCGTCGTAGAGAAAGGTGCCCAGCCCGCCGGGGGCGGTGGCGTCGGCGGTGATGTTCACGTGCTCGGAGCCATACTGGAAGCCGAGTTTCTCCGGCTGCAGAAAACTGCCGCCGGCCAGGCTCAGTTCGGTGCCGAAGACGCGGTCCAGCTCGATGGGGTGGCCGCAGCTTTCGTGTACCTGCAGCGCCAGTTGGCTGCCTTCCAGGATCACGTCATACTCGCCGGAGGGGCATTCCGGGGCGTCCAGCAGCGCCGCCGCCTCCTTGCCGATGGCGCGGGCGCCGCCGTCCAGGTCCATGATGTCGATGATCTCCCACCCCGCCTGGCCGTGATAGCCCTCCAGCGCGCTGGGGAAGGAGCGCGTCTGCACCTCGCCGTTGCCCACCGCGGTGGCCTGCAGCAGCCCGCCGCACTCGGTGGTGGTCTGGTGGATGTCTGACCCCTCGCTGCTGGCGAAGAATTTTTCCGTGCGGAAGCTGTTGATCTCGCCTTCGGCGACGCGCACCGCTTTCGTCTGGCGCACCAGCTTGTCCAGGTCCAGCAGCAGGTCGATTTTGTCCGCCAGCGGCACGCTGAAGGGGTCGATGCGGCAGGGGCTGCTCCATTCCGCCGTCACCGCCGGCGCGTCGCTCATGCGCACCGGCGCGTGCTGCGCGCGGGCGCTGGCGCGGGCGATGCGCACCGCCTCCTGCGCGGCGCCGGCCACCCCGGCGGCGGTGAGGTCGGCGGTGGCGGCGAAGCCCCACGCGCCCTCGGCGATCACCCGCACACCCAGGCCCATGTCCTCGCTCTGCGACACGCCTTCCAGGTGGCCGTTCTTCACGTGCACCGACTCGTGCTCGTTGCGCACGATGCGCGCGTCGGCATAGCTCGCGCCCGCCTGCAGCGCCGCCTCTACCGCGATCCGGACGATTTCACGCATGGTGTGTGCTCCTCTATGATCCGGTGTGCAGCCCGGACCCCTCCCCCAGCCCCCTCCCCGAACCGGGCGAGGGGGTGTCAGACGTATATGACTATTCGGATTGTTGTCGCCAGTTCCGTCGCTCGCCCCCTCACCCCCCGCCCCTCTCCCCGAGGAGAGGGGATGGGATGGGGGAGGGGTTCGATCACCAGTCCCGTTTTCATATTCTACGGCACCCGCAGCCGCCCATCGTGCTGAAGAATCAGCGTTTTCTGTCCGTGATTTGTACAGGTGATGAGCGGGTCGGCGGGGTGGGCGGCCTTCGGCGTGTAGCTGTAGGCGGGATGCCCCCCGCGCGGGCAGCGCACGGGCGCGGCTGTCTCCAGGTAGGTGGGCGTAAGATCGTCCAGCGCCGCCGGCAGCCGGCCATGGTCCAGCGTGTAGCGCCGGGTGGCGCCGTACAGGTCGCGCATGGCGTCCTGGCAGGCCTTCACCGCGCGCGGGTCGCGCTCGGGGTAGCGCCGCGCCTCTTCCGCCCGCAGCATCAGCAGCAGAAAGGTGAGCAGGATGCCGAGCATGGCGATAAAGCCACACCCACACCCCGTGATCGCCATGGGCGAACACCCTCCCGCTCGTCGTGCCGGCGCCGTCATGAGATGACCTATTCGTCTTTGGGCGGCGTTTTCCTGTCGCTGCGGCACGCGATGGATCGATTATACAGCGCGTGGTGTCGCACACCTACACCGGGGTGCGGGTAGCCATGTTGTCGATGACGGGGGCTATCCGCACCCCGGATGATACTGTCGGTACCTTTCGCGCCGCGGAGGGCGCGGACTATCTATGATTTGTTCCCTGACATTTTCTATTACTCCCGTGGCGCGACTCGCGTCGGCTTCCAGACTCGCTGCTCTACTTACTACCATGTCCCAGATTTTATACCACTGTTGCGCTCCAGGGGAGGGCGGCGCCGGTTTCGGGCCAGGTCGCCGTGCGGCCTTCGGCGTCTTCGGCTTCGACGTAGAAGAGTAGGGTGCCGGGGGCGCCCACCGGGAGGGGCGCCTGGTAGGAATGACGGAAGCGCGGGAGCATCGGCGTCGGCTGCCAGGTTTCCTCGCCGTTGCGGCGGGTGTAGAGGGTGACGCGGGTGATGTCGCGGTCAGAGAGGGCGACGACGCGCAGCAGCGGTGATTCGCCGGCGGCGAGGCGGGAGAAGGGTTTCTCCGCCACCAGGCGCGGGGCGTCGGCGTCGGGGCCGCAGGCGGCGAACGCCAGGTGCGATGTCGGGCTTTCCCAGCCGTCGGCCGACACGGCAGTCACCGCGTAGGTGTAGCGTCCGGGCGCGGGGGTGTCGAGGAACATGCGGCAGCCGGGCTGCAGCGGCGCGGCGTTGACGCGCTCCCAGGCGCCGCCGTCGGCGCGGCGGTACAGGTGCTGCGCGGCACAGCGGCCGGGCTCCCAGGAGAGCCAGACTTCCGACGCCTTGCCACGGGCGGTCACCTCGCGCGGGGGCGCCGCCGGGAAGAACGCCTCCAACCAGCCGATGGTTTCCCAGTAGCGCGGCATTGGCTTCACGTTGAGGGTGGTCAGCGTGCCGAAATCGCAGCGGGTGGTGAGTTTGCGCGTGAAGGCGAGGATGGCCTGCTGCATGCCCGCCGCCAGCAGCTCGGTATATGCCGCCGCCGCAATCTCCGCCGCCTTCCCGTCTTCGTGCGCCTCGCGGGCGGCGGTGGCCTTGCCGATGGCCTTGTCGATGCACTCGCCATCGGCCAGCAGCATCGCCGCGCTGTCGAAGTGCAGCGCGTAGTCCATCGTCGCCAGCAGGTAGTCGGTGCGCTCCAGCCGGGCGGTGCGGCCGGCTGTCACATAGCGGTCGCGCAAGGCGCGGGTGTCGTCGCGCAGGTCGCGCAATGCCGCCATGCGCTCGGACGCGCCGGCGCTGCGCCAGAGCTGGTGGATGGCGATCAGAAAGCCGTCGATGGCCTGGTACGATTTGCCGGCCATGCCGAAGGCGACCAGCCGCGGGCGCAGCGCGTAGACGTCTTCTTCCACCGCGCGCAGCGCCCGGCGCAGGAAGAGGGTGTCCGTCTCGCCGCGCAGCGCTTCCAGGCGCATGCGCGCCGCGCGCATCTCCTGTACGCCCGGCCGCGTTTCGTCCGTCTCCTCCGCCACCTCGTGCTGCTCCTGGATGAGGTGGAAGGCGGCTTCGCTGTCGGCGGTTTTTGGCACTTCCGCCAGCGCGGCGATGGCCTTTTTCACCTTGGGAATGAGGAAATCGGCGGTGTCCGGGCCTAGCTCGAAGGGGAAATGCGGCACCCAGCCGCACCAGCGCATGGCGCTGCACTCGCCGGTGCCGCGCACGCCCGTCCAGCGCTCGCCAAGCTGCTGCAGGTTCAGCAGCCGGTCGCCCATCGCCTCTTCCTGGTCGGGGCCGAAGGCCTTGCGCGCCATGTCGCGGTAGAACGCCTCCGGCGTGAGCGCGGTGTCCCAGGCGAAGCGCGCGATATACCCCGTCTCCTCTTCCACGTCGCGGGTGCGCCACTGCAGCGTCATCAGCCCCTGGCAGCCCTTGCGCAGCGCGTCCGGCGCCAACTCGCCCAGCGTGGTCACGTGCGGCTGGCGGCTGTCGCAGGTGGAGATGTCACCCTCCACCCAGGGCATTGCCCAGCGCTCGCGCTCGGGCGGCAGTTGCCCCCATGGCGTGCTGACGTTCGACCCCATGGAGGCGTCGATGTTGTCGTGGCAGGTGAAGATGACGTGCGTCGGCATCATCTTGTCGTAGGCGAGGCACAGATCGGCGAACTGCATCCAGCGGTCGCCGCCCCAGCCCACCATGACCAGCGGCAGTTCGGGCCGCTCCTCCGCCATCACCTCCAACGCCAGCTCGGCGAAGCGCCCGTAGCGAATCGCTTCCCACACGCGCTGTTCGTTGCCCAGGTAGGCGAAGTCGGCGCGGCGTTCGGCCAGCAACGCCGCCCCGGGGGCGCCGGCCGCCGGCACTTCGCTGCCCACGCAGGCGCCGCTCTCGTGCTGCCACAGCGCGAAGTGGGTGATGTCGGGGTTGTGCTGGAGGAACTGCCGCACTCGCGCCTGGAAGCGCGTAGCGGCGTGCGAGTCGGCGGGATCGGTCCGTGGCGCCTCAAAACCGGCGGCGACGTTCACCCCGCAGCCGCGGGCGTAGCGCGTGGCTGCGCTGAACATCGCCTCGGAGCGCTTGAGTTCGGTAAGCAGGTCGGGCTGGTCCTCGGCGCAGGGGCTGGAAAAAATTTCCGCGTCAAAGTAGTCGCCGGTACCGAAGGAATATTCCGACGTGCGCAGCGCCGCCACCGCGCCCCACGGCTTCGTCAGCGAGTTCGGCGTCACCCCGCCGGTCAGGTATTCGCCGTCGAATTGGTACCCCGCGCCTGGTTCGCCGTCGTACCAGTGCATCAGCAGCATGTTGGCGCGCATGCGCGCGAGCTGATCGAAGTAGAATTTGTAGTCGTCCAGCCCCCAGGTGGTGGGCCCGCAGAGGAAATTGTAGTGCAGCATGTTGCCGCGCACGCGGAAGGCCGGCTGCTCGATGACGTCGAGATCGGCAGGGATTTCGGCGCGCGTCGGCAACTCCGGAAAGGTGTCGCCGCCGGCGTAAAAGCCCATGCCCAGCCGCTCCAGCAGGCCGTAGACGCCGTAGAGCAACCCGGCGCTGGTGTTCGCGGTGATGCACAGCGTGCCGCCGTCCACCTGCAGCCGGTAGCCCTGGTCATTGCAGGCGCACGGCGCGATGGCCAGTATCACCGCCGTCCCAGCGGCGGCATCCGTAATCGGGCTCGGCGTCCCGGTGAGCAGGTACAAGTAGCGGGACAGCTCGCCCGCCGCGGTGCGCGCCACATCGTCGGCAACGGCCGGCCGCACGATGGCGGCGCCGGCCAGGGCAATAAGGCTGGTATGTGTCATGGAATCGTCTCCTCGTCGTTATGCCCGAAGTTATTCACGGTGCTTCCCACTGTTGCGCGCGCCCTCACCCCCGCCCCCTTTCCCAATCCTGGGTGAGGAGAGATGAGGCACGGCGACAGCGTACTGCAGATGCCTCGTGCTGCGACACCATGACCAATACGTCGCCGCGCGGTGGAATCCTCTTCTCTTGCCTGCCCGAGCAAGCGCCAAGGAGTAGCAAAAAACGCCGTTTACGTGGTATAAATAGCGGCGTTCCAAATTTTGGGGGGAGATTTCACGCATGAAAGTGACGAAATTCGGCGGCAGTTCGTTGGCATCGGCCGAGCAGGTGCGCAAAGTGTGCGACATCGTGCTTAGCGATCCGGAGCGGAAGATCGTGGTGGTCTCCGCGCCGGGCAAACGCGACAAAGCCGATACGAAAGTCACCGACTTGCTCATCGCCGCCGCGACGGCGCGGCTGGGCGGCGCGAGCGGCGTGGCGGAGATCGACCGCGTCATTGCGCGTTACGCGTCCATCGCCGCCGACCTCGGCCTGCCGACGGGCTCCACCGACGACATCGCCGCCGACCTGCGCGCGCGGCTGGCCATAGACACCACCGACGCCGGCGCCTACCTGGACACGCTGAAAGCGGCGGGCGAGGACAACTGCGCGAAGCTGGTGGCCACCTACCTGAAGGCGCAAGGCGTCGACGCCCATTACATCGACCCGCGCACCGCGGGGATGATCCTCTCAGAGGAGGCGGGCAACGCGCGCGTGCTGGAGGAGAGCTACGAGAATTTGCGCGCGCTGCGCGACATGCCCGGCCTGCTCATCTTCCCCGGCTTTTTCGGCTATTCGCGTTCCGGCAAGGTGGTCACCTTCCCGCGTGGCGGCTCGGACATCACCGGCGCCATCGTCGCCCGCGCGGTGGCGGCGGACAGCTACGAGAATTTCACCGACGTCGACTCCGTCTTCGTCGCCTCCCCCGCGCTGGTGGAGCAGCCGGAAGCGGTGTCCGAGGTGACTTACCGCGAGATGCGCGAGCTGGCCTACGCCGGCTTCTCCGTCTACAACGACGAGGCGCTGGAGCCCGTCTTCCACGCCGGCATCACCGTCAATATCAAGAATACCAATAACCCGTCCGCGCCGGGCACGCGCATCGTCGCCACCCGCGCCATCGACCCCAACCGCCCCGTGGCCGGCATCGCCGCCTCGCAGGGCTTCTGCTCCATCTACGTCAGCAAGTACCTGATGAACCGCGAAGTGGGCTTCGGCCGCCGCCTGCTGCAAATCTTTGAGGAAGAGGGCCTCTCCTTCGAGCACATGCCCTCCGGCATCGACAATATCTCCGTCATCGTCAACGGCGCCACCTTCACCCCGGAGGTAGAAGGCCACGTGCTGGGCCGCATCGCCCGCGAGCTGAACGCCGACGACGTAAGCGTCGAGCGCGGCCTCACCCTGGTGATGATCGTCGGTGAAGGCATGAGCCACACCGTCGGCCTCGCCAGCCGCGCCTGCAACGCCTACGCGAAGGCCGGCGTGAACCTGGAGATGATCAACCAGGGCTCCAGCGAAGTGAGCATGATGTTCGGCATCAAAGACGAAGACATGCCCGCCGCCGTCCGCGCCCTCTACGCCGAGTTCTTCGCGGCGGTATGCGTGTAGGGCAGGGGATAGGGGACAGGGGATAGGGGACAGGGACGGCCGAGAGGCCGTCCCTGTTTATTCCGTCGCGCGTGCCTGCTGTGGTACGCGGGACGACGACGCTGCTACCCGTGAGAGAGAGCGCAAACATTAGCTTGATACAAACCGCTAAATCTGCGATACTGCCGCCATTCCTGGGGCCGCGGAGTTGTATTCCGCCCGAGTATAGCCCAGCTCACCACCAGAACCCGTTCGTAGTACCCGACCACAGGGATCTTGCGGAATAGCGTTGCGCGCTCCCGCGCGCGCCCTCATCCCCAACCCTTCGACCCCTCCGGGGAATCTTCGATTCCCCAATCCTGGGAGAAGGGGGCACCGGAGCGGAGATGCGATTACGCAAAATCACTGTGGTGATGTAGTAGTCCACCACGCAGTGAAACGGAGTGGCGTCCGATTCGGCAGCCGGTAGCGCTCTATCGTCAACCACGCACGCTATCATCCAAATACCGACCCGTCAGTCCCAGCGGGACGACTGAATCTAGCCAGCCGTTTCCAACGGCTGGAAACAGCTAAGCTTTCGCAAAAAACAACCCATTTCCGTCCCTAACCCTAACCTAATTCGTCGGCATCAGTCCGCGGTGGATGAGGGTGAGGTGCGGGGCAAGGCGGGCGGCGAGGAGGAGCAGGGCGAGGAGGAGCAGGGTGAGACTGAAGGGGGCGAGGATGCCCCAGCCGGCGCCGGGATAGGGAATGGTGGCATAGCGGTCGCGCAGCCAGCGGGGCAGCAGCCAGGCGGTGGCGGCGGCGGTGACGAGGAGGGCGAGCAGGATGAGCGGGCGCGGGGCGCCGATGGCGGCGAAACTGCCCCACCCCGCGACGAGGCCGAGGACGGAGGCGATGAGCAGCCACCCGAGGCCGCTCCACGCGCCGGCGGCGAGGATGCGGCGCTCGGCGGTGCGGCTGGGAGTGAGGGCGTCGAGCATGACGCCGGCGGTGAGCAGGAGGGTGGTCGACCCCGCCCACGCCAAGTAGAGCCAGACGCACGCCGCCACCCCGGCGGCGGACTGCGTCTGCAGGCACGGCGCGAGGCCGATGAGCAGCAGGCCGGCAGCGGCGAGGGGCAACGGGCGCAGCGCGGCCAGCGCCTGGCCTTTCCATCGCCAGGCATGATAGACCAGCCACCCGGCGCCGATAACCAGCGCCAGCACCCCCCAGGCCTGCAGCCAGATGAGCAGATTGCGCGTGACGAAGGCGACGTCTTCCGGCAGGTTGCCGTGCAGCGTGGGGAAGAACGCCCAATACACGCGCAGCAGCGCCAGCGGACCGGCCAGCGCGGCCAGCATCGCGGCGGGCGCCCAGGCCTGCACGGCGTCGTCGCGACGGCCGGCCAGCCACCAGGGCAGGTAGACGGCGGGCAGCAGCCAGCCGAGCAGGCAGAAGAAGATGGCGCCGTTGACTGCTCGCGGCGGGGCGATGATGATGGTGCTCCAGGCGTCGGAGAGCGGGGCGTTGCGCGCCAGACCCTGCAACCACAGCAGGCCGATGACCGCGCAGAGCGCGGAGAGCGCCAGCGCCGCCAGCGGCTCCCAGTCTTCCCAGCGGCGCCGCGGACGGGCGAGCCACGCCCACAGCAGCCCGGCGGCGAGCAGCAGCCCGAGCCAGGCGGCGAGGAGCTGACCGAGCCAGCGGCCGAAGAGGAGCAGCAACGCGGCCTGCAGCGCGAGCAGCAGCAACGCGGCGG
>CAZPYA010000144.1:0-1443 GCA_964590255.1 uncultured bacterium
GGTGATCGTCATGTGCCGTGATCGGTATGCGCAATCAATGACCGCGTCTGTAATGCAGCGCGTATGAGGGTTGGGGAGGGGGGCCGATCGACAGCATACCGTTTATGCTATCATCACGCATATGGGGCTGGGTTGTGGTCGACCCGGAAACTCCTGGAGTATAGACCAAAAGAAGGACTCCCCCACCCTGCCGTCGAATGATTTTCTTTTACGAAACTCGACCCCAGGACGACGATGAATCTCTCCCGGTTATTTCAGCACTGGACGCCCGCGATGGCGATTGACCTTGGCACCGCGAACACCCTTATTCACATGCGTGGGAAGGGGATTCTGTTGCGGGAGCCGTCGGTCATCGCGCTGGAGCGCGCCACCGGGCAGATTCGCGCGGTGGGCGAAGAGGCGAAGCGCATGCTGGGGCGTGCGCCGGACGCCATTGAGACGATTCGCCCGCTGCAGGACGGGGTGATCGCCGACTTCGAGGCCACCGAGCAGATGCTGGCGATCTTCATCGAGCGCGTCTACCGCCGCCGGCCCTTCATTCACCCCGACATGCTCATCGGCGTGCCCTCGGGCGTCACCGAGGTGGAGTGCCGGGCGGTGAAGGACGCCGCGCGCAAGGCGGGGGCGAAAGATGCCTGGATCATCGAGGAGCCCATCGCCGCGGCGATCGGCGCCGGCCTGCCCATCCACGAGGCGAACGGCAACATGGTGGTGGATATCGGCGGCGGCACCACCGAGGTGGCGATCATCTCGCTGGGCGACGTGGTGCTGGCCCGCTCCATCCGCATCGGCGGCGACGAGATCGACCAGGCCATCGTCAATTACACGCGCCAGGTACACAACCTCTATATCGGCGAGCGCACCGCGGAAGCGATCAAGCTCGCCATCGGCTCGGTGTGGCCGCTGCAGCACGAATTGGAATACCTGGTGCGCGGCCGCGACCTCATCAGCGGGCTGCCGGCGCAGGTCACCCTCACCAGCGCGGCGGTGCGCGAGGCCATCGGCGAGCCGATCCTCACCATCCTCGACGCGGTGAAGCTGGCACTGGAAAGCACCCCGCCCGAGCTCTCCGCCGACATCATGGAGCGCGGCATCGCCCTCGTCGGCGGCGGCGCGCTGCTGCGCGGCATTGACCGCCTGGTGCAGCACGCCACCGGCATGCCCGCCTACGTGGTGGACGACCCGCTGAGCTGTGTGGTGCAGGGCGCCGCCCGCGTGCTGGCCGAAGGCGACATGGGCCTGCGCACCGCCTTCGAGCGCAAGCTGGCCGGGATGGCGGGGTAGCGGCATGGCATATCTCTCCCTGTTCCTCGGCGTCCTCTGCGCCATCCCCGGCCGCGGCGCCCGCCTGCCCCGCTGGCGTAGCGCCGTGCTGCTCGGACTCTACGCCGCCTACCTCGTCGTCATCCTCCGGCAACCGCACGGATAAGCCACCTTCCGTGA
>CAZPYA010000144.1:1453-8502 GCA_964590255.1 uncultured bacterium
AAATAGCACAATCATTGGCGTAATGTGTCTCGTCGCGGGCAGGGGAGGCCGACAGCGGCGACGAATACAAGAGCTAATACCGTATACCAGGCCAGAAAGGACGAGAACCCATGGCTCGCATCTGCAATTTCAACGCCGGCCCCGCCGCCCTGCCGCTGCCCGTTCTGGAGCGCGCGCAGGCTGAGATGATTGATTACGCCGGGCACGGCATGTCGGTGATGGAGATGTCCCACCGGTCGAAATCGTTTATGGCCATCGTCGACCAGGCCGTCGGCAACATTCGCCAACTGATGGGCGTGCCGGAGGACTACGAGATTCTCTTCCTGCAGGGCGGCGCCAGCCTGCAGTTCGCCATGTTCCCGCTCAACCTGCGCCGCCCCGGCGAGGTCGGCGCCTACGTGCACACCGGCAGTTGGGCGGGCAAGGCCATCAAGGAAGCGAAGCTGACCGGCGAGACCGTCACCGTATGGGACGGCAAGGCGGAGCACTACATGCGCGCGCCGAACGCCGCGGAGATCGCCGCCCCCGCCGGCGCCGCTTACCTGCACCTCTGCTCCAACGAAACCATCGGCGGCATTCGCTTCGCCGAGTTCCCGCGGACGGGCGACGTGCCGCTCATCGCCGACATGTCCAGTGAAATCATGAGCCGCGTCATCGACGTCAGCCAGTTCGGCATGATCTACGCCGGCGCGCAAAAGAATATCGGCCCGTCCGGCCTGGCGCTGGTCATCCTCCGCAAAGAGCTCATCGCGCGCTGCCCGAACACCGTGCCCGTGTTCCTGCGCTACAGCACCCACGCCGAGGAAAACAGCCTATACAATACGCCCAACACCTGGGGCATCTACTTCATCAAGCTCGTCACCGAGTGGATGCTCGATCAGGGCGGCGTCCCCGCCTTCGAGGCGGCGAACGAGGCGAAGGCCGCGGCGCTCTACGCCGTGCTGGACGGCAGCGCCTTCTGGACGCCGGTGGCCGATCCGGGCAGCCGCTCCATCATGAACGTCTGCTGGCGGCTGGGCAATGAGGAACTGGAAGAGCTGTTCGTGAAGGAAGCGAAGGCGGCGGGCATGGAAGGGCTGAAAGGCCATCGCTCGGTGGGCGGCATCCGCGCCAGCATCTACAACGCCGTGCCGCGCGCCTGCGTCGACACCCTCATCGCCTTCATGGGCGATTTCGAGAAACGACACGGGTAAGGGCGCCGTTTTCCCGCAAACAGTTGCGCATTGTTCATGAAGTCGTTAAGATAAAAAAGGGAAGATGCCCATATGCGTCGAAGCTCATAACATGGGAGTTTCATTTGTTCGCATTTGACCTGTGCCATGGGGGAAAACATGCCGGATAGCTATCGCGTCGGAGATGCCATCGAGTTTGCCGAAAATCCGGAACCCCGGTGTCCGTGCATCCTGTTGCTGGACGTCTCGAAGTCCATGCGCGGTGAGCCGATCGAAGCGCTCAACCGCGGCTTGGCGGCGTTCCACGACGACCTGGTGCGCGACCCGCTGGCCGCGCGACGCGTGGAGATCGCTATCATCTCCTTCGGCCAGGAAGTGAAGGTCATCCAGAACTTCTCCGCGGTGGACGATTTCGATCCCCCCACGCTGAAGGCCGCCGGCCTCACGCCCATGGGCTCGGCCATCCTCAAGGCGCTCGATTTGCTCGAGATGCGCAAATCCGTCTATAAAGCTAACGGCATCGCCTACTACCGCCCGTGGGTATTCATGATCACCGACGGCAAGCCCAAGGGCGAACCCGATTCCTCTATTCGCGAGGCGGTGCGCCGCGTACACGAAGACGAAGAGCAGAAACGCGTGGCTTTCTTCGCCGTGGCCGTCAAAGGCGCGCATATGGAAACGCTGCGGCAGATCGCCGTGCGCCCGCCCGTCGAACTGGAAGGCCTGAACTTCGTAGAGCTGTTTGTCTGGCTCTCCCGGAGTACCCAGCAGATCGCCCACTCGCAAGTGCCCCTGCCGCCGCCCGGAGGAGGGGTGATGTGACGGGTCTTCCCCCTGGCGAATCAACCACGACGAAAGCACATTGGCATGTCGCGGGCGTGTCCGTGCGAGGGGTTTCGCACGTCAAGCGCAACCAGCCCTGCCAGGACGCCCACTTCTGGCGCGAGTTCCCCGGCAGCGCCATGGTCGTCGCCGTGGCGGACGGCGCCGGCTCCGCCAATCTCTCGCAACTGGGCGCCGCCCGCGCCGCCGTCTCCTCCGTCGACTGGGTCGCCGAGCTCCTCAACGGCGAATACCCCACCGAGGACGAAGAGTGGCGCCAATTGCTGCTGGCCGCCCTGCAGACCGCCCATGAATCGGTAATCGGCGTGGCGGAAAAGCGCAAAGTCACCCCGCGCGACCTCGCCACCACTCTCATCCTCGCCGTGGTCACCCCCGACACCGTGGCGACGGTGCAGGTGGGCGACGGCGCCGCCGTGGTGCGCACCGGCGACGGCGACTTCGTGGCCGTCACCGTGCCACAGCGGGGCGAGCATATCAACGAGACCTTTTTCTTCACCGCGCCCAACTACCAGGACGCGGCACAGTTTTCCGTCTGGCACGGCCAGGTCAGCGGCGTGGCCGTCTTCTCCGACGGCCTGCAGATGCTGGCGCTGAAGATGCCCGAAGGCACCGCCCACCCGGCCTTCTTCAGCCCGTTGTTCAATATGGTCGCCGCGCAGGAAAACACGCGGGAAGTGGAGGAAGAGCTGCGCATCTTCCTCCAGTCCGACCGCATTACCGAACGCGCCGATGACGACCTGACGCTGGTCGTTGCCGCGATTCACAGATTCTAACGACATTGAAGCCATGAAATTGCGACTGGAACACGGCGGGCAGACGATACAGACCAGCGACACGCCTTTTGCGCGGGGTGGCGAGGCCTGCCTGTATGCCCTGGCCGGCACCGATCTGCTGCTGGCGAAAATCTACCACCGCCCCAACGCCGAGCGCGCGCACAAGCTGCAGGCAATGATCGCCAACCCGCCGGTCGATCCCATGGCCGCCCGCGGGCACCCGTCCATCGCCTGGCCGGTGGACCGCCTCTTCACCGATGAGAACCCGGCGCAATTCGTCGGCTATATCATGCCGCGCGTGGACGACATGCGGCAGGTCTTTTCCTTCTACAACCCGCGCACCCGGCGCAAAACCTGCCCGCTCTTCCACTACCGCTACCTGGTGCGCACCGCGCGCAACCTGGCCGCCGCCTTCCGCGCGCTGCACGAACGCGGCTACATGGTGGGCGACGTGAACGAATCGAACGTGCTGGTAAGCGAAACCGCCCTCGTCACGCTGGTCGACACCGACTCCTTCCAGGTGACATCCGACGGCGTGGTGCACCGCTGCCCGGTGGGCAAGCCGGAATATACCCCGCCCGAGCTGCAAGGCGTGCGCTTCCGCGAGGTGGACCGCAAGCCGGAACACGACAACTTCGGGCTGGCCGTGCTCGTCTTCCTGCTGCTGATGGAGGGCACTCACCCCTACGCCGGTCGCTTCACTCAGCCCGGCGACGTGCCGCAACTCCCCGACCGCATCCAGGCCGGGCATTTCCCATACAGCTCGCTGCGCCGCGGTCCCTACGAGCCGATGTCCACCGCCCCGCCCATCGGCATCCTGCACCCCGAAGTGCGCAACCTGGTGCGCCAGTGCTTCGAGCAGGGCTTCACCCACCCGGCGTCCCGTCCCTCCGCCGCCGATTGGCAGCAGGCGCTGGACCATGCCGAAAACAGCCTCACCACCTGCAAAGAGAACCCGCAGCATGTCTTCCGCACCGGCTTCGGCGCCTGCCCCTGGTGCCAGCGCGCCGAACGCCTCGGCTTCGACTCCTACCCCTCCCGCGAAGCCGTCCGCGCCGCCATGACCCCGGCCGCCACCCCTTGAAACGCGTATGCTCCGGTCACACGACTGGGGCAGTAATGTCAGTCACGGGGGCATATCCGGTATCACGCCCCTTCGCCCAGGATTAGGGGAGGGCGCTGGGGGGTGAGGGCGCGCGCAACGCGTATCCGCAAGACGGTACTGGTCAAGCAATATACACTTGAATATACAGACGACCGCTTGCTAGTTGTAACGCACATGGGTCATGGGGGATCCGAGTAGGCACATCCAGCCGCGCCCCTATCGCGTCAGCCGTTGCTCGCGCAGATACGCCCGCACGCGCTCTAAATGGTCCACCGAGGCAGTAGAGAGGCGCTGCAGCGTCTGCACCATGCGCGGGTCGTCGCCGCTGAAGATGGAGAAGAAGCCTTTTTCGACGAATGAGCTTTCCAGGTCGACGGCGATGGACAGCGCCTCGATGAGTGTCTGGTCGTTGGCTTCCGCTTCATGCACGCGACGGCGCAGGTAATCGCGAAACTCGCGGAAGGCTTCCGGCGACAAGCGCTCCGGGCGAAAGCGGATGCCGCCGGCGCGCATCTTCTCCAACAAGCTGCGCACCCATAACGCGTGGGCGTCCTCCTCGTGCGCCAGGCCGTCGAAGAAGCGCGTATGCTCGGGAAAACAGCGGGCATAGACGCGATACAGCGCCGCGGATGCCTCTTCGGCATCCACCAGTAGGCCGATCGCTTCAACGGTCTCATCGATCATTGCATCTCTCCCGGGCGCTGTCCGTACAGCACACCGTGTAAATGATAACACCTTTCCCCGGCGCCGAACACCCCGGCCGGTGAAATCGGTATTGGAATGATACTATGATGCCAATTTTGTAAAAGGTTTACGAATTGCGGTTTTTTTGGCACACTGAAGACTATGATGGCATATCGAATCGGCATCGACGTCGGCGGCACCTTCACCCACGCCGTAGCGGTAGAGGCGGACACGCTGCAGGTGGCCTTCCAGGCGAAGGTGCCCACCACCCACCGCGCCGCTGAGGGCGTGGCGCTGGGCGTCACCCGGGCGCTGCGCGCGCTGCTGGAGGCGGGGGTGCACCCGGAGTCGGTGATCTTTATCGCGCACTCCACCACCCAGGCCACCAATGCGCTGCTGGAGGGCGACGTGGCAACCGTCGGCATCGTTGGCATGGCGCGCGGCGCCGATGCCCTGCGCGCACGCAAGGACACCGACGTCGGGCGTCTGGAAGTGGCGCCCGGCCGCTTCCTGGAAACCGTACACAGCTTCATCACGTCGGACGAAGTGACGCCCGAGCGCCTGCGCACGACCATTGGCAGTCTGCGCGAGCGCGGCGCCCAGGTCATCGTCGGCGCGGAAGCCTTCGGCGTGGACAACCCCGCCAATGAGCGCCGGCTGCTCGATGTCTGCGCCGAGATGGGCCTGCCCGCCACCGCCAGCCACGAGGTGTCCGGCCTCTATGGCCTCAGCATCCGCACGCGCACCGCCGTCATCAACGCCAGCATCCTGCCGAAGATGGTGCAAACCGCGACGATGACCGCCCGCGCCGTCTCCGAAGCGGGCATCGCCGCCCCGCTGATGATCATGCGCAGCGACGGCGGGGTGATGAGCGTCGACGAGATGCGCCGCCGCCCCATTCTCACCATTCTCTCCGGCCCCGCCGCCGGTGTCGCCGCCGCGCTCATGTATGCGCGCATCAGCGACGGCATCTTCGTCGAGGTGGGCGGCACCTCCAGCGACATCACCTGCATCCGCAACGGCCAGGCCGCCGTGCAAAGCGCCACGCTGGGCGGGCGCAAACTCTTCCTGCGCACCCTCGACGTGCGCACCATCGGCCTCGCCGGCGGCAGCATGGTGCATGACGACCCGCACTGGGATGCCCTGCAGATGCTCGTTGGCCCGCGGAGCGCGCATATGGCCGGGTTGCCGTATTCATGTTTCACCACTGTAACAGCGCCATGCACGATCATCCGGATTCAGCCGATGCCGAATGACCCATCGAATTATCTGGCGATTGAAGATGCCGAAGGCAAGCGTGCCGCCATCACCATGACCTGTGCGGCTAACGCTGCCGGCATGGTGCCTGACGGGGATTACGCGAAGGGTGATGGCACGATAGCCGGGGAGATGCTGGCACACGAATTGAAAATGACCCCAGTAGAAGCCGGCGAAGCGATATTGAATTGGGGCAGCATCGAAGTTGAGAAGACCGTGCTGCAATTATTACAGGACTACCAGGTGCCGCGCGAGCATGTCACGCTCATCGGCGGCGGCGGCGGCGCGGGGGCGGTGGTGCCGTATACCGGCAAGATGATGCGGCTGCCCTGGCGCATCGCCGAGAACGCCCCGGTCATCTCCGCCATCGGCGTGGCGCTGGCGCTGGTGCGCGACACGGTAGAGCGCACCATCCCGAACCCAACGAAAGAGGACCTGCTGCGCGTGCGGCAGGAAGCGGTGGACGCGGTGACGCGCATGGGCGCCGCGCCGGAGACCATCGAGGTGCAGGTGGAGGTGGATTCGCAGCAGCAGGTGGTGCGCGCCACCGCCAGCGGCGCCACCGAGCTGCGCGCCCGCGACCTGGCCGCCGCCCCCGCCGACGCCGCCGCGCAAACGGCCATCGCCGCCGCCTCGCTGGGCGTGGCAGCCGACGCCGTGCGCGAATTGGCCCGCACCGCGCACTACGCCGCGCTGGGCGCACTGCGCGAGACGAAGAAGCTCTTCGGCCTCATTAAAACGTCGCGCACTCCCGCTCGGCTGGTCGACGCCAACGGCGTCATCCGCCTGCAACTCACCCATGCGGACGCCGCCGCCGTACCCGCAGCCGAGGCGCTGCAGGCGCTGCGCGCGATGATCGGCGTTCAGGCCCACTACGGCGACGGCGGCGAGCGCCTCCCCGCCGTCTTCCTCGCCGCCGGCCCGCGCATCTTCAACCTCTCCGGCCTGCTCACCGCCGAGCACATCCTCTCGCTGGCCGAAACCGAGCTGCAACGCGTGCCGGCGGACCAACCGGTGCTGCTGGTGGTGGGGGAGCAGTCATAGTCTCGTCCTCATGTTCTGGAGGGCGAGACGCTGTCGAGTTGCGATTACGCACAAAGGTCTGTAGAAAAACGCTACCGGCCCCTACGCGCGGCCCTCACCCCCGGCCCCTCTCCCAATACTGGGAGAGGGGAGTGATCTGTTGTCGATCACATTGTTGATAGCCCATATCGC
>CAZPYA010000145.1:0-8499 GCA_964590255.1 uncultured bacterium
TCGCGAAAATACGCTGGAGGGGCGCCGCGCAGCCAGCCGCGCCCGTGACAACGACAACGGTTAATAATCCGTCGCGGCTTGCTGCGCGGCGCCGCTACTGAGAACATAAACACTCACCCGCTAACCCGATTATTGCTTCCGCACTGCGGTCGGCTTCCAGACTCGCTACCATACCAGTCACTACACCTACTGCCCCGCGGCCCACGCCAGCACCCGCACCATGATCTGCGGCCAGAGGGGGGAGTTCCACCAGGGGATGACGTTGGCGGGAGCGGCGCCCAGCGGGGTGGCGAGGACGGCGACGACGCGGCCTTTCCCATACGTGCCGGTGACGATGAGCGGCGCGTCGCCGGCCCTCACCTGCACGGTGGCGCCGACTTTCGGCGCGAGGTTATGACGGTAAAGGACGATGGGCGGGGTGGCGCCCAGCAGGTCGGCGGCGAGGGTATTCTCACCGGCGGATTTCAGCAGCGCGGGCGGCGCGCACTTCACCACGTCATATTTGCCCGCGGGCTGCACGGGCAGCAGGCGGGTGAAGACGTCGCTTTTATGATAGTCGCCGGCGCCGAAGCTGTACGGCCCGCCCAGCACCACCAGCCCGCCGCCGGCGCGCACGAAATCCTCCAGCATGGCGCGCTGGTCGAGGGTGAGCGCCGTCGCCGGCACGTTTGCCAGCACCACCACCTTGCGCTGTGCCAGCTCCTGGAAGGTTGGCGGGAAGTTGCGCAGGTGGTCTTCCGTCTGATCAGTGTAGACGGCGCCGGTGGTCAGCTCGCTGCCGATAAATGGCGCCACCTCGGGCACGCGCCAGAACTCGTGATAGAGCCCCCGCCCCATCCAGATGCCCGTGGCGGCGGCCGGCAGCACGTAGTCGGGGTGACGCTCGGTGTTCCGCAGGCGGAACTGCTCGTCATCACCGTATTCGCGCTTCATGACGATGCCGATCTTATCGGCATACACCACCACCCCCGGCACCCTCAGCGCGGTGATGGGCGTGCTCACCAGCGCGCGTGTCTTCAGCGAGAAGGGTACTTCGAAATCCTGCCAGGCGTTGGGCGCCTTGAACTGCTCCGGCCGCAGGCTCAACGCGGTGTCGCCGTTCTCCACGCTGGCCTGGATGATCTGCTCCTGCTTCGTGTTGTCGGACACTTTCAGCTTGAAGAACGCGACATACTCGCCCGGCTGCATCACCGTGTAGTTGCGCTCGTAGTGGAAGCCGGCCTGCTCATTGCCGCGGATGACCATGCCGCCCGACGCCTCCGGATCCTTCACTTTGCTGGCGTCGACCGTGCCCGGCGGCACCGTCTGGTATAGCGATTCCGCCTCCCACGCCCAGCGGGGCAACTCCTGGGCGAGAGCCTGCACAGCCAGCAACATCAGCACGCAGGCCCAAAAATGGGGACTGTAACGAATATTGCCACGACAAAGACCACGAATAGTCATCCGTGAACCTTTCGCCGAATTCGGTGGTGCGTCTGTGGGCGTAGCGACAAAATTCGTTGCTGTACCCATTTTCTCGACGTCCATCATCATTTCTTCACCTCCTCGGGGGCGGTCTCGACGACGAGCATCGTCCAGTATTCCAGCCGGGGCACGGTGAGGGTGACGGTGGCGCCGGCGGGCACGTCGAGCTTGTCGGCGTGGGGTTCCGGCTCGGGGGACAGCGCCCAAACGGCGGCGATGCGCTCGCCCTGCGGCACGCGGAAGGTGACCGGTAAGTTTTCAAGCACCTTCGGCGGGGTGATGACATCGGCCGTGCGCTCGGCGCCGGGGGGATTCACCAGGCTGATGATATACTGCAGCCGCCCGCCCGGCAGCGCGCGCACGCTGACATACTTCTGCCACCACACCGGCGCCGCCACCTCGAAGGGATTCACCTCGCCCTTCAGCGGGCGGGCGCGCAGGTCGTAGAGGAACTCGCCGTAGCGCATGGCAAAGGCGCAGTAGCGGCGCATGCCGTGCGCCGGCGAGGCATAGGCCACGTGCGCGCCGCCCGCCATAGTGAGGACATACGGATACGGCCGCGCCGCCCAGCAGAGTCCGGACATGATATTGGTGATGAGGTTGAGCTGGTACCCACCGTAGTCGCGGGCCGTCTGCGCGCCGAGCAGCGCGTGGGTGGCGATGGCCTGCCACGTCGCCTCGCCGGATTGCTGCCCGATCGCCTCATCCATGATCATGCCGCCCTTCTCCGCCTCCGCCTTCCACTTGGCGTCGGGCGGGTTGCCGGGGTCGCGGCTCATGGCGTTGTCGCCGTAGACGAAGCGCGGATACTTCGCATTGATGCCGGCGCGCACCGCGCGGATGAGGTTGGCGTTCGGATCACCCGGCTCCTTGGGCAGCTTCGCCAGGAACTCCTGCCCCAGCAGGTTCTTCCCGGACTGCAGACTGAGGCCGTAGTTGTCGTAGCGGATGCCGTCCCAGCCGAACATGGCGACGGAGCGCAGGATTTCCTCCACCGCGAACTTGCGGATCGCCGGGTCGGCCAGGCTCGGGGGGAGGGCGCTCCAGCCGGGGTTGGCAGCGCGGGCGGCTTTGACGTCGCCGGCGCGGAGGGCGTCCAGGTGGTCGACGTCATACTGCCCGCCGTACCAGGTGCGGCCCCAGTTGGTGTCCTCGGGGTGTGTCCGCGCCCATTCCATGCCGGCGCTGCCGTAAAGCCACAGGTCGCCGTAGGTAAGCGCGCGGAGGCCCTGCCCGCGGGCGGCCTTCAGCGCGCACTGTAATACCGCGCGCTCGACGGGCCGCACCCCCTGCTCCTCCACCAACTTCACGGCATTGGGCGCCATGCCGGAAATATCGCACGCCGCCCAGAGATTCACCTCGAAGGCGCCAATATAGGCCGCGCGATACCCCTCCAGCACCGCGGGAAAATTCACCCCGTCCACGTCGGGGTACAGCGCGCCGTACTGACTGACCTGGTTGAAGTTGTCGGCGATGGCGAAGATGGTCTCACGGGCGTCGATCTCCATGCCGCCGCGCAGCACCCGCGCCCGGAGCGTGAAACCATATTGACGCCCGCGCAGCGGCCACGGCACCTCCGCGTCGGCCTCCGCTCCCGGCTCCAGCGTCAACTCCTGGGCGGCGCGCAGCACTTCCTGCCCCAGCCCCGCTTCGCCGGTCACCTCCAAGGTGATTGTCTGCGCCTCCTTGCGGGTGTTGCGCACGCTCACTTCGATGGCGGGCACCTCGTCGCTCCAGTAGATGAGTTTCGACGTGCGGAAGCGGCTGATCTCTACCGGCGGTGTACTGTTCGGACGCTCGTCGTCCGGTTCCACGCTCACCTGGTCCACCCACAGCGCGACAATCCCCTGATATTGCAGTTGCCAGGAGATGATGGAGTTCGGGTTCGACTTTTGCAGAGGGATGCGGAAATCGATATAGCGCCCGGCGGAGGGAAAATCGGTGGCGTAAAGGCTGTATTCACCCAACCCCGGCCCTGGCTCCTCAGCCAGGCGCACGACCAGCACCGGCACCTTCTGCGTGTTGTCGGCCAGTTTCAACCGGATCACCAGCGTGTATGCACCGGGCGCGGGGTTCGGGTTGCGCGCGGAATTGGCGGTCGCGGTCGTGCCGGTCATGCCCGGCGTGCAGCCCCACACCCGCGGGTGCAGCGCGCCGTCGCCACCAGGCACCAGCGCCTCAGCCGGCACCAGGCCGAGCATCGGGCGCACCCAGGTGTGTTCGGCGCGCAAGCCGGGCGCGATGAGCAGCAGTGCAAGGAAGAGCCAGATACCGCGCGAGCATGGGAAACGTCGTTCCATACACAAAATATTCGCCGTGCGGCGGCGCTCCCCTGCCACATACACGAAGGCCGCGACGAATCGCGGCCTTCGGAGCGTACGGATGATGCATCCAGGTTACTTCGCGATGTCGATCCCCACAAACAGGGCGTCGCCTTTGCCCAGCACGTCGTTGGCATTCACCAGCGCCTTGTTCGTGTAGGCGGCGATGAGCAGGCCGACGGGCGTGCGGCAGGTGAGGCCGACGTTGATCCCCTTCTGCAGGTAGTTCACGCGGAGGTTGAGGATGCTGGTGAGCGACTGGTTGACGCCGAACCAGATTTGCTCGGAGTCGCGGTCAAAACCCATGGCGCTGCCCTTGCCAACGATCTTCTGGTAGGCGCCGTAGAGCTGGGTGCGCGCGGTGAGCTTGCCGGAAGCACCAACGGTGTAGCACTGGGTGCGATAGGTGTCGGCCGTCGGCACTGCCCCGGTGGCGATCACCAGCGGATGCAGCGGGTTGGGCGTCAGCGTGGCCTGGTCTTTCTGGTAGCTGTAGTTGACGCCCAGGCGGATGTCATGGCGGCGCTCGACGGGGGTGACGAACCCGAGGCGATAGCCGTAATCGGCCTTCGACTTGCCGGTGGCCACCGGGAAGCCGCCTTGCAGAATGGTGATGCCGGTCGAATCCGCCGGGATGACGCTAATGCCGTAGCTGGTCTTCCCGATGCGCTGGGCGTAGGACAACTCGAGCGATTCGCCGTCGGTCTGCGCCAGCAGCGGCGGGGTGCCCGGCGGCATGCCCGGCGGCAGCGCGATGCCGGCCACCTGCGCGGTGTTGGAGCGGAAGTCGTAATGGGCCACGCGGAAGACGCCGGGTCCGAGATTGATGAGCCCGGATTCCCAGCCGGAGTCGACGTCGAAATCGCCGAAGGAGAAGGTGCCGGTGGCCACCTCGCTGCCGATGCCGTATCCGGCATCGCGCAAACCGAGCATGGTGGGCGCGAAGGACGCGAGCGCGTCGAGACTGGGATCGACGCCGCTCATGGCGACCCAGCCGAAGGCCAGGTTGCTCATTTTCGGCAGATCGGCGTTCAGCGTCGCCTGTCCGAAGATCGGGATGGCCAGCAGCAGGGCTGCCAGCAGCAGCGAAAAGCGTTGCAGTGACATGGGCGTGTTCCTTTACTGTAATGAATTGTGCGATAAGAGCTGTGAAGCCGGCCTGTTGCCGCTTGTATTTATGACAAAGATTATAGGCAGTATACCGCACGCATGCAATCCATGCAACAAATCGCCGTGGGAGCGCCGACAGCGTGAAAACAGGGAAAAGCCCTTGCAATGGTTGCGGGGATGGTATATGATAGAAATTGACGTAAAGTAGAACCATTCATCGCTGACATTACCGTTTTCATCGCAGTACCGAATATGGCTCGACTCACTACAGCTTGCCTGCGCCGTGCCCCGGCGCGTGGCCGCGCAATTGCACGGCCACGCGGTCGAGCGTTCGCCTTCGCCTGGAGGGACGCCTGATGAGCACGCCACGCATCGTCATTACCGGCCTCGGCATCCTCTGCCCGATGGCGCACAGCTTCGAGGAATTCTCCCGCGCGCTCTTTAGCGGACGCACCTGCATGAGCCGCCTGGAAGGCTGGGAGCCGGATGAAGCACGCTTCAGCTATGGTGGGCAGATCAAGGACTTCGACTTCACCCGTGAAATGCCCGACGTGGATGACAAGCGCATTCTGCGCTACTCGCAGTTCGCGCTGGTGGCGGCCAAGCGTGGCATCGCCGATGCCGGCCTGAATCTCGCCCGCGTGAACCGCGACCGCGTGGGCACCGCCTTCGGCACTGCCGCTGCCGGCCTGGGGGAGACGGTACATGTGGAGGTGGCGCGGTACTTCAAGCGCGGCGACCATGGCGTAAGCCCGCTGGCGTGGGCGGAGTTCACCCCCTGCGCCTGCAGCACCCACGTGGCCATTCATTATGGACTGCGCGGGCCGATTGCCACCCACTCCTCCGGCTGCGTCAGCGGCGTCGATGCCATGATCTGGGGCGTGCAGCAATTGCGCCAGGGGGCGGCGGACGTGATTATCGCCGGCGGCGCCGACGCGCCGTTCTTCCCCTTCATCTGGGCCGGGTTTTGCCGCAGCGGCATCCTCGCCGCCATCCCTGAGGATGGCGGACCGATGCCGCGGCCGTTCTCGCACGATCATAACGGCATCGTGCTGGTGGAAGGCGGCTCGGCGATCGTCCTTGAGCGCGAAGACCACGCCCGACTGCGCGGCGCGCGCATTTACGCGGAAGTGCTCGGCGTAGCGAGCGTGGAAGAAGCGCGGCCGCTTTACGACCTGGACCCCACCGGCGTGGCCTACGCCAACACCATCGCCCGCACGCTACACGACGCGGGGCAGCCGGTGACCGCCATCGACTGGCTGCAGGCGCACGGCACGGGCTACCCCGGCGCGGACGTGGCGGAGAGCCTGGGCATCGAGACGGCGCTGGGCGAGCACGCCTTCCGTATTCCGGTCAGCTCTATTCGCGGCGCGGTGGGACAATCCTTCGCCAGCGGCGCGGGGTTTCAGATATCCGGCGCCTGCGCGGCGCTGCGTGAACAGCGGGTGCCCGCTACGTTGAATTTTACCCAACCGGCGGAAAACTGCCGGCTCGATTACGTGCCCAACACGTCCCGCGTGGCGCGGTTGAACACGGTGATGGTCTGCACCGCCGGCGTCGGCGGCACGCACGCCGGCAGCTTGCTGCGAAAGTACGACGCATGACATTGCCTGGCTTTTGGGACTGGTATGCGGCCATCGGCTACGACGCGCTCCTCGCGTTGGCGCCGTATGCCGCATTGCAGGCGGACGTGGTAGACACCGCGGCCTGCCAGGCGGGCGAACGCGTGCTGGTGGCCGGCTGCGGCACCGGAAACTTCGAGCATGGCGCGCTGGCCCACACCCCGGAGCTGTCCATCGAGGCCGTGGACTTCGCCCCGTCGATGCTGGCGCGCGCCCGCCGAAAAAACGCCGCCAACGCCGCCGTGTGCTATCACCAGGCCGACCTGTGTGCGACGCTGCCCTTTGCGCCGGCGAGTTTCGACGTGGCGGTGATGTGCAACGTGCTGTATGCGCTGCCCGATCCGGACGCGGCGCTGCGGGAAATCGCGCGGGTGGTGAAGCCCGGCGGCCGTTTCGTGCTCTGCGATCGCCCGCCCCACTCGCATTTCGGACCCGTCGCCCGCGCGCACTGCGTCGCACTGGCCGCCCGCCCGCCGCTGCGACGGCTTGGCGGCTGGCTGCGCACCGCCGCGGTGCTGCCCGCGCTGGGCGGGGTGATGCTGGCGAACGTCCGCATTCAGCAGCGCCACCGGGACGGCGCCTACCACTTCTTTGCCGAAGACGAGATTCGCGGACGGCTGACGGCGGCCGGGTTCGCGGTGGAACACTGCCGACCCGCGTATGCCGACCAGTGCTGGCTGCTGCTGGCGCGGCGGACGGATGAGGAGGTGACGGCATGATCCCGATCCAGCTCATCCTGTTCCTGGCCGCCGCCTACAACCTCGCGCTGGTGGTCATCATTCTCTGGCGCACCCGCGCGGATTCTACTGGGCGCGTTTTCGCCTGGTATATCGCCGCCTCCACCTGCTGGACCGCCTGCATCGCGATGATGCTGCCGCAATATGGCACCGACTTCACGCTGTGGCTGGCCCGCGCCACCTTCTTCTTCGGCGCGTGCATCGGCATCAGTTGGGTGTGGTTCTGCGCGGTCTTCCCCACCCTCTCGAAGCGTTTCCGCGCCGTCGCCTGGGCGATCACCGTGCTGGGACTGCCGTGGATGGCGCTGGCCTTTTCGCCGTATATCATCACCGGCGTCAAGTTCAACGCCGGATGGGTCGACGCGTCATTCAACAGCGCCCTCTCCCTCGGCTTCGCGGTGTGGATTTTCGTCGCCTTCTTTTCCGGCTTCGCGCACATGGCCTATAAGGCGAACAAGGTGCGCGGCATGCAGCGGCTGCAGGTGCGCTATATCCTGCTCGGGGCGACCGGCCTCGCCATCATGGGCACCTTCATCAACACCGTGCTGCCCGCCATCATCCACTCCACGCGCTACAGCCAGTTCGGCCCGCTCGCCTCGCTCTTCATCACCACCACCACCACGTATGCCATCGTCCGCTACCGGCTGATGGATATCAAGATCGTGCTGCGAGCGGGGATTATCTATTCCATCACCATCGGCACGCTTTCGCTGCTCTTCGCGCTGCTCGTGCCGCTGCTGGACTCTTTCCTGCAGACACATCTGCAGATGCCCGACCGCACCGGCAGCTTCATCATCGCCTTCATCATCGCGTTGGCATTCCAGCCGCTGCGCCGTTACGTGCAGCACCTGGTGGACCGCCGCTTCTTCAAAAGCGTCTACGATTACCGGCACGCGCTGCGGGAGGCGGGCAGCGCGCTGGCCTCGGCGCACGACCGTGAATTGCTGGTGGAAACGCTGGTGTCCGCGCTGGTGCGTACGCTGCGCCCGCGGGCCATCGCCGTCTATCTGCCCGGCAACGACGACCGCCTGACGCAGATGACGCTGACCGGCGAGTGGCCGGACGCGCCGGCGGAAATCCCGCACGAAGACCCGGTGCTGCGTTACATCGTCCTCACCGACGAAGTGCTCGTTGCCGACGAGCTGTTGCGCCAGCCGGCGCCGGCCCACGCCTACGGCACACATCTCAACAGCTGGAACGCCGATGTCGCCGTGCCGCTGCTCGCCGGCCAGCAGGTGTGCGGGC
>CAZPYA010000146.1:0-406 GCA_964590255.1 uncultured bacterium
CCCTCTCCCAATACTGCAAGAGGGGAATGACAGATTCATGGCGGCGCTGAAGTAGGAACTGGGTGGACAAATCGACGCGACTTGCTGCGCGGCGCCGCTACTGAGAACTACAACAATCGTAGGCTGAAACAGGGAGGAGACCGTGGCGCAGACGATTTTAATCGCGGATGACGAGCCGCCGATTCTCGAACTGCTGCAGTACAACCTGGAAAAGGGCGGGTACGAGGTGGTCTGCGCCGGGGACGGCTGCGAGGCGTTGCGGTTGGCGCACCGGCACACGCCGGACCTGGCGGTGCTGGACATCACCATGCCGGGCATAGACGGGCTGGAGCTGTGCGGGCGGCTGCGGCTGGAGATGAACATGCCGGTGATCCTGCTCACCGCACGGGACAGTGAGATCGACAAG
>CAZPYA010000146.1:416-8350 GCA_964590255.1 uncultured bacterium
CGGGCTGGAGATCGGCGCCGACGACTACGTGACAAAGCCGTTCAGCCCGCGCGAGCTGATCGCCCGGGTGAAGGCAGTGCTGCGCCGCGCGAAGACCGCCGGCAGCGAGACGCCCACCGCACGGCTGCACATCGGCCCCCTCTGCCTGGACACGCTGCGCCACGAAGTGCTGCTGCATGAGGACGCGGTGGTGCTGACGGCCAAAGAGTTCTGCCTGCTGGAATACCTGATGCGCAACGCCGGCATCGCCCTCACCCGCCACGCCATCCTCGATCACGTGTGGGGCTACGACTTCTACGGCGACGCCCGCACGGTGGACGTGCATATCCGCCGCTTGCGTGAAAAGGTCGAGTCCGACACCGCCGCGCCGTCGCTGATCCTGACGGTGCCGGGGATCGGGTATAAGTTTACCACTGGGGCATAAGTCTGCATGTGGGGTTGGCATGGGGGGATTGAAATCCCCACCTGCAGGGCCGTATGTCCGGGCGTCCCTATGCAGGGACGCATGTCAAAGGAAAAATGGCGATGTTGTGCCTCTGTTGATGGCACCGGGATATTATACCGATGTGTGAGCGTTTTCTTCGCTGGTTGGCCTCGTTGCGCACGCAGTTGATCATCACCTATGTGCTGGTCACGGTGTTGTCGTTCGGCATCCTGGCAGCGCTGTTGATGAAACCGGTGGAGCGGATGCTGATGCAGCGCGAGGAGGATAACCTGGCGTGGAACGCGCAGACGCTGGGCACCACCATCCGCACGCCGTGGCGGGTGAGCGAGGACATCTGGATGGAAGACCAGGGATGGACGCAGCGCCGTTGCCGGCTGTATGTGTCGCCGATGCTGAAGGCGCGCATCCGCCTGCTGGACGCGCGGGGGAACGTGCTCACCGATTCCCGTTGGCCGGGCAGTTGGGATGCCTGGCTGCATGCCCGGGCGGCGCGCGAGCCGCTGGGCACGCGGCCGGAGGTGGCGCAAGCCATCAGCGGCATGCACGGCACCCGGCAGCGCCCGGAAGAAGACCTGCCCCACGCGCGGGAGCGCCTGTATATCGCCCGGCCCATCCTGCGCGGCGACCCGAAGACGGGGGACGAGCGCGTCGCTTTCATCCTCTACCTCGACAAATCGGTGGACGGCGTGCGGCGCGACCTGGCGCGCTACACCGACAACCTGAAAATCTGGATGGTCGCCACGCTGGTGATCATGATCTTTGCCGCGATCCTCTTCTCCGTGCGGCTTTCCTCCGGCTTGCGCGCGGCCACGCAGGTGGCGCGGGACTTCGCCGCTGGGCACATGGCGCGGCGCATGCGCGGCGGCGGGCGCAGCGAGGTGGGCGAGTTGGCCACGGCGTTCAACCAGATGGCGGAGGCGCTGCAGCAGCAGGAACAGCTCAGGCGGGCGTTACTTGCGGATGTTTCGCACGAGCTGCGCACGCCGCTCACCGCCATCAGCGGCTGCGCCGAGTCGCTGGCCGACGGCGCGTTGCAGGAGGACCGCGAGACCACCGAGCGCTTCCTGGGGATCATCCAGCGCGAATCGGAACGGCTGCGGCGGTTGGTGAACGACATTCTCGAGCTGTCCAAGCTGCAGGCGGGGGCGGTGCATATCCCGCGGGCGCCGCTGCCGCTGCCACCGCTGCTGGACGACGCGGTGGAGATCGCGCGCATGCAGGCGCCGGAAGGCACGGCGATCACCTGCACCTACGCCGAAGGGCTCAATCCGGCCGAACTCGCCGTGCTGGGCAACGAGGACCGGCTGGCGCAGGCGCTGCGCAACCTGCTGGATAACGCGCTGCACCACGCGCCGGCGGACAGCACGGTGACGGTGAGGGTCGAAGCAACCGCGTACGACGTGGCGATACATATCCACGACGACGGCGACGGCATCCCCGCCGAGGAGCTGCCATGGATTTTCGACCGTTTCTATCGGGGCAATGAACGGCAACACGCCGGCACCGGCCTGGGCCTGGCCATCGTGCGCGAGATCATGCTCGCGCATGAGGGGCGGGTGACGGTGGAGAGCTCGGTGGGGCAGGGGACGACGTTCAGCCTGCACCTGTCGCGGGTGCAGGCTGAGCTGCCGTCATCGGTGTAGCAGGCGTTACCCGCCGGCGCCGGTCTGTGCCGACGTGAGCGAGCGAGCCTCAGACCGGGAAATCCACACATCGTTTTCCACGAAATACTGCCAGCGCAGAAAGCCGGCCAGCGACATGAAATTTGTCTGTGCGGTGAAGGCCTGCAGGCCGCGCACGTTGGGAATAGTCTGCGCGGCGGTCGGCTGCGCGGTGGTTAACCAGACACCCGCGATAAACAGCGCAAGTAGAAGCATCCTCTTCACGGTGGTCCTCCTCCCTAGATATGGGGGCAATCCCCATCACATTCACTTTCATATTAGCCGGGGTGGGATGGCGAACGACTGTCGTGTTTTCACGAAGATGGCGGGGATGTCGCTGGATACGCACACAAGCTCACGCGTCGTTTTCCATCTCGGCCCGGCGGGTATATTCCCCAACAAGGGAATCCATCATGCATCCATCACGTCTCGCGTTCCTTCTCCCCCTCCTGTCCCTGGCGGCCGCGCTCTGGGCGGCGCCGATCACGTATGGCGTTTTGCTGTCCGATGACGTTCCCGTGCCGCGGGCGCTGGAGGCGGCACAGGCCGCCGGCGCGCAATACGTCACCCTCCGCACGGACTGGCCGCGCATTCAGCCGACAGCGTCGGCGTGGCACTTTGAAAAGCTGGATGCCGCGGTGGACGCCGCGCGCGACCGGGGTCTGACGGTGGTGCTGACGCTGGGGCCAGCGCCGCGCTGGGCGGTGCGCTACCTGCAGGCGCCCAGCGATGCCGAAGTGGCCCGCGCGAAGCCCGATCTGGCCGCCTGGAAGGCCTACGCGGCAAAGCTGGCCGCGCGCTACCGGGGGCGGGTGGGGCATTACCGGCTGTGGGAGCCGCCCACCGCCGCGGTGTTGATGGCGGTGCCACGCGATGTCTACGCCCTGTACCGTGCCGCCGCCGCCGCCATTCATGGGGTCGATTCCTCACTGCGGGTAATCGCGCCGGAGCCCGGCGACGTGAGTCTGGACTGGATTGCCGCCTATCTGGCCGGCGCGAAGGGGGCGGAGGCACCGGATATCCTGGCGCTGGCGCCGGGCCGGTGCGTGACGACGGCGGCGGAGTTCCGCTGGCGTTGCCGAGTGCTGCGCGACCGCGTGTTGCCGGCCAACACGCCGGCGTTATGGGCGGAGATGCCTGACAGCGACGACGGCGGGCTGGCGGCGGCGGCGGTGCAGGATGGCATCGCGCCCGTCTTCTTTCCGCATGACCCCGCCGGGTGCATCACCCGGTTGCGCCAGGCCGGGCATGCGCCCGCATCGCTGCCCGCTCCGGTGAAGACGCCCGCGGTCTCGCTGGACCCCGGCGGGCGCAACGCACTGGCCATCCGCCCGCTGCCAGAGCTGCCCGGAGGACGATACGCGGTGCTGGCAGATGGCGAGAGAACAGTGCTGTCCACCGTGCGCGACACCGCGCCGTGGATTCATTTTGATGTGCCGGACGGCTTCCTCTTCTACAACCGCGAGCGCGTGCCGGTGGAGGTGACCGTACGCGTGCGCGGCGCGAGCGTCGCCAACAAGACCGGCTTCAACCTCTACTACGACGCTGTCGGCGGCATGAACAACACCCCGTGGCAATGGATCGCCGCTGGCCCGGACGCGGAATTCAGCTATACCGTTCGCCTCGCCGACGCCCTCTTCGCCAACCGCGAGGGGTACGACTTCCGCCTGTGCATGGGCGGCAGCGTCGACGATGTGCGGGTGGTGGGGGTGACGGTGCGCAAGGTGAGACGTTAACGGCGACAGCGTGGCATCTATCCGACAAGCAGGGGCAGGAGTTCGGGTGTTTGAGGAGAAAGTAGTAGATGACGGGGTGTGGGTTGCTCCCCGTCGTGAAGGATTGCCTGCATGCGCATGCTCGGGTTCCGAGTGCAATATTATCGCGGCATCGTCGATTCCGGCTGGCTCGATACGGACGATATCACCACGATCGTCGGCAAGAACGAGTCGGGGAAGACGACGCTGCTGAAGGCGCTGTGGACCTTTCACGCGGCCGAGCCGCGGGCCTACGACCTCGAGCGCGAATGGCCGCGAGCGCGGCGGCGCGAACGGAACGAGGCGCAGGCGGTGACGACGATCCGTTTCACCTTCAGCGAGGAGGAGCGGCTGGCGATGGAGGGGGCCGACCCGGCGGCGTGTTGGCTCACCGGCGTGGAGATCAGCCGCACGTATCGCGGCGAGTACCTGTACCACTTCCTGCCGCGCACCACCGATTATCAACCCGATCTGCGGCGAGTGATCGACGCGCTGACCGACCAATTCAAGCAGCATCCCGGCGAGGTAATGGACGAGATCAAGCAGGGGTGGGGCATGGTGCTGGAGAGCGCCCGGAAGCGCGCGCTGGAATACGACCGTGACTTTCTGGTGCGCGAGATGCGCGCCGGGCGCGCCGCCGCCGGCACCGCGCCGCTGCAGATGCTGCAGGCGGAGAACGAGGCGGCGGTGAAGCCGATGGTGCGCAAGGTGCTGGAGCTGGCGCACGGGTGGCTGCCAACGTTCATCTACATGGATGATTACCAGATTTTCAACGGCTCGGCGCAGATCGACCAGGTGAAGAGCCGGAAGGACAATAACCGCCTCACCGAAGAAGATCGGACGTTTTTGAAGATCCTCGAGATGGCGGAGCTGGAGTTGGACGCGGAGGTGCGCAAGGCGCAGCAGCCGGACCGCGAGCGGCGGATGATGGACCTGAACGACGCCGGGCAGACGCTGACGGAAAAGATCGCCCACCGCTGGACGCAGAAGCGGTACGTGGTGCAGTTCCAGGCGGACGGGCCGCATTTCGTGACCTTCGTGCGCGACATCGACACCGGCATCATGGTGCCGCTGGAGGACCGCTCGCGCGGGTTCCAGTGGTTCTTTTCCTTCGACATGAATTTCATGTATGAGACGGGCGGGCGCTTCCGCAACGCCGTGCTGTTGCTGGACGAGCCGGGGCTGCACCTGCACGCGGCGGCGCAGCGCGACCTGGTGGCGCGCTTCAAGGAGTATGCGCGGCAGAACCAGATCGTCTACACCACCAACATGCCGTTTATGCTCGATTTCGCGCGGCCGGACACGATATACATCGCCGAGGAGTGCGGGCGCGACGGCACGCGGCTGCACCGCAACTGGGCGCAGAGTGACCGCTCGGCGCGGCTGACGCTGCAGGCGGCGCTGGGGCTATCGCTCAGCCAGGGACTGCTCTCCGACGAATACACGCTCATCGTAGAAGACGTAGCGGATTACTGGCTGCTGTCGGCACTGTCCACGCTGCTGCGCGCCGCCGGGCGCGAGGGGCTGGACGACCGGCTGCAGATCACCGCGGCGGGGGGCGTCAGCAGCATGGCGCTCATCGGGCCACTGCTCACCCCGGAGCGCCGGCGCGTGGCGGTACTGCTGAATGGACAGGGACATGGGCCTATCGCCCACCCGTGGATGGTGGACGAGCGCTCCGTGCTGACGGTGGGCGAGACGCTGGGCGCCGACGGCCCGCGCAGCTTGGAAGACCTGTTCCCGGCGGCCTACTACGACGAGCAGGTGCGCGAAGCCTACAACCTGAACGGCGAGTGGACCAACGCCGCCGTGCCGCCGTTGAATGAGCCAGTGATGGCCGCCGCCGCCGCGCGGCTGGCCGCGGTGGGGGCCGGCCCCTTCGACCGCCGCCGCATCGCCCGCCGCATCTTAGAACACCTGGCCCGCACCCCGCTGGGCGAACTGCCGCTGGAAGCGCTGGAAAACGCCGCACGGCTGGTGACGGCGGTGAACGGGGTGGTGCGGGGCTGGGACGCGGGCGAGCCCGCGGCACAGAGTCCGGAATCCTGATTCCTGCACAGATGGGGGCGGGTTGCCTAATCGGCGCGCCTTGCTGCGCCGCGACGCGACTACGAACGGTGTGCGATCAGACGGTGTGCATAGTCGGGACCGAGCCGACCATGCACACCGTCTGCAATTGTGCGTAGTTAGCTGCAGCCGCTGGTGCTGCCGCAGTTGAGGCACTTGTAGCAGGCGCCGTTACGGACCATGATTTCGCCGCAGCTCGGGCAGGGCGGGGCGTCGGACTGGTTGTCGAAGCCGAGTTTCGGGCTGTTGCCGCCGTTGGCGAAGAGGTCAGCGGTGCCGACCTTGGCCGGTTCGTCCTGCTCGGCGTCGCCGTGGTCGGCGTCGTCGGTACGGGTGACATACATGGCGGCGTCTTCGCGGGACAGGAACTTGATGGCCAGCCAGCGGAAGATGTAGTCGACGATGGACTTCGCCATGGGGATGTCCGGGTTTTGCGTCCAGCCGGAGGGCTCGAAGCGAGTGTGCGAGAACTTGTCGATGAGCGTCCGCAGCGGCACGCCGTATTGCAGCGCCATGGAGATGGCGATGGCGAAGGAGTCCATGAGGCCGGAGACCACGGAACCCTGCTTGGACATCTTGATGAAGATTTCGCCGGGGGTGTTGTCCTCGAAGAGGCCGACGGTGAGATACCCTTCGTGGCCGGCGATGCTGAACTTATGGGTGATGGCGGTGCGCTCGTCGTGCAGGCGGCGGCGTACGGCGCGGTTCTCGGCCTTCAACTCGCCGATGGCCTCCTTCACGGCGCTGTCCAGCTTGGTGGTGAGCGGCTGGGTGCGCTTGCTGCCGTCGCGGTAGATGGCGACGGCCTTCAGGCCCAGGCGCCACGCCTCGATGTAGATATCCATGATCTCTTCGGCGGCGCAATCCTTGCCCAGGTTAACGGTTTTACTGATGGCGCCGGAGAGGAAGGGCTGCACGGCGGCCATCATGCGGACGTGGCCCATGTAGTGGATGCTGCGCAGGCCGTTGGCGGGTTTGAAGGCGCAGTCGAAGACGGACAGGTGCTCGTCCTTCAGGCCAGGCGCGCCTTCGATGGTGTCATGCTGTTCGATGTATTGCAGGATTTCCGAGACCTGCGCGTCGCTGTAGTTGAGGTTTTTCAGCGCCATGGGCACGGTGAGGTTGACGATTTTAAACATGCCGCCGCCGGAGAGCTTTTTGTACTTCACCAGCGCGATGTCCGGCTCGACGCCGGTAGTATCGCAGTCCATCATGAAGCCGATGGTGCCGGTGGGGGCGAGCAGCGTGGTCTGGCTGTTGCGGAAGCCGAACTGGTCGCCCAGGCGGGCGGCGTCGTCCCACACGGCGCGGGCGATCTTGATGAGGTCGCGCACGCTGCGCAGGCGCTCAATGCGGTCTACCTGCGCCCGGTGCTTGTGCACCACGCGCATGAACGGATCGCGGTTTTTCAGGTAGTCGCTGAACGGCCCCATGCGCGAGGCGATGAGCGCGGAGGTGAGGTAGGCCTGACCGGTCATGACCGCGGTGATGGCGGCGGCCAGCGCGCGACCTTCATCGCTGTCATAGGCGAGGCCGTTGGCCATGAGCAGCGCGCCGAGGTTGGCGTAGCCGAGGCCGAGCGGGCGATACTTCTTCGAGTTCGCGCCGATTTGCGGCGTGGGGTAGGAGGCGCGGTCGACAATGATCTCCTGCGCGAGGATCATGATGGTGGTGGCACGGCGGAAGGACTCCACGTCGAAGTCGCCGTTGCCCTTGCGGAAGCGCATGAGGTTCAGCGAGGACAGGTTGCAGGCGCTGTCGTCGAGGAACATGAATTCTGAACACGGATTGCTGGCGTTGATGCGGCCGGAGTTGGCGCAGGTGTTCCAGTCATTTACCGTGGTGTCGAACTGCATGCCCGGGTCGCCGCAGAGGTGGGCGGCGTCAGCGATTTCGCGCATGAGCTCGCGGGCGCGCAGGCTCTCGATCGCCTCGCCGGACACCACGCCGCGGGTCTGCCAGGTCTTATCGCGGATGACGGCGTCCATGAAGTCGTCGGTGACGCGC
>CAZPYA010000147.1:0-270 GCA_964590255.1 uncultured bacterium
CATCGACTGGCACCACCCCGATTACATCATCGACCCGCACATCGGCCCGTACCGCAACCACCCGGACCGCGCGGCGCTGAACGCCCACCGCGACCAGAATCGCTACGCCGCATACCTGCGCGGCCAGGTGCGCGAGCTGCTCACCCAGTTCGGCAAGGTCGACATCCTCTGGTTCGACTTCAGCTATCCGAAAGAGGACGGCAGCGGCAACGTGAGCCACAGCGCCGCCAACCACGACGCTGCCGTCGGCGGAAAGGTCACTTGCCCAGC
>CAZPYA010000147.1:280-7979 GCA_964590255.1 uncultured bacterium
AGCGGCAAGGGGCGCAACGACTGGCAGAGCGAGACGCTGTATAACATGGTGCGCGAGTTGCAGCCGCACATCATCCTCGACGACCGCCTGGACCTGCCGGATGGCTGGGATATCAAAACCCCCGAGCAGTTCCAGCCACGCGGCTGGGTCACCCATAACGGCCAGCCGGTGGTGTGGGAAGCCTGCCAGACCTTCTCCGGCTCCTGGGGGTATCACCGCGATGAATCGTCGTGGAAGAGCCTTGACCAGCTTATTCAGATGCTCGTCGACACCGTCAGCAAGGGCGGCAACCTGCTGCTCAACGTCGGCCCCACCGGCCGCGGCGAGTTCGACGCCCGCGCCCTCGACCGCCTGCAGGGGATGGGCGAATGGATGAAGCGCCACGGCCGCGCCATCTACGGCTGCACCCAGGCGCCGCCCGAGTTCAAAACCCCGCAGGACTGCCGCCTGACCTACAACCCGGACACCAACCGCCTGTATGTCCACGTCTTCGCCTGGCCGTTCGTCGAGCTGCACCTGGAAGGCTTCAAGGATAAGATCGCCTACGCCCAGCTCCTCAACGACGCCTCCGAGGTGAAGGTGGAAGCCCGGCCCGACTGGCAATCGCACTTCGGCGACGTGAGCGAAGGCCTCGTTACTCTGCGCCTGCCCGTCGAGAAGCCGAACGTCACCGTGCCGGTGATCGAGCTGTTCCTGAAGTAAGCATCCCTTCGCCCTCCCCGGCAGGGGTGACGCCGGATTGCTTAATCGGCCCCCATCCCCAACCCTTCCCCCGTGCCAGCGGGCACAGGGGAAGGGGGTGTCTTTCAACTCTCCCTCCCCCTGTCCGCAGAGAGGACGGGGGGAGGGTTGGGGAGGGGGGCCGATTCTCCACTCCGGCAGGAATCCAAACAAACGCCCCCGGTCGTAAAGACCGGGGGCGTTCCCTAACTCCTGTCCCCAGTTCCCAGTCACCTACAAATGCACCACCATCACGGTGATGGCGCCGCTGGGGGCGCGGTCGTTGACTGTCAGTGAGACGCGGGCAGTGGGGTCGACGGTGTAGCCGATGAGGGCAAACCCGTTGCGCATGCGGTCGGTGCTGGAGATTATCGCGCGTGACTGGTCGCGCACGGTGTCCAGCATGTGCTGCTCCTTTTCGGGCAGCTTCAGCGCGAGATCGCTCTGCACCTTTTTCACGTCGATGGTTTGGCCCGGCTTTAGCGCGAAGGTATTCACCAGGTTTCCGTTGTGGAACAGCTCGCACAGCATGAAGCGGTACGGCGTGCCGTTGGTGAGGCTGCCGCTGACGACGGGGAGGTAAGCGCCGCTGGTAGTGGTCTTCAGCGTGCTGCTGAATCCCTTGCCCAGGCTCACCTGGTGGGCGGTTACCAGTTGGCGGAAGGCCCACATATTCACCTGCAGCCGTTCGATAAGCAGGCCGCTGCTGCTGAAGTTGTAGTAGAGCGGTTCGCCGCGCTCGCGGGAGCGGCCGGAGTAGGGATCGTCATCGCCCCAGCCGGTCAGTTCGCGCGCTACCAGCGCGTCGTTGCCCAGGCTTAGCCGGTAACGCGTGCGCGACGGCGAGAAGATGAGCAGTTGCGAGGTGGCTTCGGCGCTGGTCTGTCCGGCCATCGTCTCGATGACGGTCAACACGTTCGCCACCAGCCGGTGGCCCTTGGTGATATAGCCGATGCCGTAGGCGCCGAAGGTGAAGAGCAATACGATGATGGGCGTGGTCACCCAGGCCAGCTCGCGCTTGTCCATCTTCTTCAGCACGAAATAGTTCACCGGCACCAGCATTACCAGGTAGATGATGAGGAAGATGATGATGAGGCGCAGGTTGGGCGGTTTCAGGTTGCGCACCATCACCGCGGTGTTCATCGTGTCGCGCAGCGACGCGGTGAGCGGCGTATCCGCCGGGTGCTTCTCGATGAGTTTCCCATAGAATGCGCTCATCTTCGTCCAGTCGGAGGACGGGGTGATGTCCGGATCGTAGTCCAGCTTTGTGACGTGTCCGGAGCCGAAGTTGCGCGTGTGCGCCACGCCGCTATCGATGTTCCTCGCCGTCTCCAGAGACGCTGCTCCGCGCTTGATGGGGTCGCTGGGCGTGGGCGCCTGCAGGAATTGCGTGTAAAAGGCGGCGTCCAGACGGGCCTTCACCGCGCTGTCGGCGATGAGCAGATGCCCGCCGTTGGCCACCCACACGGGGATAGCGTCCTGCGCGCGGGTATCCAGCGTATTTTCCGTCACATTGGCCATCAGCGCCAGGGTGTCGATGGCGGCGTATGCCTCCGGGTTGCCCGGCAGCAGCGCCGGGTCGGCGTAGACCAGCCGCACCTGCCCGCTGCCGCTGGCGCTGCCCCCGCTATACCCATAGCGCGAGTATTGGTACTGCGTAGACATCACGTCCCACGGGCGGGCAGTGACATATTCCGGCACGCGGAGCGTCTGGCCGTTGACGATGTAGAGCGACTTCGGGGTGCCGCCCACCACCAGCATCAGCCGGTCGGAGCCATACAGCTCCTGGCAGCGCTTGAAGGTGGATGGCGGCGGGTTGCCCCCGCCGGAGGTGAACCGCACCTCGAAGGCGCGGGCGAAGGTGCGGGGCACCACGTAGAGGAAGATCGGCTGCTTCGCCCCCTTGGGGAGGGTGACGTGCATGCGATAGGTGTCCGGTAGCGCGTCGTCGCTGCCCGGCGTGGTGACGCGGAACTCGCCCTGCACTGTCTCACCGGTATTTTCCACCTGTACCAGGATGGGAACCACGGTGTGGGGACGATAGTAGCCGTCAAATCCGACGCTTTTTACCGCGATGGAGATTCGGGCGAAGGCCAAGCCGGTGACACCGAGGAGGAGGACCAGGGTGACCCAAAACCGCATGTGACGCATCCAAGCGCTCCCTTCTGCCGCAGATGGGGGTTATCTTTCTGATTATACGGGCTGCGGGTGGGGACGTAAAGAGGGTAAGGGCGACGACTTCGTTGTCGGAGTCTCCGGATGCAACCGCATCGATGCTCCCTCCCCCTGTGCACGTGAGGGCACGGGGGGAGGGCCGGGGAGGGGGGCCGATTTCGCAAGCCGGGTATATCGTTGGTGGAGATACTTACCCCTTCTCCGCCGGGAGCAACGCCGCCACCAGCAGCAACATCACCGCGCCGCCGGCCAGGTAGCCGAAGGTGGTTAGTGGTAGGCTGTCGACCTGCGCGGGATACAGGCGGCCGAGGAGCAAAGCGGCGGCGGTGAGGGCGTGAGCGAGGATGGGGCTGACCAGCGAGTGGCCTTGGCGGAAGGCGGCGGCGTAGACCAGGCCGGCGACGAAGAGGAAGGCCAGCCACGGCTCGTTGGGGTGGCAGGCGGTGTAGGCGGTGGCGGACAGCGCGTAGGCCCAGAACGGCTGCCAGCGCGGCAGCAAGCCGCCGAAAACCGCGCCGCGGAAGAGCGGTTCCTCGATGAGCGGCACCGCGGCGACGAGGATGGCCCAGTCCGTCCACTGCGGCGCCACTGGCGGCGGCAGCGGTAGGTAGTTGCCGGTGTGCAGCAGGAAGCGCAGCCACGCCACCGCCGCCGCGCCCATCAGCACTCCCCAGCCCAGCCCGGCGAAGACGCCGCGCCACCCCGGCCGCCGCCAGCCGGCCTGGACGGCGGAGGTCCGTCCCCACGCCATCACGATAGGCGTGGCGACGAGGAAGGCGGCCAGCAGGATGAGCATCGGCTTGATGATGACGGGTATGGGCGACATGGCTCATCCGCATAATAGCACAGGGATGCGGTTTGGGAAAGGCTGGGGAGACAGTCACGCATGGAACAGGGCGGGAGCCCCAATGCCGTTAAAATAAGGATTCTCGTCCCGCCGTGTTCACCTCTCCCCCAGACCTTCCGAGAGTACTGCGGGATTTACAACCTCCCCTACGTGGGGAGGGGGGATAATAAGGAAAATGACGACACGATGGGCTTTCTCGTCAGCAGAATACGCATATTTGAAAGGTATTGGGCGGGAGTTCGGCTGGTAGCTGAAAGGCTTTCCTGATGTCGGGTTGATGCCCACCCCATCGAGGGGTGGGCGTCAGTTATGCGGATTACAAATCCGCGCTCCCAGTTATGCCTACTCTACCGTCACGCTCTTCGCCAGGTTGCGCGGTTGGTCGATGTCCAGGCCCAGCGCGTCGGCGCAGTGGTAGGCGAAGAGTTGCAGCGGCACGATGGCCAGCACCGGGGTGAACAGCTCTTCGGTGCGCGGGATGGGGATGATGTCGTCGGCGTATTTTTTTAGTTCAGTGTCGTCGTCGGCGCCCACGGCGATCACATGCCCCCGGCGCGCCTTCACCTCTTTGATGTTGGAGAGCATCTTCTCATAGACGCCGCCGGGCATGGCGATGGCCACCGTGGGACAGTGCGGGGTGATCAGGGCGATGGGCCCGTGCTTCATCTCGCCGGCGGCATAGCCCTCGGCGTGGATGTAGCTGATCTCCTTCAGCTTCAGCGCCCCCTCCAGCGCGGTGGGGAAGTTGGCGCCGCGGCCCAGGTACAGCGTGTCATGCACGCCGCGGAAGGTCTCGGCCAGCGTGCGCACCAGCGGCTCCGTCTCCAGCACCGCGGCCATCTGCTCGGGCAGTTTTTGCAACGCCTCGATGAGCCGGGCGCGGGCGGCGTCGTCCAGCGTGCCGCGCGCCTCCGCCAGGTACAGCGCCACCTGGTAGATGGTCATCAACTGGGTGGTGTAGGCTTTCGTCGATGCGACGGCGATCTCCGGGCCGGCGTAGGTGTAGAGCACGCTGTCGGCGTCGCGATCCACTGAGCTGCCCACCACATTCGTCACCGCCAGCACGTGGGCGCCGTGCGCCTGCGCGTCGTGCATCGCCGCCAGCGTGTCCGCCGTCTCGCCCGACTGGCTGATCACCAGCGCCAGCGTGTGCTCGTCGACGATGGGACGACGATAACGCAGCTCGGAGGCTACGTCGATCTCCACCGGCACCCGCGCCAGGCCTTCGATGGCATACTTGCCAACGAAGCCGGCATGGTACGCCGTGCCGCAGGCGACGATGAGTACCTTGGTGATTTGCCGCAGCTCGTCCGGGGACAGGTTCAGCCCGGGCAGGTGCACGTGGGCGCGGTCCTCGCCCATGCGCCCGCGCAGCGTCTCGGCGATCACCGCCGGCTGCTCGTGGATCTCCTTCAGCATGAAGTGCTTGTAGCCGCCCTTTTCCGCCGCCGCGGCGTCCCAGGCGATGGTAGCGGGCTCGCGGCGAATCTCCGCCCCGTCCAGCCGGGTGACGCGGGCGCCGTCACGACTCACCACGGCGATCTCGCCGTTCTGCAGGTACGTCACTTCGCGCGTATAGGCCAGCAGCGCCGGCACGTCTGAGGCGACGAACTGCTCGCCCACGCCGTGGCCGAGGATGAGCGGGCTGTGCAGGCGGGCCGCCACCAGCACGTCCGGCAGGTCGCGGCAGAGCACCACCACCGCGTAGGAGCCGATGACGTCGAGCAGCGACTGGCGCACCGCTTCGTAGAGATCGCCGGTAAAATGGCTCTCGATGAGGTGAGCGAGGACTTCGGTGTCCGTCTCTGAGGCGAAGATGTGGCCCTCCGCCTCCAGCCGCTCGCGCAGCGGCAGGTAGTTTTCGATGATGCCGTTATGCACCACGACGATGCGCCCGGTGCAGTCCGCGTGGGGATGGGCGTTGACGTCGGACGGCACGCCGTGGGTGGCCCAGCGCGTGTGGCCGATGCCGACCCGGCCGATGAGCGGATTCGCCTGCATCTCGCCGGCCAACCGCTCCAGCTTGCCCTGGCGACGGGCGACCGCCAGCGCCCCCGCCGTCATCACCGCGATGCCCGCGGAGTCATACCCGCGATACTCCAGCTTCCGCAGCCCATCCAGCAGGATGGGCATCGCCTCCGCGTCTCCGATATATCCAACAATGCCGCACATCGGTGTATCCCCCATGAAAAATCATCAGTCGTGAACAGGAGATACCCGATCTGCTCTACCATAACGCGAGGCGGTTGTTCCGCTGAGTTACGCGGAAATGCCGAGGATGCGCGCCGCCGTGTCGTACCACATCCGGCAGCGCAGTTCGTCAGCGAGACCCAGCGTCTCCATCACCACGCGGTAGTCATTGACGACATCGGCGATGGCGGGGGAGGCGACGTCGCTGCCGAAGACGATCTTCGCCCAGGCGTCGGTGCGGTCGGGCGAGGCATACGGACCGGCGGCGGTCCACCACAGCAACTCACCGAGGAACGCCGGACGGCGGTATTTCAGCAGCGAGCCTGAGAGATCGAAGAAGAGATTGGGGTTCCACCGGCAGGCCATGCCCGCTTCCTCGCACCACGGGTTGCCGAAGTGCGCGCCGATGAGCGTCAACTCCGGCAGGCACCGCGCGATGTGGTCCAGGTGGATGGCGCGCATCAGGTTGCTGTCGCAATCCTGATAGCCTGGCGTATTCGCCACGATGCCCAGGTGAAAGAGCACCGGCAGTCGCAACAACGCCGCGCGCTGGTACAGCGGGAAATAGGCCGGGTCGTTGTAGGCGCGCTTCGGCCCGATGCACTTCACCCCGGTGAAGCCGGCGTCGACGGCGCGGCTCAGGTCGTCCGGCGTCGCCGCATCCATCGACACGCCATACCAGGCGCGAAACAGCGCCGGGTACGCGCGTGCGGCGGCCAGGCACAGCGCGTTATCACCCGGCACCCGCTCCTCCGGCTGCCCCAACAGCACCGCGGTGACAATGCCGGCATCGCGGCACGCCTGCACGCGAGCGTCAAGCTCGTCGAGGGCCGGGGCATGTTGATGCATGTCGATGATGGGCCGCATGGTAACTCCCGTATGATGGCTACTTCCCCCTCACCCGGTTCGGGGAGGGGGCAAGGGGGAGGGGTCCGACGACGCTCTCCGCCTTTACGGATAATTCCTCGCTGCTGCTGGCAGTACGTATGCTACTCCTCCATCGCGTCGATGCCCGCCAGCCACGTTTCACGGCCGATCGTCGTTGATGGTCCATGGCCGGGGTAAACGGCGGTGTCGGGCGGCAGCGCGCGCAGACGTACGAGGCTGCGCACCATCTGCACCACGTCGCCGCCGGGAAAATCGGTGCGGCCGTAGGTGCCGGCGAAGAGGATATCGCCGCTAAGGAGGGTCGCGTCTTCGGCGCAGTAGAGGCAAATGCCGCCGGGGGTGTGGCCGGGGGTGTGCAGCACGCTGAAGGTGTATTGCCCCACCGCCACCTCGTCCCCCTCCTCCAGCAGGCGGCCGGGGGTAACGGGCGTCAGCGGCAGTGGCAGATTGAAGGGCGCGGTGGTAGGGTGTTCCAATTGGTCGGCGTCCAGCGGGTGACACGCCACCGGCGCGCCGAAGGCCTCGCTTAACGCCGCCGCGCCCATGCTGTGGTCCCAATGCCCGTGTGTGCAGACGATCTCCGTCACGCGCACGCTGTATGCCTCTGCCAGTTCCAGCATCTCCTCCGTCACCTGCCACGGCGCGTCAATCACTATCGCCTCGCCGGCATCGACATCGGCGACCAGGTAACAGTTCGTCTCCAGCGGGGCGCCGGGCACTACGCGGATGGTCAGCATGGATACTCCTTGGATCGTGTCTGTCTGGAGGGCGAGATTCCGTCGAGCCGTGAGCCCGTGCATGCGTATGTGAATCATTCGCTCGCGGCTCCCTCGCGCGCCCTCACCCCCGGCCCCTCTCCCAATGCTGGGAGAGGGGAGT
>CAZPYA010000148.1:0-7928 GCA_964590255.1 uncultured bacterium
TGCTCGCAATACGAGAAGGCGGCATAAAAAAGGTAACAAACTATGCGCGCACCCGACCCGCCATGCCGGCAGGATTCCGCCGGCGTCTCCCGAAGTGAGTGGTGGGGGTCTCCCGATGCGCGTGTTATTGTTTCTCCTGCTGTGCGCCACGCTGGCCGGGTGGGCGGAAGGGCCGGGCGTGACGATGCCGCTGGCGCGGGATGCCGCGGCGTCGACGGCCTTCCGGCAGGCGGCGCTGGCGGCGGGCCGCTGCCTGGCGGCGGACCTGGCGGTGAAGCGCCAGGAGGGCACGCTGCTGACCGGCGTAAGCGACACGGCCGTGCCCGCGGGCCGCTACCGCCTGCATGTGCCGCTGGCATTGGCGCCGCTGGGCGACCTGCGCACCGGCGCCATCGCCATCACGCTCACATCCGGCGACGCGCAGCGCCGCTACGGCATGCTGCACTTCGCCAACGCCGACGAATTCACCGACTTGACGCTGGACATCGCCACCCACGAGCCGGTCGTTATCGCCTGTAGCGTCAGTTGGGCGCTGACCGGGCCGGTGGCGGACAAAAACCGCAAGCACCTGCCACCGAGTGCCGACGCCCCCGACGATGATGCTTTGGAGGATGTCGAGGCGCTGGAGCAAGCCGATGATGGCACCATCCGCATCGGCGATCTGCCCAAAATCCCTTGCCGCCTGGCCGCGGCCGGCGTGCACATCGAGCGGCTCTCGCCGGTGGCAGTGACGATGGTGGCCACCGACAAAATTGTCTATAAGCCCGGCGAGAAGGGCACCGTGACGGTGTCATTGGTGAACCACGCCGACGCGCCGGTGGCCGTTTCGCTGGCCACCGTGCTGCAGCCCGGACTGGCGGAACCCCGTCCACTGGCGACAACGCCCCTCACCCTGGCGCCGGGCGTGCCCGTCACGTGGACAGGCGCCTTCGCCACAACCGGCCTGCGCTGGGGCGCGGAGATCGGCGCGGTGGCGACGGTGGCTGGCTTCCCGCCCGCCCGCCACCGCGCCGTCTTCGCCGTCACCGGCAATCCGTGGGAGACGGCCATCGCCTCCAATATCCGCTGGTTCGAGGACAACCGCATCCCCGCCAACGCCACGCGTTATGCTGAACTGCTGCACGCGAACTACTCGACGCTGACGGAGAGCTATTCCTGGGCGGCGGACGACTTCGGCGACTTCACCCCGGATACCGAGGAGTTTTTTGGCGGACAGTGCGGCTACACCGGCTCGGTGCGCGGCACACAGCAGACGATCGCGGCGCTGCATAAGCGCGGCATCGCCGCCACCGTCTACGCCTTCCTGTATGGCGGTGACGGCCCGCCGTCCATTGAGATGATGCGCCGGCACCCGGACTGGTTTTCCAGCACCAGCGGTCCGACGGACTACGTCGAAAACTGGTACCTGCAGGCGACGCATCAGATTCGCTCGTATCTCAACCCCATCTATACCAATCTTAACCGCCGAAACAGCGACGGCGCGCTGACGGTGCATGCCCGCGAGCTCATCGACAGCCACCGCATCTTCGGATGGGACGGCGTACGCTATGACTCGTATTACAGCGATCCGTGGGTGAAGGCCTCCACCCGGCGGGTGCGCGAGCTGGTGGGGAAAGCGGTGCCGGAGTATCGCTGGGGCTACAACTCTATTGTGCCCTACGACGTGCGGGCGGACGCGCTGGATGTAATGGTGGGCGGCGGCAACCTGGTGATGGAGGAAGGCATCCGCTGGATCACCAATGGCGGCGGCACTTTCTCCGACTACGCCAACACTGTCCTCACCTATCGCGACCTCATCTGGTCGCACGACGGCCATCTGGGCGTCTGTTATGACGAACCCCGCTTCGACGCCAAGCGTGACGGCAACGCGCTGGACGCCATCTACCTGAGCAGCATCCTGCTCTCCAGCGGCGTCCACCCCTACTATGGCAACTTGGAAGGCGAGATCGGCAAGCACGCCCGCTTTGCGCTGCGCTACGCGGAAATATTGTATAACAACAACATGCGCCCACTGTCAGAGCCCGAGAACGTCATCCGCTTCGGCGCGCCGGTGAAGCTGATGAACTGGCAGCGATTGGCGCGCACGATCGACCTGGGTGGCGACCGGCACCGGCTGGTGATCCACCTGCTGCAGGCGCCCGTCATTGACGCCTGCATGCGCAATCCGGGAATGCAGACGCCCGCGGCGTTGCGCGGATTGCCGATTACCCTGGCCTTGCCCGCCGGAACGGCGGTGGACGGCGCATGGCTGCTGTCACCCATCCCGGACGCCGGTCACGTCGCGCTGCCGGTGACGGCCGGTGGCAATGCGGCGACGGTGCTTGTGCCGGAGGTGCGCGTCTGGGGCATTGTGGTGGTCGAGTATCGCGCGCAGACCGGCCTGGCGACGCGGACGACGATGACGCCGGCGGAAACGGCGTTCATGGCGGCGCAGATCAAGCGCTTCACCCCCGAACCGGCGCCGTCATCGGTGAAAACGGTCATCACCGATGACGCGGCGGCCGCCGCCGCGAAGGTGGTGTCACCGGTCGAGTGGCCCTTCCCCCGCCAGCAGCCGCTGAGCGTGCTCACCGTGCAGGGCTACTGGTTTCGCGAGTATGCGGTGGAGCGCGCGCTGGCGCGGCTGGGCGGCGCCAATATCGAGCGGAGCTGGGTGCAGGTGCCCACTCACCTGCGTTGCTATCCGGCGGATTATGCCGGCCTGATGCGGCATCACCTGGTGATTGTGACGAATGTCAACGCCGAGGCTTTCACCCCCGTGCAGCGGAAGATGCTGGCGGATTATGTGTATCATGGCGGCGCGGTGCTCTTCCTGGGCGGCTGGTACGCCTTCGGGCCGGGGTATCACACGTCGGCGTTCGCGGCGATGGCGCCGGTGACTTTCTCGTCGGCGCCCAATCCCCCGCCCAACGCGGACAGTTCGGGGGTGTGGAGCGCCGCCACGCCGGGCGGGTGGGTGCTGGCGCCGGGCAAGGATGTCATCGGCGCCGGATTCGCCGGGCTGCCATGGGCGCAGGCGCCGCGCGTCTACTGGTATCACCCGCTGACGCCGAAGCCGGGGGCAAAGGTACTGCTGACCGCCGGTGGCAAACCGTTGCTCATCGCCGGCGTCTACGGCAAGGGGCGCGTCGCCGTCTTCGCCGGCAGCGTGATGGGCGACCCGGCGAAGAGCCAACTGCCGTTCTGGCAATGGGACGGCTGGCCGGCGGTGCTGGCGCAGACGGCGCGCTGGTTGACCGCGGGCACGGCCACGCCCGCCTCCGCGTTGAGCGCCGACGCCCGCGCCGCGCTGCGCGAGCAATTACTGGGCGTGGGGGTGAAATCGGCCGCCGTGGTGACGGCGCTCCTGATCCGTATCGCCCGCACCTGCGGCGACCGCGACACCGCCCGTCTGCTGCTGGACGGCGTGGCGGGAATAGAGGCCGACGCCCCCGCCGAGTTGGCGGACGCGGTGAGCGACGCCGTGAGCCCGTATGTGGACGCGACCTTCGCCGCACTGGGACAGGCGCTGCTGGAGAGCGGGACGAAAGGAAAAATCGCGCTGGGCTTGCGTGTGCTGGGCCGCACGAAGGCCGCGGATGCCGCCGCCGTGCTGGCGCGCGCGGTACAACACGGCGAAGTCGACATCGCGGAAGCGGCACCCGAGCAGATGGATGACCCGATGGCGATGCGCTTCGCCATCCGGCTGGGCGCGCTGGAAGGCCTGGGTTATCTCGGCGACCCGGCGCAGCTTCCGCTGCTGCGCGCCATCACCGCGCCGTTGGCGCGCGCCATCTCGAAGCGAGACGACGTAGATGTGTATCTGGTGAGCGAGGAAGACGAGTTGTACCTGCAGGCGCAGCTCGCGGCGCTGCGCTGCGGCGAGGCCAACGCCGCCGCGACGACCATCGATGCATGGCTGGCCACGCAGTATGTCATCGCCCGCCAGATGCGCCTGCTCGACTATGCGCCGGACGAATTCGAAGTGGGGTATAAGATACAACAAGCGCAGATGCGCCTGCAGCATGACCGCATCGTCGCCCGCCAACGACAGGCGCTCACCCAGCTTCGCGCGGTGCCGCCGGCTGTGCTGCCCGTCCTCGCCCGGCGCATCGCTCGCGAGCCGGATCCGCTTATTCTTCCCGTCGCCTTCGCCGTCTTCGGCGGCGCCCCCCTCCCCGCCGACGTCCGCGCCGCGCTGGTCGCCAGCCCGTTGCCGGCGGTGGCGGATTTGGGACGGTGAGGGGTATTATTCAATTATTCTCTAATAATTCCGCATGAGCGACAACACGCGAGGCTGCCATGACCGCATTACTACCACGGCATAGGTAAAGTTGTATTATGCCGCTTCGGGTTCGGCTTTGGCATATTGTACATGCCGTTCCGCGAAAAAGCTCCGGACGACATCCGGGCGCTTCTGGGTGCTGTGTCAATAGGCCCGCACGTCGTCTTTGAGTAGCGTGAAATTTTTCGGACGGCGCTGCCGCAAGGTGGCGCGCTTCACATCCTGGTTGAGCATCTCATCCGGATTGAGTTCCGGGCTGTTGTAGACTTCAATAAATCGCGCCGATCTCAAAATCGCCCCTACCAGGTAGGCGACGGCGTCATCTGTGGGTATGCTCTCGGCATGGTGAATTGCCGCTTTCTCCTGCGCTTTCTCCGTGACGGGCTTCGCTTCCTACTGCAAGTCGCCCGCACATCGGTCGGCCACGCAGTCGCCCCTAATCATTGCGCTAGCTCGCGCCCATCGCTGGAAGGTCTTTTTGGAATCTGGGCAGTACCCATCAATTGAAGCGTTGGTGGCGGCGGTGCACCTCGACCGCGGCTATGTTGGCCGCATTTTGCGGCTCACGCTGCTGGCGCCGGATATCATTCAGGCGATCCTGGACGGGTGGGAGCCATCCGGGTTATCGCTGGAGAAGCTCACCAAACCCTTTCCAGATGACTGGAGCGAGCAACGGCGCCATTTGGGCTTCCCGGCGCGTTAACCGCACCATGCGCCATCATGGCAGGCAAGTCGAAGCCGCTTAAAATAACTTTACTGGTGCCGGGTAGTAGCTTATTCCCCCTGCAAAAATGGCGCCGGTGTGCAGATGGTACTTTGTGTTGTATAGTTAACGCAGACATTTCGTTCGAAGGTGTATTACATGCGCCAGTTGATCTCGCGCCTCCCTCGCTTTGTTATCGGTGGGCTCTTGGCCGGTGTGCTCCTTGCCGGTTGCGGCGGCGGGCACCAGTTTGTAGCCACCCCCACGCCCTACGTGCCGGTGCCCATCGTCACCGGAACCCCGGTTACGCAAGCACTCACCGGCGCGGCGGGGCAGACGGTGGTGAGTGGCATTGCCGAGACGATGCTCATACTGCCGGAAGGCGCGACGGGCAACCTGATCCTAGCACCCATCCTTAGCGGTCCGCCGCGGCCGTCGGACGGCGGGCAAGGGGTGCGCATCACCGCCCCGAACGGCGCCCATGTGCAGTTGCAGGTGACGGTACCGGATGGTGAAGTGGCGCATTGCTACGTCTTTGGCGCCATGGCGGGCTGCCTGGACGGTGGCACTGCGCCGCGCACCGCGCGTTGGGTGCCGATTCCTGACGGCAGCCATGTCGGCAACGTCTATACCTTCGACCTACCGGTGGATGCCCAGACGCGCCTGGGAGGTGGCGGGGCGATCGATAGCTGGGTCGACCACGTCAACACAGCGCAGATGCAGGCCATCGCGAATAAGGCGCGCGCCGATATCAGCACCGCCCTGGCCCTGCTGCCGGAGCCGCTGCGCACCACGGCGACCGCCGCCTACCAGGGGGACATGACGCCGGCGATTGAACAAAGCTCCGAGACGAATGGCAGCTACTATACCGGCTTTGGCTGGTATTTCTCCAGTCGGGTCTGCCCCTATCTCGCGTATCGCATCACCGCAAACGATGACGTCATCGCCCACGAAACCGGGCACTACCTCACCCACCTGCTGGCGGGCAGCGCGAAGTTCCGTACCATCATCGATCTGGCGCCCGATGAAAACCACGCCATCGGTATCTTGTATGACGGTCGAAAGACCGTTACGGAAGAATATGCCTACTACCAGCAGTTTCTGACGCAGGGGGCAGTGCAGTCCAGTGCCCCAATTTCCGGATACTGGTTGGCGAGTTTGTCACAGAAGACGCCGGCACAGGTGGATTATCCCAGCGTGGAGGGGTTCGGCTGTTCGCTGATGGCGGCGCTCACCCGCGCGACGGCGGATACGTTGCGGGACTTCGAGAAAAAGCCAACGCCGACCCCGGCGGGGGCATTGAGCAAAGGCGAAGTGCTGGCGGTTTATGCCGACGGCGCGTCAACGATCGACGCATTGGCGACCGCGCTGGAGACCCGCATGACGGCCAAGGGGCAGGGAGAGGCGTTCCGCGTCATCGCCGAACGGCTGGGGTGGAGCTACCAGGCCACCGGACGCGTGTTAAGTAACAAGCTCACGATGCAAGGCGTGAAGGTGACTCCCTGCGTGCAGGTGACCCAGAACGGCGTGACCACCACCTATACCACCCCCTCCGTCTTGACCGATGTTGTCGGGCGCTTTGTCCTGCCGCGGACGTTCTTCGGGCAGGGGCTGTTGCGGTTGGAATATGGCGGAAACACGTATACCGTGCCCTATTCGATTGATCGCGCAAAATCCACCGTGGCCTTCCAGACCATTCCGGATTGTGATATCAACCTGGTCAAGCCCATTTTGACCGGGGTGACGCTGGACACCGCCCTGGCAAATGACGTGGTCACGATCACCGGCGAAAATTTCGGCGCGACGAAGCCGGCTGGCAGCGTAGTGACCTTTTCGCCGACCTTCACCGGCAACCGCATCGAACCGGAGATTATCTCCTGGAGCAATGATGCCATCACCGTGCGCGTGCCTTATGGCGTCAACAGCCCCGTGCAAGTCGTCGTTACCAATATGGCGAACCGCCCTGCTCCGCTTTGGCTCTATCTCGGCGACGGCTCCGCCTGGCTGAACACACTGAAAACCTACAGCAATATCCAGATGGGGTTGATCCATACCACATTCTCGCCATTCGGTGGATTCTACTATAGTCCGAATAACATCACCGCGTATTACCCTGACTGGCGGGTGACGAATCACCTTGTCTGGAATGGCCCAACTTTCACCGCGACGCAATCCGTGCTGACGCCAGACGGTTTATCCGAGGCTTTGACCATCACCGGCACCGTGGATCCGATTCGTCGCCGATTGCTCAACGCCACGGCTGACATGCACCAGGGGGTTCCAGGGGACTACCTTGGTATGAATAGTCTGCCTGCAACGCTGACCGTGCAATTGAAGCTGAAGGAGTTGTCAGGCGCGGATTTCGATCTGCAAAATCGCGTGGTGTTCGGTATCTATCAAAGCAGCATGACGGTAGGTTACCCACCGACACCATTAACGATGGATAACGTCGTGTCCTATCATTTCGTCCGCACCGGCGATTACCCGGTAGAGTATTTCACCCAGGACATGTATACGAGCATGTGGACACCGCCGTTGCAAATGTATCTGGTGTTTGAGAAGCCGTAAATTGACCGTAAATCGCGCCGATCTCAAAATCGCCCCTCCCAGGTAGGCGACGGTGTCGTCTTCGGGTATCGCTGGAGAAGCTCACCAAAACCTTCCCGGATGATTGGTACGAGCAACGGCGCCATTTTGGTTTCCCGTCCGGTAGTTTGTCCAATGGTCAGGTGGGGCGTGGGGGTGTCGCGGCATCCAGCACTTCACGCACCTTCACCAGCAAATCATGAATCGAGAATGGTTTTTGCAGGAAATGAACCCCCGATTCCAATACACCATGCTGCGCGATCACACTGGCCGTATAGCCGGACATGAACACACACTGTAGGTAGGGGTAACGAGCCTGCAGGCGCTCCGCCAGGTCGCGTCCATTCATCTCAGGCATGATCACATCCGTGAGTA
>CAZPYA010000149.1:0-7856 GCA_964590255.1 uncultured bacterium
CTTCCACGGGCTTCACGTCCGCGGGGATGCTGATGTGCGGGGTGGCGCGCAGTGATTCGCCGATATATTGCGGCAGCCACTGGGCCTCCGCGGCGAAGAGGGCGGCGGTCATCTCGCGCGCCTCCGCCAGCGTGCAGACGGTCGAGGTGAGCGGATCGAGCGCGATGGCGTGCATGGCCAGTTCCGGGTCGCCGGTCAGCGCGGACTCAACGGCCAGTGCCTGCACGGTGATATTGCTCTGGTTCAGCGCCGCGCACTGCGCCGGCAGCGGGCCCACGCGCAGAGGGTGCAGCCCTTCGCGGTCGACGTAGACCGGCACCTCCACGCAGCAGCCGTCCGGCAGATTGGTGATGTAGCCGTCATTGCGCACGTTGCCCTGCAGGCGGAACGGCTTGCCGGTGGCGTGCGCCTCCAGAATGTAGGTGCAGTATTCCGCGCTGCGCGGGGTGAGGATGGGCGACTCGAATTGCAGCGGATCCACCTCGCTATACTTCTTCGCGATGAGCGCGCACCAGTTGTAGTAGGCGCCGCTCTCGCCGCCGAAGGCCGGTTGGTCGCAGTAGCGCTTGAGCGCACGCTCGCTGCTGCGGAACCACGGGATGTATTCGGAGAGGTGGCCGGTGCTCTCCGTCATGAAGTAGCCGAAGTGCCGCATCACTTCGATGCGCACCTTCTCGTTGATGTAGTATTCCGGCTGCTCGCACAGGCTCTTGAACAGGGGATACAGGTCTTTCCCGTCGTGCTCCAGCTTCAGGAACCACGCCATGTGGTTGGTGCCGGCGCAGAGGTAGTCGATCTCCTCTTTCGGCACGCCCAGGTAGCCGGAGATGAGGTCGAGGGTGGTCTGCACGCCGTGGCAGAGGCCGATGAACGGCACGTCGGAGATCAGCCCCAGCGCGTAGCAGCACATCGCCATGGGATTCGTGTAGTTGAGCAGGATGGCGCCAGGCCTGGCCACCGCTTCCATGTCCGCCACGATCTCTTGCAACACCGGGATGCTGCGCAGCGCGCGGAAGACGCCGCCGGGGCCGAGGGTGTCACCGATGCACTGGTCCACGCCGTATTGCAGCGGGATCTCGTAGTCGTGCTTGAAAGCCTCCACGCCGCCCACCTGCACCATGCAGATGACGTAGTCGGCGTCGCGGATGGCGTCGCGCCGGTCGGTGGTGGCATATACCGACGCCGGCAGCCCGTTCTCGGTGATCATCCGCTGCACGAACGCCTCCATGCGCCGCAGCTTCGGCTCGGTGGGGCTCATCAGCGCAAAGGTGGCAGCCTGCAGCGCCGGCGTCGCGAGCATGTCGTTAATCAGCGTCTTCGCAAAGACGATGCTCCCCGCGCCGATAATAGCGATTTTCATGAAACTGACCTCCGTTCAATACGAATGAACCGTCGCAACGACATTTTCACGGTAGATTCTCCATATGGACGAGAAGTCCTGTTTTGTTGGCCTTCCCTTACACCGGCGTTTCAAACACAGTGTGCGTCTGCCGGTAAAAGCGGTCAGACTGATGTGCATAAAGGAGGATCACACCATGCTTCCACGTCTGCTTCTGCTGACGATGACCGTCATCGGCCTGACCGCCGCCGCCGCGGCCCAAATGATGATGCATCCGCCGCAGCGCACCATTACCGTGTCCGCCGGCGCCCAGCGGCAGGTGGCGCCCGACCTCGCCCTCGCCATCGTGGCGGTGGAGACCCAGGCGAATACCGTGGCGGCCGCCGCCGCGGCGAACAACACCACGGCAACGCGCGTCATCGCCGCCATCCGCGGGTTGAATATCCCCAACCTGATGGTGCGCACCATCACCTTCGACGTGCAGCCGATGTATGAGACGCCGAAGCCGGGCTCCACTACCCCGCCGCGCATCACCGCGTACCGGGTGGTCAACCGCGTGCAGGCGCGCATCCCGGACGCGGACGCCGAACGCCTGGCGGGCAACGTGAGCAAGGTGTTGGACGCCGCGCTGAACGCCGGCGCCAACCGCGTGGACCAGGTGACCTTTGGCCTGCAGGATGAACAGCGCGCGCTGCGCGACGTCATCGCCGACGCCACCCGTAGCGCCCGCGACACCGCCGCCGCCATCGCCGCCGCCGCCGGTGTAACCCTTGGCCCGCTGCAGTCCGTCACCACCACGCCCTCGTATCAGCCGCTGTATTCCCAGGCCCGCGGCAGCGACATGGCCATGGCCGCCAGCGTCCCCATCGTCGCCGGCGAACTCACGCTGACGGCGAACGTGACGGTGGTGTATGTGATTCAGTAGGACGATACCGGTCGGCACCCTCCCCGGCCCTCATGTGCACAAAGGCCGGGGAGGGGGGCTGATTACGCACTCCGGCAATATGCTGTATACAGAGGGTCGGAGAGGGGTCCGATTAGGCAATCCGGCAGGATTCCCCACGTCCCCCGCCGAACGTTTTTCTCATGCGCCTGGCCTATGTCGTCGGCACCTATCCGCAGCCGTCGGAGACGTTTATCGCGCGCGAGATCGCCGGTCTCCGCGTGCGGGGGCATGTTGTCGACATTTACAGCCTCTTCTCGCCCGCGGAGGGGCCGGCGGAGGATGTGAACTACGGCTGGCCGTCCGCCGCCGCGCGGCTGGTGCGCCGGATGGCGGGCGCGGCGCCGGTAGCGCGGCGCTGGCGGGTGGCGATGCGCGAGGCCGACGCGGTGGTGGCGCATTTCGGCTCGCAGCCCTCCACGCTGGCGCTGGAGGCTGCCGGCGACCGACCCTTCTTCCTCAGCCTGCACGCCCGCGACATTTATGTCGAGGCGGAGCGGTTGGCGGAGAAGATCGCCCGCGCCGCCGCCGTGGTCACCTGCACCCGCGCCAACGCCGATTACCTGCGCGCGCATTTCAGCCACATGGGGAAGATCCACTGCGTCTATCATGGCCTGCCGCGCGTCTGGCTTGACGCGCCGGTGCCCGACCGCCGCCGCGACCCCAGCGAGCCGCTGCGCCTGCTGGCGGTGGGGCGGCTGGTGCCGAAAAAGGGCTTCGGCGTGCTGGTGGATGCTTGCGCGCGCCTGAAGACGGCGGGTGTCCCCACCATGTTGCATGTTATCGGCGACGGCCCGCTGCGCGAGATGCTGCAGGAGAACGCCTGGCAGGTCGGCGTGGCCGGCCAGGTCGACTTCGCCGGCTGGGCATCCGAGGCGGCGGTGCGCGCGGCCTGCGCCTGGGCTGATGTCATCTGCTGCCCCTCCATCATCACCCCGGACGGCGACCGCGACGGCCTGCCCAACGTGCTCACCGAGGCGATGTCGACCGGCCTCCCCGCCGTCGGCGCCGCCATCTCCGGCATCCCCGAGGCCATCGAGGACGGTTTCACCGGCCTGCTGACGCCTCCCGGCGATGCACCGGCACTGGTCCGCGCCCTCACCTGCCTGCACGCCGACCCCATATTGCGCGCGTCCCTCGGTGCCGCCGCCGCCGCGCGTATGCGCGCCGACTTCGACGGCGACCGCTGGCTGGACGTGCTGGAAGGGCTGCTGAAACAGTACGCCCCGTCCCGGGCTTAGCCGGAACGGGGCGCACAGATGTCGGCATGTCCGCCGTTTACTCCCGTGCCATCCCCATCCCCGTGACGCCGATGTCCAGGCCGTCCGCATAGGTGCCGGTGGCCAGCGCGGCGGCGACGGCGTCCAGCGGGCGGTTGCCGGTCACCGCGTCGGCGGTCCAGTATTGCTCGCAGCCGGCGGGCGCCCAGTTGAGCTGCCAGCCGGGCAGGCTGGCGAGGTTCGGCAGGGTATAGCCGGTGTCGGTATTCTCGTGCAGCCAGCCGGCGGAGACCCAGGCGCTCCACTGGTTGCCGGCGGCCGGCGAAAACTGCAAGTGGTAGGCCAGCGCGCCGGGATATGGGCTCCAGCGCGTGGTGATGCGACCGGCGGCGGTCGACACCGCCGGGCTGCCGAAGAGCGCGGGCAGCGTCAGTGCCAGGGTGCGCGGCGTCGCGAAGGCGGCTTTGCGGATCTGCCGCGTCGCCAGCACGCCGTTGACGTGCGTGGCCGACACGTCCGCCAGGTACAGGTCGCCGGCGACCGGCGCCGCCAGCGCGGCGTAGTGCATGGTGGTGCCGGTGCCATCGGGCGGGTCGGACACCGTCAGCAGGGTGCCACGCCGCGTCTGCAGCATCACCGCGCCGGTGGTCATGTCCGGCACGGTCAGCGTGTAGCCAGCCGGGGTTACGGCATAGCTCGCGCTGGTGAAATCGATGGTCTGCGTGGCGTGGTTGTTCAGCGCCAGGTCGCGGCGCAGGAAGAACTTGTCGATGGAACCCGGCGACAGCTTGCGCCGGCAGGCCAGCAGGTCATACGTGCCGCCGGGCAGCGCCGCCAGCGTGTAGGGGGCCAGCGCCTGCGGCATCGCCACGTTGTAGCCCAGCGCCACCGTCACCGCGTCCTCGCCGGGGGTGACGCCCGCCACGTCGCCGCTCAGCGCATACGGGCCGGGGGTGAAGGGACTGAAGACGTGGGTGAAGCTGCGCATCTCGCGCAGCGTGGTCTGGTAGATGGTGATCACTGGCTGCAGGCTGCCGTCCGGCGCGGCGATGGCGAAGCCGAAGCGGCCGTCCGCGTCAGAAACCGCGGCGCTGTAGGCGCCCGCCGCCGCGGGCGACAGCACTTGCCAGGCGCCGTCGCCGTCCTGGAAGGCCACCCACGCCGCGTTTGTCGGGGTGCCGCCCAACAGCGTGCGCACGCTCGCCACCGGGGGTGGCGCTACCAGCGGCGTCCCGCCGCCCCCGCCGCAGCCGGCGACCATCATCGCCAGCAGTGCGGCCAACGCCAGGCTGCTCCATGTCCGCATCGTCCGTTCCTCCCGTTGCGCAGGTGATTTTCTCGCTCAATATATCACCCTTTCCTGTGCCAGACAAGCCACAACTCTCCACGCCGTTAGCCGGTAGCGGGGGAAAATGGCCGAAAAACCGTGCAGAGACGGCGCACGCGCGCCAGCACGCGAAAAGATGCGGTATAATACGGCACGGAGCGGGCCTGTCGCGGCGCGATCAGCTTGCCACGGACTGCGGGCCGGTTTAGCTTCGGCCTCGGTGCGGAATACCGAAGAATCTTTGTAACTCCAACGCCGGACATGCAACCGCGACGGCGTTCCCGCGTATAATATGGTAGGAGAGGGCGGCTGATAGTGGCGAATAGCGAGGAGGGACGCCTGCTCGAGAGGGCGCAACGCGGCGACATGGTCGCGTTCGAAGGGTTGGTGCGTCTGCATCAGCATCGAGTTTATGCGCACTGCTATCGCCTGGTCGGGATTGCCGCGGAAGCCGAAGACATGGCCTCCGAGACCTTCCTGCGGGCCTTTCAGCACCTGCATTCGCTGCGGGCCGATCCCTCCATCGTCCACTGGTTGTTGCGCGTGGCGAACAACCTGAGCATCTCGGTGCTGCGCAAGCGCGGCAGCCAGCCCACCGTGGAGCTGGACGAGATCGGCGAGCTGCCGTCGAGCGCGGCATCGCCGGAAGAGGCGATGCTGACGCGCAGCCGCCAGGAGGTGGTGCGGGCGTGTCTGGATAAATTGCCGGTAAAAGAGCGGGCCGCCGTGCTGATGTTCTACCTGGAAGAGCGCCCGCTGGACGAGATTGCGAAGATGCTGGGTTGCGGGCTGGCCGGCGCGAAAAGCCGGGTACACCGCGCCCGCCATAAATTGAAAGCCCTGGTCATGGCCGAATTAGGCGAGGATATCCCGCTCGGTCAGGAGAAAGGGGCGGATTATGACGATGCGAACTAACGAGTCGAACGAGGAACGGGCGCTGCGCGATCCGATGCTGACCGCGCTGCTGCAGGATACCTTCGCGGACGACCCCGCGCTGGACGAAGCGCCCGGCCGCACCGAGATGATCATGCGCCGGCTATTGGCCGCCGACGCGCGGCCGAAGCCGTCGCCCTGGCGCCTCTGGGGCTGGGCGACCGGCGCCGCCGCCGCGACCGCCGCGGCCGTGCTGCTGGTGGTGACGCTGCTGCACACGCCAACCACCAACCTGCCGATCGCGACGAACCCGGACACGCCGTCGGCACCGCCGCGGCAGTCCGTCTCGGCGCCGACCCCGCGCTACGAGCCGCCCGCATTGGTGCGCGTGCCACAGGAGCGCCCGCACGAGAACTGGAACCCCCACGCGACACCCGCACCCGGCACGGTAGAACCCCACCGGGCGCCGCAGCCGGCGCCGCCGGCGCCGACCACCCCGGTGGTTTCCACCACCGTCGCATCGGCGCTGTATACCACCGGCGAGGCCGCGCACGCCGCCGGCGATTTTGAGACCGCCTACGACGCCTACTCGGCCTCCTACGAGGCGGCCCCGAACCCGCAGACGTTGCTGGCGGCCTCGGAAGCCCTGCTGCATATGGGCGACGAAGACGGCGGGTCGTAAGGATGATATAATATTATGATGATGCCACGGGTGTACTGGATATTTTTAGGATTGCTGCTGCTGGCCGGCACCGCGCTGGCCCAGGGGCCGGGTCGCGGCGACCGCCCGCGCGACACGCAGGTACTCACCGGCAACGTGCTGGAGGTGAACGCCGCCCAGCGCAGCTTCACCATCGCCCTGCGCGTGAAGGCCAACGACCCCAACGCCCCCGGCAAGGTGCCGGACGAGCTGGCGCAGAAGGCCGCCCAGCTTTCCGACGAGTTGAAGCAGGCGGAAGCGAAGAAAGAGACGCGCCGCGTGGAGCGCCTGCGCCGCCTGATTCAGGAGCTGCTGTGCTGGCGCGAGGTGCAGCGCACGGTGACGCCCGCCGACAAGGTGATGCTCGTCGGCTCGCGCCGCGTGCCCCTCAGCACGCTGGCCGTCGGCATGCGCATCGGCGTGCCGGTGCGCGTGGAGGGCGAGGTGGCGGACGACCTGGTGCCGGCGAAGGCCAGCGTCATCGGCGACATCGCCATCCTCAACGGCCTGGAAAACGTCACCTCGGTGCGCCGGCAGGGCTTGATGCCCGGCAAAAAGCCCGTCACCTTCCTGCAGGTGGTTGGCATCGTCACCGCCACCGCGCCGCTCACGCTGCGCATCGCCACCGACAGCATGGTGCTCGACGTGCCCACGCATTTCATGGCGCGCCAGAACGTGCCGATCGGCCCGCAGGAGATCCAGCCCGGCCTGCGCCTCTTCGCCGAGGTGCAGTTGCGCAAGGAGACGGAGATCGTCGGCATCCGCTACATCAACGTCCTCTTCTTCAAGCCGGACACGCCCCTGCCCGCCGAAGCCACCGGCGTGCATTGATTCCCCATGGGGTCCCGGACGGGGCCCCATTTTTTTGTCCGCGTAGCCGACACATGCTCTGGCGGGCGAGACTATGTCGAGCCGTGAATCTCTACCCGGCCCACTCTACACAGCTCGTTGCCGACGCTGTAGTCGGCCCCCCCTCCCCGGCCCTCCCCCCGTGCCTTCCGCTACGCTCCCTGCACAGGGGGAGGGAGTGAAACAAACCTTCCCCGTCCCTGTCCGCGCTGCGGAGTCGAAGCGCAGCGGAGAACCCGAAGCAATCGGGGTGGGAAGGGGGGCCGATTCGGCTCTTGAGGCCGGCGCTGTGCAGCTCGACGGAGTAATGTCCGCCAGGGGGCATGATTGACTACCCCCCGTGACTACCCCCACTTTATTGATGTTTTGGCGAAAAAGGGGGTAGTCAGTTCCGGGTCATGCGAGTGACACGCTACCTACGAGCGGCTCGACGGAGTCTCGCCCTCCAGGATTGGCGGCAGTATAGCAGATTGGGCGGTTTTTGTCAAGCAGATGTTTGCGTCGAAGGGGTTGGGGTGAATGAGTGTTGACGAAGATAGGCACTACGAGCCGGGCAACATAGGCATTGTCGGCCGGCCCGGCCATAAATGGCCGGGCTACCGAGC
>CAZPYA010000150.1:0-7544 GCA_964590255.1 uncultured bacterium
CGACTTTTTCCAGTTCGGCGATGGAATGCTCCAGCCGCTTGATGGCCAGCGGGTACTCCGCGCGGCAATAGATATAACCGTGGTCGGCGCCGATGGCCAGCGCGCCCAGCAGCATGCCCTCAATGACGCGGTGCGGGTCGCCTTCCAGCACCGAGCGATCCATGAACGCGCCCGGGTCGCCTTCGTCGGCGTTGCACACCAGGTATTTCGGGGTGTTTGCCTGCGCGCGGGTCAGTTGCCACTTGCGCCCGGTGGGGAAGCCCCCGCCGCCGCGGCCGCGCAGGCCGGACTTCAGCACTTCGTCCAACACCAGTTGGCCGTTGTCGCCGGCCGCCAGTGCCTTGCCCAGCGCCGCGTAGCCGCCGCGGGCAATATATTCGCTCAGCGAATCCGGATCAATGAGGCCCACCTGCTGCAGCACGTTGCGCCGCTGGCGCTTCAGCACCGGCAGCTCGTATAGGTTCGCCACCTGCGCGCATTCCGGCGCGTCAGGCGCGGCGTCGTCGGTCGGGATAAAGCCCATGCACAGGTCGGCGGGCAGCTCGTCGTGCAGCAGGTAGCGCTCGGCGATGTGCAGCGCCTTCTTCACGTCTACGCCGTCAAAGCACACGCGGGGGCGGCCCGGCTTCTTGATATCGAGCATCGGCTCGCGGTGGCACAGGCCGAAGCAGCCCACGTCCTTCACCGCCACGTCCAGCTCATGCTCGGCCAGAAATGCCTTCAGCGCGGGAATCACCTTGTCCATGCCGCTGGCTAGCCCGCAGGTGCCGGCGCCGAGATAGATGATCGGCACGGGCAGCCGGTGCATCGCCGCGTCGCGGGCGGCGGCCAGGCGCGCCGTGCAAGACGCGTCCTCATGGCACAGCGGCCCCACGTCGCGGCAGCGCAGGTACTCCGCGCACGGCGCCGCTCCGCTGTGGGTACAGCGGTCGCAGCAGGCATCTGTCAGGGCCATCGGAGTATGCGTGTCACGCAGAACAGTGCTCATCGGTGTCGATCCTTATCCCAAACAATCAGGTCATCGCTGTCGGTTGATGCGCAATGCCATGAAAATGCGGCATTGCCCAGCCTCCGGTACCTTCGCGTAATCCGACCAGTCGGCGCAGGCCGACTTCGTCTCTCCAGCCCGGATTTGAATCCGGGGAACCAGGTGTACCGATCGGTGCTTCACGCAGCCCTCGGCGTGCGCCGGGGGGGTGAGGGCCGATCCCTATGGCTTCCGATACGGGTCGACGATCTTCGCCACGTTGTTCGCCTTCACCGCGCCATGGAAATCCTCGTCGATCATCACCACCGGGGCAATGGAGCAGGCGCCGATGCACGCCACCGTCTCCAGGGTGAACTCGCCATCCTGGGTGGTCTCGCCGGGCTGCACGCCCAGGTGATCCGCCATCGCGTCCAGCAACTGCTTGGAGCCGCGCACGTGGCAGGCGGTGCCGCGGCAGACGCGGATGGTGTGCTCGCCGACGGGCAGCAGGCGGAACTGATTATAGAAGGTGGCCACGCCGAAGACCTTCGCCGCGGGCAGGTTCAGGTGATGGGCAATGGCGCGCAGCGCGTCCTGCGGCAGAAAGCCGAATTCCTCCTGCACGGCCTGCAGCAGGGGAATGAGCGCTTCGCGGCGGCCGGTGGGGAAGCCGCCAAGGATGCGTGCAACGGCGCTCGCGCAATCGCAGACGTGGGTGGTCATCGCCCCTCCTTAATCGTGAAAAGTTTCACTAGTGAAATATAGTACAATCCGACCCGCCTTGTCAACGGGCTCCCCTTGCCCGGCAGGGGTTTTTTGACGATTTTGCAAAAGATTTTACAGTTTGGAAATCGATAAAAAAATATCGTAAAATGACGTGCCGCGGTGTGTCGGCTCGGTTCGCTCCTTGAGGCGTTGAATATTTCATAATAGCTATTTGATCTGGTGACAATGGCACCTTGACCTGGATTGATGCCGTGGAGTGGTTGCGCATGGAATAATGGTACGGTGTCTGCCGGGCAAGCGCTGCCGTTGCGGACGTCACGGAAGAAAGGATCCCACTCCCATGGCTGTTGCCGAGTTGAGCGATATGCCGGCGTTCATGTTTACCGAGTTTCATGAGATATTGCAACACGAGCGCATCCGCACCCTCTATCAGCCGATCGTGTCGCTGCGCGATGGCAGCATTCACGGCTACGAGGCGCTGTCCCGCGGACCGGAGGGAAGCGCGCTCGAGAGCCCGTTCGCGCTCTTTGCGCTGGCCGAATACCTCGGCGTTACCTGGGAGCTGGAATACGCTTGCCGCCGGCTGGCCATCGAGCGGTTCGCCCGGCTGCAGTCCGAGGCGCTGCTCTTTCTCAATGTCAATCCCACCATCATGCAGGACAGCCGCTTTCACCAGGGCATGACGAAGGACGCGCTGCTGCAGGCCGGGGTGCCCGCTTCGCGGGTGGTGCTGGAATTGACCGAGCGTACCGCCATCACCAATTATCCTGACTTCACGCGCATGCTCGACCATTACCGCGGGCAAGGCTTCCGGGTGGCGGTGGACGACCTCGGCGCGGGCTACTCCGGGCTCAACCTGCTGTGCCAGGTGCGGCCGAAGTACCTGAAGGTCGATATGGCCCTCATCCGCGATATCCATCGCGATACCTTCAAGCAGCAGATGGTGAAGTTCACTGTGGATTTCGCCCGCGCCACCGAATCCACGCTCATCGCCGAAGGCATCGAGCAGGAGGCTGAGCTGCTGACGCTGCTCGAGCTGGGTGTCGATTTCGGTTAGGGCTTCCTGCTGCAGGTGCCGCAGGAAGAACCGCAAGGCATCAATGAAGATGTATATACGCGCCTGCGCGCCGGGTTTGAACGTCGGTTGTCCCGCCGGCTCAGCCACATCGTCACGGTGCGGGTCGGCGATTACTGCCAGGCGAAACTCGCCATCGAGTCCCGCGAACCCTGCGCCACGCTGGAGGATCGGTTCACTGCGGACGAGGAGCTGCTGGGCGTGCCGGTGGTGGAGAACGCCCGCGTGATGGGACTAATCATGCGCGAGAAGTATTACGCCCGCATGAGCAGTCAGTATGGTTACGCGCTCTTTAAGCACCGGCCGGTGCGCCTGATCATGGACGAGCAGCCGCTGGTGGTGGATTTCTCCACGCCGCTCGAGATCGCGGTGCAGGCGGCGATGGAGCGTCCGCCGCTGAAGCTATACGACCATGTGCTCATCACGCTCAACGACCGCTACTTCGGCACCATCACCGTGCGCGACATGCTGGCGCGCATCACCGAGCAGGCTGTCAAATACGCACAGTGTACCAACCCGTTGAGCGGGCTGCCCGGCAACCTGATGATTCAGCGGGAGATCGAGCGCGTCATCCACACCGAATCGACCTACGCCGTGCTCTATTTTGACCTGGATCACTTCAAGCCGTACAACGATGTCTATGGCTTCGACCGTGGCGACGAGGTGCTCAAGCGTACTGCCGACCTGCTCACCGAGGTGATGGCGCCGGACTGCCCGGATGCCTTCGTCGGGCATATCGGCGGCGACGACTTCGTGGTCGTCGTCCCCGGAACGGTGGCGGAGTCGACCCTGGACCGGCTCATTGCCCGCTTCGACGACGATATCCCCGTCTACTACGACGATATCCACCTCGCGCAGGGGTACATTAACTCGGTCAACCGGGTGGGGCAGATGGAATCGTTTCCGCTGCTGACATTGTCGGTGGCCATCGTCACCCACGAAAACGGGCCGTTCGCGAGTTTTCACGAGGTGGCGAAGCGCGCCACCGAGATGAAGAAGCAGTGCAAGGCGATCATGAGAAGCTGCTATCTGTTCGACCGCCGGCAGGTGCCGGACGCGGTGGTGCTGCCGGTGCCGGCCGCCGCAGCGCCGAAATGACATAGCCAGAACGGTCGAAAATCGCGTATAATATGGCTGCGCGCCCGGCGATCCCGGGCGCGTGGGCGTATTAAACAATGTTGAGCATCGGCATCCCCAAGCTGGAAGGTACGTTGGAGCAGCGTCTGGCGACGCTGTGGGCGCGGGTGGGTCGGTATGCGCCCGGGTCGCTGGACGTGGTGCAGCGCGCCTTCGCCTTCGCCAACGAAGCCCACGGCGCACAGATTCGCAAGTCCGGCGAACCCTACATCATCCACCCGGTCGAGGTCGCCTTCATCCTCGCCGAGTTGGAAGTCGATGAAACCGCCCTCGTCGCCGCCCTGCTGCACGACACCATTGAGGACGGCAAAATCCTCCATGACGATGAGGCGCTGCCCTCGCCGGTCACCCCCGAGGACCTTACCCAACGCTTTGGCGCGGGCGTCACCGCGCTGGTGCACGGCGTCACCAAGCTGCGCGGCCTGCACCACACCCGCGAGGAACGTCAGGCGGAAAACCTCCGCCGCATGCTCATTGCCACCTCCAGGGATATCCGCGTCATCCTGGTGAAGTTGGCCGACCGCCTGCATAACATGCGCACGCTGCACCATCTCAGCCCGGCCGATCAGCAGCGCATCGCCGACGAAACCCAGCGCATCTTCGCCCCCATCGCCCACCGCATGGGGATCTGGAAAATCAAGTGGGAGTTGGAAGACCTGACGCTGCGCGTGCTGGACCCCGATGCCTACCGCGAGATTCAATTGAAAGTGAACCGCACCCGCGCCGAGCGCGAGGATGTGGTGAGTACCGCGATCACCGCGCTGCACGAGGCGCTGGGCGAGCTGGGCATCGAGGCGGAGGTCGTGGGGCGGCCGAAGCACTTCTATTCGATTTACAACAAAATGAAGACGCAGGGAGTGGACTTCCGGCAGATCCTCGATCTGGAGGCCATCCGCGTGCTGGTGGATACCGTGCCCGCCTGCTACGCCGCGCTGGGCGTGGTGAACAACCTGTGGGTGCCCATGCCCGGGATGTTCACCGACTACATCGCCCGCCCGAAGTCGAACCACTACCAGTCGCTGCACCAGAAAGTCAGCGGCCCGGGCGGCCAGCCGCTGGAGGTGCAGATTCGCACCTGGGAGATGCACCGCACCGCCGAGGTGGGCATCGCCGCGCACTGGCATTATAAGGAAGGCGGCGCCCGCGACGTCACCTTCGACGATAAAATCGCCTGGCTCCGCGGCTTCATGGAAAATTACGCCGATGGGCAGGGGCAGGGGCACGAGGACGGCGACTGGCTGGAGGTGGCCAAGCGTGACCTCTTCAAGGACCAGGTCTTCGTCTTCACCCCCAACGGCGACATCGTCGAGCTGCCCAACGGCTCCACGCCCATCGACTTCGCCTACCGCATCCACACCGACCTCGGCGCGCGCTGTGCCGGCGCGCAGGTCAACGGGCGCATGGTGCCGCTGTCCTACCAGTTTAAAAACGGCGACGTAGTGATGATCAAGGAGCGCGCCAACCAGAAGCCCAGCCTGGACTGGCTGAACCTGGTCGCCTCCGCCCACGCGCGCAGCAAAATCAAGGCCTACTTCCGCAAGGCGAACCGCGAGGAGAATATCCAGCGTGGCCGCACCGCGCTGGAAGAGGAGTGCAAGCGCCAGAGCGCGCCCGCCAGCGAATGCCTGAAGACGGACAAGCTGCTGGCGCTGGCGCAGAAGATGAATCTGCAGGGGGTCGACGACCTCTACGCGCAGATCGGCTACGGCGAGGTGACCGCCGAAGGCGTGCTGCACCGCATCCGCGAAGACCTGCCCAAACGCAATCTGGACGAGCTGCGCACCAGCGACCTGATGCTCGATCAGGGTGAGCTGGCCATCCAGGTCGCCAACGACGGCGTGGACGGCGTGCTCTATCGCCTCTCCAAATGCTGCCTGCCCATCCCCGGCGACGCGCTCATCGGCTACGTCACCCGTGGCAAAGGCATCGCCATCCACCGGCTGGACTGCCCCAACCTGCGCAAGGTGAAAGACTCCGACGAGGAATCGAAACGCCTGCTGGCGCTGGAGTGGCAGGACACCGGTACCGGCTTCCACCACGCCGACATCGAAATCATCGCCCTCGACCGCGTGGGCCTGCTCGCCGACATCGGCGTCATCTTCTCCGAGTGCAAAACGAATATCCGCTCGGCAAAAATGACCTCCGACATTCGCAAACACACCGCCACCATCATCCTGCAGGTCGACACCACCGGCGTCGCCCACCTCCAGGACATCCTCACCCGTATCAACCGCATCAGCGACATCCTCACCATCCACCGCCGCCGCGCTGGGGCGTAAACACGTACCGCTACCCTGGGAGCGCGGATTTGTAATCCGCCCGTGTAGGGAATCTCACTGGGAGCGCGGCTGTCCCAGCCGCCCGATGAGGCAATCCGACATCAAATAACCACCCCCACCCCCTAACTTGAGAACTTCTTCGCCAGCCACGCCAGCTCCGCCGCCGGCAGCGGCACCGCGCCGCCCACCACCGTCGCCACCACCAGGCTCATGGTGAATATTTCCAGCGTGTCCAGGATATCATACGCCTCCCACAGGTCGCCGCCCCACGTCAGCACGCCGTGCTGCGCCATCAGGTACGCCTTGCGGTCGGGCCGCATGCTGTCGCCCACCAGCGCGGCCAGCCCCTGCGTCGACGGCCGGTCGTACCCGATCAACGGCACCTCCGCGCCGAGGATGACGGTGGCCTCCGAGGACGAGCGCGTGTCGATGGGCAGGCACGCCTGCGCAAAGCCCGTGGCATACGCCGGGTGCGCGTGGATAATCGCCCCCGCCGCCGGCAGCGCCCGGTACATCGCCAGGTGCATCGGCGTCTCGCTGCTCGCCGCCCGCGCCCCCGCCACCTGCTCGCCGTCCAGCGTCACCCGCACCAGGTCGTCCAGCGTCACCCGCGCCTTGTGCAGCCGGCTCGGAGTCACCCACGCCGTGCCGTCCGGCAACAACACGCTGATATTCCCCCCGGTCGCCGTGGTAAAATTCCGCGCGGCCAACAAATGACTCACTTCAACAATAAGCGGACGTGGATCAATCATAACGCCACCAGTATACCCGCAAGCCCCCCCGCGCCGCAAACCGGATCAATTACCTATCCACCCGTTACACCACCCCTATGCCTATCTACGATCTTTAACTCCGCTATACAAACACATACTTGGCAAAACGGTCCAATCTGCTATATTCTCGCCAACCTTGGGAGCGCGGAGTTGTACTCCGCACGAGTATAGGTCAGCTCACCACCAGAACCCGTTCGTAGTCAGCCACGCAGCCGCTGCGGAGTGGCGTCCGATTAGGCAACCTGTACCGTAAACTCAAGCCGATACACGGTTGCTTAGCAGCCTGTTGATGTGTGTGACGAACGTGGAAACCTTGGCCCCGCCCTGGCCCCGCCTTGGCCCCGGGTGTTGTGGGTGTATTTGAAAAACCGGGGGTAAGGAAGTATATACGATTGTATTAGTCTGTGCCTATGGAATCGATCTGACCGCGAATCCAGTTATCATGAAACAAGCGAGAGTATAGCATGTTTGGCGGTTTTTTCAAGCAAATGTTTGTGTTTGTGGCGAAATATGAGACAGGGATTGGGGAAAGTTGCGTATTCCGGCCCATGTCGACCACCCATTCCGATTGATGCCGACCACTGATT
>CAZPYA010000151.1:0-7464 GCA_964590255.1 uncultured bacterium
CGCGCTCCCGCGCGCGCCCTCATCCCCAACCCTTCTCCCAATATTGGGAGAAGGGGGTACCGGAAAGGATTGGTACTCCGCATTACTTCTGTGGTGATGTAGTACGAGCACGAGCACGAGCACGAGCACGAGTATGAGTATGAGGGTATGACTATACCATGACGAAACCTGACCCGCTGCAGCATGATCTCGACGCCTACCTGACGTACCTGGCCACGGTGCACCGGGCGTCGCCGCATACGGTGAAGGGGTATACCGAGGATCTGCTGCGGTTCCGCGCTTTTCTCGACGGCCGCGGGCGGGACGCGTGGACGCAGGTGACCACCGCCGACGTGCGCCGCTTCCTGGCCGAGCTGATGCACGCCGGGGTGTCGCGCGCCACCGTGGGACGCAAGCTCTCCGCCGTGCGCGGCTTCTTCGGCTTCCTCGTCGCCCGCCGCCTGCGCGAGGACGACCCCACCGTGGGCCTGCGCGCGCCCAAACTGCCCGAGCGACTGCCCCACTACCTGGAAGAGGATGAGATGACGGCGCTGCTGGGAGCGCCCGACCTCACCGCGCCCGCCGGCCTGCGCGACCGCGCCATCTTGGAGACGCTATACGCTTCGGGCATGCGCGTGTCGGAATTAACGGCGCTGAACACCGACGCCTTGCAGGCGGGCGACCCCACCGCCGGCCTGCTGGCGCTGCGCGTGCTGGGCAAAGGCCAGAAACAGCGCGTCATCCTCCTCGGCGAGGAGGCGGTGGCGGCGCTGCGGGCCTACCTGGACGGCGGCCGTCCCGCGCTGCTGTCCAAACGCCAGGGGCCGGACGACGGCGCGCTCTTCCTCAACCGCGGCGGCACGCGCTTCACCGACCGCAGCGTGGCGCGCATGCTGCACAAATACGTCATGCTCACCTGCGCCCGCCACGGCATCAGTCCCCACGCGCTGCGCCATACCTTCGCCACCCACCTGCTCAACCACGGCGCCGACCTGCGCACCGTGCAGCAGCTCCTCGGCCACGTCTCCCTCGCCACCACCGAGGTCTACACTCACGTCTCCGCCCGCCGCCTCCGCGAAGTGTATGAGCAGGCGCATCCACGGGCCTGACTCCTACTCCTACTAAGAAACTGTCTTGGAAGTGCTCGCAGCCGTCTCGCAGGTCTGGATCGCGCCTGGCCGCGTTGGATTCGCTGGCATCCCGATATATCGGGACTCTCGCGAATCCGCCTTGCCAGCCACGATCCATCCTCCACGATCCGACTACGATCACTTCCAAGACAGTTTCTCAGAACCATCCATCGAACGGCCAGCGCATGCGGCTCACCGCGGCGCCGGCGGTGGCGGCGATGGCGGCCAGCGGGACGAGGGTGCTTGTGAGGATGAAGGGAGCTTCGTCGGTGCCCAGCATGCGGAAGCCAATGACAAGTATCGGCCATGCTACCAGCAGCCCGCCGGCGACGATGCCGCCCGCGGTGAGGATGTCGACGAGCAGACCGATTTTTCGCCCGCTGATCCGCAGCGCCAGGCTGCCCAGCAGGCGGCCATACGCCAGCGCGAGGATGATCCCCCAGAGGCCGATGCCGCCGAGTAGCGCGGCGCCCAGCGCCCCCGCCGCCACATTCGCCGCCACCAGCGCGATGGCGCGCCCGGCCGACGGCGGGCTGAAAGCGCCGGCATGGTGTGTGCCGCAGTCGCGGCACTTGAATCCCACCGCCGTCTGCACCGAGCACTTCTCGCAAATGGGCGTGTTGCACGCGGCACAACGCAGGTAGGTCGTCACTTTTGGGTGTTTGGCACAGGTTGGAGTTGTGGTTTCCGGCATGGGTGTTCCTGATTGCACTTGTCGTAATCGTAATCGAAAAAGGCTCTTTTCACAATACCCGGAATCGAGTGCAACTACGACTGCAACCAATATTCGTTGGACCGATGATCGTTGCGCGCTCCCGCGCGCGCCCTCACCCCCATCCCCTCTCCCAAGCTTGGGCGAGGGGAGTGATCGGTCATTCGTGTGCTAGTTCTGCTCTCTTTGCCAGTCACCCCTCGCCCACGCTTGGGAGAGGGGACGGGGGTGAGGGGCGCGCGCAGAGGCCGGGGGTGTATTTCGACATACCGATGCGCGTTATCGCGGCTCGACGGAGTCTCGCCCTCCAGATAATACCCATATGAGAGAAAATGGTTCCCGACCACTGCGTTTCCGCCCACAGCACCGGCATCTCGATGGTCTCGATTGCGACGACGACTGTGACGGCGATTAGTGGTGATGATCATCCACCGGCGTGTGCGGGTGATACTGCCCTTCCTGATGCATCCGGTTGTGCAGCGCGCGGTGTACCGACGTGAGCACCAGGCGCATGCGCTGGTAGGCGGCGATTTCCGCGCGGGTGCCCACGGTGTCCAGGTAGGCCAGCGCGCCTTCGATCTGGCGCAGAATGCTTACCGCGTCAGGCACGGCGAGGATGGGCGCGCCGCCGGCCTCTACCATCACCGGCGAGGAGTGCGCGGCGATGATCTCCGGCTTGTCGGCGTAGTGGCCGCGTACCAGCAGCGCCACCCAGCCGCTGGCGGGCAGCTTCACGGAACAATGTCCCGCCGCCGCCCACGGCTCCACCGCCAGGCTCTCGCGAATCTCCCCGTTCACCACCACTTCCACCCGCGACATGGGCACGGTGACGCTGGCGACTTGCCAGGCCACGTCCAGCGTACCGCCGCCGGCGGGCAGGCTGATACGCGACCCCAGCGGCTGCCCGTTCACCGTCATCTCCAGCAGCGGGCCGTAGCTGACGAAGGTGCGCGCCTGGCGCACCGCGTCTTTCCACGCGTCGTAGGTGAACGGCGCGTCCGCGCCCAGGTGCGCGTAGGTGCGCACGGTGCCCACCGCGGTCTGCGCGTTCATTTTGTCGGTGCCGCCCACCGCCGCCACCCGGTAACCACAGTTGAGGTAACGGTACCAGTCTACCAGCGAATAGGGGCTGATGCCGCTGTAGAGATCGCCCCACGAGGTCATCTCCACGCCGTCGGCGTCGCCGCTGACGATGGTCGCGGCGTGCTCGCCGCGCGGGTTGGGGAAGTGCGGAATCACCACCACGCCATTTTGCGCCTTGCATTGCCGCGCCCACTCGGTGAGCAGCGCGCCAACGGGATCGCCCAGTGCCGACTCGTCCGGCCCGCCGGTGGTCATCGGCGCGATAATGGGCGCGTCGTACCCGAGCAGCGAGATGTGGCCGAGCACGTGCTGGCGGTTCTCGGTGCCCACGCGCACCAGGTATTCGCCGTCTCCTACCGTCTGCCCGTCGAAATCGCCCACGTTCGTCATCAACTCGCCCCACTGGCTGGCCAGCAGGTTCACCACGTTCACCCCCTCGCCCGCGCCCTCCAGCCGCGCCGAGGTGGGGGAGAGGAAGTGCACGTGGGTGTCCGCCGTCACCCAGCCGCGCGCGCGCCACGGCAACACCGTCTCGATGGTGACGTCGATGGTCTCGGTAGCGGGGGTGACGTCGATCACCCGGCGAATGGGCCGTATTTCAAAACCTTTGGAGATTTCCAGATACACCGGGCCCAGCGGCAGGTCGACGGTCGTCTCGCCGGGGATGTAGGTGCAGGCGTGGCGATTCTGGTGGACGAAATCGACGCTGTAGTCCTCGAACCACGCGGCGTTGGGGATACGGTGGCGGTCCACCGGCGCCAGGTATTCGCCCGCCGCGCCGTGCAGGTGCAGCTTCACCGCCACCGGCCGGCCGGATTCATCGAGGGCGCGCAGCGTCACCCGCCGCGTCGCCGGCGCGATGACGGTCAGCGTCTCCGATTGCCCGACTTCGGCCAGCGGGATCGTCGTGCCGTCCGCCAGGTGGAAGCGCGCGTCCGGGTGGGCGGCGTATTCCACCACCACCTCGCGGTCGCGCACCGCCGGCACCGCGTTGTTGTCGGTATCCGCCCATATCTCGTTCGGGTAGGCCAGCCGCGGCGCGGTGGAGATCACCTGGCCCATGTCGAGCTGGATCTGTCGCAGCAGTCCGTCTTCGTCCAGCGCCGGGTCGAAGGCTGTCCCCGCCGGCAGGCGCAGCAGCGCCTTGCGGCGCGTCTCCCAGCGGGTGGGGTGGGAGGACGCCTCGCCCGCGCTGATGCCCGCCAGCAGTACCGTGGCCGCGCCCGGTTCCAGGCGGATGCCGGCGATCTCGCGCTCGGGGTGCGGGTTGCGCCACGCGGACAGGTAGGTCACCCACGGGCTGTAATCGGCGGTGGTCACGCGGAACTGGCTGAATCCCCAGGAGACGTGCGGTTGCTCGTGGTGCGCGCGCATCGGGAAGGGCTTGTGCAGCGTCACCGCCTCGAACGCCCCCTGCCCCCAGCCCGGGCTGACGCTTGCCAGCTCGTACCCCAGTCGGATGGGCAGCGCCTCCTCGGTGCCGTCGGCGTAGCGGATGATGTAGGTCGCTGCCAGCGTGCCCAGTTGTCCGACGCCGTCTTTGGTCAGCGGCAGGCCATGCGCGTCGCGCTCCGCCGTCGGGATGGCCGCGGTGTGCGCGAAGACCAGCCACCCGGCGCGCACCGCCGCCGGAATCTCGATGGCGTTCACCTCCAGCACAATCGCGGACGACAGGTCGAATGGAATCCCCCACCCGACGCACGCCCCCTCCGGCACCCGCCCAAGCGGCGCCCCAGGCTGCAGCCGCTCCGCCGCCTCCGCCGGCGGCATCCCGTCGGCCAGCGCCAGCGGCATGAATTGGTTGGTGGACGGACCATCGATGGATTGCGGCATGGGGATTACCTCCATACAAAAAAACCCCCTCCGAAGAGGGGGTGCCGTGTTCTGTCGTCTTACTCGGCCGGTGGCGCCGTGGCCAGCCCGCCCTTCTTCTCCAGCAGCTTCACCACCGGGCTTTTGCCTTGCTCGACGGCGAGGGCCAGCGGGGTTTCGCCGGCGGCGTTCACCGGGTTCACCTGGGCCCTGGCGGCGAGCAGCAGGGTGACCACCGGCACATGGCCTTCGGCGGCGGCGCAGTGCAGCGGGGTGGTGCCGCCGGTGCCGGCGGCGTCGATGTCCGCGCCTTTCTTGATCAGCGCCTCGGCGGTGGCTTTCTGGCCGCCGCGGCAGGCCCAGTGCAGTGCCGTCTGGCCGTGAATGTCGCGGGCTTCGATCTCCGCCTTCGCCGCCTGCAGCAGCGCCACGATGGGCACGCGGCCCGCGCCGGCGGCCAGGTGCAGGGGGGTGCGCCCTTCGTCGTCGCGGGCGCTCACCGCCGCGCCGCGCGCCAGCAGCAGCTTCACGATGGGCAGTTGCCCGGACTGGGTGGCGTAGTGCAGCGCCGTCTGGCCCACGTGGTCGCGAATGTGAATATCGGCGCCGTTGGCGATGAGGAAGGCTACCGCGTCCTGCGCCCCGGCTTGCGCCGCCAGGTGCAGCGCGGTGGCGCCGGCGTCATCGACGGTGGTGATGTCGTCGCCCTTGCTGATAAGCAGTTGCAGCATCGCCTTTTGCCCGGCGAGCGCCGCCCAGTGGAAGGGCGTGCGACCCAGGTCGTCAACGCCGGTCAGCTCGGTCCCGGCGGCCAGCAACAGCTCGACCACCTTGGCGCGGCCTTTGCCCACCGCCAGGTGCAGCGCGGTTTCCGCGTGATTGCCGATGGCGGCGATGAGCGAGGCGTCCGTCTCCAGGCGCTTCTGCACGGTCGCGGCGTTGCCGTCCGTCACCGCCTTGAAGTAGGCGGCGAGGGCCGGCGGCAGCGGCGGCTCGGTCGGCGCGCCCTTGGGCGCCTTCGCCGGCTTTACGGCCTGCCCCTTCGGCTCTTTGGGTGCTTTCGGCGCCTTGCCCTTCTTCCCGCCCGCTGGCTCGGTAATCGGTGGCAGCATGTCCGGGGCCATCTCCGCGCCCGCGGTCGGCATATCCGGGGCCAGCGAGCCGAATTCCGGCATCGGCATCGGCTCCAGCGGCATCTCCGGCGCGGCGCCCTTCTTCCCCTTGTGCGGCTTCGGCGCCTTCACCGGCGCCACCGGCAGCCCGCCGTTCAGCAGGCGTGCCTGCTGTGGCACCGATTTCCACAAATCCGGCTCGTTACACACCGGACAGTTGTGTAGGAAGGGGTCAACTTTGTTTTCACAGCGTGGACAGATCATCGGATCACCTGTCTGCGGACGATTCGGCAAGATAACATTTCGTTCCGCCGGCTGAAAATCCTTCCACCCGACGCTACTGTCATTGTACCCCGTCGTCACCCGGATAGCAACCGTTGTGCCCATCAACGAGGGAATTCGCGCAGGAATCGGCGCGTTGCTGGCGAAAATCAGGATACAGCAAGCCCTTCTCTCACCAGTGACATCTCTTCCCCTCGCCCGGTTTGGGGAGGGGGGTGGGGGGAGGGGTTCCGACTTCAGGCGAGCGTATCACATAATAAGGAGCCCCCCATGCCTTCCCCCCGCGTCATTGTCATCGGCTCGACGAACACCGACATGGTGGTGCAGGCGGACACGCTGCCGGCGCCCGGGCAAACGGTGCTGGGCGGCGCCTTCCGCATGACCCCCGGCGGCAAAGGCGCCAACCAGGCGGTGGCGGCGGCGCGCGCTGGCGGGGTGGTGACCTTCCTTACCGCCGTGGGCGACGACGCCTTCGGCCACGCGCGGCTGGACGAGTTCCGCCGGGAGGGCATCGACACGCAATACATGAAAATCACGGCCGACGCGCTCTCCGGCGTGGCGCTCATCGTGGTGGACGCCCACGGGGAAAACCTCATCGCCGTCGCCCCCGGCGCGAACGGGCTGCTGACGCCAGCCGCCGTGGACGCCATCGATTTCCACGGCGTGCGCATGGCCATCCTGCAGTTGGAAATCCCGCTGGAGACGGTGTTGCGCGCCGCGCAGCGCGCCCGAGGGCACGGCTGCCCGGTGCTGCTCAACCCCGCGCCTATGCCCCCCGCCGGCCTGCCCGCCGCACTGCTGGCGGTCGTCGACATCCTCACGCCCAACGAGGGCGAAGCCCGCGCGCTGGCCCCCGGCGCCGCCACCCTCGCCGACGCGGCGCGAGAGATTCTCGACGCCGGCCCGCGGGCGCTGGTCGTCACCCGCGGCCGGCACGGCGTCAGCGTCTTCACCCGCGACGAGCAGTTCGACGTGCCGGCGATTCCCGTCACTGCCGTCGATACCGTCGGCGCCGGCGACTGCTGCTCCGCCGCCCTCGGCGTCGCCTTCGCCGAAGGCCGCCCCCTCCGCGACGCCGCCCGCTTCGCCGTCGTCGCCGCCGGCCTCAGCACCACCCGCGTCGGCGCCCAGGCAGCCATGCCGATGCGAGCGGAGATCGATGCGGCTATCGGATCATAATGCCTCGTCCCCCTCTCCTCGGGGAGAGGGGCAGGGGTGAGGGGGCGAGGTGGCCTCACCCGCCAGCCCAACTTCCTCACCCGCATCATCGGCTTATTCACCGGCAGGCGGTAAGGCATGCGGGTGCGCGCAAAATCTGTTACCAGAGTGAGGAGGAATAGAACGGTGGGGCAAG
>CAZPYA010000152.1:0-7313 GCA_964590255.1 uncultured bacterium
CTGCAGCGCGAACATGAGCTGCCGCTTGTACTCATGCATGCGCTTCACCTGCACGTCGAAGAGCGAATCGGGCAGCGCGATGACGCCGGTCTCCGCGGCGATGCTGTCGGCGATTTGCAACTTGTTGCCGTGTTTGATCGTCTGCCATTCCGCCTGAAACGCGGGGTCGTCCGCGTAGGCTTCCAGGAGGCGGAGTCGACTCAGGTCGGTGATCCACCCGTCGCCGATGGTGCCGCTGATGAGGTCGGCCAGCCGCTCGTTTGATTTCAGCAGCCAGCGGCGCGGGGTGATGCCGTTCGTCTGGTTGGTGAACTTGCCGGGATAAAATTCGGCGAAATCGCGGAAGAGCGTCTGCTGCATCAGTTGGCTGTGCAGCGCGGCTACGCCGTTCACCGCGTGGCTGCCCACCACCGCCAGGTAGGCCATGCGCACGCGCTTCACGCCGTCCTCGCCGATGATCGACATGCGGCTTAGCCGGTCTACGTCGCCGGGATAACGGCGGGCGACGTCTTTCATGAAGTGGTGGTTGATGAGGTAGATGATTTCCATGTGCCGCGGCAGCAGCGACTCCAGCAGCGACACCGGCCACTCTTCCAACGCCTCGGGCATCAGCGTGTGGTTGGTATAGGCGAAGGTGCGCTCGCACAGCTCCCAGGCCGTCTTCCACGGCAAGCCGTGCACGTCGACCATCAGCCGCATGAATTCGGGGATGGCCAGCGCCGGGTGCGTGTCGTTGAGCTGAATGGCAATGGCGTCGGGCAGCGTCGCCCATTTGCCGTTGTGATCGTGTTTGAAGCGTCGCAGCAAATCCTGTAATGATGCTGATACCAGGAAATATTCCTGCTTCAACCGCAGCTCCTTGCCGAGGATCGAGGAGTCGTTCGGATACAGCACTTTGGTGATGTTCTCGTTGAGCACCTGTTTTTCGCAGGCGGCGATATAGTCGCCGCTGCTGAAATATTCAAAGTTGAACTCGTCGGACGCGCGCGCGGTCCACAGCCGCAGGGTGTTCACCGTGTCGGTGCCGTAGCCGGGCACCGGGGTGTCGTAGGCCATCGCCTGCACGGTATCGGCCGGCACCCACACGACCTGGTCGCGCTCCGATTGGTCCTGCCGGCGGTTGGTGTGCCCGCCAAATGATATGTCGAAGGTGTGGGTGGGGCGAGCAACCTCCCAGGGATTCGGCAGCCGCAGCCAGTTGTCCGGCGCCTCTACCTGGCGACCATTGACGATCTTCTGGTGGAACAGGCCGTAATCGAAGCGGATGCCGTATCCGTGCGCGGGGATGCCCATGGTGGCCATGGAATCGAGGAAACACGCGGCCAGGCGACCGAGGCCGCCGTTGCCCAGGCCGGCATCCACCTCCTGCTCTTCGATATCGTCCAGCAGGATGCCCAGCTCGGCCAGCGCCTCGTGGCAGGCATCGTGCAGGCCCAGGTTGATGAGGTTATTCGGCAGGGACCGGCCCATGAGATATTCCATGGACAGGTAGTAGACGCGTTTGGGTTTCTGAGTATGGTACGCCTGCTTGGTCAGCAGCCAGCGCTCAGTCAGATATTCCGAGACGGCATATGCCGTGCTCAGATACATTTCGTAGGCGTTCGCCGCGTGTAGATCACGCGCCAACCGGTATTCGAGATTGCGTAAGATGCCCAGTTCGATGGAGTGGCTGTCACTCTCTTTATATTGGAGCTGCCAGGCATCCGGCATTTGTCGATCTGTCATGGTCGTTACCTCAATAAAGCTGCAATACGCTGACCCCATGGTATGACGAATGGCAAACCCCGTCAATTGAGAGGGCACGCTGGGGCAGGGCACGATGAACAGGATAGCGGTTGGCATGATGGTAAAAATTTGATATTTTGCCTTCTTTTCGCCCGTGAGCTATACTGCATCCGTGAAAATCGGCAGTGTTCCCTATCTGAATGCCCGGCCATTGGTCGATGAGTTGGAGCGACACCCCATGGCGGGCATCACTCTCCGTTATGCGGTGCCCTCCACCCTCATCGCGCAACTGCTGGCCGGTGAGCTGGATATCGCCATGGCTTCCACCTTCGCGGCGCTGGAGCATCCGGAGCTGACGCTGCTGCCGGAAATCGGCGTGACGAATACCGGTCCGGCATGGAGCGTGCGGCTGTTTAGCCGCGTGCCGCCAGAGGAAATCCGCACGCTGGCACTGGATGCCAGCTCCCGCTCCTCGGTAGCGATGGCGCGCATCATCCTCGCTGACCGTTACGGCGTGCAGCCCGCCTGTGTCGCCGCATCGCCCGATCTGGACGCCATGCTGACCGCCGCCGACGCCGCGGTGCTCATCGGCGACATCGGACTGGCGCTGCAGCCGGACGGCGTCATCGATCTCGACCTGGGGGCGGAATGGCACGCGCTCACCGGGCTGCCCTTCTTCTTCGCCGGGTGGATGGCCCGCGACGCGGCGCTGCTAGAGGATGCAGCGCCGCTATTGCGGGCGTCGCTGCGCGCTGGGATGGCGCGGTTGCCCGATATCGCCGCGGAAGAAGCGGCGCGCCTGCACCTGCCGGCCGAGCGCTGTCACGCCTACCTGCGCGACGTGATGCACTACACCGCCGGCGAGGCGGAGTGGGCGGGCTTGCACGCATTTCGTACGCGTGCGCGACGATTGGGGTTGCTGCCATGACCGACCTGCTCGACCGCGCGGCGACCGGGGCGCGCCTCACCCCCGCCGACGGCCTGGCGCTCTTCGACGCGCCGCTGCTGGAACTGGGCTTGGCGGCGGACGCCCGCTGCCGGGCGCTGCACCCCGGCAACGTGCGCACCTTCGTCATCGGACGGAATATCAACTATACCAATATCTGCCGCTCCTGCTGCGCCTTTTGCGCCTTTTACCGCGGCGTGAACAGCAACGAGGCATTTGTGCTCTCGACGGACGCCATTCTCGCGAAAGTGGCGGAGATGGTTGATGCCGGCGGTACGGAGATGCTGCTACAAGGCGGCCTGCACCCGCACCTGCCATTGTCGTGGTACGCCGACTTGTTCCAGGCTATCGCTGCCGCCTTCCCGAGCGTGCAGATTCACGCGCTTTCGCCGCCGGAAGTGCTGCATTTTAGCGAACTCGAAGGCATCCCCGTTCCCGAGGTGTTGGAATGCCTGCGCGCGGCGGGACTGGCCTCCATCCCCGGCGGCGGCGCGGAGATTCTCGTCGACCGCGTGCGGGCGCGCATCAGCCCGCGCAAATACACCGCGGATGATTGGCTCGGTGTCATGCGCGCCGCGCACCGGCTGGGCCTGCCCACCACCGCGACGATGATGTATGGCCACGTGGAAACCCTTACCGAGCGCATCGAGCACCTCGACCGCCTGCGCGCGCTGCAGGACGAGAGCGGCGGTTTCGTCGGCTTCATCCCCTGGCCCTTCCAACCCGGCGATACCCCACTGGGACGCACGGCAGACTGCACCACGGACACCGGCGGCGCTGCCTTCCTGCGCATGCTCGCCATCAGCCGCCTCTACCTCGACAACATACCGCATCTGCAGTCCTCCTGGGTTACCCAGGGCTTGAAAATCGGCCAGCTCGGTCTGACCTTCGGCGCCGACGACCTCGGCAGCACCATGATGGAAGAAAACGTTGTCAGCGCCGCCGGCACCACCCACCGCACGAATGCCGACGAACTCGCCCGCCTCATCGCCGATCTCGGCTATATCCCGGCCCAGCGGACGACGACATACGCGATCGTGCGAAGCTTGTCGCCCGCCTGACCATGTATGCCCGTGCCGCCCCGGTACAATGGAGGCAGGGAGGGCCGGTGATGGGTGCCTTTTACAGCAATATCCACCTGCGGACGACGGATCGCGCGGCGGTGAAGGCCGCGTGGGAGGGGTACTGGTGCGAGCAAGGCGAGACGTCTCACGCCTGGGTGTCACCGCCATATGACGGCTGGACGACGCTCTTTGACTGGCACACCGACCAGATCGAACCGGACACCTTGCGCGCGCTGGCGGCGTTCGTCTCCGAACACACCGGCTGCACCGGACTGGCGTTCCAGGTGCAGGACAGCATGCTGGCCGAGTACTGGCTGTTCAACAAGGGTCGCGAGGTGGATCACTACACCTCGAATAACGAATACGTGCCCACCTTCGCTCCGCAGTCACCTGATGCCGACCCGGAAGGCACCTTTGACGGCTTCGGTCCGGATATCCACGCCTTTTGCGCCGGCGAAGCCGATCTCACCGACGGCGGCAACACCAGCCTGCTACTGGCGCTCACCGGCGCCCGCGTGCCGGATGTCGCGTTGGAGGCGATTCTGCGCTCACCGGCCGACATCGCCGACGATATTCTCACCGCGCTGGCCTCCGCGGTCGGCATCAACGATACCTGGGCCGCCGTAGGTTATCATTACCTCAGCACCGAAGGCGACATCATCCCCGGCATGACGGAATTCCACCATCTGCCGGCCAACGCGCCGCCACGGAAAGACGGCGTGTCTGAGCATTAATTCCAGGACACCCCTTCTCCTCCGGGCGAGTGGTTGTGAGGCAGGAATCTCCCCCCGCTACGCGGAATTTGGTTCCTATGTCCCGCGATGCCTGGCGGCGCGTGTGGCCGCTGTACCTGTGCGTTGTCCTCGCTTTTCCCCTCGGCATGTTGTGGGTAGAGAGCCGGCCGCTGACCGGTCCGGTCACCTGCACCATCCGTGTGCTGTCCGGCGTCGACTGCCCGGGCTGCGGCCTGACGCGGGCCTTCCGCGCGATGGGCCGGTTGCAGGTGGCGGAGGCCTTCGGGTATAATCCCTGCGGACCGGCGCTCTTCTTGCTCGCCTGTGCCGGCTGGCTTGTCGCGCTGGCGATGCTGGCCAGCCGCGGGCGCCTGTCGATACCCACCTGGTGGACGCGCTGGCAATGGCGGCTGCTGCTCGTACTCGTCGGCCTGTATCTGCTTGTGGGCATCGGGCGCATGGTCTACGAGATTCGCACCCCGGCTCATCCGCCGGCCTCGCACCAGCATCGTTGAGGAGGAGTATTCATGACCGCACCGCACGTCGCCGGTGTCTTTCCCGGCCAGGGCTCGCAGGCCGTTGGCATGGGTCAGGCGCTTGTCGAGACCGAGGCTATCGCCCGCGACACCTTCGCGGAAGCCGACGCCGTGCTGGGCTTCAGCATATTACAGCTCTGCTTCGACGGCCCCATCGAGGAGTTGAAGCGCACCACCAACGCGCAGCCCGCGCTGGTCACCATCAGCACCGCCTACTGGCGAGTGCTGCAGACGCGCGGCTTCGCCTGCGAACTGGTAGCCGGGCATAGCCTCGGTGAATATTCCGCGCTGGTAGCCGCTGGCGCGCTGACCTTCGCCGACGCGCTGACGCTGGTGCGCACACGCGGCGAACTGATGGAAGCGGCCAGCGCCGCGCGCCCCGGCGGCATGGCCGCGGTCATCGGCATGGACAACGAGGCGGTGGAAGCGATTTGCGCGGAAGTGGCCGCCGAACATGGCACGCTGGTGCCCGCGAACTATAACGCGCCCGGCCAGGTAGTGGTGTCCGGCGAAAATGATGCCATTGCCGCGCTGCGCGCGCTGGCGAAGTCCCGCGGCGCTCGCGTCATCCCGCTGCCGGTTAGCGGCGCCTTTCATTCCCCACTGATGCAATCGGCTGCCGACGCCTTCGCCGCCGTGCTGGCAGAGGTGACGATCAGCGCGCCGACGATGCCCATCGTGCAGAATGTCACCGCCGCGGCGACCACCGATCCCGCGGCGATTCGTGATGCACTGGCACGACAAATAACCGGTTCAGTGCGCTGGGCGCAGAGTTTGTTGGAAATGCAATGCAGAAGCACCTCTCGTTTTGTCGAAATTGGTCCTGGGAATGTCCTCACCGGCCTCGTGCAGCGCACGCTGCCCACGGCGGAAGCCGTGCCGGTGACGGACGTCCTGGCGCAATAGCGGCGCCTACGAGAAAACGAGGGGGGTGCACATGACCCGTCGATACCGGATGGTGCCGGTGGTGGCGTGGGTGTTGAGAATCGCCGCGGGGCTCGCGGTGGTCTACTTCATCTTCCAACTCTGGCAAGTACTCAGCACAATCGGCACGAACTGGGCCACGATCCGCCCGCAGTTCGGCACGGTTCTCCAGAACCAGATTCTGCCGGTGATCTTCGACATCGCGTCGAAATCGCTCATCCCGGCGGTGCTGCTCTGGGGCTTCGCCGACCTGCTGCGGATGACCCGCGATATCGCTCACAACGCGCGGATGGTCGAAGCGGAAATCGCGCCGATTCTGTCGGCGCCGACCGACGCATCGAAGATGGCGGCGCATGCAACGCCGCACCTCGACGATGATCAGCGCGAGCGCCCGGCGGCCTGAGTCCGGATGATAACAGCATATGCCCTGTGCGCCCGGTCACACACGACCGGGCCGTGCGGGTTTCAGTCCAACGCAATAACCGACAGGAGAACAACTATGGCCGTATCCATCGATCTCACCGGGCAAGTTGCCCTCGTTACCGGCAGTCGCCGCGGGCTGGGCAAGTCCATCGCCCAGCGCCTCGCCGAAGCCGGCGCCGACATCGTCATTAATGACATTGAACCGGGCCGTGAAGAAGCGGAAGCCACCGCCGCCGAACTCCACGCAGCCTACGGCGTGCGCGCCATCGCCATTTGCGGCGACGTGTCGAAGTCGGATGATGCTGCGACGCTCATCGAAACCGCGTGGGCGGAGATGGGCAAGGTCGATATCCTCGTGAATAACGCCGGCGTCACCCGCGACAATCTGCTCATCCGCATGTCCGACGACGAGTGGCAGATGGTCATCAACATCAACCTTTCCGGTTCCTTCTACTGCACCCGCGCCGCCGCGAAGCGCATGATGAAGGCCCGCTACGGCCGCATCATCAACATCGCCTCGGTCAGCGGCTTGATGGGCATCCCCGGTCAGTCGAACTACTCGGCGTCGAAAGCCGGTCTCATCGGCCTCACGAAGGCGAACGCGAAAGAGCTTTCGACGCGGGGCATCACCGTCAACGCCATCGCCCCCGGCTTCATCGTCAGCGCGATGACCGACAAGCTGTCTGAGGAACGCCGCGCCGAATACATGAAGATGATCCCCGCCGAACGCTTCGGCACCTCCGAGGAAGTCGCCGACGCCGTGCTTTTCTACGCCAGCCCGCTGGCGGCCTACACTACCGGCCACGTGCTGAACGTCGACGGCGGATTGGTGATGTAGGAGATAGGGGACAGGGGCAATACGGTTCACATAACGATTCTCAATCGCCACCGGCAACCTCACCCCCACCCCCTCCCCTACATGGCTCATCGTGACCCACAAAGTGCGGTTACGTCTCCGGGG
>CAZPYA010000153.1:0-7241 GCA_964590255.1 uncultured bacterium
GAGAAGATTCTGGCCGCCCACGCCGGCAAGACCGAAGTGCTCGCCGGTGAATTCGTGCGCTGCACCCTGGATTTCGTGCTCGGCAACGATATCACCGCGCCGCTCGCCATCAATGAATTCGAGAAGATCGGCGCGGCGACGGTATTTGACCGAGAGCGCATCGGCCTCATTCCCGATCACTCGACGCCGAACAAGGATATCAAGGCGGCGCAATTGGTGAAGCAGATGCGCGAATTCGCGCAGAAGCACGGCATTAGCCATTACTTTGAGATTGGCCGCATGGGCGTGGAGCACGCGCTACTGCCCGAGCAAGGCATCGTGGTACCAGGTGATTGCATCATCGGCGCCGACAGCCACACCTGCACGTACGGTGCGCTGGGCGCCTTCTCCACCGGCGTCGGCAGCACCAATCTCGCCGCGGCCTTTGCGCTGGGCGAAACCTGGTTCCGCGTACCGGAGAGCATGAAGTTCACCTTCTTCGGGCCCATGCAACCGTGGGTGAGTGGCAAGGACCTGATCCTCTATACCATCGGCAAGATCGGCGTAGACGGCGCGCGCTATCGCGCAATGGAGTTCTGTGGCGAGACCATCGAAGGCCTGGGCATGTCCGACCGCATGACGATCTGTAACATGGCGATCGAAGCCGGCGGTAAGAATGGCATCATCGCGCCGGACGCGATCACCCGCGCCTATGTCGACGGCCGCGCGAAGCGCCCATACACCTTCTATGCCAGCGATGCCGACGCCCGCTACATTGAGACGTTCGAATGGGATTGCCGCACGATCGAGCCGCAAGTGAGCTTCCCCTACCTGCCGTCCAACGCGAAATCGATCAGCGAGGCGGCGGCGATGCGTATCGCCATTCAGCAGTCGGTGGTCGGCTCCTGTACGAATGGCCGTATCGAAGACTTGCGCATTACCGCGGCGATCATGAAAGGCCGCAGCGTGCACCCCGATGTGCGCATGATCATCATTCCCGCTACCCAGGAGATCTGGAAAATGGCAGCACACGAAGGCCTGATGGAAATCTTTGTTGATGCCGGCGCCGCGGTCAGCACGCCGACCTGCGGGCCGTGCCTGGGCGGGCATATGGGCGTCCTGGCCGAAGGCGAGCGCGCCGTGGCCACCACGAACCGCAACTTCATCGGCCGCATGGGCCATACGAAGAGCGAAGTCTATCTGGCCAGTCCCGCCATCGCCGCGGCTTCCGCGATCCTCGGCCGGTTGGGCAGCCCGGAGGAAGTAGGCGTCACCGCCGCGGAATGCAACACGTTTTGCGCGCAGTTCGCCTGATCTCCAACTATCGTACGCACGACGGCCGGGGCGCAGACGCGTCCCGGCCGTCGCCGTATCTCCTCCGGGATACGACACACGAATATTCGTATGCAACGCCGTTTGAATAGCGGTAAGCAGGTGAATAATGCACTGTGCCCGATGCCGTTCGCACCGGGCACGTTTTTTCAATGACCCACATTGATGAAGGGTGTGCGCCTGCTATGAATGTCCTGCGCGCGGCTGCCAATCCGCTGATCTCACCCGCTGACGTGAAGCCGTCAACGCCCGGCATGACTGTCATCGGGACATTCAACGCCGCCGCGACGCGTTACGGCGAGGAAACACTGCTGCTACTGCGCGTGGCGGAGGCTGTCGAGGACGTGGCGCCGGACCAGGTCGCGGTGCCGATGGTCGAGTGCTGTGACCAGTCTTCCGCGCTGCGCATCGAGCGCATTGCGCGCAGCACCCCCGGCCTCGATCTCTCCGACACGCGCATAATTCGCCTACGCGACCGGCTGCTGCTCACCTCGTTGTCGCACCTGCGCCTGGCGCGCAGCGACGACGGCGTCACCTTCACCATCGACACGCGACCCGCCCTGTACCCGGAACACGCATACGAAGAATACGGTATCGAAGACCCGCGCATCACGCGCATCCACGACACGTATTACATCACCTACACCGCCGTCTCGCGCTGGGGCATCGCCGTGGGTCTGGCGTCGACCACGGACTTCGTGACGTATCTTCGCCACGGGCTGATCTTCGGGCCGGAAAACAAAGACGTGGTGCTTTTTCCCGAGTTGATCAACGGCAAATATTTTGTGCTGCCCCGCCCTTCGGTCATCGGTATGGGCAATTTACAGGTATGGTTGGCCAACTCCCACGATCTGCACCACTGGGGCGGTCACCGTCCACTGCTCGCCTGCCGGGTGGGGCAATGGGACGAGTTGCGCATCGGCGCGGGCGACGTGCCCGTGCGTACGCCGCATGGGTGGCTGACGATTTATCACGGCGTCAACCGGGCGCAGGGGTACTGCCTGGGGGCGGCGCTGCTCGATCTCGACAACCCCTCGCGCGTCATTGCCCGCTCAAACGAGCCGCTGCTGGCGCCGGATGCGCCGTACGAGACGTGCGGCTTCTTCGACAACACCGTCTTCACTTGCGGCTCGGTGCTCGACGACGCCACCGGCCTGCTGCACCTGTATTATGGCGCCGCTGATGCCGTCACCTGCCTGGCAACCATGCGCTTGGACGATATTCTGGCCAGCCTGATTCCAACCGTCCAACGCAACTTTTCCGCCGCATAAGGGTCAAACCTTACAGGTATGACACCTCACCACCCGCGGCTGATTGTTCTCGTGCTCGTTGCGCTGCTGGCGACTGCCTGGGCAGTCGCGGGCGGCGGACCCGCGAACGTCCTGGTGGTGGTGAATACCCGCAGCGCCGAATCGCTGGAGATCGGCAACGCCTATCGCCGCGCGCGCGCCCTCCCCTATCGCAACCTGCTGGCCCTCACCACGAGCACCGCGTATGCCGTGTCGTCGCAAGTATATCTCGATGAAATCGAGACGCCCGTTCGCACATATCTGCGCAACAATCAGCTTGACGACAGCATTACCTGCATTGTGCTGACGCGCGGCATGCCGCAGATGGTGCTGCGCGAGAGTCCAAAATCGGTGGCCAGTCTGCTGGCCACGCTGGGCATGGACCGTGCCGGATCGCTGTCGCGTCGCCCCAATCCGTATTTCGGCAGCGAGGCGCCCTTCTCGCATCAGCCGACGGCACTGGTGGGCATGTATCTGGTCACCGTGCTAACCGGGTATCACACCCGCGATATCGACCGCCTCATCGCCAACGGTATTGCTGCCGACGGCTCGGTACCGGACGGGCGATTTCTTTTTCACGGCAGCCCGCAGTTGCCGAAGACCGTCTATGAGGAGGCTGTCCGGCTGCTCACCCAGCGCGGGGTGCCGGCCGCGGCGGACGCGACGCTCCCCCCGGAACGGGCCGACATCATGGGCTACTTCTCCGGCGGAATTTACAGCGGATTGTCTCCCGATCTCCTCGGCACGATGACCTTCACGCCTGGCGCCATTGCCGAGATGGCGCAGCCGTATGGCGCCGCCGCGGCGAATCTGGACGAAAGCGCCACGCCGATGCTGGCCGCTGCCGGCTGGTTGGTAAGCGCGGGCGTGACGGGCATGCATGCCGTAGTGGGCGACGCCGGCACGGATGCGACGCCATCGGGTGGGCGTTTACCGCTGTTGCTGGACCGCTATATCGCCGGTTTCTCGCTGGCTGAGAGCTTTTACGCGGCCTTGCCTGGCCTCAACAGTCAGAATGTGATTATCGGCGATCCGCTGTGCGCGCCCTATGCGAAACGGCCAGCCGTACTCATCGAGCCGGGCGATGATCCGCTCCGCGACACAGCCTCCATCCGCGTGTCGGCCATATCGCCGGATCGCGGTCAGACTATCGAGCGCGTGGACCTGTATGTAGATGATCGCTTCCACGCCACGCTATATGAGCCGCAGCGCGCGGTAGTCACACTGCGTATCGGCGACCACGTGCTGGAATATCCGGTGCCGCAAGGCGCGAGCATGCAGGCGCTGCTGAACGGGCTGGCGGCGCATATCAATGCCCACCCCGAGCTGTCGAAGCCCACCGGGATGCGCGCGCTTGTCTCTGTCGCCACTGCCTCGTTGACCCTGGTAGCCCGCGAACCGGGCGCTGGTGGCAACGGCGTGCCAGTGGCGATCTCCATCGAGAGCGAACAGCGGCCGACGGTGGATTTACGCGCGCGGATGAGTGGTGAGCGGCTGGCGGGCGGCGGCGAACAACCCTCCCCGGCCCGTGGCACGATCTCGTTTCTCGGGCGGCGCGTGAAACCCGGTGACGAAGTGACAGTGAAGATCGGCCCGGAGAAGCTCATCTACACGATTCCCGAGACCAGTGCCACCATCGCGACGCTGGTGCAGGCGCTGGAACTGCGCATCAATGACGCCCCGGCTCTGGCCGGCGCGGGCGGCGTGCGCGCCACGCGTGATGCCCAGGGGATGCCGGTGCTGCTGTTGGACGCACGCACCGCCGGCGAAAATGGCAACACGATTGGCTACAGCGTAACCGTTAAAAATGCCGACGGCTCGTCGCTGCGCGCGTATCCTGATGTGCCGGTGCGACTGATGGGCGGGTATGATGGCTCCTCGGCCAGCATGCAGATCGCATTCATGATCGGACAGGCGGCGGTACGGCGTACGTATGTATTGGATACCACTAAACTCTGTGATGGCTATCACCGGCTGCGCGCGGTGGCGGGCGACGGTTCGCCGGCACAGGTGCAGGGATTCGGCGATGTCAACATCCTGGTAAAGAATCGCGGCAACGGGCCGGTGGTGACGTTGCCGGAGAAGCTGGACCCGGCCGCGGGCGAGATTAGCGTACCGGTGAGCGCGGCCGAAACGGTGAAGCGCGTCGACCTGTATATTGATGGACAGTTGCTGGGCAGCGCTGACACGGCGCCGTTCGACATCCGCTTGCCGCTGGCGACGCTGGGTCGCGGCGTGCACGATCTGTGGGCGGAAGGCCTGGATGCGGACGGCACCGTCTACCGTTCCGCGCCGATGCCACTCACTGTGCTGGTGGCGCCCGAAATTTTGACGGTGACGCCTGACCACTGTGGCCTGACCGGCGGCGTCACGCATCGCATTATCGGCAGTGGGTTCCAACCGAATTGCACGGTACGGCTGGCGGGGGTAACGGCGAAGACGGTCACCTGGCGCAGCCCCAATATGCTGGAGGTCGTCAGTGATGCCGGCCCCGCCCGCCGCGGCTGGGTAGAGGTAGCGAACCCCGACGGCACCGTCGCCACGCAGCCGAATGCTTTCGAATACTATGTGCCGCGGGTGGCGAACGTGCAGATCAGCCCTTCGAACGATATCCTGCGCCCGAAACAGTCGGCGACCTTCACGGCGCGATGCTTTGATCAATTCGGGCATCCCATCACGGCGACCGTGCTGTGGGAGGCGACCGGCGGTGTCATTTCGCAGGCCGGCGTCTTCACCGCGCCGATCACCAGCGGCCAGTTCGTCATCCGTGTCACGCATCCGGATGCGCCGAAGGGGTGGGAAATCCCCGTCACTGTTGGCGTGGTGGAAGCCCGTAACGGGGTGCTGACCCAATGGTTGGTGCTGGGACCGATTGCAGATGACGACGGCACCGGCCTGGAGAAAGCGCTGATCCCCGAGACGACCGTGCAGCCGTCGCACAACGACAAGGCGTCCGGCCAGGTCTGGCGCGGGCATGCCGCTGCCACCAATTTTGTCGATCTCACCGGCATCTTTACCCCGAATACGAATGCCGTCGCCTATGCGCATATCTACCTCAAAGCGCCGGCGGAGACCGACTGCACGCTTGTCTTCGGTTCCGATGACGGCATCGCTCTGTGGTTGAATGGCGAGGCGCTCTATACGCTGCGCGTCCGCCGCCCCGCTGACCCAAACCAGACGTCGCAACCCATGCACCTGCGGGTGGGCTGGAACCGCTTGCTGGTGAAAGTGGATCAAGGCGTGGGCGGCTGGGGGTTCTTCATGCGCCTGCAAACTCGCGACGGCAAACCACTGACCGGCATCCTTTGCGCGCTGGATAATCCGAACGAGACACGATGACGTTCGTCTTCATTTTATGCTACAATTCCCGCGGAGAATACCGATGTTTCGCATGACTGTTGAGGGACATTTTAGCGCCGCCCACTCGCTGCGCGACTACCCCGGCCCCTGCTGCCAACTGCACGGCCACAACTACCTGGTGCAGGTGCGGCTGGAGGGTGAGGAGCTCGACGCGATGGGGATGCTAATCGACTATACCGAGGTGAAAGCCGCGCTCGGCGACGTGCTGGCGCCGCTGGATCACGCATTCCTGAACGATTTGCCCGACTTCACGGCGGTGAACCCGACGAGCGAGGCGCTGGCACGTTTGTTATACACCAACTTGAAGGCGCGGTTGTTCACCCGCGAAGACCTGCGGCAGCGCGTGAGGCTGGCGGAAGTCATCGTGTTTGAAACCGAGCGCCAGGGCGTGGGATACGGAGAAGCCTGACGATGCCGATCTACGAATTTGAATGCCAGCAGTGCCACACTGTCTTTGAAGAGCTGGTCCGTATGGGCAGCACCGGTAAGGGGCTGGCCTGCCCGCACTGCCAGAGCGCCGAGGTGCGCAAGCGCATGTCAACGTTCTACGGGCGCTCGGGCAGCAGTGGCAGCTATCAGGCGGTCGGCGGCCATTCCTGCGGCTGTGGCGGCAACTGCAGCGGCTGTAACGGGAACTGTTCGTGCCACCATTAATGGGTGGAAAGGCAATCCGAACCCCTTCCCTTTCCCCCTCCCCGAACCGGGCGAGGGGGTGTTCTTACGCATAGCACAGCAATACGCAAAGGAAGTGGGCAAACGCGACTCGTCAGAGTCTAATCCGCCGTATTGGCATGTTACGCTTTCACATGCGTCGCGGTGACGACGGTGTGCAGGCCCCCGCGGACGTAAAAGTCGCCTTCCACGGTCATGGTGCGCGGTTGGCAGGCCGCGACGAGTTCGTCCAGGATCTGGTTGATGACGGCTTCGTGGAAAGCGCCTTCATCGCGGAAAGACCAAAAGTAGAGCTTGAGGCTTTTCAGCTCCAGGCAGGTGATGTCCGGCACGTAGGTGAGGGTGATGGTGGCAAAATCCGGCTGGCCGGTTTTCGGGCACAGGCAGGTGAATTCCGGACAGGTGATTTCGATGGTATAGTCACGCCCCGGGTTGGGATTTTCGAAGGTTTCCAGTGCTTTACTTGGCGCGGTCGGCATCGTTGTCTCCATTTCGATGGTGTTCTGCATATATTTCCCCATTACCCCCTGCTTATTCCTGCTGGCCGGGTGGCTGGGGTGCGCGCATAGTTTGTTACCTTTTTTATGCCGCCTTCTCGTATTGCGAGCA
>CAZPYA010000154.1:0-7165 GCA_964590255.1 uncultured bacterium
ACGCGGGCACGGTGATCGCCGTCACGCACGACCGCTACTTCCTGGACAACGTGGAGGGGTGGATTCTGGAGCTGGACCGCGGCCACGGCATTCCGTGGAAGGGCAATTACTCCTCGTGGCTGGAGCAGAAGCAGGGGCGGCTGGCGCAGGAGAAGCAGACGGAAAACAAGCGCATGCGCACGCTGGAGCGCGAGCTGGAGTGGATCCGCATGTCGCCGAAGGCGCGCCAGGCCAAGGGCAAAGCGCGCGTGACCGCCTTCGAGAACCTGTTGAGCCAGGAGACGGAGGAACGGCGCGAGGATTTGGAAATCCTCATTGCCCCCGGCCCGCGGCTGGGCGACATCGTCATCAACCTGGACGGCGTGCGCAAGGCCTACGGCGACAACCTGCTCATCGACGACCTGAGTCTGATGATCCCGCCGGGGAGCATCGTCGGGGTGATCGGGCCGAACGGCGCGGGCAAATCGACGCTGTTGAAGATGATCACCGGCACGGTGCAGCCGGACGCGGGGACGGTGACCATCGGCAAAACCGTGCAGTTGGCCTACGTGGACCAGAGCCGCGAATCGCTGAACGGCGACCACACGGTCTGGGAAGAGATCAGCGGCGGGCTGGAGACGATGACGCTGGGCGGGCGCACGCTGAACTCGCGCGCCTACGTGGCCAGCTTCAACTTCCAGGGCACCGACCAGCAGAAGAAGGTGCGCGACCTGTCGGGCGGCGAGCGCAACCGCGTACAACTGGCGAAGATGTTGTCGCAAGGCGCCAACGTCATCCTCCTCGACGAGCCGACCAACGACCTGGACGTGAACACCCTGCGCGCGCTGGAAGAAGCCATCGAAAACTTCGCCGGCTGCGCGGTGGTGGTCAGCCATGATCGCTGGTTCCTCGACCGCATCGCCACCAACATCCTCGCCTTCGAGGAAGACGGCAGCGTGACGTGGTGCGAAGGCAACTTCAGCGACTACGACGCCGAACGCCGCAAGCGCCTGGGCGCCTCCGCGGATATTCCGCACCGTCTGGTGCATCGGAAGCTGACGCGGGATTAGGTCGGGGTTAGGGATTCGGGATTAGGGGGCCGGCTCTGTCGAGCCGTTCATCTATGATCGGCCCCCCTCCCCCGAATAGAGGGGGATGTTAGAGATGGTGATCGTTGCGCGCTCCCGCGCGCGCCCTCACCCCCTGACCCCTCTCCCAATGCTGGGAGAGGGGAGTGATCTGTCATCGATACCGTCCTCTGTGCTCTGAGATAGCTCCCCTCGCCCAAGCTTAGGAGAGGGGGCGGGGGTGAGGGCCGTGCGGAGGGGTTGGCACCTCTTTCGGATAGACCTATGCGCGTGGACGCGGCTCGACAGAGTCTCGCTCTCCAGTATGAGCACGAGATGGCGCATCACTTGTCCTGCGATGGACATGTATCATACAATAATAACCGGCCTGCGGATGACCGCGGGCATTGTATCGTTTCAGAAAAGGGATACCTTCCGTGACGAATGAACTGCGCAGAACGTCGTTTGCCGGCCCGCGGGGGCCGGTGGTGCTGGTGGTGATGGACGGGGTCGGGGTGGGCAAGTATGAGGATGGCGATGCCGTCCGCACCGCGCTGACCCCTACGCTGGACTGGCTGAAAGCGCACGCCCTGTATAGTACGCTGCAGGCGCACGGCACGGCCGTGGGGCTGCCCAGCGACGACGACATGGGCAACAGCGAGGTGGGGCATAACGCCATCGGCTGTGGCCGCGTCTTCGACCAGGGAGCCATGCTGGTGAATGCGGCCATCGCCAGCGGGGCGATGTTCAGCGGCGCCGTGTGGCAGAACCTGGTGCAGAACTGCGTGCGCCACGGCTCCGCGCTGCACTTCATCGGCCTCTTCTCGGACGGCAATGTGCACAGCCACCTGGACCACCTGCGGGCGATGCTGCGCCAGGCGCAGGCCGAGGGCGTGCAGACCGCGCGCATCCATATCCTGCTGGACGGCCGCGACGTGGGCGAGACTTCCGCGCTGGAGTATGTCGATCCCTTTGAAGCTTTTCTCGGTGAACTGAACGCCGGCGGCGTCGACTACCGCATTGCCTCGGGCGGCGGGCGCATGTTCATCACCATGGACCGTTACAACGCCGACTGGTCGATGGTGCAGCGTGGCTGGGATACGCACGTGCACGGCACGGGGCGGCAGTTCGCTTCCGCGCGTGAGGCCATCGAGACATACCGCGCGGAGAAGCCGGGCGTGATCGACCAGGACTTGCCCGCCTTCGTCATCGCCGAGAACGGCGCGCCGGTGGGGCCGGTAGCCGACGGCGACAGCGTGGTCTTCTTCAACTTCCGCGGCGACCGCTCCATCGAGATCACCCGCGCCTTCGAAGACGACAACCTGACGGAGATCGACCGTGGCGCGCGCCCGCAGGTGCAATACGCGGGCATGATGCAATACGACGGCGACTTGATGCTGCCGAAGCAATTCCTCGTCGACCCGCCGGCCATCGACCGCACCATGGGCGAGTTCCTGGTGAAGGCCGGCGTGCGGCAGTTGGCGATCAGCGAGACGCAGAAATTCGGCCACGTCACCTACTTTTTCAACGGCAACCGCTCGGGCAAATTCGACGAGTCGCTGGAAGATTACGTGGAAATCCCCTCCGACATCCTGCCCTTCGAGCAGCGGCCGTGGATGAAGGGGGCGGAGATCACCGACGCGGTACTCGACGCCATCCACGACGGCAAGTACCGCTTCATCCGCCTGAATTACCCCAACGGCGACATGGTGGGCCACACCGGCGTTTACCAGGCCACGCAGATCGGCGTGGAGACAGTGGACCTGTGCCTGGGGCGGCTGCTGCCCGCGGTGCGCGCGGCCGGCGGCATCCTCGTCATTTCCGCCGACCATGGCAACGCCGACGACATGTATGAACACGCTAAGAAAACCGGCGCCACCATCGTCGACCCCGACACCGGCAAAATCAAGGTGAAAACCGCGCATTCCCTCAACCCCGTGCCGGTGTATATCTACGATCCGGACGGCACCGCGCAACTCTCTCTCGCCCCGGAGACCGGCCTGGGCATCAGCAGCCTCGCCGCCACCTGCCTGCGCCTCCTCGGCTTCGAGCCGCCCGCGGATTACGATCCAAGCGTGGTGGTGGTGGGCGCAGCGGAAGCGGAAACGGGTGTAACACCCTGAAAGGGTCTGTGCCAATAGCCGCGGGTGCCAACCCGTAGATAAATGCGCCATACGGATAGCAACAAGCCCCCACGGGGCGGCAGAGCTCTTCTGTCGCCCCGTGGGGGCTTGTTGCTTTAATTATGGCGATGCTGTCCACGGGTTTCGCTGCGCTGCACCCGTGGCTAGCGGCACTGGCCCCTTTGGGGCAAAAAATGTCTGGATTCGCGGCGCCGGGCATCCGCATTTCCGCATCGTGTGCGATATTGAAGGGTTCGATAGCGTCTTCCCCGCCATCACAACTGGCTATACGGCGTGTCGTCATCCATCGTCGTGCGGTCGGCGTAGGCATCGGGGACGGTGACGGTGCCGTCGGCGGAGTCGTAGCGCCAGTGGTCGGTGAGGGTGGCGGAGGTGGCGTCGGCGAAGGGATTCGCCGGGACACCGGTGCCGGCGATGCCGCCATTTTCGGTGAGATAGGGGCCGTTATAGCTGTTGCCGGGGATCTCGGCGGTCACGTCATCGTCGGCGGTCTGCACCAGGTCGTCGAGATCGGCGGGCCAAACGCCGGTATCGGCCTGAAATTGCGACACGGCCATGCGAATGCGGCGCAACTCGGCGCGCAGCGACGACTCGCGCGACTTGCGGATGGCGCCAGCGAAACGCGGCACCACGATGAGCGCAATAATGGCGATGACCGTGATGACGATCAGTATTTCTATGAGCGTAAACCCCCGGCGGGGGACACGGGTGTTGCGCGACATTTTCGGATCCTTTCCGCCTCCCGGGGGACGGCAGAAGCTTCTCCGTGAATATTCCATAGTTCCACCGGTTCCGCAACATTTACGGGGTATGGTATGCTTGGGGGCAGGAGTCCATATATGAGCATGCTGTTTACCCCGATGACCATTGATGACCTGACGCTGCGCAACCGGGTGGTGCTGCCGCCGATGGTGTGCGCGGTGCTGCCGGCGCCGGCGGCGCGGGCGGAGGCCGACGCGGTGACCGCCGAGATCGTCGAGCATTACGCCACGCGGGCGCGCGGCGGCGCCGGTCTGGTGATCGTGGAGGCGGCGGCGGTGGATATCCACGGGCGCTGCTGGGCGGGCGGCCTGGGGGCGTATGACGACCGCTTCGTGCCCGGCCTGGCGCGGCTGGCAACGGCCATCCGCGCCGAGGGCGCGGTCGCGGGCATCCAACTGGTGCATGGCGGGCCGCAGGGCAGCGTGGAGCTGAACGGGGAGAACGTGGGGCCGTCGGCGGTGCCGGCGAAGCTGCACGGGCCGGTGCCGCGGGCGCTGTCGGTGGCGGAGATTCACCTCATCCAGGAGCGTTTTGCCGACGCCGCGGCGCGCTGCGCCAGCGCGGGCTTTCAGGTGATCGAGTTGCACGGCGCGCACGGTTTCCTGCTGGAGTCTTTCCTGATGAAGAGCCGCAATGCCCGCACCGACGCCTACGGCGGCAGCCGCGAAGGCCGCCAGCGCATGCTGGAAGAAACCTGTCGGTTGGTGCGCAGCCGGCTGGGCGCGGAGACGCTGCTGGATTGCCGCATCAGCCTCTTCAACAAGCTGGACGAAGGCGGCGATCTGGCTGAACGGCTGGAATCGCTGGTGCGCGGCTTGGAGGCCAGCGGGTTGAACCTGCTGCACCTGTCCACCGACGGCGCGCTGCGTCCGGCGCAACACCTGGAGCCGGAAATGGGCCGCGCGGTAGGCGCCTACGGCGCCGCCATCGCCCCCACCTTCGGGCAGATCATCAAGAGCCTCACCCGCCTGCCGCTCATCGTCGCCGGCGGCCTGGGCGACCCCCGCGACGCCGAACGCCTTCTCGCCGAAGGCCATGGCGACCTGGCCGCGGTAGGCCGGGCGCAGTTGGAAGACCCGGCGTGGGAGGCGCATGCGCGGGAGGCGCTGGGGGATGGAGAATAGCCGCAAAAGAACACAAAGAACGCAGGGAAAGGGAAGAAATTTTCTCTCGCCGGCGCATGCAAAGCCGGTATCACGGATGGTCACTGTCTGGAACAGGGCGGGAGCCCGGCCGAGCATAGGAAGGCTTGTCTATGCTCGGCCGGGCTCCCGCCCTGTTCCAGACAGTGACAAAATATCCACCCTATTCTGCAGGGTTTACACCTTCGTCACGCCGACGATCACTTCCGCGTCGCCGAGTTCCGCCGGGGCGGTGTAGGCGCCGCCGGGGGCGAACTCGATGGCGTCGGCGAGGGTTTCCGCCTTCACCGTGTCGAGGAACGGCTGCAGTTGCGCCGCCAACTCGGCGGGCATCTGCAGGTTGAGCGTGATGTGGTCGCTGATCTGCAGGCCGGCGTCCTTGCGGGTGTCCTGCACGGTACGCACCAGGTCGCGCGCCAGGCCTTCGCTGATGAGTTCCGGCGTCAGCTCGGTGTTGAGCGCCACCACGTAGCCGCCCGACTCCGCCACGGCAAAGCCTTCCGGCGAGGAGGATTCGATGAGGATTTCCTCCATTGTGATATTTAACGTCTGCCCGTCAACATCAAGAGGATATAATCCATCTCTCTGCAAAATCGTGACGACTGCTACCGCCAATTCGGGATCCATATTTGCGAGTATCGAGCGTAAAGCTGGTACGAGTTTGCCATATTTTCGTCCTACGACAGGCAAATTCGGCTTCAGACGATATTGAACCAGACCTTCTGCTGCCTCGGTGAATTTCACGGCTTTTATATTTAGCTCATCTTTAAGCTCATCCATTACCATGTGAAGTGCAAATTGCTCTTCTGGTCCCGGAACATGAACTAACATCTCTGACAATGGTTGTCGAACTTTGAGACCAGTCTCCGCGCGAGCAGATCGTCCAAGTTCGACGACTTTCAGCAATACATCCATCGTCTTGTCTAGCGAAGCCTCGATCAGGCTCTCATCCCTTTTAGGCCAGTCGGCCAGGTGCACGCTTTCCGGCAGCGTCGGGTCGGCGTTGACGGCCAGGTTGCGGTAGATTTCTTCGCTGATGAAGGGCGCGAAGGGCGCCATCAGCTTCGCCACCGTCACCAGGCAGGTATGCAGCGTCGAGTAGGCGGCGTGCTTGTCCGCGTCGCCCTCGCTCTTCCAGAAGCGGCGGCGATTGCGGCGCAGGTACCAGTTGGAGAGCAGGTCGGTGAACTCCTCGATGGCCCGTCCCGCCTCCGTCACCTCGTATTTCTCCAGCCGCGCCGTCACCTCGCCCACCAGCGCCTGCAGCCGCGACAGCGCCCACCGGTCGATGAGCGCCAGATCACTCCCCCTCTCCTGAAGGGGGAGGGGGCCGGGGGGTGGGGTCCAGCCGTCCAGCGTCGCATACGTGGTGAAGAAGCTATAGGTGTTCCACAGCGTCAGCAGGAATTTTCGCACGCTTTCGCCCACCAGGTGCAGCGAGAAGCGGCGCGGGTTGCCGGGCGTGGTGCAGGTATACATGTACCAGCGCAGCGCGTCGGCGCCGTGCTCGTCCAGCACGTCCCACGGGTTGACCACGTTGCCCTTGGACTTGGACATTTTGAAGCCCTTTTCGTCCAATATGTGGCCCAGGCAGATGACGTTTTTGAACGCCGGCCGGTCGAAGAGCAGCGTGGCCAGCGCGTGCAGGCTGTAGAACCACCCGCGCGTCTGGTCGACAGCCTCGGAGATGTAGTCGGCCTCGCCGGCGTTGGCCTGCTCGAACAGCTCGCGGTTCTCGAAGGGGTAGTGCCACTGCGCCACCGGCATCATGCCGCTGTCGAACCAGGCGTCCAGCACGTCGGGCAGGCGGCGCATCTCGCCGTCGCACTTCTCGCACGGCAACGCCACCTCGTCCACGTATGGGCGGTGCAGGTCCAGTTCGGTCAGGTCGCGGCCGGCTTTTTCCGACAGCTCGGCCACGCTGCCGATGCAGTGCTGATGGCCGCAGCCGCATTCCCAGATGGGCAGCGGCGTGCCCCAGTAGCGCTCGCGGCTGATCGCCCAGTCGACGTTATTCTCCAACCAGTTGCCGAAGCGGCCGTTTTTGATGTGCTCGGGCACCCAGGCGATC
>CAZPYA010000155.1:0-6755 GCA_964590255.1 uncultured bacterium
GGGAGAGGGGCCAGGGGTGAGGGCGCGCGCGGGAGCGCGCAACGATGACAGATTCGCTGCGGTCATGTAGTAGGAGAGCGCATGGCACAACTCACATTGATACTGGGCGGCGCGCGCAGCGGCAAAAGCACCTATGCCGAGCGATTGGCCGCGGCACATGGCGGGCGGGTGACGTACCTGGCGACGGCGCAGGCGTTCGATGACGAGATGGCCGCGCGCATCGCCGTGCACCAGTCCGAGCGTCCGATTGACTGGCGCACCGTCGAGTGCCCGCTGGATCCTGCCGCCGCCATCCGCGCCCATGCCGCCGAGACGGACTGCTATTTACTGGATTGCCTGACCCTGCTGGTGAGCAATCTGCTGCTCGTCGACGAGACGACGGCGGAGGCGCGCATTCGGAGCGCAACCGATGCCCTGCTCACCGCATACCGGGAGGCCGGGGCCGACCTCATACTCGTCTCCAATGAGGTTGGCCTCGGTCTCGTGCCGGAATACCCGCTGGGCCGCGTCTACCGCGACGCCCTGGGCCGCGTCAACCAGCGCCTGGCCGCCGACGCCGACCGCGTCTACTTCCTCCTCGCCGGCCTGCCGGTGGAGATGAAGGCCCTGGCCACCTCTCCCCCCATCCCCCTCCCCTGAATGGGGAGGGGGTGAGACGGACACCAGAAAGAAACCGTCATCATATGCAGATCACTCCCCCTCCCCACATAGGGGAGGGGGCCGGGGGGAGAGGTAACCCCCGGTTACGTTGTACAAAGGAGCCATCATGTCTGACCTGTATACCACCATCGCCGCCATCCAGCCGCTGGATGCCGCCGCCATGACCGCCGCCACGGCGCGGCAGGGGATGCTCACCAAGCCGCCGCTGGCGCTGGGCCGGCTGGAGGCGCTGTCGATTCAACTGGCGGGCATCACCGGCAACCCGCTGCCCACGCTGGCGCGCAAAGCGGTGGCGGTGATGGCAGGCGACCACGGCGTGACGGCCGAAGGCGTGAGCGCTTTCCCCTCCGAGGTGACGCCGCAGATGGTGTATAACTTCGTCGCCGGCGGGGCGGCCATCAACGTGCTGGCGCGGCAAGCTGGCGCGCGGGTGGTGGTGACCGACGTGGGCGTGGCGGGCGGCCTGGATGGGCTGGACGGCGTACGCCACTGCAACGTGCGCCGCGGCACCGCGAACATGGCGGCCGGCCCGGCGATGACCCGCGACGAGGCGCTGCAGGCCTTCCAGGTGGGCATCGATTTAGTCGACGAGTTGGCCGCCGACGGGCTGGACATCCTGGCCACCGGCGAGATGGGTATCGGCAACACCACGCCGAGTTCCGCCATCATCGCCGCGCTCACCGGCTTGCCCGCCGCGCGGGTCACCGGGCGCGGCACCGGCATCAGCGACGACGGCCTGGCGCTGAAGGTGCGGGTGATCGAGCGCGCGCTGGCGCTGAACGCCCCCGACCGTGACGACCCGGTGGATGTGATGGCGAAGGTGGGCGGGCTGGAGATCGCCGCCATCGCCGGCGCCATGCTCGCCTGCGCCGCGCGCCGCATCCCGGTAGTCATGGACGGCTTCATCTCCGGCGCCGCCGCGCTGATCGCCGCCCGTCTGTGCCGCGCCATGGCCGACTACATCCTCCCCAGCCACCTCTCCGTGGAAATCGGCCACCAGGTGGTCTTCGCTGAACTGGGCCTCACGCCACTCTTCGACCTGCAAATGCGCCTCGGTGAAGGCACCGGCGCCGTCATCGGCATGCTGCTCGCCGACTCCGCCGCCCGCACACTGTGCGAGATGGCGACCTTCGAGAGCGCGGGGGTGAACGACGGACAGTGATGACCCGTCCTGGGAGCGCCGGTGTCTTCACCGGCAATCTGTGGTATGCTGGTGACGCATGACGACTGATGCGCCGACAACCGAATCCCCCCGTCCCTGGCTGGCCGTTCGCTACTTGCGCTTCGCGCTGGCGGTCACCTTTCTCACGCGGCTGCCGCTGCCGGTGCGGGGCACAGTGACCGCCGACGACCTGCGCGCCAGCATGGCGTGGTACCCGGCCGTGGGCGCGGCGCTGGGGCTGCTGGGGTGGGGCGTGTATCGCGGCGCGGCGTGGCTGCTGGACGGCGGGCCACAGCCGTCGCTGCTGGCGGCGGTCATCACCGTGGTGGCGCTGGAGATGGCGGCCGGCGCGCTGCACCTGGACGGGGTGATGGATACCTGCGACGGCGTGGGCAGCGGCGCCCCCCGCGCGCGCGCGCTGGAGATCATGAAGGATAGCCGCGTGGGGGCGATGGGCGTCTTCGGCGCAATAGCCGTGCTGCTGCTGAAGGTGGCGGCGCTGGGCGCGCTGGCCCCCGCCCGCGCGCTGCTGCCGCTGCTGGTCGGCTGGGCTGCCGCCCGCGCCTTGCCACTGGTCAACCTGCTGATCTTCCCCTACGCCCGCGCCCAGGGCACCGGCGGCCTGTTCACCAACGGCCGCGCGCCGTACGCCCTGCCCATCGCGCTGCTGTGCACCGCCGCCGCCGGCTGGCTGGCCGGCGGCGTAGACGGGCTGCTTATCGCCGGACTCGCCCTCGCCCTGCCGCTGGCGGTGCAAGCCGGCATCAGCCGCACCCTCGGCGGCCTCACCGGCGACGTCTACGGCTTCGGCATCGAGCTGGCCGAGGTGACGGCGCTGCTGTTGGGGTGCCTGTATGCGCGGTGGATGTGAGCCGCCCCCCCAACCCCCTCTCCCCAAAAAGAGGGGGGGATTCAATATATGACGGAAAAAATATATCACATTGCTCCCCCTCTCCTCGGGGAGAGGGGGCCGGGGGGTGAGGGGGCGATAGTTACAACACACATGGACATCTACCTTATTCGACACGGGCATTCGCTGGGCAACGGACTGGGGCGCATGGTGGGGTGGAGCGACCACCCGCTGAGCGAGCAGGGGCGGGCGCAGGCGGCCGCCGCCGCGGCACGGCTGAACGGGTTGGGGCCGATGCCGGTGCTGTGCAGCGATTTGTGGCGGGCCAAGACGACGGCAGAGATCATTGCGGCACAGTGGGATATTACCGTGGAACCGGACCCACGCTGGCGGGAAATCTGTTGTGGGGAGATGGAAGATTACCCCTGGTCGGTCTTCGACGAGCAGCCCGCACTGCGCGACGCCTTCGACGCCGATCCACTGGGGGCGCGCCTGCCCGGCGGCGAATCGGCGGCAGAGATGGCGGCGCGCGTGGTGGTGGCCTTTCAGCAGGCGCTGGAACGGCCCGAGCCGGCGCTGGCCATCGTGGCGCACGACGGCCCCATCCGCGCGGTGCTGGCGCACTGCTTGCTGCTGCCGCCGGCGCGCTACTGGACGCTGACCACCACCCAGGGCGGGCTGACGCACCTGACGCAGCGGGACGGCTGGATCAGTGTGCGCACGGTAAACGACTGCGGCCACCTGCCCGTCGGGTGACGCCCTCCGGGGCAAGCCGTCGCACCACAATTGCCAATTATTGGGGAGTCAGTTATATTATAGTACTTACTCCCGGGCTTCATCCCTGTGGTACGCGTCTCGGTAATTGAAGGAGCCCCGACATGAAGCAATGCGTGGCTTGTGGCCGGCGATATGGCGATAACGACATCACTTGCCCAAAGTGTTATTCGCCGGACTGGGTAACGCCGGTCAATCAGGTCAGCACGCACATCGCCAGCACATCGTTCGTCTGCCGCCACTGCATCACGCTGGTGGAGGGCGGCACCGCGCGTTGCCCCAACTGCGACAAGCGGCTGGCCCCCGGCCTGCTGACGCTCTTCTGTATGATCGGCCTGTGCGGTACTCCACTGGTACTGGCGTATATCGCGCTCTGCTACTTCGTGATGGATATGAAGAAGGAAGCGTTCTGGCTGTTGCCGGACGCCGCGTTGTGCCTCTTCGCCATTCCCATTATCTACGGCCTGATGCAGGCGAAACCCTGGGGGTGGTATCTGTCGCGCTGGCTGCTCATCTTCAGCCTGGTGGCGGTGGGCTCCATGGTGTTCCTCGCCCACTCGATGGGAGACATCGAAACCTCCGCCAACCTTGCCGGCATGGTCGTGCTCCGCTTCATCGGCCTGCTCCCGCTGTGGCTGTACCTGGATACCCGCGACTTGCGCGAGTATTGCGGGATTATCTTCCACGGGTAGCGGAGTTGCGGTCGATTATTGCGACAAATGGATGACCCATGGGCGGCAAGAGGGTTTAAAAGTCGAAGAGCAGAATGCTGCCGCGCACGCGCCAGGCGCCGCGGTCTTTCACCAGCACCAGCCCACCTTTGAAATCCAGCGTATAGGAGACGATGCCCCAGCGGTAGGTGATTTTCGCCGCGTATTTCACCATCGGCTCGCCCTGGGACGAGGTGGTATTGGAGACGGACAATTTCGACATGGCCAGCCCCTTGATGGGCTCTTTGTTGACCGCCGCCCACTTGTAGGTGAGGGCATCCATCGCCTTCACATCGGCCTTTTTCCAGGCGTCCAGGAAGCGCTGGGCGACGGCCTTCACCGTGCCCTCCTGGTTGCGGTCGGTGGTGGTGATGCTGCGCGACGGCAGGTTCAGCAGTTTGGGCACCTGGTCGTAAAAGAGCACCTGGCGCACCTTCCACTCACCGTCATCCTTGCGTAGCAGCACACCGCCCTTTCCGGGACAGCAGGGTTCGTTCACCGCGCCGGTCAGCGGCACCAGCGCCTGACGATCGTCCACTTTCGGGCTGTCCAGCTTGATGGCGCCCGTGAAGGGATACTTGCCGAACATTTCCTGGGTGGTGTCGGGCACGTGATTGCGCACCGTGGCGATATCCTGGCGGACATACGCCTGCAGGAACGCGGACGCCGCCACCCGCTGATCCTCGGCATCGCCCGCGCGGGCAGCCGGCGTCAGCGCAAGGGCGATGATCAGAGCGAAAATGGCGCTATACGCGCGGGTGCGAGACATCACATACCTCCATGCGGCCGGGGTTCGAGTTCCACGACGGCGCTACTACGTTGGACACTGCTACGCGAAAACGGTTTTCACGGCAGCCGATAGTACTATACCCACAATCGCTGTCTCCTACTACGACGGGGGGGCGGGACGTTGCCATCCGGCGGGAAGTGGTGTATCGTTTGAGGCGATGAGTATTGCACATCCCGACACCCTGCCGCCCAAACCCGTCTCGGCCTCACGCACGGTGATCTCCGTGGTGGCGCTGCCGCGCGACAGCAACCATTACGGCTTCGTCTACGGCGGCACGGTGATGGGCCTGGTGGACCAGGCCGCCTACGCCGCCGCCATTCGCCACACCCGCATGACGGTGGTGACCGCCTGCGTGGAGCAGATCACCTTCCTGAAGCGCATCCAGGTGGGCGACGTCATCACCGTGCGCGCCTCGGTGAACCACGTCGGTCGCACCTCCATCGAGGTGGGCGTGCGCATCGAGACGGAGCGCATGCGCACCGGCGAGATCGAGCACGTGGGCTCGGCGTATGTGACGATGGTGGCGCTGGACGCGGACGGCACGCCGGTGCCGGTGCCGCCGCTGCTGCTGGAGACGGACGAGGACCGCCGCCGATATGGCGCGGCGCGAGAACGACGCCGCGCCCGCGAGGCGCGCCTGGGACGCGCGAGCTGCTGCGATGATACACCCTGACCCGTATTGCCACGGCTGTACGCAGTGCGCCATGCGCTGTATAGACGGCATCGCCATGACCGAGGCGGAGTTTCTGGCGATCGTCGAGTGGTTGCGCGCCCTGCCCGTCGCGCAGGTGCGCCGGGTGCTGACGCAGGAGAAGCGGCGGCCGTGGTTCGAGGAAACCACCTACCTCGCCTGCCTCTTCATCGATACCGATACCGACCTGTGCCTGATCTACCCCGCGCGCCCGCTCATCTGCCGCCTGTTCGGCCGCATAGCGCACCTGCCGTGCCCGATCGAGCGCGCCCCCGCCGACGGCGACCCCAGCCTGCTGATCGCCGACCCCGACCAACCGCGGCGCACGCTGCAGCAATGGATGACCCAGCACGGTATTTTCGACCTGCTGGAGTTGCTGGAAGACGCCGAGCTTGCGCGATACGAACTGTAGCCACTCCATGTTGACCGCCGGCGCGGGCATGCTTACGCACGGGCGCCGCGCTCGGCTTCCGCGCGCAGGCGGGCGCCGAGGATATCGCACACCGCCAGCATCAGCTTGCCGAGCAACTCGGGCGCCTCGGTGGCCAGCCACTGCAGTTGCGCGCGTTCGAGGATGTGGATGCTCGTTGGTTCGACGGCATGCACGGTGGCGGTCCACGCCACGCCGCTGATGAATGCCAACTCGCCCAGCACGTCGCCGGCGCCCAGCGTGGTCACCACGTCATCCGCCCGGATCACTTCCAGGCGGCCGCGGGTGATGAGGTAGAGGTTGTCGTGGTGGTCGTTGGCGCGCGCCAGCGTCTCGCCGGGCAGCAGCAGCGTGGGGCGGGTAATGGTGAGGATATATTGCTTTTCCTGCTCGGTAAAATATTTGAAAATGCCGTCCGGCGAGTAGGTCGGCAACAGATGCTGCTGGTCAATCATAGGTGGCGTCCTCTGAGTAATTTCTTATTATAACCAAGAAAACAGTTATGGTGTTACAGTGTTGGCATAAGAGTCCGTCAAGAAACGCGCCAGCGCGAACACGGGCTCGGCGGCCAGGGTATTGCCCAGCAGCGGGCGCAGCGCGGCGCCGTCGGGCAGCGCGTCCGGCAGCGGCACGCCGGCGGCGCCACGGGCGGCGGCGTGGGCGGCGGTTTCCAGCACAAGCGCGCAGG
>CAZPYA010000156.1:0-6059 GCA_964590255.1 uncultured bacterium
GGGCGTTGTTGAGTACCCTTGAAATATGACCTCATATGTCGGCGGGCACTCGCCTGGCCCGCGGACAAGCGCCCGGCGGCATAATTGTTGAGATTATTCCTAGACGCGCCCTAAGACTAGCAGGTTCGCGTGGAGATGGCAAGGCGGACGGCGTGAAATGCGCCTGTGCGCACTGGTTTATGCGGAGAAGTAATCGGGGGAGAAGGTGAATACCAGTTGTCTCGCTGCACGGGTGGCGGTATACTGAATCATCCAGGGGAAGACGCGAAGGAGCTGCCGTATGGGGTGCGCCATCTGCGATGGTCCGGTAGAACACGGAAAAAAGCTCTGCGACGCTTGCCGCGCGCGACTCGCCGCACCGAAAGCCGCGAATCCGCCACCCGCGGCCGAAATGAGGTATCTGCCGGATGGCACGCCCGTGCCGTCGGTCGCGCCGGCGCCGACCGCGGAGACACTACTGCTGCCGGACGGCACGCCGGTACCCGTCACTTCGTCGCTGGAGGCGCCGTTTCAACCACCGCCACCGCCGCCGGACGTCGTGCCGGTTATCACCTTCCCGAGCGAAGAGGCGGCAATGGGCGCGCCCGCGGTGCCGCATGTCTCCTTTCCAGGGCAGCCGACCCCGCACAATGCATCGTTGCCGGCGGCTGATGCCGCGCCGGCGTGGCCGTGGCTCACCCCCGTGCGGATGAAACTCATCATCGGCGCCTGCCTGGCGCTCGTGCTGATTACCGTGCTCATGGCCTGGCACCCCTTGCAGCGGCGCTACGTGCCGCCGCCGCGGGTGGAAGCCATCGACGTGGAAGGTGCCGGCCTGTAGAGAGGAGCAGTGGATGCGACGTCGTCACGGGTTCACTTTTATGGAATTGATCGTGGTTATCGCCATTATGGCGGTGCTGGCCTCGCTGTTGTTGCCGGCGCTGAGCCAGGCGCGCGAGCGCGGACGGCAGACGTCCTGCATCGCCAACCAGCGCCAGATCGCGATGGATCTGACCATGTATGCGCAAGATCACGAGGAAGGCTTTCCGCCGGTGGCCACCGCGTGGGCCGGCGTGGAACGCAACCTGCTGCGCTGTCCCACCCAGCAGGCGATGCAGGGGGACGCGGAGTCGCCCAGCACGGCCACCACGAACGACTATCTGTATAGCAAGTTCATCGCCGGCAAGGCGCTGGGCGACATCCGCCGGCCGGTGGAAGAGATTATCTGCGCCGACGCCGCGCCGTTGGCGGACGGCGACGCGCAGCGGGTGGCGAATGTCTTCGCCGCGCCCGGCGATCTTAGCTTCCGCCACGGCGAGCAGTTCATCGCCACCTTCTGCGACGGTCACACCGAAGTATTGCGCGAACCGCCGCCGCTGTGGGTGATTAACGTCACCGATACGCGCGTATTCGAACAGGAGGCGCTGCGCTCGCGATATCCGGCGCTGGTGCTGTTTACCGCCGGGATGACTACCGTGACGGACGCGACCGGCGGGACGACGCCAGGCATCTCGAAGATCGTCACCACCGAGCTAGCGAAGCGTTATCGCGGGCAGGTAAAGATCGTGGTGGTGCAGATCAACGAATTCCCGAAGCTCGTTGAACGCTATCAGATCGGCGCCACCACGGTCGTGCTTTTCCGAGACGGTCGCGAAATAACCCGCATCGCCGCGTCGGGGAGCGGGGAACCGACGGATGCCGCCGAAGTGCAGACGATGCGCACGGCGATTCTCGCGGCGGCCGACCCGCTGCGGAGGTAAGGCATGATCGAACCCCGACGAACACGGGCCTTCACGCTGGTCGAGCTGCTGGTGGTGGTGGCCATCATCGCGGTGCTCGCGGCGCTGCTGCTGCCGGTGTTCGCGAAGGGGCGCGCGAAAGCCGCGGAAACCACCTGCATCAGCAACCTGCGGCAGCTCGTGCAGGCGGCGATCATCTTCAGCCATGACCATACCGGCGCGCTGCCGGGCACGGATGCCTGGGCGCAACTGCAGATCGACGCGAAGATCTTCCGCTGTCCCGCCGCCGACGCCGCCAACGGCTATCTCTACAACGCCCGCGCCGCCGGCAAGGGGTTGGACGGCTGCTACCTGCCCACTGAGACGCTGCTGTTCGCGGACGGCGGGGCGGGGGATAACCTGGGCCGCGAGCCCGGCGATTTCGACTATCGCCATCTCAACCACGGTCTCATCGCCGCCTACGCCGACGGCCACACCGTGCGGGTGGCGCAGGGCTATGCCGCGCTTTTTTACCCCGGCGATCTGCTGGCCTCGCCGGAGGAGGCGCAGGCGCAGTTCGGCATCGACGTGCGAGCGGCTGCCGGCGCGGCGGGGGCGCCGGTGCTGCTGCGCGAGCTGAGCCGCTATACCCCGCAGGTGCTGGCGAAGACGCCCGGGGCGCCGGTCATCGCGCACCTTATCCTCGGCACCACACCGCCGGGAGGCACCGAGGTGACTTACGCCGACTACGGCATCGCCGGATGGCCGGACGCGCTGACGCTGCACCGGGCCGGCAGCGGCGAGTTGACGCTGGCGCTGGCTGACACGGCGTCGCCGCCGGCCGGGGCCGCCAACCTCCGCTGGACGCTGCACCGGGGGGTCTACTACGCCTTCCGCGTGCGCGGGTTCACCATCGACGACGGCCAGTGGAGCAGCGCCAATCCCGCCGGCTTCAGCTATGCCATGGGCAGCGGAAAGAGCCCGTTCCCCGGCGAGCAGACGGACGGCGCCATCGCCGCCGCCGGCACCTGCTCGCCCACCGAAGATCAGGCGACGCTCTTCTCCGCAATGATGGTCGACCCCGCCTACGTCGCCTCCCGCGGCACGTTCGACGCCGCCATCAAGGCGAAATCCGCCCTCCTCCAACAGCGCCTCGCCGCCGACACCCCCGCTCTCAACGACGATTTCTGGCGCTACCTGACCAAGGCCACCGCGAAGAAACCCGCCGGCGGCACCGCCCCGGGCGGGAAGCCGGTGTATGAGGAGATTGAGGGGGAGTAATCGAGGCTTTGTTCCCTGGCCCCGACCTTACCCCCGCCTTACCCCCGCCTTACCCCCGACTTTTACTCAACATCTGAAAAAACGGGGGTAAGGATGCATTTGCGATAGTCTTCTACTACTTACCAGCCGTTGAAACGGCTGGCTAGATTCTTCCGTCCCTACGGGACTGACACGGTTGGTTTTTGTTGCCATGGTACGGGTAGTAGCATAGCAGATTCGGCGGTTTGTGTCAAGCGGATGTTTGCTGCTGCCTGAACATTGATGAGAAGGATTTGAGGATTTCATGATGGTTTTGGGTCGGAGCGGTTGGTTCCGGCGCCGGTGGGAGGGATCGCGGATATATCGATGGCGGGTATGATATGCCGTTTGGGCGTTCGGGGCAACGGCACCATCTCGGGGTGAAAATACGTGATAGGTTGGTTCGCCTGCCGGGGGGCGGATAAATGGTGACAGGAACCGTTTGAGGTCTCCGACCACTTCGTTGCCTGAGAGTGCCTAACCGCTAGCCTGTCCTGGACTTACGGAAAACGGATGCTAGCACCATTTATCGGCGGGAGGATTGGGCGGAAGGGTATTTACATCGGTATTGGGGAAGGCGGGGCGTCATCCACGGGGGGTGAAAATGGGGAGGGACGGCGGGGGACAGCCCTCGATCGATGGCTGTATTCGTGGTGTCTTCGCTTGCCGGATGATACCGGAGCATTGTATGATTGGCTTTCCGGCAGGCGCGGTGTGCAAGTCACGGCGTTGTCGAGGAACTGGTAGTATACGACCGTCGTCGATTTGCCATCGTTGCGCGCTCCCGCGCGCGCCCTCATCCCCTGCCCTTCGACCCCTCCGGGGAATCTTCGATTGCCCAATTCTGGGAGAAGGGGGAACCGGAGAGGAAAGACAATTACGGACATGCACTGTAGTAGTGTATTCGTGAGTGTATTTTTATGCGTGATACGACACCATTCTGGCGTGATGTAGAAGTTTTGGTCTGCGGAGGTGGGCCTGCCGGCATCGGCGCGGCTATTGTTGCTGCCCGGCTCGGCGCGAAGACGCTCCTGGTGGAGCGAGCCGGCCGCCTGGGCGGCATGGCCACCCTTGGCTTGGTCGGCCCGTTAATGGGTTGGATGCGCGCCAATGCGCTGGTTGACGAGGTGCTGGCGCGCATCGGCGGCCGGGAGTTCGACGCCGAAATCCTCGATGTGCAGTATGCCGACATCGTGCAGGAGGCCGGCGCGGACATGCTGCTCCACACCCCCATTATCGATACGGTGATGGACGGTCATCGCGTGGCCGGCGTGCGGGTGGCAACGAAGATGGGCATACAGACGATCACCGCGAAGGTCACCATCGACGCGACGGGGGACGGCGACGTGGCCTTCTTTGCCGGTGCCGCCTACGAGCAGGGACGTCCCGGTGATGGGCTGGTGCAGCCGGTCTCGGTGATGTATCGTCTGGCCGGGGTGGATGAGGCGACGGCGCTGCTGTGCGGCAGTGAAGAGGGCGCGCATGCGGTCTTCGTGCCGGAAGGCAGTTGGCATGACGTGGTGCATCGTGGCCAACAGACCGGCGAGCTGCCGCCCGAGATTGGCGTGATCCGCCTCTACCGCAGCGCGCGGAAAGGCGAGCGGGTGGTGAATGCCACCCAGGTGAACTGCATCGACGGCACCGATCCCGCCGACCTGACCCGCGCGGAATTCACGGCGCGCCGGCAGGCCCGGGTGGTGCTCGATTTCCTGAAGAAACATGCCCCCGGCTACGAGCAGGCCTACATTACCGCCATGCCCGCGATGGTGGGGGTGCGCGAGACGCGGCGCTTCCTGGGGATGCACTACCTGGATCGCGACGATCTCCTTGCCGGCCGCCGCTTTCCAGATGCCGTGGTCTGCGAGGCGTCATTCCCCATCGATATCCATAACCCCAATGGGAGCGGTCAAGCGGAAACCGTGGCAGCGAAGGTGCAGCCCTACGACATTCCGTATGGGTGCCTGGTGCCGCGCACGGTTGATGGCCTCTTACTCGCCGGGCGCTGCATCAGTGGCAGCCACTCCGCCCATGCCTCGTACCGGGTTATGTGCATTGCGATGGCCATCGGCGCCGCCGCCGGCGCGGCAGGCGCCCACGCCGCCACCCACGGCGTGCAGCCGCGCGCGGTGGATGTGGCCGCGGTGCAGCGGGCGCTGGGGATTACGCCGGCGGCTGGCGGTTGATGGTTTAGGACAGTTCTATCCATGCAGGGAAAGACCGCCCCCCGGCTCAAGTCGGCAGACGTGGTATTTTCATAGGAATCGGGGATGACGCGAGCGTCACCCATGAGAGATGTAAATGGGGTGCTGGTGTCTGGTGGGTAAATCGGTGACAGACAACGCATTACTGAGATCGGTCGGCAGCGGGCAGACAGGCAAGCGTGCGGGTAGAAGCGGTCACGGAATTGTCGGAAGGGTAATGCGCAGTCAGTCACCGCTTTACTGAAGAACAACGACAGGTAGGTGCCTTAGTCAACCCAGTAGAGGCTATTTTTGAAGGAGTAGGCTCCCCATCCTTGGGCCAGCGTGGCCCGGTCTTCTGACTGGGGTTCGACTTGCCCCGCTTCCACCACCTCCCTCTCCGGGAGGCGTCTCTCCATGCCTGATGGCAGGCCAAAATCCGCCAATTTACGCGCACGAAATGGCGATTTTTACCCCAAAACCTTCGGACGCGCTCGTTGTCGGAAAGCCCCAAAATCGCTCAAAATCGGCCCATTCTCTCTCTGATTCTCAGAAACCTTCGGACTCGTCCGACCTAGTCCGCAGATCTGTTTTTTCGACGTGAGAGATTATTTTGCATCTCGGTATCGAGACTACGCCGAGAAGGATTTTGAGCGTAAAATCGTGCTTTCCTACCTTGCTCAACGATATACCCCCAATTCTCCTACTCCGCGCGAAAGTCGAAAAAGGGGTGTATTTTAGGGTTCTCAGTCCATGTTCTCAGAAAGTGTGTATTCTACGATTGATGGCCGGCAGAAGCGTCTGACTTCGAAGAATGATTAACCACCTATGTGAACCGGCGTGCAATACTGACCCACTTGCGGGGGTAATCGGCGTCCAAAAT
>CAZPYA010000157.1:0-5555 GCA_964590255.1 uncultured bacterium
TGGCGGACGGCCCGTCGCTGATCATCGCCACCGACATCAGCCCCGACCGCCTGGAGGAGCTGCGCGAGCGCTTCATCCCCGCCGCGGAGGCGCACGGCCGCACGCTGGTGGTGCTGAACCCCAACGATTTCACCCCGGAAGAATTCGACATGCAGCTCTGCGAGTTGTCCAGCGGCTGTGGCTTCGACGACGTGGTGGCGCTGGTGCCCGTGCCCGCGCTGGTCGAGCAGGCGGCGCTGCGCTGCGGCTACGGCAGCCTGCTAAATATCTTCGCCGGCGTCGCCCGCGGCACCCGGGTCAGCATGAAGCTGGAAGACATCTACCTGCGCAACGTGCGCTGGGTTGGCAGCTCCGGCTCGAAGATCGAGGACATGCGCGAGACGCTGCGTCTGGCCGAAACCGGCGAACTACTCACCGCCAACGCCGTAGCGGCCATCGGCGGCCTCAATGCCGTCTATGAAGGCCTCACCCTGGTGCAGGGCCAGGCCATCCCCGGCAAGATCGTCATCTACCAGCAAATCGAAGACCTGCCGCTCACCCGCCTCTCCGACCTGCACGCCACCCTCCCCACCGTCGCCGCCAAACTCCGCGACGGCAAATACTGGACGAAAGCGGCGGAAGAAGAACTGCTGCGGCTGAAACTGCGGCTGCCCGAAGGTGCAAACGCCTGACGAAAACGGTGTGCCTGTTCGGCCCCCGCCTCAAGGCGGGGGCCGTTTGAAAAACCAGGTCGATATCTGCGTTGGTATGATACGCATCCTCGCGTCATCATATTTCCACACTTTTTGTTCGCGCAGGCGGACAAGCGGCCGAAAGGCCTGCCAGGTGGGTATTTCAATCTCCCATTTGATACTACGCGGCTCACGCCTTGAGGCGGGGACCGCTATTGCGCCCGGTGACGATTATGCCAACATCCCCCAACATCCTCATCATCTGCGTCGACGAAATGCGCGCCGACCACATGGGCCCGGCGGGTAATGCCATCGTGCGGACGCCGAATCTCGACCGGCTGGCGGCGCGGGGGACGACGTTTACGCGCGGCTACTGCAACAATCCCATCTGCATGCCGGCGCGGGCGTCGATGTTCACCGGCCTGCTGCCGCGCGACCATGGGGTGCGCATCAACGGGCAGGCGCTGCGCAAAGACTTGCCCACCCTGCCCGGCGTGTTGGCCTCGGCGGGATACCGCACCCACTCCGCGGGCAAGCTGCACCTGACGCCGTGGGTAACGGCGCACCCCAGCGAGAGCCCCGAATCGCTGACGGACTGGAACACCGGCGCCATCACAACCTTCCCCACCCCGTATTACGGCTTCCAGACGGTGGATTTCGTGGGTGGGCACACCTCATTCGTGTGCGATGGGCCCTATTTCGACTGGGTGCGCGCGCAGGGGGGCGACCCGGCGTGGCTGCAGGAGGCGCTGGAGCCGCCCACCGGCGCGCCAAGCTGTTACAAGATGCGCATGCCGGAGGAGTTGCACTACAACCGCTTCATCACCGACTCCGCCATCCGCGTTATCGAGGCGAAGGACGATGCGCCCTTCTTCGTCTGGTGCTCCTTCCCCGATCCACATGCCCCCGTCGCGCCGCCCAGACCGTATTGCGATCTCTACAACCCCGCCGACATGCCGCTGCCGGCGCGACGCGAGGGCGAACTGGACGATCTGCCGCCCGTCTACCGCCGCGTGCTGGACGGTGAATTGCGCCCGAACGGCGTCGACAACACCGGCGTCACCGACGACCACTGGCGCGAGATCATCGCCGGCACCTACGGCATGATCACCCATGTCGACGCGGAGATCGGCCGCGTGCTGGACGCGCTGGAGCGCAGCAGCCGGGGGGAAGAGACGATCGTCGTCTTCATCGCCGACCACGGCGACATGATGGGCGACCACGGACTGCTGTGGAAAGCGTTCTACACCTTCCGCGGCTGCATCAACATCCCTTATATCGTCGCCGCCCCCGGCATGCCCGGCGGACGGGTGAGCGACGCGCTGGTGTCACAGATCGACCTGATGCCCGGCTTGCTCGACCTGTGTGGCGTGCCCATGCCCGGCGCCGACTGGGCCGACATATTGACGCCCTTCGAACGCGGATCGGTGATGCCGCTGGCAAACTACCCCGGCCAAAGTTTCCGCGGGTTACTCGACGGCGCTGTCGATGCCATCCGCGACGGCGTAGTCATCGAAAACGACGACCCCACCGCCGGCTTCCGCGTGCGCGCGCTGGTCACCCCCACCCACCGGCTAAGCATCTACCCCGGCACGGCGGATGGGGAGCTATTCGACCTGCGCGCCGACCCGGATGAGCGGTATAATCTCTGGTATCGACCCGCGGAGCAGGAATTGCGCGCTCGGTTAGTGAAAGAATTACTGGATCAATACAGCCTGCACACGCCGCTCTACCCCATTCCCGCGTGGAATGCGTGATCGGATCACTCGCCATCCGCAGAAGTCCAGTGGGCTGATGATCTATGGTATACTGAAAGCAGGATAAAGCCTGTGGCGAAGTTCACGCGACTCATCAATCGCATATTGCGTGGTTCATCGAATGCCGATATCGATTTCTCCGAACTGTGCGCTTTGTTAAGATCACTCGGCTTCACTGAACGTATACGCGGGAGTCATCACATCTTCACCCGCGAAGGTGTGATCGAAATCCTCAACCTGCAACCATTGGGACACCAAGCGAAGCCATATCAAGTGCGACAGGTTCGTGAATTGTTGGTACGATATCAGTTGGGGGTGGAAGATGAGTAAGTATGAGATCATCATCTACTGGAGTGACGAGGATGCCGCTTTCATTGCCGAAGTGCCGGAATTGCCCGGCTGTATGGCTGATGGCAGCACCTATCAGGAAGCGTTGGCGCATGCCGAAGTCATTATCAACGAATGGATTGAGACCGCGAAATCGTTGAATCGGCCAATCCCGTCGCCGATTGGACGTTTGAAATTTGCGTGAGCGAATACCAGGGGGAGCAACAGCTATGTTAGCGAATATCGACGGCCGCGTCGCCATCATCACCGGCGGCGGGCAGGGCCTGGGCGAGGCGTTGTGCCAGCGGTTTGCGGCGGAAGGCTGCAAGGTGCTGGTGGGCGATATGAACGGGGAGAATGCGGCGAAAGTGGCCGCCGGACTGCCCGACGGCATGGGCTACACCGTGGACGTCACCAATGAAGAGCAGGTGGCGGGCATGGTGGCCGCGGCGGTGGCGCGCTGGGGGCGGCTGGACATCATGGTGTCCAACGCCGGCATCCTCATCGCCGAGCCCATTGAAACCGCCAACGTGGCGAAGTGGCGCAAGGTCATCGACGTCAATCTCGTCGGCACCATGCTCTGCTGCAAATACGCCACCATCGAATTCATGAAGCAACACAGCGGCGCCATCGTCTCCATTAACTCGAAATCCGGCAAGCGTGGCTCCTTCCGCAATAGCGCCTACGCCGCCTCGAAATTCGGCGCCATCGGTCTCATTCAGTCCGTGGCGCTGGAACTGGCGCCCTTCAACGCCCGCGCCAATGCCATCTGCCCCGGCAACCTGCTGGACAGCCCGCTGTGGAAAGACAGCCTCTTCGAGCAATACGCGAAAAACCGCGGTGTCAGCGTCGAAGAAGTGCGTAAAATGTACGAAGGACAGGTGCCGCTGGGCCGCGGCGCCTCCTACGACGACATCGCCAACACCGCCGTCTACCTCGCCAGCGACGCCAGCAGCTACATGACCGGCCAGGCCATCAACGTCACCGGCGGCCAGGTGATGAACCCGTAGGACATTTCACATTTCAAGTTATTGGAGCCGGATTTGTAATCCGCTCTGCATCCCTGACCAAAGCAAGCGCACCCGGCGAATACTTCGCCGGGTGCGCTGTTTCTGATATAACTCGGCCATTAACTGGCCTGTTTCAACTCCGTTGCCCAGTAGCAGCGTGTGCAGATAATCATGCCGCTCGTATATTTCAGTTTGTCGTGGCCGCTGCACACCGGGCAGGTGATCTGCACATTGGTGTTCGCGCGGTCGCTACTCTCCGGTTGTCGTGGCATGATCGGCGGAATATCCGCGGACTTCATCGCGACTCCTTTCTGCGCCTGGGCATGAAAACCGTCCTGGTGAACTGAGACGTTTTAGAAATTCACGTCGAGTTGGAAATTCACGGCATCGGCCGCACCCGAGGCATTGAATTTATCATACCCAACTATAATCCCAATTTTATCCGTCAGGGCGTAACCAACTCCGACATTCAGCGAACCGAGCAAGCTGTCGCCGCTGATGTAGTCGGCGCCGAACCACCACTTATCAATGGTTTTATCGACGCCGAGCATGAAGCCGGAATCATCGGCGCCGATCGCGACGTCGTTGCCCTGCCACAGCCCACCGGTGATGCGCGCCGGTAGGCCGGGGATGGTGCCGCTGCCGACCACATACATTACTTCCTGGTTCACCGCGTCCGTGGTGCTGTAGTTGTAGATGCCCGCCGCCACCGCCACCGGGAACTGATCCGGCGTCACGAGCTGGATTTTGCCGTTGAGCCAAAGCGGATTGTTCTGCGGGCTCACCAGGTCGATGCCCAGCTCGATGCGCGGGGTGACGCCGTAGGTGAGGCCGAGGTCGGCGAAGTTCACCGCCGTGCTGCCGTTCGTGTAAACGAAGGTGTCCATGCCGAGGTGCCAGGTGCCCGCGGCCTGAATGTCGGTGCTGGGGATGGTGATGAGCGTGGACGGCGTGGCGAACGCGGCCAGCCCGATCACCAGCAGCAGAGTTGCGAAAAGTGTGCGCATAGGTACCTCCAGGGTGTTGAGATATCATATAATCGCATGCACATATTGCCGGGAGATTGCCGAACATGACAGGAAAGTAACGCGTTCCGCGACGGTTAAAACAGGTTCGCTTGCCCCGGCATTGTCGACTGCCCGGGGATCAACCCGAAGTGCTGGTAGGCCAGCGGCGTAGCTTTGCGCCCGCTGGGGGTGCGACTGAGGAAGCCGATCTTCAGCAAAAACGGCTCGACCATATCCACCAGCGTGTCGCTTTCCTCGTTCAGCGTGGCGGCCAGCGCCTCTACGCCCACCGGGCCGCCCTGGTAGAAGTCGATAATAGTGCGCAGCAGCTTGCGGTCCAGCTCGTCCAGGCCGCGGTTATCCACGCCCAGCGCCACCAACGCCAGGTCGGCCACCTCGCGGGTGATGACGCCGTCCGCCTTCACCTGGGCGAAGTCGCGCACCCGGCGCAGAATGCGATTGGCGATGCGCGGCGTGCCACGCGAGCGGCGGGCGATCTCCATCGCCCCGTCCGGCTCGGTGGGCACGCCAAGGATGTGCGCCGACCGGCCGACGATTTTCACCAGCTCCTCGTCGGGATAAAAATCGAGGTGGTAGAAGAGGCCGAAACGCTCGCGCAACGGCGCGGAGAGCTTGCCGGCGCGGGTGGTCGCCCCCACTAGCGTGAACGGCGCCACCGGCAGCTTGATGCTCTTGGCGAAAGCGCCTTTGTCGATCATGAAGTCGACGGAGAAATCCTCCATCGCCGAATACAGATACTCCTCCACGATGCGCGGCAGGCGG
>CAZPYA010000158.1:0-5494 GCA_964590255.1 uncultured bacterium
CCGGCACCGGCATGAACACGGCGCCCGAGTATGGCTTCAACAGCAACCTCTTCGGCAAGTCGCTGGGCAAAGTCGGCTCGCCGACCCAGGCGATCATGCTCATCGACCTGGCGAAAAAGGCCTTTAAGAACAACTACAGCATCAGTTCCGCCACCGCGCCCACCGACATCGATGCCCGTCACAACAACAGCTTCGTCAGCGCGCAGTGCGACGGCTCGGTGAAAATCGTGACCATTCCCGTCGGCAAAACCCCGACGGACATCCTGTATGGCTCCCCGCACAACCTCACCTTCTCGGCGGCGACCAGCGGCAACGCCAGCAAGATCCCGTTCATCTGCAATACGTTGCCCACCGGCCCGGTGACGGTCGATCCGACCAGCGGCTATACCAGCGGCACCTTCACCTGCATCACCGGCGGCAACTGGTACAGCGGCGGCATCCAGAACGCCAACACCGGCTACTACTGCGGTAAAAACTTCGTGCTGGTGAATGGCAAACAACTCCCGACCAACTATAACACGCTGGAGAATTCCCGTAATGGCAACGGGATTGAAGCCGAATGCCTGGGCATCAAGCCGGCCACCATTATCTCCAAAGTGCGCATTTATCCCACCCCGTCCTGCTGGTGCAGTTGGGATAACAGCATCAGCGGCTTCAAGTATGCGGCGCCCGCCGCGCAGAATACCATGATACTCGTCTTTAAATACCGCGCGAAGACCGGCGTCGGCGTCTACACCGACGTCACCGTCGGCCCGGTGGGCTGGATCCAATCGTCCAATAACGCGGCCAATTCCAAGTGGTATGAATATGCCATCCCCTATGGCGCGCCGGTGGAAGACTTCCGCGTGGCGATCGTCCAGCAGGGATCCGCGACAGTGACCAACGGCACCATGACCATCGGGCAAATGGAATTCTACGGCAACAAGGCCGAATAACCCAGCGCATTCCGGCGGGGTCGTTTGCCGGCCCCGCCGATTATTCTCATAGGAGGTTTCTTCCATGCGTAAAGGCTTTACTCTCATCGAGCTGCTGGTGGTGATCGCGATTATCGCCATCCTCGCGGCGATTCTCTTCCCGGTGTTTGCCAAAGCGCGCGAGAAAGCGCGCACCAACTCCTGCATCAACAACCAGCGGCAGATCGCCATCGCGATCTCCATGTATGGCCAGGACAACGACGAGAAACTCTTCCCCGACCCAAAGGATAAGGCCTGGGCCACCTACCTGAAGAGCTACAACGAACCGACGGTCTATGACTGCCCCAGTGAAGACCTGAACGGCACGAACGACAATCCGGAATACGGCTTCAACGAGCTGCTCTACGGCAACGCCCTGGGCGACATCAAAAAGCCGGAATCCACCATGGCCATCGGCGACCTGAACGTCGACGCCACCACGCTGGCGGCCAACAAAACCTGGGCGCTGCGCACGGCCAGCAAAGACCTGGACGTCGCCCCGCGCCATAACAAGAGCTTTGTCGGCTCCTGCATGGACGGCCACGTGGAAATCGTCGCGGTGAAAGACGGGGACGGCGCCAATGTCTCCGCCGCGATCGGACTCAAGGGCTGGCAGTTGGCCGGCGGCGGCGGCACCCCGTGGATCGCGCTGCAGCCGCTGACCGAAGGCGCCCCCGCGACCTCGCTCGATATGAGCGCGTATGGGGTGGATGGCTCCTGGTACTGGAACGGATACTCCGGTCCCTCCGTCAAGCGGGTGCCGTCGTATGTCACCCCGAACACCGCTACCACCGCGGCCCCCAACCTCAACTCCTATGTGATGTATTCGTTTGGCTCCACGCAAAGCCAATCGAACACGCCGGATAACACCAATCACCCGGAGACGGACGCCGGCGGCGGCTCCAGCGGCACCAGCCCCTTCTACCAGCAAGGCGGCGATGGCGCGGGCAGCAACATCAAAGTGTCGGCGACAATCAAAGCCGCCCCCAGCACCATCGTCTACTCGATCTGTCCGCGGGTGAACGGCACGGGCGGCCGCCAACTGGGCAACCAGATGCAGATCATCGTGACGGATAACGCCACGCACATCGTCACCTTCGCGCTGGCGGCGCACGCGGCGTTGGGCGTGGGCAACACCATCACCGCCGAGATCGCCGAAGCGGGCACGACGAAGAAAGTCTCGTCGACCTTCACTAACACGGTGGTCGGCCCGATCTGGTGCCGGCTGTCCTTCATGGCGTCCAATCCCGCCGGCGGCACCTTCACCATCAAGTTCACGCAGACGGCCCCCAGTTGCGGCATCGGCCTCACCTGCCTGCTCTTCGACACGCCGTAACCGCGGCTGTCGGACGAACGCATCGGGGCGCGGCGAGAGTCGCGCCCCGATCATTTTGGTCTGCTTGACAACGCCGCGCCCCGGTGGGAAGATACCGGGAAAGGGAGGTCGTCATGCGGATGTTCGGGGCGCTCATCGTCATCCTGTTGCTCGGCGGCGTCGTGCTGTGGGTGATGCACATGCTGGCGGCCTCGGTGGGCGCGGTGAGCAAAGAAGGGAAGGAGCGGCGCGAGTTCTGCGTGAGCAATCAGCGCGAGCTGGCCACCGCCATCCAGATGTATATGCAGGACCACAACGCCAACTGCTTCCCCGATCCGGTGGACAAGGCCTGGACGACGTACCTGGGCGCGCGCGTGGCGAATCCCATCGCCTTCGACTGCCCCTCTACGCAGCGAACAGGCGCCGCCGACACTCCAGACTATGGCATCAACGCCGCCATCTTCGGAAAAACCGAGGCGCAGCTCCCCGCGCCGGCGACCACCATCTTCACCGCTGACCTGGCGCCATCCGCCGCGCGCGGCAGCTACAGCGTTGCGACGGAGAACGACCTCGACGTGCGCCACACGCTGAAGCGCGCCGTCGTCGTCAGCGCCGCCGACGGCCACGTCGTCCCCGTGGTGCGCCAATCCGGCGAGACCCTCACCCAGGCGCTCCAGCGGATGAAGCTGTCGCTGAATCCATAGTCCACGAATGCCAATGAATATGGTATAGTAACAATAGTGTATCGCCGGAGGAACTGTCCATGCGCACGCGCGGTTTCACGCTCATCGAATTGCTGGTGGTCATCGCCATCATCGCCATCCTGGCCGCCATTCTCTTTCCGGTGTTCGCCAAAGCACGCGAGAAGGCGCGGGAGGCGACCTGCCTGAACAACGCTCGCCAACTAGCGACGGCGGTGATGATGTTCGTGCAGGATCACGAGGAGACGCTGCCGGTGGCGACATCGTGGAACAGCGCGCTGACCGCCGACTACGGCATGACCGGCCGCGCCTGGGATTGCCCCTCGTCCTCGCGTCGCGGCACGGCGGTCGACCCCGACTACGCCATGAACGGCTATCTCGGCGGCATGGCGCTGGGCGACGTGGAACCGCCGGAGTCACTGGTGTTGCTGGCCGACCGCGAGTCGACCGGTGAGACCGCCTGCGGCGACCTCACCACCACCTTCGCCGCCCGCCATAACAGCGGCGCCATTGTCGCCTGCGTGGACGGCCACGTGCAGCGCGTAGACGGCAAAAAGACGTCAATGGCGCGCATCGACGCCATCTCCGGCGGATGTTATGGGTACTGGCCGTCGCCCGCCGCCGGCGGCAGCGCCGCCACCGCCGCCATGCTGCTCGGCGGCCTGCAGGTGCTGCCGCGCCGCTGTGCCGGCAACCTGCCGGTGGGCTTTGAGGAACTGCTGGCGACCCCCGGCTTGCTCGATCACTGGTGGCTGCCTGACGCGACGAACCCGATGACCGACGGCACGGTGGCGGTCGACGCGGGCACGACATGGAACGGACACCCCAGCCTGAAGATTACCATGGGCCCGGCATTCGGCGGCAGCGACCTTGGCACGCGCTCCTTCACCACCTTCGACCCGACGAAGGTCTACTACGTGCGCTTCGCGCTGAAGGGGCAGAATCTCCAGCCCGGCGCTAATATCGCCTATCACCGCTTCGCCGCGCAAACCGGCGGCGCCACGCAGAGTATGTGGGTCGGCCTCAACCCGGCGGTCATCTACCTCCCCTTCGCGGAAAAGAAACTCACCGGCACCTTCGACTGGACGGAGTGCGCCTACCTCTACGCCTCCAGCCGCGCCGACGACAACGCGGCACGCTTCCGCATCGTCCTCAGCACCGGCATTCAAGGCACGCTCTGGGTCGCCGGCATCGAAATGTTCCCGGTGTATCCGAAGTAAGGACCTTTGGGCGAGTGGTTCCCCTGGAGGGCGAGACTCCGTCGAGCCGCGTCCCTATAATCGGCCCCCCTCCCCAGCCCTCCCCCAGCCCTCCCCCAGCCCTCCCCCCGTTCTCTCCGCTATGCTCCGCGAACAGGGGAAGGGGGTATCAATCGTTCGCACCCTCCCCCTGTGCACGAAGGGCACGGGGGGAGGGCCGGGGACATACGCGCTGTGTTATACCTGACCGAGCACCATTATTGCCGCCAAGCATTCTAGCTTCGTGACACCAGACTCCCCTGCCCCTGTGCCCGCTGGCACGGGGGAAGGGGCCGGGGGATGGGGGCCGTGTAGGCACAATGGAAGCGCGCTGTCTCCCCTCTCCTCGGGGAGAGGGGCCGGGGGCGAGGGGGCGATCAGGCACACTGCCTGTGGCTCGACAGAGTCTCGCCCTCCATAATTGGCGTATGTGTAGACGTAGGAACCCCTACTTCCCGCCCCACTGCAGCTTCTCCCGCAGGCGGTCGTAGAAGGTGAACAGGCCCAGCTTCACCAACAGCGCCGGTTCGGAGGCGGCGGTGATGGTCACGCGGTCGCCGGGGCAGGCGGTCACGGGCTGCTGGCCGTCAGTGGTCACCAGCATCTCGTCGCCGTGGGCGTTGCCCTCGCAGAGGATCTCCAGCGCGTCGGAAGCGGGAAAGACCAGCGGGCGGAAGGACAGGCTGTGCGGGCAGATGGGCACCAGCACCACCACTGAGGTCGCCGGATGGATGATCGGCCCGCCGGCGGACAGGCAATAGGCGGAGGAGCCGGTGGGGGTGCTGACGATGAGCCCGTCGGCGCCTAAGCGGCCCAGCCGGTGCCCGGCCACCTGCACTTCCAGGTTCACCATGCGGCTGGTGAAGCCCTGGCGCACCACCACGTCGTTCAGCGCGTATTGCTCCGCGATCACGGCGTCGCCGCGCTGCAGCCGCGCGCGCAGCATCAGGCGTCGCTCGGTGGTATAGTCGCCCGCCAACACCCGCGGCAGGTACTCCGGCAACTCGTCAGGGGTTAGCTCGGTGAGAAAGCCCAGCGCGCCGGCATTCACCCCCAGCACCGGCACCCCATAGGGCGCCGCCAGCGTGGCCGTGCTCAGCATGGTGCCGTCGCCGCCGATGGACAGCGCCAGCTCGGCCCCCGCCATCGCCGCTTCTTCGTCCGGCGAGCCGCAACCCGCACAGCCGGTGGCCTCGGCCAACGCGTCGGCCATGCACACGGCATGGTCGTGCGCCAGCAGCCAGCTCACCGTGCGCCGCACGATCTCCACCGCGTGCGGCCGGTGGA
>CAZPYA010000159.1:0-5318 GCA_964590255.1 uncultured bacterium
TGGCATTGATATAATGCTGATAATGCGCCAGCGGTACATCGGGCGGCACCTTGTGGTCCGGCGCCGGGATATACCCGCCGTCTTCCATCAGCGGCGCGAGGCGGGTGAGTTCGGCGTCGATGGCGGCCGGCGAGTGTGCCAAAATGCGCTTGTCCACGCCGCCAAACATCAACAGGTCGCGGCCGAACTCCCGGCGGTAGCGCAGTGGGTCGGCGTCCGTGGTGCCGATCTCGATGGGCGAGATGCCGTTCACGCCGGCCTCCAGCCACAAGGGGATCAGCTCGTCGACCCGGCCGTCGCTGTCGACGAGAATGATGTCGATGCCGTGCCGGCGCAGCAGGTCGGTGAGCCGCCGGTAGCGCGGAGTGAGAAACCGGTGGAAATGCGCCGGTGAAATGAGCGGGCCTTTGTTATAACACATGTCTTCCCACAGGAAGCACGCCTCGAAGCGGGCGCCGGCCGTCAGTGTGCGCTCGAGCACCGCATAGGCGCAGTCGGCCACCGTCTCGACCATCTCCTCGAACCAGGCCGGGTCGTCATACAGCACGCAACTGACCACCTCCAGCCCCAGCCAGTTGCGCAGGTAGCCATACAGGCTGCCGCCATAGAGGATGAGCGGGTAGTCGCGCGCCGGATTGGCGGTCGCGTCGATGAAGGCCTTCCACTCCGCCGGGTAGCGGTGGGGGTGGGTGGGATCGAGGCGGGGAAGGTAATGCGCGCGCCAGCTCGCGCGGTCGGTGAGCAGGTGCCCGGCATCCGTGGGGATCGAGCCCATCGTCTTGCCGCGGTGCACGCGGATGCCGTCGCCTTGCTGCACCACCTCCGTGTCGCCGCGGTCCTCGATGACCAGTTCGTCAAACAGCGGTACCAACCCCACCCGTAAGCCCGGCGGCAGCACCGCGCCGCGCTGCACCAGCGCGTGGCCGTCCGTCGCTTCCGGCGTTACCAGAAAACGGCTGAAGCCGTCCATGCCGAAATACTGATCGGTGTTGACGGTGGTCACCCATGCAGGCAAACCTTGGGCTCGCCATGCCGCCAGGGTTTCACTCCAGAAGCCCAGGTCCATCAACGGTACACGGTCGCGTGATTGGTAGCGCATCGTCGCCAGGAAGCGTTGGCGATGGTTCATGGTTGCCCCCAGGTAAGGCTGTAGAGCGTGGCGTGATGTAAGTGAACGCGCAGGCGGACGGTCTTTCCAGTGCAGTCGGGAAGCTGGACAGGCGTGGCAAGACCGTCGCCAATGCGGTCGCTGCTGGCGAGGAGTTTTCCGGTGACGTCGAGGATGCGCACCTCCACCCAGCCATCAGGCGCCTCCACGTTCAAGGTGAGCTGTCCGCCAGGGCAGACGATTGGTTGGGTGATGATCTCTCCGGCGTCAGCGCGATAGCCGGAAAACCCATCAGGTCGCAGGCGCGCCAGCCCCAGGCCGCTCTTCCGCCAGTTGGTATGCACATTGTCGCTGCCGCCGTAATACAACTGGATGCCGTCGTCGCGGATGATCGGATACGCCGCCGCGTAAACGCACCCCCAATCCCACGCGCCGTTCGGCCCGTTGGGGATGAGCGGCGCGCCGGGGGCTATGCGCTGCCAGTGCACGGTGTCGGCGCTCCAGGCTAGCTCGGAGTAGACGCGATCCGCTTCTGTGTCGAAGATCATCGGCAGTCCGAGATAGCCGTCCCCATACGGAAAGACCGGCATGGCGTATACCTGGTGGCTGTCATCCAGCCCCTGCAGCACGGGTTCTGCTGGCGTCCATTGGAGAAAATCCGGACTTTCCGACCGACCCATGACGCGCACGCCCTTATAGACGCCCTGGCTCCACAACCGGGTGAAGACGACGTAGCGATCACCGGTCCAGAGGGCGTTGTTGTGTGTGTCACCGACCGCGGCCATCTCCGTGCAGGGGGTGGGATCAGACCAGTGTAACCCATCGGGTGAGAAGGCCACCGCCATCTCATGATTAGCTTCTTGCACGAAGAGCATCTTGTAGCGGTGGGCTGGATCAGGGTCGTGATCATCACGAAAGATGCCGGCGCCGTGGGGGCCGCGGAGAAGAAGGTTGTTGTCCGTCGGGCCGGTGAAGTCCACCAGCCCCAGCGCTGGCTTCTCCCAGTGCAAACCGTCTATCGATTCCGCGTAGCAGACCCCTACTTCACGGGTACCGGCGTAATAACGCGTTGTTGCCCGCTGCCCGGGCGATGTGTTCGCCTCCGCTTCATCGACAATGAAGGGGCTGTACCAGCAGCGGTAGCGCCCGTTCTCATGCCGGACATTGGCGTAGACATTGTCGAGACGCACTTCCCAGGGGCGGTCCTCAACAAAGAGGGGATTCGCCGGCTCCTTCGTCACCGGACCGGGCACAAGGCGGGCATCGCGCACATCCTCGATGATGCGGGGGTCGAGCAACAGATACTTCATGGCTGCTCCCCCTCATAACAGAACTCGAAGCCATACAGGTCAGCGTCATCGAGGTGGATAGCCAGGCGCACCGGCTGATTCCATAACGCACGGACATCAGAGTTGCCCTGCCAGGTGATGGTATGCCACACGCTGTCGCCATGCAGGACGTCACACTCGGCGGCGCTGAAGCCGGGATACGGCCGGTGGTGCGGGTCGAGCGCTTCTATCCGGGCATGGCCGAAGCGGACATCGGCGTTCACACGCAGCCGGTCGCCTTCGAAGACGAACTGTTTGGTGAGCGCGCGCCCTGCCCGGTGCCGGCAGCGCAGCGCGGCGTAGCCGTCCTCGCGCAGCACCAACCCACCCACGGTTCGGCGAGTGTTCGTGCTGTAGGGGTCAGCACCCAGCGCTTTTGCAATGGCATACCGCTCAGTGAAAATGACGCGAGCCGCCTCCGGCGCCAGCACCGGGTTATCGGCACGTTCAATCGTCCATTGTTGCACCGGATTGGCGCAGTAGGGGATAATCGTCCGTCCGCCACTGGTGAGCGCGCCGGCGGCGGTGAAGCAGGCATACCCGTAATCCGGGCTGCCCGGCGGGCCGTTGTCCACCCAGGGCTCCGCCGGACCATGCGCCCGCGTGAAACGCGCGCCGTCGCGGCTGACGTAGAGCGCCAGGGTGACGTGAAACTGATCACGCCAGTTGGCGCCGTTGCCGCCGACTTGCCAGAGTGGATCGGTGTGGCACTCGCCGACGATGAGAATATACAGGCCGCCGACCTTGCGAATGGACGCCTCGTGGAACTCGCGGTCGGGAGGCAGCGTCGGGTCCCAGTCCACCGACAGCGCCACCGCTTTCGGCGACCAGTGGATGAAATCCGGGCTGGTCTGCCGCCCCACCTGCCGCGTGCGCGGGCCGTGATGCCAGTGGTGTGAATACTGGCTGAAGCCGAGATACTGCTGCGTGGCCGCGTCCCAGATGATGCGGATCTCATGCTGATGGCGCTGCGGCACATCGTCGCTGATCACCGTCCAGCGCACGCCGTCCGGCGACGCCGCCACCCGCGAGAGCACCCGCTGCCCGCGTGCCGGCGCTTCCGACCACGGATTGTAGAGCAGCAGGAATTTATGGTCAGGTTCCTCACGCCAGCGCGGATTGAGCACGACGCCGGCGTGGCAGACATCGTGATGCACGATATTGGTCCGGTTGCAGTCGCCGAAGGCCTGTGCGTCATCGCGCAACGGCTTCTCCCAGTGCAACGCGTTTGTAGATTCCGCGTAGCAGAGCACCTGTCCGTTGCCGAAGATATTGCCGGTGATGGTTTGTATATACCAGAGTTTGTAAAGTCCGTCTTCCGGATCCTGCAGCGCCCCGGCAACGGCGGGATTGAATCCCGCCTGCTCCCAGGGGAGGTTGCTCCAGGCCAGTAGCGGCTCCGACGCCTTCTCCGGTGTGACGAGTATGCGCTCGACACCGTCCATATAATCGAGCATATAGTTGTCGAGGAAGAGCTGCCGCTCGGTGCCGATATGCGTGAATGGGAGCGCATAATCCGGCGAGAAGTAGGGGTAGTTGGCATCAGACGGCCGTCGCCCGGCGAGGGTGTCGTCGATCTTCCGTGCCAGGTCCAATGGTTCCGTGGCGGATTTATGCTCGGGTATCATGATCAGGCTTCTCCGGTATACTGTGTCAACCTCTGTGCAGGCACTATACTCTTGCATAATAACGCACCGCAAAGATAAACAAAAGAGAGAGATAACGGAATTACTGGATTATTAACACAATATGTGCCTGACCCGCGATGACAATGCTTCCTGGCCTCCGCCTCCCGGCAATGCATCCCGGCGCTGCCTGCAGGCGTGTCTGGAGCGGCTGCTGGCGTGTCCGCGGCGGCGCATTCATCTCTGCCTCGACATGTCCCACGCGGGGCAGGAGATCGGGGAACGCAGCCGTTTCATCATCGAGGCCGTAGTGGAGGGCCGTTGGACGGTGGCCGTCACGGTGTGCGGCAGCACCTCGGTGCTTACGCTGCAGCCTGGCGATCTGCTGGTGCTCGGACCTGCCTTCCGGCAGGATGATGCGTTGACCGATCCAGACACGCGCTTGCTGCGGGTCTGTCTCAAATTCAAGGATCGCTATACCCGCTTCACCGCCAGCCGGCATCGCCTGCCAGGTGATAGCCAGACGGAGACTGTGGGGTATAACACCGCACAATCCTTCTCAATCGCTGGGCGCGAACTGCTGCGCGTGCTGGGGCACCTGACCGAACGCGAGAAGCAGGGGGAAATCCTCGATGCCGTGTGCCGGGCGATCCTTGCGCTGGCGCTCATCCATCTTAACGAGGATGACCCACGCCAGATCGGCAAGGCGGAGAGCACCTGGCGCGACGTGGCATCCTACGTCGATGAGCATCTCCACCAGCCCATTCAGCGCACTGAGGTTGCAGCGGCGGTCGGCATACATCCCCACCATATCACGAAACTGTTTCAATCGTTTACCGGTATGTCCTATATCGCCTACCTCACCCAGCGTCGCATGGCGCGCGCCACTGATTTGTTGTGCGCCGGCACGATGCCGATCAAAGCGGTGGCCTATCACTGTGGGTACCAGACCCCGGAGTATTTCATCCGGGTCTTCACACGGTACTACGGCATGCCGCCGGGACAATTCCAACGCGAGCACGCCAGATTGTGACGGCAGGATATCGTACTGCCGCCGATATTGCGCATAGACTACTGAGATAGTTTGCGAAGAATCTTTCCTGCACCAGGTGACCGGGAGAGAAAAAAGCAGAGACTGTGCATGAAAGCACAAACTATATGGTGGTGCAGCACCAGGGTGTTAGCCGGCGCGCAATAATGACCCTGTCGACTTCAATAAATCGCGCCGATCTCAAAAACACCCCTACCAGGTAGGCG
>CAZPYA010000160.1:0-4316 GCA_964590255.1 uncultured bacterium
AATCCAGCCGGTAGACCAGGAACACGCCGCGCTTCACGGTGGTGTAGCCGTATAGGTGGCAGATGTCCTTCACCGCCGCCTGGCGGATGCCTTCCAGAATGAGCGGGGCGGTGCTGTAGTTGGGCGGCACCGGCTTGTCGATGAGCGCGGCATGGACGTGGATGAGCGCGGCGGAGGGCTGGCCCTGCGCGGTGTCATACTCCATGGAATACTTCGCGATAAGCACCGAGTTGCTGGACGGCCGCGACAGCGTGGCGGGCACCACCACGCCGAAGAAGGCCACGCTGGCGTCCTTCGCGCGGATGGTATCCAGGTACTGGTCCTTCTCGCTGCCGGTCAGCGACTTGTCGTCCGTCGGCGCGCGCTTCAGCGCGTTGCCTTCCACCTCCGGGCTATCCGTCCAGCCGATCACGCCGATGGCAGTGCCGGCGTCCTTCGCCAGGTTCTCCAGGATGGTGTGCAGCAGCGCGGGGTCGGTGTTCTCCACGCGGAAGACGCGCGGGAAGACGGGCTGGCTGCCGTCCGGCTGCTTCTGCATCGCCAGCGCGAAGGGCGCGCGGTACGGCCGCGCCACTTCCACCACCTTCACGCCCGTCTTTGGGTCGGTCGAGCGGATGAAGGTGCGTCCCGCCAGCGTCAGCGTCTCGCCGGTGGCGTTGTCCTTGCCGATGGTGCCCGTGCCCAAGCCGGCAATCCACGCGGAGCTGTCTACCGTCAGGAAGTCCCACGGACTCACCATGCCGGCGTTGACGCGCTGCAGCGAGCCGAAAATTTCATAGGGCACAATGGGGCGGTCCGCCTCAATTTGCAGTGGCTTCACGGACGCCGCCGGCGCGGGAGCCACTGGCGCGTCGGTGGGCGCCGTGTCTTGCGCGCAGACCATGACGGCCAGGGCCAGCGCCAGCACGCACACCAGCCAAACCGGAAGACGATGAACCATGTTGCGAGCGCTCCTTTCCGGTACACGGGGGAGTTGCGGTCGGTCATCCATGCCGGCCATTTTACGATACCCTAGCATACTCCGCCACGGCGCGGTTGTCAAAGAGGAGGGCGGTTGCATTGGTGGATGGGAGATGCAACGGCGGCATTTCACCATGAAGTCATGCGTGCAGGCCGGCTCCTTCCCCGTCACTCCACCATCCCCCGGAAGCGCCCCCAGTCGAACCGCGGGCCTGGATCGGGCTTCACGTCTTTGCGCAGGCCGAGGTTCACCGCGCGGCGGCCGGCAATCTGGTCGTGGCCCACCAGGTGGCGGATGGGGTGGCGGCCGGTGATGCCGCGCACCAGTTCGGCCAGCGCGGCGTATTGCGCGTCGGTGAAGCCGCTGGCGCGGGTGCCGATCAGCTCGATGCCGATGGAGAAGCGGTTCACGCCGCGCCGGTTGTCCGGGGCGGGCATGATGCTGCCGCCGGCGTGCCAGGCCACGTGCCGCTCGTCGACCAGCCGGTGGATGGCGCCGTCGCGGGCGATGAGGTAGTGCGCCGAGACGCGGTAATCGCGGAAGATGTGCATCACCAGTTGCGGGTCGTCCCAGCGGGCGGGGTCGACGTTGATGCCGCTGGCGTAATGGATGACCACGGTGTCGATGGCGCGGCCGGTGGAGCGCGAGAAGTGCCGGCTGGGCGACGAGATGACCGGGACGGCCAGCACGGCGGCGGCGAGCAGCAGCAGGCCGAGGGCGAGGGACAGGCGTGACAGGGACATATGCGATGGTGCCTCAGGATATGGGATGCGGGGGACGGGAGACCGGAGGGGTGGTCTCCACGCAGCGGCAGGTGGGCTATGAATCCTGCGATCGTGTTGCGACATCCTGTACGGTGACACCGGCGCGCGCGAACAGGGACTACGATCACTGGTGCATATCGGGAAAGCCGGTGCTGCGACGCCTGTTCGTTGCTTGACGGTGGTCTTCGATCAGTACGATGAAGCTGAAACGGACACTGCTTCATCACCTGCCAACGCGATTCTTCCCGATTGGTCGGCGTGTGAAACATCGGGTATTGGAATTCGAGATACAATGACTCGTTTTTGTTGGACGCCGACGTACCCCGGCGGTGTCGACGGCGATTTTGCCACGGCGGCAGGGAATCCGGGCGCGCGGCGGGAATGAATAGAGTCGCTATGACTGCATCACGACCACGCATCCTGGTGACGAATGACGACGGCATCTATGCCGCCGGCCTGGCCGCGCTGCGCGACGCGCTGGCGGTGGTGGGCGAGGTGACGGTGGTGGCGCCCGAGCGCCCGCGCAGCGCCAGCGGCCACGCCATCACCCTGCACAAGCCGCTGCGCATCGAGTCGGTGCGCATCCCCTGGGGCGGCGAGGGGTATGCCGCCAACGGCACCCCCAGCGACTGCGTGGTGCTGGGCCTGTTTGCCGTCATGGACGGCCAGTGCGACGTGGTGGTCTCCGGCATCAACCTGGGGCCGAACCTCGGCGAAGACCTCACCTATTCCGGCACCGTCTCCGCGGCGATGGAGGGGGCCATCTGCGGCAAGCCGGCCATCGCCGTGTCGGTGGCGGACTACGAGCAACCGGACTACGGCCCCGCCGCGCGCTTCACCGCCCGGCTGGTGGAGCAGGTGCTGCGCGAAGGCCTGCCCCACGATACGCTGCTGAACGTGAACGTGCCCAACCTGCCGGACGCGGAGATCCTCGGCGTGGAGATCACCCGCCAGGGCAAGCGCCGCTACGAGGGCCGCGTGGAACGCCGCCAGGACCCGCGCGGCCGCGACTACTACTGGCTGGGCGGCGAGATTATCGAGGACGCCGCCGGCGCCGGCAGCGACGGCGAAGCGGTGATGCAAGGCAAAATCTCCGTCACCCCCCTCCACCTGGACCTCACCAGCTACCCCTTCGCGGAGACGCTGCGCGGGTGGGAATTGCGCTGAAAAACGGCGCATGGTGGCGTGCGGCGAGAATCGCCGCTTTCACTCAGCACCCGGTCGCGCGCTGCGTTGACGGGTGGCATACGTACCTACGGTGCCGAAAGTTGCTCCCTGCTCTGACACCCCCGTCCCTTGACGCGGGCACCTGCGGCAGCATTCGGCTCGAGTGTGCTGGCAGCGATAATACATCCGCGTTTCCCCCTCTCCAGCATGGGGAGGGGTGGCCTTCAGGCCGGGGTGGGGTCTGTGGCAAGCAAGCGCACCAATCCGACCGCGACCACCCCGACCTGCGGCTGCCAAAGCAAACCTGATCGGGAAATCAGAAGGTATGCTGGACAGGTGTGCCCTGTCTAGCAAACATATGCTTGACAAAAGCCGCTATTTCTGCTATACTGCCGCCCGTACCGTAACAGCGAAATACCGTCACCGCCGTCAGGCGTGAAACAGACCCGAAAGACGGCTGCGAGCCGTGTTGAGATAGTTTCTTACCCCCGTTTTTTTACATTTTTGCAGAGGCAGGGGTAAGGCAGGGGTAAGGTGAGGCGTGGAAGCTCCGCGTCTCTCGCCTTGTGGGGCATTTCGCCAAATATGTAGACGGCAACTGCCCCACAAGGTGCCCCACAAGGTGATCGGTCTATCTGTATGCGCCTACCCTTCCGTCTCCCCCGGCTCGCTTGCCCGCTTTACCGTCTTCTCGCCGGCCACGCCCGGCGTCGTCAGCTCGTAGGCGGAGGTGATGGCGTCGAGTTCATCGGCGGTGAACAGGTTGCGCTCCAGCAGGATGGCGCGCACGGTGGCGTTCCGTTCGCCGGCGGCGCGGGCGACGTCTGAGGCGGCGTGATAGCCGATATAGGGGGCGACGGCGGTGGCGAGGGCGAAGCTGCCGTCGAGCCAGCGGCGGGTTTGCGCTTCGTCTACCGTCAGGTCGCGCAGGCAGTGCTCGATGAAGATCGTCACCGCACCGTGCAGCAGGTCCAGCGACTGCAGCAGGTTGTGGGCGATGAGCGGCAGAAAGGCGTTCAGCTCGAGCTGCCCCGCCTGCGCCGCCAGCGTGATCGCCGCGTCGTTAGCGATGACCTGGAAGGCCGCCTGGGTGACCGCCTCGGGGATGACCGGGTTCACCTTGCCGGGCATGATGGAGGAGCCGGCCTGCCGCTCGGGCAGGCGAATCTCGGCGATGCCGGCGCGAGGGCCGGCGGAGAGCAGCCGCAGATCGCCGGCGAGCTTGGCCAGCGTCACCGCCGCGGTCTTCAGCAGCCCGCTCACCTCTGCGAAGACATCGGCGTTCTGCGTCAGATCGATGGAGTTTTCCGCGCGGGCAAGATTGAGCCCGGTAGCCTGCCGCAGGAAGTCCACCACGGCGTAGATGTATTTGCGGTCGGCGTTGAGCCCGGTGCCCACCGCGGTGCCGCCCAGGTTCACCTGGC